>JAJEBT010000061.1 GCA_022822405.1 Alphaproteobacteria bacterium
CTCGGACGGACGGCCTTCGTCCTCGCGCATGGCGATCTGGCGGATGCGGCATTGCCAGGCGAGAAACTGCCGGCGCAGGGTTTCGGGGGTCACGGCGGTCGGCCCGGATCGTTTGCCGTCGGGGAGGTCGGACCGGGTTTCTTACGCGCGACATCACTCATTTGTCACCCCGGACGGAGCGGAGCGGAGATCCGTGGGGTCAAGAGCCACACGCAGAGGCCGTGCCGGGCGGCGCAAAGACCACCTTCGCCGAGGCGCGCCGGGTCTCGGGCGAAAACCAGGCGTCGCCGCGCGTGGCGGTGTTCCCGCGGCACGCCGATCCCGCCGCCCCGCGCCGGCTCCTCGGCTGGACGGCGGGTGCCGATGCGCAGCCGGAGCCCTCCGGACATTCGATGCACCGAGCCGCGGGGCGCCCCGCAGCGGCACATTCCTTCAACTGCAATTTGCAGGAAACGGTGTTTGCATCGCCCCGAAGCGTCTTGCATACAATGGTCCCTCCACAAGCCGGATCGGCAGACAGCCCTTCAGGGTCCCCGAGCCCCTGGACATACGAACTGGTGAACCGGCACATGAGCCCCGCCTACCCCGAATAACGGCGCGCTCAGCCGATGATGTAAAACAGGGCGGTTCGCCAGGATAGCCTGCCCGGCAGAGCGGACTGGAGGCCGAGAAGCTATGAACCCGCGTGGATCGTTCCGGTTTCGGAGCGTTCGCCGACGTTTCGTACCGGCATGAGCGAAAACCGCCCAGCCGACGGCGCCGGGATCCGCTACGAGGCGAACGAGCGCGCGCCCGGCGCACTTACCCTGGGCCTCGGACTGCAGCTCGCCGTTCTCACCGTGGCGATCCCGATCCTGATTCCGACGGCGGTGATGCGGGCCGGCGGCGCCGGCGAATCCTATCTGGGCTGGGCGGTGTTCGCCGCCGTCGCGCTCGGCGGAATCGCCACGGCGCTCCAGGCGATCCGGTTCGGGAGAATCGGCGGCGGCCATATTCTCGTGATGGGCAGTTCCACGGCTTTCCTGGGAGTCGGCATAGCGGCGGTGGCAAAAGGCGGCCCGGCGATGCTGGCAAGCCTGGTCGTCTGCGCTGCGCTGTTTCAGTTGCTGATCTCCACCAGGCTTGTCCTGTTCCGGAGAATCCTGACCCCGGCGGTTTCCGGCACTGTGATCATGCTGGTGCCGGTCACGGTCGCGCCGGTCGTGTTCCGGATGCTGAATGAAGCGCCGGACGGCAGCCCGGCCCATGCGGCGCCGTCGATCGCGCTGGTTACGCTGCTGGCGATCCTCGGCGTATCGCTGAAAGGGCCGGCCACGCTGCGGCTGTGGGCGCCGATGATCGGCGTCGTCGCCGGCACGGCCGTTGCGGCGTTTTTCGGCCTCTACGATCTCGACCGTATCGCCGCGGCCTCGTGGATCGGATTGCCGGACGCCGCCATGCCCGGCTTCGATCTGGACTTCGGACCGGTCTTCTGGGCGCTGCTTCCGGCTTTCCTGCTGACCGCCGTGATCGACTCGATCCGGGCGATGACCAGCAGCATCGCCCTGCAGCGGGTCTCGTGGCGCCGGCAGCGGCCGGTGGATTTCCGCGCTGTGCAGGGCACGGTCACGGTCGACGGCCTGGGCAGCCTGCTGTGCGGTCTTGCGGGAACCATTCCGAACACGACCTTTTCCATGGCCGCGTCGCTTATCGAGATTACCGGGGTCGCGGCCCGGGCCGTGGCGATCGCCACGGGAGCGATCTTTGTCATTCTGGCATTCCTGCCCAAGGCGCTGGCGGTCGTACTGGCGATACCGGGTCCGGTCGTCGGCGCCTTCCTTCTGGCCACCGTCGGGCTGCTGTTCATGGTCGGCGTCCGGATGGTGATGCAGGACGGTTTGGACACCCGTAAGGGCGTGATCGTCGGGGTTTCCTTCTGGCTCGGAGTCGGGTTCCAGAACGGCGCGATTTTCCCGGAGTTCGTAACCGACTTCGCCGGCGGCATTCTTGCCAACGGGATCACCGCCGGCGGCCTCGCGGCGATTCTCATGACCCTGATCGTCGATCTTTCCGGATCCCGGCCCGTCCGCATGGAGGCCGGCTTCGCCGTCTCGGCGCTGCCGGCCATCCGGGAATTCCTGAGCCGGTTCGCGGCGCGCAACGGCTGGGACGACGCCATGGCGGACCGGCTCGACGCCGCCGCCGAGGAAACCCTTTTGAGCCTTCTGCGGCCGGAAGAAAATACCGAAGATCCGGAACGCCCGCGGCGCCTGAGGCTGTCGGCGTCGAAAGGCGAGGGCGGCGCGGTGCTCGAATTCATCGTCGCGCCGGGAGAGGAAAATGTGCAGGAACGGATGGCGGTGCTCACCGCCGGGGCCGGGGAGACGCCGGTCGAACAGGAGATCTCGCTGCGGCTGCTGCGCCATCTCGCCTCTTCGGTGCGCCACCAGCAGTACCACGATCTGGACATCGTGACCGTGCAGGTGAACGCCCCGACGCCGGCCGCCTGACAGGCCCGTCGGTTGCGCTGTGGCGGGACTATTCGGCGGCGCGGCGCTGCTGCGTGGCCCCGCAAGCAAGCGAGATCCGGAACAAGTCCGGGGCGACAAGGGAGGGGATGCGGAAAAACCCCCGGCTTTGTCCGGCGCCGAAGGCCGAACCGGGTCGCCGCCCGGCCGCAACGGCTCGTGACCCAACGAATCGTGACCGGGGCGGGGAAACCGGGCTAAGGTCCGGCCCGCCCGGCCGGCCGGCCGGAGCCCCGCCGTCCGGAGCCGCGCCATTCTCTACTATTTCGCGTTCGTCTTCTGCCTCGCCGGCATGGTCAAGGGCCTGATCGGCATGGGCCTGCCGCTGGT
>JAJEBT010000173.1 GCA_022822405.1 Alphaproteobacteria bacterium
ACCCAATGGCAGAAAAGAACCCTGTTTGTTCAGGAAATGCTGCGGCGAGGAATATTGATCCAGTCCAGCCACAATATCGCGTTGGCGCACACGGCGTCGGAAGCCGACTTTCTGCTGGATGCCTACGACGCGGTATTGCCGATCATCGCGGACGCCATCTTCAACGATTCCATGGACGAAAAATTGTCCGGCGCGCCGATGGAACCGATATTTCAGGTGCGATAACCGGCTTGAGTCTGAAATGAATATTCTGCTTCGGGCGGATGCCTCGGCAAAGACCGGGGGCGGCCATATGGGACGCTGCATCGCGCTGGCGCAGGAACTCGGGGCTCGGGGCAATCTGGTCGAATTCGCAACCCGGGCGGACGACAGGTTGGGGACCTCGATTCTGACGCGCGCCGAAATTCCTTTTCGCATCCTTGACTGTGACGATGATTGGCAAAGCGACGCGAAAGCCACGCGTGAGACGGCGCAAGCATCCGATTGGGTGGTGGTGGACCATTACGGCCTGGATGACCGCTGGGAGACCCAAATCAGGAAATCCGGAAGCAAAATTCTTGTGATCGACGATCTGGCAAACCGGCGTCACGATTGCGACATTCTCGTCGATGCGGGGCGGGCGCCGGGAAGCGATGCGTATCGAGACCTCCTGCCGCCGGCAAGCGCCGTGCTTTTGGGGCCCCGGTATTCGATATTGAGGCGCGAGTTCCGTGGACGGCAGCAGAGAGCGCCTCGAACACGGAAGAAAAACATCCTGGTTTTTTTCGGATCGGCGGATGGCTCGGGGCTGACGATTCCTGTCTTGGAAGCGCTTGACGGAGTAGACCGCCGCGCATCCTTGAACGTTCACGTCGTCGTCACCGATGCCAACCCGCGGCGCCGGCAAATCCGGCAGCTCGAAGGCGTCATCGTGCACGAGAATGTTCCGAACATGGCCGCCCTATTGAGCGGCATGGATATGGCGATCGGCGCCGCCGGCAGCACCTGCTGGGAGCTTGCCTGCCTGGGCGTCCCGATGGTCACGGTCGTGACCGCACAGAACCAGATTCAGGTTAATCGAACTCTGCGGGAGGCCGGCGCGAGCGCGAGCGTCGGGGAGGTCGACGGGATTCTCGACGGTCGCCTGCGTGAGACGGTCGCCGCGCTCATGGCGGACGACGCCGGGCGACGCCGCATGGCGGCGGCGGGCCGGGCTCTGGTCGACGGACACGGCGCTACACGGGTGGCTCGGGCAATCCACGCGCGTGCCTTGCCGCGTCAACGGAGTTTGGCGTGAGAGACGTGCCGTCAGGCAGACCAACATGACACAAATGAACGGATATCCCGCGTGACCGCCTCTGCATGGAAGAGACCCCGGCGGGTGTCGGTGCTGGTCGACAACGAAAGCTGGATTCTGCCTTTCGCCGAGCGGCTGGTTCGCGAAGCCGGCAAGGCCGGCGATACGGCGCAACTGGTGCGGCGCGCCGAGGACCTGCCGGAGGGCGATGTCGCCTTTCTGCTCGGGTGCGTACGGATTGTTCCGCAACGACTGCTCCGCCGCAATCTCGCCAATCTTGTCGTCCACGAGAGCGACCTGCCGAAAGGGCGGGGATTCTCCCCCATGACCTGGCAGATTCTCGACGGTGCGACGACGATCCCGATCTGCCTGTTCGAGGCCGACGACGACGCCGACGCGGGGCCGGTCGTCTATCGCGATTCGATCGATCTCGTCGGCAACGAGACATACGCCGAGTGGCGGCAGCTTCAGGGCGAGAAGACGCTTGAGCTCTGCCGGCGCTTTCTGGACGAAGCAACGCCACGGGCAGGCACCGAACAGAGAGGCGAACCCACGTCCTATCCTCGGCGCAATCCCAGCGACAGCCGGCTTGACCCGCATCGGACCATCGCCGAGCAGTTCGATCTTCTCCGTGTGGCCGACCCGGAAAGCTATCCGGCTTACTTCGATCATCGGGGGAGACGTTTCGTTATTGTCCTGCAACCGGACGATCGCTCCAATTCCGACGAGCCCGGACGGTAGCTTTGATGGACATGAGCGACAGCAACGTCTATCTCGTCGCGACGATCAAGCGGTGGTATGTCGACGATGTGCCGGGAACAGCGTGATCAGGCGCCGGAACAGGAGAGTTTCATGACCGAACCCGTAACCATCATTGCGGAAGGCGAGATCAACCATAACGGCGATGTCGGGCTCGCGAAGAAGCTCGTGGAAGCCGCACATGAATGCGGCGCCGATATGATCAAATTCCAGTGCTTCGTCACGGACTCCTTCATCGCGCCCGGTTCGTCCTTCCTCCCCATTTTCCGCGAGAACGAGTTGTCGGTGGATGAATTCCGCGAAGTGCGCGATCACGCCGGCGATGTCGGAATCACCATGATATCGACGGCCGCCGATCTGGACGGCCTATCGATGATTGTCGAGTTGGACCTGCCGATAATAAAAGTCGGCTCGACGAACATTACCCACGTGTCGCTGCTGCGCGCGATTGCGGCCACCGGCAAACCCGTTTACCTGTCGACCGGCGCGTCGACGATGGAAGAAATCCGGTCAGCCGTGGACATCCTGCAATCCGGCGGCAGCGGACATATCACGTTGTTTCACTGTACCGTCCAGTATCCGGCGGAAGACGATAATTTGAACCTGCGCTCGATCACAGGCATGCGCGAGGAATTTCCCGGCCTCGCCATCGGGTTCTCGGACCATTCTCTCGGGTCGGTCGCGGCCGCGGCGGCCGCGGCCCTGGGCGCAACGGCGTTCGAGAAGCATTTCACGCTGGATAACGACATGCCGGGGCCGGATCATGGATTTTCCGCCGATCCGGAAGCGCTTGCGGAATATGTTCGGACGATTCGCACGGCGGAACGAATGCTGGGGTCGGCAAATAAAAGGCCGACGGCAGCGGAGGAAGCCGTGCGGCTCAGCGGCCGCCGGTATCTGACGGCGATGTCGGACATTGCGTCCGGGCAGGTTATCGAAGCGGAGATGATCCGTCCGCGCCGGATCGATGCGTCGACAGTGGATCCCAAGAAGCTGCTCGGCCCGGAAACCGAAGATCGGGTGGTGGGCGCGAAGGCTGCACGCCCCGTTGCATCGGGCGCGGCGATCACGGCGGATGATATCGAGTTCGGTTGAATGACGATTCCGGCCTCACACGGGCTCGACACACCGATCGCTCTCGGCGCCCTTAAGGATCGAGTCGCCGAACCGGTTCTGGCCCAAACTTGCGGCGACGAGGTCATAATTGAGGCGGTCGCGTCACTTGGTGATGCCGCGCCCGGCGCACTGTCTTTCTGCAAGTTCTCGGGCGACAAGGGTGCGGCGCTGACCGCGAACAGCAAGGCATCCCTGATACTCGTCAGCGAGACATTTCGTATTCCGGCCGACGACGACAGCGAATACCTGACGGTTGCGAATCCAGCGCGCTGGTTCGTCCGGGCCGTATCCCATTTATTTCCCGAGGAGGGGGAAGGCCACGTACATCCGACCGCGGTTGTCGAAGAAGGCGCGCAGATCGGCGCCGACTGCCGGATTGGCGCGGGAACGTTTATCGGGCGGGATGTGATCCTGGGCGCAAGCTGCCGGATAGGGCCGAATTGCTCGCTTGGCGGCGCCGGGCTTGCTGTTGAATTCGATGAGAACGGGCTGCCGCTGCCTTATCCGCACCTTGGCGGATTGATCGTCGGGGCTGACGTGACCATCGGCGCAAACTGCGTCGTCGTGCGCGGCATTCTCGAGTCAACCGAGATCGGCGAGCGGACCACAATCGGGAATATGGTCAACATCGGACATAATTGCCGAATTGGCGCAAACTGCTGGATTTCGGGCGGGACGGTACT
>JAJEBT010000171.1 GCA_022822405.1 Alphaproteobacteria bacterium
GCTCACCGGGTTCCGCATGCTCGACTGCGCGTTCGGTGCACTCGCGAAGATGGCCCCGGACAAGGTCTGCGCGGCCTCCGACGGCGGCAACGTCGGGGTTTCGGTGGGCGGCTACCGCGCCGACCGCAGTCCATTCATCTACATCGACTTCACCTGCGGCACCTGGGGCGGACGGCCGTTCGCGGACGGGCTCGAGGGCAACGCGAGCCTGCTCGCCAACATGGCGGCGCAGTCGGTCGAGGTCTCGGAGATCGAGAACCCGGTGGAGATCCTCGCCAACGAGCTGGTGACCGACCACTGCGGCGCAGGAAGGTTCCGCGGCGGCGCCCCCTTCTACCGCGACTACCGGATGACCGAGGAGGAGGCCATCGTCCAGGTCCGTTCGGACCGCCAGGTCCACCGTCCCTACGGGCTGTACGGCGGCAGGCCGGGCGCTCCCGGCGCCGTCGTCCTCAATCCCGGCGACGGAGCGAAGACGCTCACCTCGAAGGTGACCATGAACTGCCGCCGCGGCGACGTGGTGCGCTGGGTGCTCCCCGGGGGCGGCGGCTGGGGCGACCCGCTGGAACGCGACCCGGAGCGCGTGCTCCGCGATGTGCGCAACGAGCTGGTGAGCCCGGCGACGGCAGAACGCGACTACGGGGTGGTCGTCGACACCGAGCGGTGGGCAGTGGACGGCGCGGCAACCGGCAGGCTCCGCGCGCAGCGTCGGGCCGCTCGCTCCGGGGATGCCCTCCCCTTCGTCTCCTGGCACGACCGGGAGTGAGGGAGATCGCGGTCGGAACGTATCCGACCGCGATCCCGCCTGCACGATACTTCCACGTTCATCAACGTCTTGCGAGGTGCATCCCGCCCTCGAACGGGTCGTTCAGGACGACATTCGGTCTGCTGCTCCGAGCGGCTCTCCGCGCTCGTCAAAGTATTTCCTCGTCACCCTGAACACCATCGGCGCGAGCAGAAGAAGACCGATGAGGTTCGGCACCGCCATCAGCCCGTTGAGGGTGTCGGACAGGTTCCAGACGAAATCGACCTTGACGTTGGCGAACGAGAGCGCTGCCGCGATCCACAGCACACGGTAGATGACGAGGCTGCGCTCGCTGAACAGGTATTGCCAGCACCGCTCGCCGTAGTACGACCACCCGAGAATGGTGGTGAACGCAAAGACGGCGAGCGCGATGGTGACGATGTACTGACCGCCCGCAATCGACTCCTGGAACCCGGTGGAGGTGAGCACGGCCCCGGTGAGTCCGCCGCCGTCCGCGCCGGTCATGGTCCATGCGCCGGAAGTCAGAATCACGAGCGCGGTCATGGTGCAGACCACCAGGGTATCGATGAACGTTCCCAACATGGCGATGATGCCCTGGCGCACGGGACTGTTGGTCTGTGCGGCGGCATGCGCGATGGCGGCCGAGCCGAGCCCCGATTCGTTGGAGAACACGCCCCTTGCGATGCCGAAGCGGATGGCAGCCGCCACCGCCGCGCCCGCAAACCCGCCGGTCGCGGCGGCAGGCGTGAAGGCGTGGGTGAAGATCAGGCCAATGGCTTCCGGTATCGCCGTGACGTTGATCGCGAGGATCAGCAGCGCGGCGCCGAGATAGAGGACGATCATCGCCGGCACCAGCTTGCCTGCCACGTCGCCGATGCGCCGGATGCCGCCGATGACGACGATGCCGACCAGCGCCGCCACGACCACGCCGGTCACCCATTTCGGCGCCCCGAAGCTGTTGTCGAGCGCGGCGGCCATGGAGTTGACCTGCACCGCGTTGCCGATGCCGAACGCCGCCACGGCCCCGAAGATCGCGAAGGCGAGCCCCAGCCACTTGCCGAGCTCGGGGGCGAACTCTCCAACCCCGTTGCGCAGGTAATACATCGGACCGCCGACATACTTGCCCGTGGCGTCCTTCTCGCGGTAGGTCACCGCGCACACCGCCTCGGCGTATTTCGTCGCCATGCCGAACAGCGCGATCAGCCACATGTAGAAGATCGCGCCCGGCCCGCCGAGTGCGATGGCAGTGGCGACACCGGCGATGTTTCCAGTGCCGACGGTCGCCGACAGAGCGGTCATCAGCGCGTTGAACGGCTTGACCTCTCCGTCCCCCGTGGCCCCGTCCTTGTCGAACAGAAGGCGGAAGCCGTATCCAACCTTGCGCCACGGCATGAACACGAGGCCGAGGGTGAGCAACAAGCCCGTCACGCCCAGGATGCCGAGCATGGGGGGACCCCATGCAAACGCGTTTACCGAATCGATGATTGCATTCAGCCGATCCATTGCGCCTCTCCCATGATCAGGGATGGCCACAGTCGCGACGAAACGCCTCTGCGCATCGCTGCGCCTGAAAACCTTGCCCCGCTCTTCGAATGAAAACAGAACTAGCGGAGCGCTACAAGTCAAACCCGGCAACACAGCAAGCACTTCCCGTTGTCGAAACGCCTGCTCCCGCGGAAGCGGGAGGCGCCGGGCTCCGTTCGTGTTCAACAATGGCTGCAAGAAAAAACGACACTGTATCGAACCTCAGGACCTTGGCTGCGTGTCTCGGTGTATAGCTTCAGTGATAGCCGGCGGATGGCCTAATGCCGCTGTTCACCTTGGTCAGGCAGCCGGAAATCCACCCGCCGGATTCTCCGGCACGTGGCCCGGGCGCGCGGCGACGCGGCGCGAAGGTTTGACATGGTGTGACATCCACCGGATTTTCGCCGGACCGGAACCTGGAGAAAGCCGATGGCCGATCGCATCCACGAAGTTGAACCACTCTGGCGCCACGTCAGCTACGAGGAGAAAGCCGCGTTCACCGAAACCTACGGTTTTGCCGGATCTGCCGGACGGGTGAATCTCGAGGGTATTCACTATCGGCCCAGGGGCGTGGATTCGAAGACGTTGATGATCTTCATGCATCCGTCCTCGACGCTGCAGCTCCTGCCCGTGCCCCGGGCGCTCCCCGCGCACGGGCTGCACGTGCTGTGCGCGGGCAGCCGGTACCCGAAGAACGACAGCGCGCTCATCATGGAGAAGGTGCTCCTTGATCTCGGCGCGTGGGTGCACACCGCCAGGAGCGACTGGGGCTACGAGCGTATTGTGCTTTGCGGCTGGTCAGGCGGAGGCGCAGTTTCGCTCTTCTACCAGGCACAGGCTGAGAACCCCACCATCATCGACACCCCTGCCGGCGACCCGATCGACATCGTCGGCGCCGGGCTTACTCCCGTCGACGCTCTGGTTTTCCAGGCTGCACACATCTCGCGCGCATGGACGCTTACGGAATGGATGGATGGCTCCGTCGTGGATGAGGAGGATCCTGAGCGGCGCGAATCCTCGCTCGACATATACAATCCGTCCAATGGCCCCCCTTTCACGACCGATTTCATCGAGCGCTACAGGGCTGCCCAGATCGCCCGCAACCGCCGAATCACCGCCCGCGTGCGCGAGACGCTCGACGATCTCCGCCGGCGCGGCGGCAAGGAACTCGAACGCGGCTTCGTCGTTCACCGCACGATGGCGGATCCCAGATTTCTGGATCCTGCAATCGATCCAAACGACCGAAAGCCCGGATGGTGCTATCTCGGCGATCCAGCGACGGTGAACACCGGCCCCGTCGGGCTGGCCCGCTTCTCCACGCTGCGTTCCTGGCTCAGCCAGTGGTCGGTGGACGAGAGCCGGGCGGACGGGCCAGCCAACGCCGCGCGCATCAGCGTGCCGCTGCTCGCCATCGAGAACAGCGCCGACGACGCCGTGCCAAAACCGCATACGACAAGAATCTTCGAGGCCGCCGCCAGCGCCGACAAGGAACATCATATCGTCGAGGGCGCGACGCATTACTATCTCGACCAGCCGCAACACATGGCCGAGGCGATCCGCCATACGCTGGACTGGCTGCGCCAGAGGAATCTGTTCGAGGGGTAACAGCGCCGCCGGACCCGTAGACCAGGCGCATCGAAAACCCGGGAGGGCAGAAGGCCCGCACCGGGACCCAGCGGACCGTCGCGCGAAAACGCGGCTGCCGCTTCGGAACCGCCGGTCCCGAGGCGGTAGCGCCTTTCATGCCCCGAACGTGAACCTGCTTCCGAGGTTGGAAAGGACCAGGCGTTCCGGCATCCGGCGCCGCATCGATTCGATGAAACCCGTCCCGGTGCAGTGCATGGGCAGGACCACGTCGGGTTCGAGGACCTCAAGCTCGTCGACGGTATGCTCGATATAGTCGGGCTTCGACGTCGCCAAGTGAAAACCACCGATCACCGCGTGCAGGCGATCGGTGCCGGCCACGGCCATGGCCGTCTTGACGGAATTCACTATGCCCGCATGTCCACAGGACGAGATCACGACCAGCCCCTTGTCCCGCACCAGATAACAGGTGGCGTGTTCTTCAGGATGGCTGTCCAGAACCAGCTCGCCTCGCCGCTCGGCCTCGGTGAAATGATCGGTACTCTCGAGCATCGAGCCGCCGGTCACCTCCTCGAAGGACTCGCGCTCGATGTAACCGGTGGTGAACGCGCCATCGAGAACCTGCGGCGCGTGGCAGCAGACCGGCGCCACCTGCTGGGCGACCAGCGCAGTGCGATCGGGCGCCCCCCAGCAGACCATTTCACGTTTTCCGCCTGACTTCTCGCGGGGCGGCCCCGGCACCCAGCGCACATGGAATGCCTCCTCGGCGCCGACGAACAGCGACACCTCGTCGCGCATCTGCGCCCGGTGGCGTTCGACAAAACCCTCGAGGCCGCCGTAGTGATCCCGATGGCCATGGCTCAGGATGAGGCCGTTGAGCCGGGAGGCGTCGATATCGAGAAGATCGACATTGCGGTTGAGGATTTCCGGCGTATAACCGAAATCGAGGAGGTATTGCGCCTTCTCGCCTTGCACGGACGATTCGAGGTGAAGCGACAAGCCCCATTCCCCTGCCAACGTGCTCATCTGACGCCCGGGAATGCTGCCGACATGCTCGATCGCAACGTGCTGGTGTGTTGCCTTCGGCAGAAAACGCTCGTAACGGGAATCGACAACGACCCGTACCGAGAGATGATCGACCACGGGCGCAGCAAACGGCGTCTGTCCGGCTGTGCTCATCACGGATCCTTTCTGTCAGTCAGCAGTTTGCCTGCTCAGGCCATATCCGGAACTGGAAAACGGCTCTTGCGTCAAAACTTAGCCGCTGGACGGCGCCGCGGCAAAGTACCCTGCTGGTCCCGTCTTCCAGGATGTCACGGCGCGCAACGGTCCAGGCGCATGCCGATCATCGCCAGCAATTCCGAACTGGTCGTCCGATGCGCCGGTCAAGCGCCCAAATACCAGATTCCGTTGCATCAGCAAGCCATCCGGTGCACAAATCCGGCACGAGGAAACAGCGACGCGGTGCGGCATGTATGAGGGGCTGATAGAGGACTGGCCGAAGAAGGTCTGTTACGGCCCGGGAAGCGTTTCCAGGTTGCCGTCGCTGATCTCCGCTCTCGGGCGCCGGTCGGCGTTCGTGATCTGCGGGCGCACGGTCGCCTCGTGCGGGATACTCGATTCCGTCGCTGCGGTCCTCGGCAGCGGCCTCGCGGGCGTGTTCGACGCCATGCCGGCACACACGCCGCACACCGTCGTCGAGGATGCGGCCGCCGAATTCGCCCGAAGCGGCGCCGACACCATTGTGACGGTCGGAGGCGGCAGCACCATAGACGGCGGCAAGGGCATTGCGTTGCTGCGCGCGACAGGGGGCGAGTTCGAGCCATACGCCATAGACTTTGCGCGCACCGGAATGGACCGCGCGCCGATGCTAGCGCCCGGATTCTCGCACATCGCGGTGCCGACCACGGCGGGTTCTTCCAGCGACGTGATGCCGACCGCCGGCATCCGCGACCCGGCAAGGAAGCGGAAGCTCCTGTTCTGGGATCGCAATATGGTCCCGGACGCGACGGTCCTCGATCCGGAACTGGCGGTTCATGCCGGCCCCGCACTGAGCGCCGCCACGGGCATGACGGCCATGGCGCGCTGCATCGAGTCCCTCTACGGACGCACGCGTCAGCCGATCACCACAGGCCTTTCCCTGCACGGTGCGCGGCTTCTTCGCCGCGCGCTGCCGCAGTCGGTCGCTGCTCCCGACGACCTCGCGGCCCGCGCCGACTGCCAGATGGCCTGCCTGATGTCCGGCGTCGCCGGAATCAACACCATGGTGTGTGTCGTCCATGCCATCGGCCACATCTTCAGCGGCCGCCATGGCCTCCAGCACGGTATCGCCCACTCCCTGCTGCTTGCGCCGTCCATGCGGCGCCTGCTGCCCGAACTCAGGGAGGACCAGTACTGGATCGCCGAAGCCATGGGCGTCGCGACTGACGGGATTTCTGCCGATGAAGCCGGCCAGCGCGCCGCCGAGTCGGTGGCGGCGATGGTCGCGGCACTGCCGGTGCCGCATCGACTCGCCGAGGTGGGGCTCGGCGAGGAAGATATCGCGCCGATCGCGGCGGCCGCGATGGACGACTACATGATGCCCCATGCACCGCGGCCGATAAGCGCAGGGGAGGTCGAGAACCTGCTCCGGGAGGTCCTGTGACGGCGGCGCGCATGCTGGCGGACTGGGTTGCCGGCCTCGACTGGAGCGATGTTCCGCCGGACCAGCGGGCGCTCACCGGCATGCGCGTGCTCGATACCGTCGGCCTGATTCTGGCGGGCTCCAGGGTGCCCGCGGCACGCATGGCCCACGACATGGTTGCGCGCCAGGGCGGCGATCCCGAAACGGCGATCATGCCATGGGGCACGCGGGCGCCCCGCAGCTGGGCCGCCTTCGCGCATGGCATCATGGCGCATTGCCGGGACTTCGACGATACCTTCCAGGATTCGGTCGTGCATCCGGGATCGGTAGTGATCCCGACGACCCTCGCCGTCGGCCAGGCGACCGGGGCGGCTGCCCCGGACATGGCTGCTGCCGTCGCCGCGGGCTACGAGGTGGCCGCACGTCTCGGCGCCGCAGCCGGACGGGGCTTTCACCTCCGCGGCCTGCACGCCACCGGCATCGTCGGCCCGTTTGCCGCGGCGGCGACGGCCGGGCGCCTCATGGAGCTCGACGGAGAGCGGATCGCGTCCGCCTTCGGCCTCGCGGGAAGCATGTCGGGCGGGCTGATGGTTTTCCTGGAAGACGGTTCCTGGTCAAAATGGGTCCATCCCGGCTGGGCGGCGCACGGCGGGATCATCGCCGCCGGACTTGCCGCCGAAGGGTTTCGCGGGCCGGCCGGCGTGTTCGACGCAAGGTTCAACATCTATGACGCCCTGCTGGCAGGCGATCCGGTGGACCGGAGCGCGCTCACCGGCAGCCTCGGGCATGAATGGCGCGGAGCCGAAGCACATTTCAAGTACTATCCAGGCGCCCATGTCATCCACCCCTATCTCGATGCGGCCATCACGATCGCCGAGGCCGAGGATCTGTCCGCCCGGGAAGTCGCGACGGTCGACTGCCGCATCGCGCCATGGGCTGTGCAGGTCGTGGCCGAGCCCCGGGAACGGAAAATCCGCCCAGCCACCGAGATGGCCGCGATTTCAAGCTTGCCCTTTCTCGTGGCGGCTGCGCTTCGCGACCGCAGGGTCACCCTCGCCACCCTTGAACGCACGGCGCGCGAGGATCCGGAATTGCTGGACCTTGCAGCCCGCATCACCCATAGCGCCGATCCGGCCCTCGGCGACGGGTTTGACGGCGTGTTTTCCGTCACGTTCCGGAACGGCCGCTCGATCGAGCATCGCGCGGTCTCGCCGCCGCCCGACCGCGACAAGCTGGCTGCAAAATTCCGGGCCAATGCCGCGCTCGCCGCAGGGAACGACGACATCGACGCCCTGGAGCGAGCGATCATGGGCTCCGCCTTGCCCGATTTCGGCGCACTCTATAAGCTTGCCGGGAAACGCCGCCCGAGTTGAGGGAAACCGGCATCTCCGCCCGCGCAACCGACGCGGGAGTCAGCCGCCGCTTACGCGAGGCTGCAACGGCGTTAGACAACTGATCCCGTGCAGACATAGTCTGGCATGGGCAGCAGGGAGGAAAATCATGCGAAAGACAGGAATTCTGATATGCGCAGCCGCGCTCGTAGGCATTTCGGCGACCGCCGCGGCGGAAACCTCGATGCGGGCGATCGCCTTCATTCCGCACAAGCATCCGGTCATGAAGTCGTCCCATGACTGGGTCGAGCGGATCAACGCCGCGCTCAAGGGGACCCTGAAGATCAACTACATCGGCGGTCCCGAAGTGATCGGCCGGCGCGAACAGTGGGATGCCGCCAAGAACGGAGTCATCGACGTCATCTTCAACGTCTTTGCCGACATTCAGGACCAGGCCCCGACCACGGCATCGAGCTGGCTTTCCAAGTGCGAAATTCCGGACGAACGCCAGAGCGGCAACTTCGCCCATCTCGATGCGGAGATGGCCAAGCTGAACCTCAAGCTTCTCGCGCGCGTGCAGTACGGAAACTTCTATCTCTGGTTCAACAAGAAGCCGGCGAAGCTCGCCGACCTCAAGGGCATGAAGATGCGTACCGGCTCGCTCTACGACAAGATGATGCACAAGCTCGGGATGGTTCCGGTCAACATGAACTCGCCTGAGGTCTATACCGCCCTTGAGCGCGGCGTCGTCGACGGTTTCGGATGGCCGAATATCGGGCCGCGCCAGCGTGGCTGGATCAAGAAGGCGAAATACGTCGCCGACCTGCCCTTCTTCGGCAATTCGAACATGGGCGCGATCATGAATCTCGACAAGTGGAAGAAGCTGCCCGCCGCGGCGCGGAAGACGATCACGGATATTTCGGTGAAATACGAACCCGACATGCTCGCCCACTACCGCGGAGCCGAGACCAGGGAATGGAAGGAGCTGGAGAAGGCCGGCGTGGTTCGGTTCAAGTTTTCCGAGGCCGAGAACAAGCAGTACATCGACGCGGCCTACGAGACCGAATGGGCGCGCCTGACGGAAAAGGTCGGCGCCAAGAAGGTTGCCGAGCTGAAGAAGATCACCTGCAACTGAGCCGTCACGCCTGAAGGCTGATTCCGGGGAGCGGCGCCTGCCGCTCCCCGCACACGGAACCGCTGATGCGCAAGGCCCTCCGGATACTTGACCGCATCGAGGATCTGATGGCAGGCGCTGCGATCCTCCTGCTGGTCGGGATCACGCTGTCTGTCTGCGCCGAAGTCTTCATGCGCTACGTCCTCAACGACCCCATCCTCTGGGTCGTCGAGATCGCCGAATACGCTCTCGTCTATATCTGCTTCCTCGGCACCGCCTGGGCATTGACCAACGGCAATCACGTCCGGGTCGACATCTTTCTCAGCGCCTTTCCGCAACGCTGGCGCCAGCGCTTCGGCGTGCTCTCGTCGCTCCTCGGACTCGGCATCGCAGCCGTGCTGACGATCTGGGGCTGCAACGCAGTCTGGGAAAAATATCTGTCGGGCGCCTACCGCCCCACCGTCGTCGAGTTCCCGTCCTGGATCGTGTTGCTGTGCATCCCGGTCGGCTCCCTGTTCCTCGGCCTGCGCTTCTTCCGCAACATGGTCGGCTACGCGCTCGGCACCCTCGCCGACCGGAGCAGCTACGATATGGATGCCGAATAGCCATGGCCGAATGGTGGGTTGTCCTGCTGGCGATATTCGGGGTCCTGGTGTGCCTTCTCGCCATCGGCGTCCCGGTCGCATTCGCGTTCCTCGCAATCAACGTCGTCGGCGTGTTCGTCTTCTGGAACGGGTTTGCCGGCTTCAACCAGCTTGTTCTCTCGGTCAGCACCTCGGTTTCGCACTTCACCATCCTGCCGGTCCCGCTTTTCATCCTCATGGGTGAAATCATGTTCCGGTCCGGAATCGCCTCCAAACAGATGGAGGTGCTCGATTCCTGGTTTGGCC
Source organism: Alphaproteobacteria bacterium (assembly GCA_022822405.1). Taxonomy (GTDB): domain Bacteria; phylum Pseudomonadota; class Alphaproteobacteria; order MPNO01; family UBA830; genus JAJEBT01. The sequence goes on from JAJEBT010000171.1 coordinate 9,833, forward strand.
GGGTGCCCGGCAGGCTCAGCATGATGGCAGTCGGGGGCGGGACCATGTTCGCGACGCTGACCGGGTCGGGCATGGCCGGCACCGCGATGCTCGGCAAACTGCTGGTGCCCGACATGGAGGAACGCGGCTACGCCAAGCCCATGACGCTGGGGCCGATCCTCGGATCGGGCGGCCTCGCAATCATGATCCCGCCATCGGCGCTCGGCGTGCTGCTTGCCGCGATCGGCGACTTTTCAGTCGGGGACTTCCTGATCGCCATCATTCTGCCCGGCCTTCTCATGGGCGTCGCCTACGCCTCCTACATCTTCATCCGCTGCTCGCTGCAGCCGCATCTGGCGCCACCCTACGACGTGCCGCCACAACCGCTCCTGCCGAAGATCGCCAATACCCTGATCTACGTGTTTCCCCTCGTCTCGATCGTCTTTCTCGTGATCGGGCTGATCTTCATGGGGGTGGCGACCCCGACCGAATCGGCGGCGCTCGGCGCCGCCGGAACGTTCATCCTGGCATTCCTCTATCGCGGCCTGAACTGGAACGTCATAACCGAATCGCTCAAATCCACGCTGGGCACCACGGTGATGATGTTCATGATCCTGACCGGATCAACGGCCTTCGGCCAGATCCTGGCGTTTACCGGGGCCTCTCGCGGCCTTGTCGAGCTCGCGACGGCGGTCGAGGTCGCGCCGTTTTTCATCGTCGTCCTGATGATGCTGATGCTTCTCGTCATGGGCACCTTCATGGAGCCCCTTTCGATCATGTTCCTCACCGTTCCCATCTATCTTCCGATCATCCAGGCGCTCGCCCCGGGCCTCGGACTCACGGCGGAACAGGCGACGATCTGGTTCGGGGCCATCATGCTTCTCAACATGCAGATGGCGAGCACTTCTCCACCGTTCGGGCTCCAACTCTTCGTCATGAAGGGGGTGGCGCCGGCGGGCACCAGAATGATGGAAATCTACAAGTCCGCCCTGCCCTTCCTCGGCTGCGACTCGGTGGTGATGCTGTTGATGATCACCTTCCCCGCCGTCGTCCTGTGGCTTCCGGGCCTGCTGTAGCGGTCTCTTGCGAGAAGCCTCCTGTCGAAAAAGCGCTGCGGGAAACTTTCTGCCGCAAAGCGTTCGGCGTTCCGGACTGCTCGACGGTTTGCGGCAGACTCGCCGGCACAGGGACCTGATCTGGATGGTCGGAAAGTTCTTCCGCTTCCGGCAAGTTCCTGTCAATTGCTAACCCGACGCGGGCGGGCGAGCAGCAGAGGTCATGAACGTGCACGTCATCTGGCCGGCATGGCGAGGATACGCTGCCAGGAATGTCACAGACCGGCCAGATGGCCCCCCAGCCCGCGCGTCGCGATCATCTGGGCTCGGTAGAACCGACTGTCTGTCATCATCTCCTCTGGCACGCGCCACCTGCGGACCCGGGCAACGTATCGGTCACGTACTCTCGATCTCGCGCCGCGCGGCGGTCGCCAGAAAGGCCGAACGGGTCATGCGCCGCCGCCTGGCTTCGTCGTCGATGGCTTCGAGCAGGCCGCGGTCGAGGGAAATGTTGACCTGCCGCGATGAACCGCGGTCCAGGAGGAGCGGAATCAGCACCAAGTCAGCCCCTTCGCGCCAGTCGGCAAGTTCTGGATCGGCCTTGACGGCATCGATGGAGCGGGGCGGCGGAATCCGCTCGCCGTCGTTGCGAAGACCCTCAACGTGGAATGCAAGGGCATCGCAGCCACGGTGGACGGCGTCATCAACCGAATCGCCTACGGATACACAGCCTGGGAAATCGGGGAAGCTTACACCGTAACCAGCGTCGTCCCGGTGGATGAAAGATACGTAGCGCATCGCTTCTTCCTCTCACATCGCCCAGCCCGCTTGCCGGTAGATCGATGCCACCGTTCCGCGTGGGATATCCTTGCTCGGGTGCGGCACGGCAACCCGCTTCGGTTTCGTGGGGTGCGTAAACTGCCGGTGACTGCCTTTCGTGGCAACATGAACCCAGCCGTCCTTCTGGAGCATGCGGATGAACTTGCCGCTGTTGCGTTCCACGACCTTGTTCATTGTGTATCCACACACAATCCTGGAACCAGATCAATGCCAGAATGCTAGCTCCATGCGATGGTGTGCAAGCGCGAGCATCGGGGGAGCAGGAGCTACTTCGGCAACATGGTCGCCGTTGAGCGGCTGCAGCCTGAGGCCGAGGCCCATCTGCACCTGAAGACGCTTTCCGGCGAGCAGGCGCAGGGCGACCGACGTGGTGGCGGTGCCCTCCCGACGGTCAGCGCCCGGTCGCGTCCTGCCGACCGGCGCAAGCCGGACCTTCGGCAGGCTGCCTCGTAGCGCCGACAGCATTTTGCCTCGTCGACTTGCGCAAATGGGTTGTGACAGCGCTGCCCGGGAGTAGTTGACGCTTCCGCTTGCGTTGGTCTGACGCAGCGGATGTGACGACGCGGCATCGGGTTTTGTTTGTGAATTAGCCCCGTTTCGATAATATGGAACCGGTCTGTTTTCGTTTCGCAAACAAGGGGCTACACCATGGCCGGATCCGCAGGGAATCGCCATCCCCATGGCCGCACGATCCGCTGCGCCGGGGGGTACCGGGCGTTCCTCCCGGCGCCGCTTCCGCCGCCGGTCGAGTGGGAGGGCACGCTGGTGGCCGCTCTCTCCAATGCCGATCTCGCCATCGGACGCCTCGCCGGAGAGGGAAGCCGGTTTCCCAGCCCGCATCTCTTTATCCGCTCTTTCGTTCGCCGGGAAGCGGTGTTGTCAAGCCGAATCGAGGGAACCCGGACGACGCTTGCCGAATTGCTCGCCGCCGAAGCCGGCGCGAAGGGCGCGGCGGACAGCGCCGACCTGCGCGAAGTGGAGAACTATGTGGCGGCGCTCGAGTACGGGCTCAACCGGCTGGACGCACTGCCGCTGTCGCTGAGGCTGATCCGCGAGATCCACGAACAACTCATGCGCGGCGTTCGGGGCGATTCGGCCACCCCGGGGGAGTTCCGTCGCAGCCAGAACTGGATCGGCCCGCCTGGCTGCACGCTGAACGACGCGAGCTACGTGCCGCCGCCACCCGACGGGCTGATGCCCTGCCTCGACGCCCTGGAGCGGTTCCTGCACGACGACAGCTCGCCGGTGCTGGTGCATGCGGCGCTCGTGCATGCGCAATTCGAAGCGATCCATCCGTTTCTCGATGGCAACGGCAGGGTCGGCCGTTTGCTGATCACGCTGCTGCTGGCCGAACGCGGCATCCTGCCCTTGCCGCTGCTCTATCTGAGCGCGTATTTCGAGGAAACGCGCGACGACTACTACACCCATCTGCTCGCGGTTACCGAGGCAGGCGCGTGGGAAGACTGGCTCGCCTATTTTCTGCGCGGCGTCCGGTTGCAGGCGAACGACGCGCTAGCACGCATCGAGCGCCTCGACATTCTGTTCGAGTCCTGGCGCGAGAACCTTGGCGAGGCGTTGTCGCCCCGGCTCTCCGAGGTCCTGAACCTGTTCGCGGAAAGTCCGTTCTGGACCATCGGCGGGATCGGCAAGACTCTCGGCATCGCCTATACCACGGCCCGACGCGCCGTGGACCAGCTGGAAGAGGCCGGCATCGTCTCGACGTCCGGGCAGTCGAGACGTAACCGGGTCTACTGCGCTCGCGCGGTTCTCACGGCGCTCGATGCCCCGTTGCAACCGGAAGACTCTGCGGGTCGCGGCATCCATACAGGATCCCGGGATGAACTCTGAGACCGAAAGCGCCTGAAATTGTCGAGTGGGAGTGCGGTTTATGCTCGCGCGGCGGATCGGAAGGAAGTGGGGATGCGAAAGCGGAAGCAACGATGCGGGACGTGCGCTCATACCCGCAAGCGCGAAAATAAGAGGACGCCCGCTTCGATTCGTGGGGGATTCCGGACAGCGTCGTGAAGCCTGCTGCATCGATGTTCGGGAAATCGCCACTGGAGGAGCCGACGGGTCGGAGCCGTCGCGGCGATTGAGCGGCGGGCGATGCGGCCCGTTCCCCAAGGCTGCCGTCCGCGGGCCTCCGCCGGGCGTGACAGGCGGGCGGCGGCCGCTATCATGACCGCGCGAGGCCGTCGGCGGACCCGGTTATCTGCAGGCGGCGCGAATCCGCTTCAGCACGCCCGCGCCGGCACGGTTTCTCCCGGACAGCGCGGAGCAGAGAACGGCAGGGATGCGTTTTCGACCCGCCAACGACGCCGTCGATTGGATGAAACCGGACTGACCGATGCCCGATCCGAAACCCTCTTATCGCATCGCCGTGGATGTTGGCGGCACCTTCACCGATGTCGTGATCACCCGCGACGACGGAGGCGGCCTGCAGGCCGTCAAGGTGCCAACCACCCCGGCCGACCGCGCCGTCGCCGTGATGGACGGAATCAGGACCTCGGCCGCGCTCGCCGAGGCTCCAAGATCTGCGGTCTGCGAGATCGTGCATGGCTCGACCACCGGCACCAATGCCCTGATTGAACGCACGGGGGCAAGGGTCGGCCTGCTGACCACACGCGGGTTCCGCGACCTCCTCGAGATCGGTCGCGTCCAGCGACCGATGGAGGGGCTCTACGACTTCACCGTGGACCGCCCCCCGCCGCTGGTGCCCCGCCACCTCTGCGCCGAGGCCACGGAACGGATCGATGCCGGCGGCGACATCGTCACGCCGCTCGACGAAGCCTCGGTCCAGGCGGCCGCCGAGATGTTCGCCGCCCGGGGCGTCGAGGCGGTGGCCGTGTGCTTCCTGTTCGCACACCTCAATCCCGCGCACGAGGAGCGCGCCGCGGCCGTGCTCGCCGCGCGCCTTCCCGGACTTCCGATCAGCCTCTCGAGCCGGGTGAGCCCCGAATACAGGGAATACGAACGCGCTTCGACGACGGTGATGAACGCCTATCTGACCCCGGTCATGACCAGCTATCTCGAACGTCTGCAGGCGCTGATCGAAGAGGAGGTCAGCGCCGCCAGGCTGTCCGTGATCCAGGCCAACGGCGGCTCGACGTCAGCGCTGCTGGCGCAGCGCAAGCCTGTGTCGACTGTCAATTCCGGCCCTTGCGGCGGTGTGGTCGCCGCCGCCCGCTACGGCCGCCGCCGCGGGCGCGACCGCATCGTCTCCGTCGACATGGGCGGCACCTCGTTCGACATCGGCCTGATCGAGGACGGCCGTTCGCGCATCACGACAGAGGGAGACTTCCAGGGCCTCCCGGTCAAGATCCCCATCATCGACCTCCACATCATCGGCGCCGGCGGCGGCTCGATCGCCTGGATCGATCCCGGCGGGGCGCTCAATGTCGGCCCCCAGTCCGCCGGCGCCGAACCGGGGCCGGCCTGCTACGGGCGCGGCGGCGCCGCTCCGACCGTAACCGACGCCAATCTGGTTCTCGGGCGCCTCAACCCGGAGAATTTCAACGCCGGCAGCACGACCCTCGACGCCGAGGCGGCCCAGGACGCGGTCGGAAGGCTCGCCGCGGAGATGAAGACTGGCCTCGAGGAGGCCGCCATCGGCGTGATCCGGGTCGTTAACGCGAACATGACGCGCGGGATCTCGAGCGTGACCATCCAGCGGGGCATCGACGTGCGCGAGTTCTCGCTGATGTCCTTCGGCGGTGCCGGCGGCGTGCACGCCGCCGAGCTTGCCCGGGAGCTCTCGATGGCGGAAGCGATCGTCCCGCCGCTCCCCGGCACGTTCTCCGCGCTGGGCCTGCTCGCCACGGAGATGCGCCACGACTACGTCTCGGCCACCGGCAGCGTCACCACGGACGATGCTGATCCCGGCCGTCTCGAGGCCCTCTTCCGGGAGATGGAGGACGCCGGGCGTACGGAGTTGGAGGCGCTGGGCTTTGCACCCGAGCGGATTCGCCTGACCCGCCTCGCGGATCTCAAGGTCAGCGGCCAGACCTACGAGCTCCTGTTGCCGCTCCCGCACCAGGGTCCGGTGACACCGTCCGGAATAGCGGCCCTGGTCGAGGCGTTCGGCAAGCTCTACCGCGAACGCTACGCCTTCTTCTTCGAGGGCGAACCGATCGAGTTCGTGAATCTCCGCGTGAGCGCGGAGGGGCTGAACCCGGGCGTTGCCCTGCCCGAACAGGAAGCCGGCGATTGCGATCCCGAACCGGCCCGCGGCGGCAGCCGGCCGGTCTGCTTCGACGGGCCGGGATGGCTGGAAACCCCGCTCTACATGCGTGACCGGCTCAACTGTGGCATGATCGTCGATGGCCCCGCGGTGGTTGAGGAAGAAACCTCGACGACGCTGGTGCCGCCCGGCACGCGGCTCGAGGTCGCGCCGGATCTCGGACTCGTGATCGGCTTCGCAGCAATGGGGACGTGAGCATTGACTGATCTCGTCACGATGCAGGTCGTCCGCTACGCGTCGGAACAGATCGCCGACGAGATGGGCCACACGCTGGTGCGTACCGGCCGCTCGACCATCATCACGGAAATCAAGGACATCTCCTGCGTCGTCACCGATCCCCGCGGCCAGACGGTGGCCCAGGCGCACCACACGCCGAGCCTGCTCGCGGGTTTCGAGATCACGATGCGCGAACTCGTGCGCGAATACCGGCCGGAAGATCTCGCGCCGGGAGACGTGATCGTGATGAACGACCCCTACCGGGGCGGCCAGCACGTCATGGACCTCTACGCGATCGCCCCAGCGTTCCACGAGGGTGAGCTTATCGGCTTCGTCGGCAACATCACCCATCATTCCGACCTCGGCGGCGTGGCCGCAGGCGGCGTCGCGGGCGGCATCCGCGAGATCTACATGGAAGGCCTGCGCCTGCCGATGGTCAAGATCATGAAGGCGGGGGTCGAGGACCGCGAGATCGTCGGCATCATTGCCAACCAGATCCGGGTGCCGGACAAGACCCTCGGCGACATCCGCGCCCAGATCAGCTCGCTCATGGTCGGCACCGAGCGACTCGCTCGCCTGTTCGGACGCTACGGCAGGGACGTGGTCGAGACCGCATGGGCGGACCTCCTGGACTATTCCGAGCGGCGCATGCGCCAGGGGCTCGCGGCGCTTCCCGACGGAACCTACGAGGCGGAAGACTTCATCGACGACGACGGCGTGAACGACAGGCCGATCCGGATTGCACTCAAGGTAAGCGTCGACGGCGACCGCGCCGTCGTCGACCTTAGCGACAGCGATCCCCAAGCCGAGGGCAACACCAACTCGACCATCGCCAACACCCACGCCGCGATCTACTACACGATGATCGCGGTCGTCGATCCGCACGCGCCGCCCAATTCCGGCTGCTACCGCCCGATCGAGGTGGTGACAAGAAAGGGCACGATCGCCGACCCGCTGCCGCCGGGCGCCGTGGCGGCGCGCACCAACGCTTCCCAGAAGATCGCGGAGAGCCTGTTCTTCGCGCTGTCGCAGGCGGTGCCCGACCGCGTCACCGCCGGAAGCCACGGCCAGATCACGACCTGCGGCTTCGCGGGCACCGACCCGGAGACCGGCGCGCTGTTCATCTACACCGACATCCAGGGCGGCGGCAACGGTGGACGCCCGCGCCAGGACGGCGCCGACGGCCAGGACAGTCATCTGCCGCGCTTCATGAACACGCCCGTCGAGGCCGTCGAGCGGCAGTTTCCCATCCGTATTGACCGCTACGAATTCCTGCCCGACAGCGGCGGCGCTGGCAGGTTCCGCGGCAGCCTCGCACTTCGGCGCGACATCCGCCTGCTCTCTGGCCCGGTCAGCTTCGCCCGTTATGCCGACCGCCAGAAGTTCCGTCCCCAGGGGCTGTTTGGCGGCAAGCCGGGGGCCGCGGGGGCGATCGTCCGCAACCCGGATACGCCCAGCGAGGAACGAATGCGTTCGAAAGCGCTCGACATGCTCGCCAAAGGTGACGTCGTGAGCCTGCGTCTTCCCGGTGCCGGCGGCTACGGCGATCCGCGTGAACGCGATTTCGCGGCCATCGAGCGTGACCTGCTTGACGAAAAGATCACTCCCGAACACGCGGAACGCGACTACGATGTCGTTATCGACCGCTCGAGCCTGACTGTCGACCCCGAGGCCACCGCGATGTTGCGGTCAGGCCGCGTTGCCGCACAGTAGCGCGAACGGAACGGCGCGATGATCGAGCTTCCGGGAGAGATCGAGGCCATCCGGGAAACGTTCTCGCGCTTCTGCGACGAACGCATCGCGCCGCAAGCTGCCGAGATCGACGAGGCGCACGAATTTCCGCACGAACTCTTTCTCGAAATCGGAGCCCTGGGCTTCTTCCGCATGCGCTATCCGGAACGGATCGGCGGCCTCGATCTCGGCCTGCTGCCGTTCTGCCTCGCGTGCGAGGAGCTGTCGCGCGGCTCGATGGCGCTGGCCGCCGCCTGCTCCATGCAGGCGTTGATGGGCACGCATTTCCTCTGCGAACTCGGCAACGACGATATCGTCGAACGCCTGCTTGTGCCGGCGCTCGACGGACACCGCATCGGCGGCATCTGCATGACCGAGCCGGACGCCGGGTCCGACCTCCATGGCATGAAGACACGGGCCACCAGGGTCGACGGCGGCTGGCGGCTGAACGGGCAGAAGATGTGGGTCACGTCAGCGCCAGTCGCCGATTTCTTCACCGTGTTCGCCAAGGCCGGCGACGAGGACCGGATCACGATCTTCCTCGTCGAACGCGATTTCGAGGGTCTCGAGATCGGCCGCGCCATCGACAAGCTTGGCGTACGCGCCCTGCCCACCTCAGAACTTTCCCTCAACGACTGCTTTGTTCCGGAGAGCCATCAGCTCTGCGCCGTCGGCGAGGGTGAGCAGCATCTGCGCCGGATCCTGGCCCGCATCAGGATTATCACCGCCGCCATGGGCATCGGCATCGCTCGTGCGGCGCTTGATTCCGCTGTCCGCTATGCCGCCGAGCGCAGGCAGTTCGGCAAACCGATCAACCGCTTCCAGGCAGTGCAGATGCGCATCGCCGACATGGGCACGGAACTCGAGGCGGCGCGACATCTCGTGACGCATGCCGCTGAACTGTGCGACGCGGGCAAGCCCCATCACAAGGAAGCCGCAATGGCCAAGCTCTTCGCGTCGGAGGCTGCCGCCCGGATCTGCGAGCATGCGTCACGCATCTATGCGTCCTACGGGTTCGCCATGGAATATCCGGCCCAGCGCTACCTGCGCGATGTCAGATTCCTGCTGATCGGCGGCGGCACGAGCGAAATTCTCAAGCTCGTGATCGCCAAGGAAATCTCCGGCGGCCAGGCCTGAGCGCAGCCATTCGGATCCGCAGCTTCATGGTCGACAAGCCGATCAAGGTGATGATTTCCAAGCCGGGCCTCGACGGGCATGACGTCGGTGCGAAAATCGTCGCCCGGGCACTCAGGGACGCCGGCATGGATGTCGTCTATACAGGGCTCAGGAAGACCCCGGAGGAAATTGCGGAACGGGTACGGAGCGAAGATGTCGACGTCATCGGGATGTCGATCCTCTCGGGCTCGCACATGCCACTGGCCAGGCGTTTCCGGGAACTCTGGGACAGCCATGACCTCGGCACGAGGCTATGGCTGGTCGGCGGCAATATTCCGGAAAAGGATCACGAGGCACTGGGCGATCTCGGCGTCGACGCCGTCTTCAATTCGCGGAGCCGGCTCGACGAGATCGTGCGCTTCATCAGGGAGAATGTGTCGAGATGGCCGAGGAACTGAGACGAAAGACCGCGGGAGGCGTTGCGCCCGCCCTTTTTGATTCCGGAATCGAAGTCAAGCCGGTCTACACCGCCGAGGATGCCGCTGCCGGCAACGGCGCGGCGGGCGAGCGGCCGGGCGAGTATCCGTTCACGCGGGGCATCCACCCGGAGATGTATCGCCGCCGGCCGTGGACGATGCGCCAATACACCGGTTTCGGCAACGCCGAGGCAACCAACGAACGCTTTCACTACCTGATCCGGACCGGCAACACCGGCCTCAACGTCGCCTTCGACCTGCCATCTCAGTGCGGGCTCGACAGTGACGACCCGGCTGCCGCGGGCGAGGTCGGGCGTGTTGGCATGGCCGTCGACAGCCTCCGCGACTTCGAGGTCGCCTTCGACGGCGTGGATCTCGACCGGATCACGGTCTCGCTGACCGTCAACGGTTCGGCGGCGATCATGATCGCCATGTATCTCGCCATGGCGGAAAAGCGGGGTTTCGCGCTCGATACGCTGCGGGGCACGGCGCAGAACGACATCCTCAAGGAGATGGTCGGCCGTGGCACCTGGATATTTCCTGTCGAGCCGTCGATCAGGCTGGTCGGCGACACCATCGAGTACTGCGCCCGCCACGCGCCCAGCTATAGCCCGGTCAGCGTCTGCGGCTACCATATCCGCGAATCCGGCTGCAACCCGGCCGAGGAGATGGCCTACGCCTTTCTGATCGCCAAGGCCTATATCGACGAGACGCTTCGGCGCGGCCTCGCCATCGATGATTTTGCGGGACGTTTGTCTTTTAATTTCAATGTGTTCGGAAAGCTTTTTGAGGAAGTTTCGAAGTTTCGCGCAGGACGGCGACTATGGGCCACGATCCTCAAGGAGGATTACTGCGCCGCGGATCCGAAAACGATGTGGATGCGCATGATCGCCGGCGGCGGCGGCTTCGGGCTGACCATCGACCAGCCCGAAAACAACATCATGCGCGGCGCCTACTACGCGCTGGCCGCGGTCCTGTCCGGCGCGCAGACGATCGCGCTCTGCTGCTACGATGAGGCCTACACGATACCGAGCCCGAAGGCGCAGCAGATCTCGATCCGGACGATGCAACTCCTGATCGAGGAGATGGGCCTCTGCGATACGGCGGATCCGCTCGGCGGGTCGTATTTCGTCGAATCGATGACCGACGAGATGGAAGGCCGGATCCGCGCGGTCATGACGCAGATCGAGGCCGACGGCGGCATCGTGGACGGCATCGCCAGCGGCCGTATCCAGGACCATGTCTCGCGAAAGGCCTACGAACATCACCTCGGCGTCGAGAGCGGGGAGATACGAAAGGTCGGCGTCAATTGCCACCGGGTCGACGAGGAAACGCCGGATGTCGAGTTTCATCCGGAGCGCAAGGAGGATTTGGACCTCCAGCTTGCCAGCCTGACCAAGATACGCGCCGAGCGCGATGACGCCACCGTCCGCCGCGCACTCGCACGGGTCAGGAGCGATTCCGCAGCCGGCGCGAACGTCATGCCGGCGATCATGGAAGCGGTGCGCGCCTACGCCACCGTCGGCGAAATCACCCGCGTTCTCGTCGAAGTCCACGGCCGTTACAGCGAACCGGTCATGGCATGACGGCGATCCTCGTCCTGCCTGGAGGGTGCACATGAGGCAACGCACTGTCATCTCGATGGAACAGGCGCTGGCGTTGCCCTACGCCACGATGCGTTTCGTGCATCTCGGCTGGCGCGTCATCCGCGTCGAGGCGGTCGACGGGCGCGATCTGCCGGGGGACGCCAACCGCTATATCGGCGGCCCGGTGCCCGGCATCGAGCCCTACTCCTATTTCCTCGCCCAGAATGTCGGCAAGGAGGCGATCGCCCTCAACCTCAAGACGGCCGAGGGACAGGCCGTTCTCCATCACCTGATCCGAACCCTCGGCGCCGACGTCTTCTGCTGCAACACCATGCCCGGCCGCTACCGGCCGCTCGGAATCGACTACGAGACGCTGAGCGCTGTCAGGCCGGGACTGATATGGGCGGCGATTTCGGCAATGGGTCCCGACTATCCCGACGTTCCGGGTTACGATCCGGTCATCCAGGCGATGTCGGGCTACATGGAGGTTACCGGCTTCGCCGACGGGCCGCCGACGCTGATGGGCGTGCCCCTGATCGACCTCAAGGCCGGGGACGAAATCTATTCCAGCGTCCTTCTCGCGCTTGCCGACGGCGCCGACCGCTCGGGCGGGCGCCGCATCGACGTGTCGATGCTCCAGGCCGCGGCATCCTGGCTGATCACGCTGCTGCCGCTCATCGACCTCGACTGCGGGCCCGAGGAGATCACGCGCTGGGGCAACGCCCACCGGAAATTCATACCGACCAGCGTCTATCCGACGAGCGACGGCTACATCTATCTCGCCATCGGCAGCAACGCGCAGTGGCGCCGCCTGACCGCGATGGAGCGCTTCGCCGGCCTCGACCCGGACGGCAAACGCGGCACGCCCGAGGCGCGCTACGCCGACAGGGAGGCGATCTACCGCGAGATCGGGGAAGCCACCGGGCGCGACACAGTGGAGGAGGTTTCGCGCGAGCTCTCGGCGGCCCAGATACCCAACACGCCGATCAACGACATCCGGGACGTCCACGCGATGCCGGCCATCCGCTCGCGGATGACCCGGACCACGCTGCCGGGCGGCAAGAAACTCCGGCTCCAGCCGATGGCCGTCGACCTTCCCGGCCGGCCCGCGGAATTCTCCGTGCCGCCGGCCTACGGCCAGGACACCCGCGCCGTCCTCGCGGAGATCGGCTATGGCGAAGCGGAGATCGACGATCTGGCAGGCGGCGGGCACATTTCCTGCGGCCGTCAGTCAGGCTGAGGTCCGCCCATGCTCCCGGATCCCGCCGAACGGCGCGACGGCGGACCCCGGCGGTGCTCCGGCCGGGCCGGGCCGCCGCGGAACCGGCGCCGATGACGCGGCTTCTTGAAGGCGTGCGCGTTCTGGACCTGACGAACGTGCTGGCGGGTCCGTTCTGCTGTCACCAGCTCGCGCATTTCGGCGCCGAGGTCGTCAAGGTCGAAGCGCGCGGCCGCGGCGACCTTGCGCGCGAACTCGGTGCCGACCCGGAGCTCAACGACCGCAAGATGGGCGTCTCCTTCCTCGCACAGAACGCCGGAAAGAAGTCGATCACGCTCGATCTCAAGAACCGCAAGGGCGCGGACCTGCTGAAGCGGCTCGTGGGGCGTTCCGACGTGCTTGTCGAGAATTTCCGTCCCGGGGTCATGAACCGGCTGGGGCTGGGCTGGGAGGATCTCAGAGAGGTCAATCCCGGGCTCGTCTATTGCGCAATTTCCGGGTTCGGCCAGGACGGCCCGTGGTCCCGGCATCCAGCCTACGACCAGATCATCCAGGGCGTCTCCGGCCTGATGTCGATCACCGGCGACGACGGCAGCGCGCCGTTGCGGACCGGCTTTCCGGTTGCCGACACGATCGGCGGGCTCACCGCCGCCTTCGCGATCGCGGCGGCGCTCAACGACCGCGGCACGGGCGCCTTCATAGACGTCTCGATGCTGGAATCGGTGCTCGCCACCGCCGGATGGGTGATCTCGAACTGGCTGATCGCGGGCCAGCGCCCGGCCGCGCACGGAAACGAGAACGTAACCTCTGCGCCCTCCGGGACGTTCCGGGCCGGGGACAGGCCGATCAACATTGCCGCGAACAAGGACGAGCAGTGGCATGCGCTGGCCGGCTGTCTCGGACGGGAGGATCTCCTCGAACGTCCGGAATTCCGCACCCGGGAAGACCGCAAGGAGAACCGGATGCTGCTTCGCGCGGAGATCGAGAAGGAAACGGCGAAGCGGACGGCCGGCGAACTGGTCCGGGATCTGGTCGCTATCGGCGTGCCGGCCGGCGAGGTGCTCGACATTCCCGCGATTCTCGACCACGAGGTCATTGCCTCGCGCGGATTGATCGCCAGTTTCCCCGACGTGCCAGGGGCCGGCCGCGACATTCGCGTCGTCCGGACGGGCGCCAAGGTGGATGGCGCAGCGCCGTCCGTCGAGGCCCCGCCAGCGCCTCTCGGCGCGCACAATGCCGAGATATTCGGCGAACTCGGCATCGGCGAGGAAGAGCTTTCCCGCCTCGAGGAGGAGGGCGTCATATGACGGACGGCAGACCCGATCCGGGCGACTGGTGGCGAACGTCGATCATCGACACGGAACCCGGCAGGATCGTCATCCGCGGCCGCCCGGTCGAGGAGCTGATCGGCACGTGGACCTTTGCCCAGGTCATATGGCTGATGACCACCGGCGAGGAACTCACCGCGGCGCGGGCAAAACTCCTCGAGGCGGCACTGGTCGCCGCGGTCGACCACGGCCCGCACGCGCCCTCGATCGCGGCCGCGCGAATGGCGATCACCTGCGGCGTCGGGATCAACAACGCGCTTGCCAGCGGCGTCAACATGCTCGGCGACGTGCACGGCGGCGCCGGTGAGCAGGCGCTCGAACTCTTCACCGAAATATCCGAGGCGATGGAGGGCGGCCGGTCCGCGGAGGTCGCCGTTGCCGAGGGCCTCGACCGGTGGCAACGCGAACGGACGGCCTATGTTCCCGGATACGGCCATCGCTTTCACAAGAGTCTCGATCCGAGGGCGCTGCCGCTGCTCGGCCTCGTCGACGAGGCCGCGGAGGCCGGAGACGTCATCGGCCGTCACGCGAAGATCGCACGGTCGGTCGAGAAGGCGCTCGCCGACGAGAAGGGCAGGCCCGTCCCGCTCAACATTGACGGCGCCACGGCAGTGATCTTCGGCGAACTCGGCTGTCCGCCGGCGCTCGCGCGCGGACTCTTCTGCCTGTCGCGATCGGTGGGCATCGTCGCCCACGCCTGGGAACAGTCGGTCCAGGGCGGGCGCAACAAGGGGCCGGTCCCGCCGGAGTACGGATTGACTTACGACGGACCCTGATCTAGCAACGCCCATACATATCCAATCACCGGAGAACAAGGGCATGAAAACGACTGATTTGGCGGGACGTTCCGTTCTCGCTGCGGTCGCCGCGGCGGCAATGCTCGCGGCAGCGCCGGTCTCGGCGCAGGCGGCCGACAAGATGATCGACAAGATCCACTTCCTCATCCCCGGCGGCGCCGGCGGCGGCTGGGACGGCACCGCGCGCGGCACCGGCGAAGCGCTGACCAAGTCGGGCATCGTCGGCACGGCGTCCTACGAGAACATGTCCGGCGGCGGCGGCGGCAAGGCGATCGGCTACCTGATCGAGAACGCCGCCTCCAACCATGGAACGCTGATGGTCAACTCGACGCCGATCGTCATTCGCTCGCTGGTCGGACGTTTCCCCCACAACTTCCGCGACCTGACGATGATCGCCGGCACGATCGGCGACTACGCCGCCATCATCACCGGCAAGAACAGCCCCTACAAGAATTTCGCGGACCTCGTCGCAGCCTACAAGAAGGACCCGAAGAAGGTGGCGGTCGGCGGCGGTTCGGTGCCGGGCGGAATGGACCATCTGGTGGCCGCGATGGCCTTCCAGGCGGCGGGCGCCGATCCGACCAAGGTCAAGTACATCCCCTATGACGCCGGCGGCAAGCTTAACGCCGCGATTCTGTCCGGCGAGGTCAATGCCGGATCGACAGGCTTCTCCGAAGCGGTGGCGCTGGCCAAGGCCGGAGAAATGCGGATACTCGCCGTGACCTCGGACAAGCGCGTGCCGGCCTTCAAGGACGCCCCCACCCTCAAGGAGCAGGGATACGACGCGACGTTCGTCAACTGGCGGGGCTTCTTCGCAGCGCCCGGCCTGCCGGCGGCGAAGGCGGACCAGTACCGCAAGGCGCTTGCGGCAATGTATGCGACACCGCAATGGAAGGCCGTCCGCGACCGGAACGGCTGGGTCGACATTCACAATTCGGGCAAGGATTTCGTGGCCTTCCTCGAAACTCAGGAGACGGTGATCAAGAAGCTAATGCAGAAGCTCGGCTTCCTGAAATAGAACTTGCCGGCCGGGACGCCCGCACCGGGCGCCCCGGCCGGTTTCCCGTTTGCGCACGGGAGGGAACGTGACCCTCGAGAGGGCGATTGCCGGCATATTCATCGCCGTTTGCCTAGCGTACGGCTACACGGCGTTCGTGGTCATGGAGGCAGAACTCCTGCCGTTCGAGCGCAACATGACCTTCCTTCCCAACATCCTGCCTCAATGGCTGAGCGTGCTCGGCGTGATCGCCGGGTTTTTCGTGCTTGTCCGTTCGAAGCCGGCAGCGGACGCGGAGCTCGACCCCGGCGGCATCGATATTCGCAGGCTCCGACAGTACAAGCTCGGCCAGGCGATTTTTCTGCTGGCGCTGATGATTGCCTATGCCCTGCTGCTGCGGCCTGTCGGCTTCGTCGTCGCGACGTCGCTTTTCCTGCTTGTCGGCGGCGTCATTCTCGGCGAGAGGCGCTACGTCGTTCTCGTTCCCGTCTCCGTGCTGGCCGCCTTCGTCGTCTGGTATCTGGTGCAGGAGGTGCTCGGAATCTTCCTCCGCCCATGGCCGGCATTCGTCTGAAGGATACGGGCCGTGCTTGAGGGAATAGTCGCCGGACTGTCGACCGCCTTCAGCCTCCAGAACCTGATCATGGTCGTTGCCGGCTGCATTATCGGCACCGTCATCGGCATGCTTCCGGGCCTCGGCCCAATGTCGATCATCGCGATCATGATTCCGGTCGCCGTCCAGCTCGGCGATCCCTCCGCCGCCCTGATTCTGCTCGCGGGCGTCTATTACGGTGCCATATTCGGCGGTTCCACCTCGTCGATCCTGATCAACGCGCCCGGCGTCGCCGGCACCGTGGCCACGTCCTTCGACGGCTATCCGCTTGCGCGCCAGGGCCTCGCAGGCAAGGCGCTGACGATCGCGGCCATCGCCTCCTTTGCCGGAGGCACCATCGGTGCCATCCTTCTCCTCGGGTTTGCGCCCGGGCTCGCGAGCGTCGCCCTCCTCTTCCATTCCTCGGAATATTTCGCGCTGATGGTCGTGGGCCTCGCCGCCATCGCCGCGTTCGCCGGCGCCGGCCAGGTCGCGAAGGCGCTGATGATGACCATTCTCGGCGTGATGCTCGCGACGGTCGGGGAGAGCGCGCTGTTCAACGCCCCGCGCTTCACGCTGGGCCTCCAGGACCTCCAGAGCGGCCTCAGCTTCATCACCCTCGCCATGGCGCTATTCGCGCTGCCGGAGGCGCTCTATCTCGTTCTCGATCCCAAGCGCTCGAAACGCGGCGAAGGCGGCGACAGCAGGATCTCGAACCTCCGGATCACACGCAGCGAAGCGAAGGAGATCGCTCCTGTCATAGGCCGCCAGTCGCTCCAGGGCTTCTTCATCGGCGTCATGCCGGGCGCCGGGGCAACCATAGCATCCTTTCTCGGCTACGCCGTGGAACGCAACATCGCCAAGGGCGAAGACCGCGTGAAGTTCGGCAAGGGCTCGGTTAAGGGCCTAGCCGCGCCCGAGACTGCCAACAACGCCGCCTGCACGGGCTCGTTCGTGCCGCTGCTGACCCTTGGCATTCCCGGTTCCGGCACCACCGCCATCCTTCTCGGCGCGCTGATCGCGCTCAACGTCGCACCGGGCCCGCGCCTGATGGTCGACAATCCCTCAATCTTCTGGGCAGTGATCATCTCGATGTATGTGGGCAACGTCGTGTTGTTGATCCTCAATCTGCCACTCATTCCTTACATCGCAAAACTTCTCGAAATTCCACGGAATTACCTCATTCCCTTCATCCTTTTTTTCACGATGATGGGCAGCTATATCGGCCAGAACAACGCCACAGAACTGCTGCTGCTGGCCGGCATGGGTATCGTGGCGACGATCATGCGGATGGCGGGCTTTCCGCTGGCGCCGATGCTGATCGGGTTCATCCTCGGACCGCTCCTCGAGAACAACTTCGCGCGCGCCATGAACCTGAGCGACGGCGTCAGTTTTATGTGGGAACGGCCGATGACTGCAGCGCTCCTGGTTTTCGCGATCACCCTGATCTTCCTGCCATCCATCCGGACGGGATTCGACCGTTTGATAAGGCGGCGCGCCATCGCCGACAAGTAGTTCGGTCAGACGCGCTGCATCAGAGCCATTTCCTTGTATCTCGACCTACTGCCAAGAGACAACAACCGAAGAAAACGGCTACACGACAAACGGCTGGTTGAGTATTTTTAAGAAGTCTTTTACGGCATCCCTCGACATTCGCGACTTCAGGGCCTGACAGCATTTCACCCAATCCCGTTCAGGCCGACTGATACCGCCGCACGTCGATCTCGTCGGCCCGCGCGCGCATCTGCGCCGCATCGTTCCTGACGATCTCCAGAACCTTCGGGCGCCAAGTGCGAAGCAGAAACCTCGCTTCGCCGCGCTCGTCAATCGGCAGTGCTCTCGATTCTCTCCTTCCAGATCTCGACTGCTCGATTAACGCGGTCGGAGGCGGGTTCAACGTCTTCAAGGTGCGCGCTCAGACGGCCACACAGAGACGCGACGACATCGCGAGCCGCCCCCGCATTCATGCCCATCGTTACGCCCGCCCGGACAAAGTCGCGGGACGACAAACGATTCCGCTTGCCCGCCAGCGAGAGGGCGAGGTGATCGCTCTCGAGGCCCGGAAGGACCCGTGTCGTCACGGCATCGTAGACCGGAGCGAGCCGGACGGATGTGAAATTCTCCGCTCCGTCGGAGGCAACACGCAGAACGGCCAAATTCTTCAAGTGGCAATCGCCATCCGCTATGAGCCAAGCGAGCACGGCGCGGCCAAGCAGCACCGCGACATCCGCTTCGGCGTCGCTGGAGACGCTCCGCAGCGCCCGGGCGACCTGCTCGATGGAACCCTCGTATTTTTCGGAAGGCGCGACACCGCGAACGGACGCCATGTCTTCCATTGCGACCTTTCGACGGTCTTTGCGGTCTCGCCGGATATCGAAGCGTTCGACGAGCAGCGCGTCGGGGAGGTTGCCAGGCATCGAGACCATTGCGTGCGCAGCCGCCTCGAACCCGCAGGCCCTGGCCGCCGCCAGACATGCCGCTTCGACGAGAGGAAGGTCTTCGAAGCCGGCTCCCGGCGAAGGCTTGAGGATATGCGTGAAGGCCAGCTCTCCGGCCGGCCGCAACACGCCGGCATGGGAAAGGTTCATCGGCGCCTTGATCTGAACCCCCGACAGTCGCGGCGTCGCGTCCGATGCAAACAGCGCGGCCATGCGGTCTTCCAGCGTCTCGTCGAATGCAGGCGCGGGCCCGGCGTAGCCGCCGGCGAATGCGCCCTCTTTCGTGTACGCTTCGAGCCGTCCCTCCAGCATATCCGCGGGAAGAGTGCGAAGATCGTCCGCGTCCTCGGAGATGACAATGTTGGACATGTAGCGCTTCCCGCCGGATATCAGCTCTAGCTCCGACTTCGGCTTCAGGACGCGTTCAAGCCAGCCTTCCGGTAGCAAGCTCTCAATGAAGGGCGGCAGGCGGCCCGGCGGCCCGGTCCGAACCGGCGTCGCGCCTTCTGTCGCGGTTTGCTCCCAGCGCCAGCCCGATCCGTCATGAGACAACACTCCGATCTTCTCGCCGTGCCATCCGACATGAAGCGCCCTCCCCCGCGGCGGCGCCTCTCGAAGCGGCGTGGCGATGAACGCTTCCGCGCGCCCCGCCTCCGCCCGCCATCCGTTGGCCTCGGCCAGTCGCCAGCACTCCATGATCGCCGTCTTCTTGCCGCCGGCGTTCTCGACGAGCCGCGCGGCGATATCGGCCTGCATGTCGATCGGCATCGCCGCGCCGGCTTCGCTGCGCCGCCGGAAGGATTCCAGATACCGAAAGCGAAGCGACGAGCGCCGGACTCTCAGGTCGCCCATTGGGTCGGTAGTTTGAACGGTCTCCGTTTCGGGCGCATCGGGCGCGCGCGTCTGCACGATTTCCAGGGTGCGCAGCCGTGTGCGTGCATTGCGCCGACCGCTCAGGAACAGGCGCCTGTCAGGCGTAGGCGCGAGCCGCTCGGCGCTGGGGCCGCAAAGATACGTCCTCGGGTATAGATAGGCGGCGATCCGGAGCGCGTGATCGAACAGGACAGCGTCGGGGTCATCCTCCGATGCGATATAGATGCCCCGCATGATCTGGACGAGCCTGCCGGTCTCTATGCCATATTGGGCGCGGTGCTTGTCGATGGTCTCACCGACGAGGTGCAGCATTTCCTACTTTCTCGCTTTTTCTAATCGAACAAGTAGGAAAATCGCTGCACATTGTCAAGGCAATCAGACTTTCGCGTACTGTATAGTTGCAATAGTTGGAATTCGATCACACGGGTTGATAACGAGTACGTGCGGCTCACCGTCGGCGAGGACACCAAAACCATACTGTCCAGCAGCCGCCCAGAAGAGCACGCCCCGGCCGGCGTCCCGGGGGACCTTTCAGGCCAGCAGGCCCCACTCCAGCGACGCAGGTCGGCTGGGCCTGCAGCAGACCGGGAAGGGGACGCTTTCGGGCAGACCCGGCCAAGGTCGGCGGTGATCACGCGAGAGTTCCGGCTCTCGCGCGCCCAGGTGGACGCGGAGGCGGCCGCGGCGAAGCCGGACCTGGCCGTTCGGCGGCGCGGGAACTGGATCGCTATTTCGGGTGTTTTCCCTGATGCGTTTCCCCGTCGCATTCTCCGGATCTGATCGTCGCACCAGACGCTGTGCTCCTCCCAAGCAGCTCTTTCGGGGACCGCCATCGAGCCAGCGAAAGTCAGGCTTCGTATATCCGGATTCCGAGCGGCGCCGACTTGCCGCCGTTCGTCGGTGACGTGTCTGCCGGGCAGGCGGACACAGCAGCAAGAATGTTCATCTCCGCACGCATTTCAATGAAATCGTCCTCCCCGACCTCGGTCGGGCGAATGGTAAAGGTCCCATCGGTATGCAGATCGACATTCATGAACACGTTGAAGACATCGATGATGTCGTCTCCGGTCAGTCCGAAAGGCTCCAGGGCCTCCCGGAGGTTTTCCTGGCAGGAGCGGTGGCTCCCGGCGGCAAGGCTGTCGCGAATCTCGTAGAGCCGCTGCGAGCAGCGCCCGCCCATGTTGCCCCAGTGGTTCGGATAGGTGTCCTGCAGAACCGTCATCATCACGTTCTCGCGCGGCGGCTTGGAATAGAAATACCGGAACGACTTGCTTGTGCCGGTTCCCGCGATGACGTTGATGGCCCAGCTCTGCCCGCAATGGAACATCTCCTTGTAATCGTCCGCATTGAAGAAGACACAGTCGCCGACCTGCCCGCCGACGATCTGGTGAATGTGGAAGGTCTGGCCCTTCTTCACTTCGAACGCCCGGCCGTGGCGGGCCGGGATCACGAATTCCTCGACAAGTCTGGCTGTCATGATCAATCCTCCGTCAACGTCGGCACATGCCCTGGCGCGGCACCTTCATGGTACACGGCCTCGCGCTCCCCCTCGATCCGGAAATCCGGCAGCCCCAATTGCTGCTGGAAGATGCGCAGGTAGACCGGCCTGCCGCCGTTCCCGGCAGCCCTTGCGGCACGCAACCCTGCGCGCCGCGCCGCCGTCGCCTCCGCATCGCATTCCAGGCTTCCCGCGCGAAACACCACCCCGTAGACCTCTTCGGCATAGGCCGCGTCGAGCCTTTCCTCCCGCACATCGTCGGCAACCAGGGCCGGGTCCCGTTCGAGGGGATCCCCTTGCCCTGCCCCGCCGGCGCTGATGTGGCAGAACACGTCGCCCCTGCCGAGATGAATAGCTTCCATCGGCATCACGGGAACGATTTCCTGGGCGGGGCCGGGATTGACCAGGTTCCACGAAGGCGTTCCCGGGCTGCCGCCGTCGAGCCCGTAGGGAAGAAACTTGCGGCGGTCGGAACGCATGACGATTTGCACTCCGTCGCCGCGAACGCGGTACTGGCGCCTGAAGGCCTGGGCGCCGCGAAAGCGCCCCGGACCGCCCGAATTTTCGACCATGCCGTAAGATTCGATTTCGAGAGGATGCAGTGCCTCGATCATCTCGACCGGCTGGTTGGTCAGGTTGCCGCCGGGGTTCGGAATAGCGAAGGTGCCGTCGCGGTCCGGCATCGCGCCCCAGCTGCCGGCCATCGTCTCGGAGCAGACGAAGCGCCGCCCCCGGTGGTAACCACTGATCGCGGGAAAGGTCACCCCGCCCTCGCCAGCGGCGGGAATCTTTTCCGGAACGATCTGCGCGAAGGCGCCGAGGAGAACGTCGATCGCGCGCCAGCCGATGATTGCGCGCGCCGCGCATGCCGCTGGCGGCCGGGGATTGACGATCGTTCCCTCGGGCAGGCGAATGTCGAGGGCCCTCGTGAATCCCTCGAAATTGGGAATGTCGTTCTCCGCTATACATTTGACGATGAGATGGACGGCCGACTTGACGAACGGCGACGGACAGTTGATGGCGCCAGGCACCTCCGGCGCGCTGCCTACCCAGTCGACGATCATGTTCTCACCCTCGACCGTAACCGTCACCCTCAGCGGAATCGGCTCTGGATCGTCGCCGAGCCCGTCGAGATAATCGGTGAAACTCCATGAGCCGTTCGGCAGTCGGGCAATCTCCTGGCGCACGACCGTCTCGGCATAGTCGTGGAGATCCGCGAGGATCGACCGGAACCTGTCGCTTCCGTACTTCTCCACGAGGCGGCCATAGGCGCGATCGGCGGTGTTGCAGGCGGCGACCTGCGCCCTCATGTCGCCGGCGAGCTTGTCGGGCACGCGGGTGTTCTGGTGCATGAGCTTGAAGAAGGTTTCGTTGGGCCGCCCCTCCTCGAAGAGCTTGAGCACGGGGATCCGAAATCCTTCCTGGAAGACCTCGGTCGCATAGACCGCGGTGCTTCCGGGCGCGATTCCGCCCATGTCGATCTGGTGAACGAGGGTCGCCGCATAACCTTCCAGCGCACCATCAACGAACAGCGGTTTCACGATATAGACATCGGGCAGGTGCATCCCGCCCGCGGTATAGGGATCGTTGAAGATGAACATGTCGCCCGGGCGCGTGTCGTCGCCATACTCGGCAACCAGCGCCCGCATGGCGTCGGGGAACGAGCCGAGGTGAAGCGCCATCGTCAACCCGTGGGCAACGGTCTCGCCGTGGCGGTCGCACAATCCGGTGGAGTAATCCATCGAATCGCGGACGATCGATGAATAGGCCGTGCGCATGATGACGAGCGCCATCTCGTCGGCGATCGAGGACAGGGCGTTTCGCACGACTTCCATCGTGATCGGATCTGCGTTGCGGCCGGTCATCGCAATTGTTCCTTTTCGATGATCATGTTGCCGGCGGGGTCGAGACGCCCCGACCAGCCCGGCGGCACGACGCAGGTCGCGTCATATTCCTCGACGACGAACGGTCCCGAACGCGGTCCCGATTCTAGTTCCATCCGTCGCAGCACCGGAGCGGCGCGGCGTCCGTATCTTGGTCCGAAGAACATCTCGCGACGGGACGGTAGCGCCTCCTCTCCCGCACCCAGCCGGGGAACAGGCTTTGCCACGGCAACCGTCGCGGCTGCCCGGAGCGTGACGCTCTCGACGGCTTCAGCCTCGGCCCTGTGGCCGTAGGTGCGCTCATGCTCGTCGCTGAATGCCCGCGCCATCGCCTCGAGATCAGGCAGCCCGTTTCCGCCGGACGCGACCGGAATCGTGAGCTCGTGGGCCTGGCCCTCGTAGCGGAGATCCGCAAACCGGGTCACGGCGAAGTCCGCGGCGTCATGGCCTTCCCGTGCCATGTCCGTGGAGAGCCGTTCCTCGAGTTCGCCGAACAGCGCATCCAGCTGGGCCGGATCGGTCCCCGAGAGCAAAGCGAGATGCGTGCGAGCGGCCTCCTGCTCGATATCGGACAGCAACAGCCCGTAGGCGCTGAACACGCCCGGGTTCGGCGGCACGACCACCATCGTCATCTCCAGGAGATCGGCGATGACCGCCGCAACCACGGGGCCGTTTCCGCCGAAGGCAAACAGGGCGAAATCCCGCGGATCCCTGCCGCGGTAGGTGGACACGGCCTTGACGGCCCGCATCATCGTGCCGCATGCCACCTCAAGTACGCCATGGGCGGAGTCCAGGAGATCCTTGCCGAGGCGCCCGGCGACCTGTTCGGCCAGCGCCGCCATCGCCTTCCCGGTGTCAATGGCAAGTTCGCCGCCGACCAGATGATCCGGATTGAGATAGCCCAGCGCCAGCACGGCATCGCAGAATGTCGCCCGCTCGCCGCCCCGGTCGTAGGCCACCGGGCCCGGGATCGCGCCCGCGCTCTCGGGGCCGACGCGAACCAGCCCGCCGCTGTCGAGGCGCACGATGCTTCCGCCGCCGGCGCCGATTTCCGAAATGTCGATCACCGGCAGCTTCAGCGCGTGCCCGCCACCCATCACCAGCTTGCTGGAGAGATTGATCCCGGCGCCGACCTCGTAGTCGCCGGTCTTCGCCACCTCCCCGGCCTCGACGATCGACGCCTTGGCAGTGGTCCCGCCCATGTCGAGCGTGATGCAGTCGGCGATGCCGTCGCGCCGGCCCGTGTGCGCCGCCCCTATGACGCCGGCTGCTGGTCCTGATTCCACGATATAGGCCGGACGTTCGGCGGCCGAGGCGGCACCGATGATCCCACCGTCCGACTTCATCACGAGGATCGGGGCGGTAACGCCGATCTCCTCCAGATGCCGGGAGAGCCTGCCCAGATAACCGCGCACCACCGGCCCCAGATAGGCGTTGATGACCGTCGTGCTGGTCCGCTCGTATTCGCGGATCACCGGAAGGAGATCGCTCGAACAGGTCATGAACACGCCGCCGCCCAACCGCCGCGCGAGGATTTCGGCAGCGCGCCGCTCATGATCGGGATTGGCGTAGGCGTGAAGCAGGCAGACCGCGACCGCTTCGATCTCTTCGCCGGCAAGTCGTTCCGCCGCTTCGGCGACGCTCGCCTCGTCGAGCGGCCGCCAGGCCTCTCCCTCCGGCCCCATCCGCTCGTCGATCTCGAGCCGAAGCCGTCGCGGCACCAGCGGTTCGGAACGCTCGTAGTTCAGCGTGTACATCTCGGGAATGCGCAGCCGCCGCATTTCCAGGACATCCCGGAACCCGCGGGTCGTGACCAGGGCAGTCCGCGCCCCCTTGCCCTCCAGAACCGCATTGGTCGCGACAGTCGTTCCGTGAACGATCTGGCCGATCGCCCCGGGCTCGAGCCCCAACTCTTCCAGCAGTGCGGCGACACCGTCGCGGACGCCGATGCCGTAGTCCCCGGGCGTGGAAAGGCGCTTGTGGGTGTGGAGCGTGCCGTCCGGCGCCGCCAGTACGAGGTCGGTGAAGGTTCCGCCGATATCGGCCCCGAGGCGCCAGCCGCCTTCCGTCATGCCGAAGACCGCCGGACATCGAGCACGAGGCGGCCGCGGGTATTCTCGCCGGCCTCGACGATGCGGTGGGCCTGGGCCG
Organism: Alphaproteobacteria bacterium; assembly: GCA_022822405.1. Classification (GTDB taxonomy): domain Bacteria; phylum Pseudomonadota; class Alphaproteobacteria; order MPNO01; family UBA830; genus JAJEBT01. The sequence continues at coordinate 34,848 of JAJEBT010000171.1, forward strand.
CCTCTTCAAGCGGCAACACGCGGCTGATCAGCGGCCGAAGATGCCCTTCCTCGGCCAGCGCGACCACGGCCGACAGGATTTCGGGGTTGTCCTTGATGATCGCCTGGCGCACCACGACGTCCCGCCCGTCATCCTCCTTCCCGAAAGGCAGGGCAATGAGCCAGACCAGCATCCCGCCCGGTCGCAGGACGGTGCGAGAACGCGCATGGACGTTCCCGCCCAGCAGATCGAGCACGACATCCTGCTCCCCGGCCGCCACCGTGAAATCCTCGACGTCGTAGGCGATGACTCGGTCGGCGCCCAACGCCCTCACGTGGTCGGCATTGCGGGCACTGCAGGTGCCGGTGACCTCGGCGCCGAGATGCCTGCAAAGCTGCACGGCCATGCCGCCGATGGCGCCCGCGGCGGCATGGACCAGCACCCTGTCTCCGGTCTTCACGCCGGCGGTTCCGACGATCGCGATGTGGGCGCAGACGCCCGCATGCATCACCGCCGCAGCCTCGACGAAATCCAGCCGCTCGGGCATGGCAACCACCTCGGCGACAGGGCGACAGGCGAGCTCGGCATAGGATCCCTGATCGACATGCTGGCAGGTGAAGCAGACCCGGTCGCCCGGGCTGAAACCCGCGACCCCGCCGCCGACGCCGCGGACGATGCCGGCGCCATCCCTCCCCGGCACCTTGGGCGGCGTCACCGGAAAATGATCGACGAGATCGCCATTCCGCAGCTTGCAGTCGCCAGGCACGACGCTGACCGCATGCACCTCGATCAGGATTTCGCCATCTCCTGGAACCGGATCCGGCATGTCGACGAGCTGCAACTCTCGAGGCCCGCCGAACCGGTCGAAACGAATCGCCTTCACCGCGCGTCTCCCGTCCCGGGACCGCGGCCAGCATACCCAGCCCAGCCCGGATCCGGCACACTATCGGCATTCCTGCGCGCCATGCAAGGTTTGGCATGACAGGCTGGCGCCGAACTGCCGCGCACGCGTCGGGATGCGACCGCGGCCAGGGGACGTCTTGACGAAGGCGAACCGCCCGGCGTCGTCTCCGCCCATCCCGTCCAGGCAGGTCCACTTCTCCTGCCGGATTTCGCAGATGAAAGCCGGAACGATTTCGGAAACGGTCTGCGGGTGCCGTCGAAGCGCTCACCGGCGCGCCCCTCATGGCTATCGTCCATAAAGTGGCCTCCGTGACTGTGTTGAGGACGGTTTCGCCGATCGTCTTCACGGACTCATCGAGCCGGCCCGGAGACGGAACGAAGGGCCGCTCATGGTAGATCCGCTTCCCATGGAATCGAGAAACCCAACTTCTCCGCGACGGCGCTCTGCCGGGTATCGAGCGTGGCAAACGAAAGGCCGCCGGCTTCGGGGGACACATAGAGGGCCGTCGCGACGTGCCACAGGTCGGCGCCCCGCAGATAGCCCGTCTCAAGCACTGCCGCAAACTCGGGAGCAAGCGCCCTGTCGGGCAGGATCCATTCGATCCCTGTGGTCGCGGCCTCCTGGAAAAGCAGATTTTCGCGTGCGAACGCTGCCCGTAGTTCGGCTTCGAGCAGGTTGGAAGATATCAGGCGGGCAAATTCGTCAAGTCGGCGCGCATGCTCCGCAGCGTCCGGTTCACCAAAGGCGATGGCTGTCAACACCGAGGTGTCGACATACGCGACGCTCATTCGCCGCGCTCGGCCAAAAACCGCGCCAAGGCGCCGGGCCGTCGTTGGATTGGTCGCAACGTCCGCTTCGGCAGCGCCGGGCTAACCAGGACGCCTCTGCGCTCGAGATCCTCCAGCCGCTCGTCGAGCGTCGGTGTAGGCCGCCGCCCAATTGCGCGGATTTCCGCCACCGGCTCCCCGCGATAGGAGACGGTGACCGTACTGCCTTCGCGCACACGCCGAATGACCTCGGAGAACCGCGCCTTCGCCTCGTAGATCGAATAGTTGAGCGCCATGGCTTCATCTTAACTAGTCAGACTAGTCATATCAAGCATGAGTATTGTGAAATTATCGGGACTGACATCAAGCTCGTCAGGTCAGGCTGTGCTCCGCTGCCCATGCCGTCATTCCCGGTGAACGAGCGCTTCCAAAGACATGAACGCCACCGATGTGATTGCAAAAGCTCCAGCCGTCTTCGGTTATGACAAGCGCCGTTCCGTGATCATCAACATTAAGGTGCCACAGGTGCGCGCCCGCGAAGGGCCGATCGCGGCAGGGCCCCCGGCATCGAGCCCGTGACCCGCAGGCACTCCGGCGAGATTCCTGAAGGATGCCGGCGGCCCCGTGAGGGTGCCACTGCCGGCACAGCCGAACGCCATCGCCGCCTGCCCCGCGGCCGCGAGCGGGCAGAGCCAGCGCGGCCACCCCATGGGCCCCGGAAGAGAACATCCAGAGCCGATCTCCATGTATCCAATCTACCGTGACCCGTCACGCAGGGCTCGGCCGTGATAGACTGGCGCGAATCGTTGTGGCCCATGGCGTCGGAAGGCGGCAGCACCCGGTGGAGGTCTTCATGAAAAGAATGCGCCCGGTTTCCGGCGAGGATCTTGCCGCTCTCGCCCGGGCCAAGATCGGCCTTGCTTTTGGCGCCGACCGCCTGCAGGCGCTTGCTGCCGAACTCGAACGCTATGACCGGGCGCTCGCAGATGCGGGCTGGCCCAGCCTCGGCGCCGACCCCACGCGGGACCACCAGTTGCGGTTGAACCGGGCGCGCCGACCTTGAGCGAGACGCTGGCCGACCTGACCCTTTGGGAGGCGTCCACCCTTCTCGCAGACCGGGAGGTCTCGTCGCGCGAACTCGCCGCCGCCTGTCTGTACCGCATCGAGCGGTTGCAGCCGGCGGTCAATGCCTTCCTCTCGGTCGAAGCCGACAGTGCTCTCGCCGCGGCCGACGCCGCCGACGAACGCCACCGGCAGGGCCGTGCCCTAGGCCGCCTCGACGGGATACCGGTAGCTCACAAGGACTTGTTCGACCGGATCGGCAGGACGACCACGGCCGGCAGCATCATGCTGAAGGAACGGACGGCCGGTGCGACGGCGGCGGTGCTGGCGCGCCTCGACGCAGCCGGCGCTGTCGAGATCGGCACCTTGAACCTTTCGGAATTCGCGGCAGGGGCGACAGGACATAACCGGCATTACGGCGATTGCCGCAACCCGTGGGATCCCGAAAGAATCCCCGGCGGCTCGTCGAGCGGTTCCGCCGCCGCGGTCGCGGGCCGGATGGTGTTCGCCTCTCTCGGCACCGACACCGGCGGTTCGATCCGGCTGCCGGCGCATTTCTGCGGGGTGATCGGGCTGCGCCCGACGCAGGGCCGGATCAGCACCCTCGGCGCGTTTCCGCGAAGCTGGGCGATGGACACGGTCGGCCCCATCGCACGAACCGCACGCGACGCCGCACTTGTATTCGACGCCATCGCCGATCCGGACCCCGAGCGGTCCCAGACGGGGACGGGGAAAGGCGTGTCCGATCTCATGGAGACGTCGGCGGCAGGGATCCGCGTCGGCGTTCCGGAAGAGTATTTCTTCGACGAGGTGAGCGGCGGCATCCAGCCATCGCTGGACGCCGCGCGGCGTGTGCTCGAGGATGTCGGAGCCGTCCTGGAACCGGTCGCCGTCCCCGACCCCGGGCTGGCATTCCGGCTCGCCCAGGCCGTCGCCAAGGCCGAGGCGGCCTCGATTCACGAGCGCTGGATCCGCGAGAGGCCGAACGATTACGATCACGGCATACGTGAAGAGATGGAAGCGGGCTTCTTCATCTCGGCGGTCGATTACCTTCATGCCCTTCGGAGCCGCGGCACGGTGCTCGAGAGCTGGCTTGCAGGACCGTTCTCGAAGGTCGATCTGCTGTTCACGCCGGTCATGGACGACCCGACGCCGCTCCTCGGCGAAAGCACGCCTCGGTCTCCGGAGGCCGCGGCATCCGTCATGGCCCGTTTCGGGCGGTGCACGCGCCCCTTCAGCTTTGTCGGATTGCCGGCGCTGTCGGTTCCCTGCGGTTTCCAGGAGGACGGAATGCCAGCCGCGTTCCAGCTGGTCGGACGGCCTGCCGACGAGGCGACGCTGCTTCGCCTCGGCCACGCATACGAGGCGGCAACGGGCTGGCACGAAGTCAGGCCGGAGTGCTGCGATACCGGCTGACGGCGCCGGCACTCCACGCTCCGGAACCCCATCCGGCCGGATGGGAATCTCCGCCCATATGGGCAAGAATGAAAAGTCGACACTCCCCACCCGTCCCGAAAAAGGTCAGCGAGGCGAGATGACTGCACAGCACCACGAGGCGCGTATTCTGGTCAGGGACGAGGACATGGTCCAGTGGCTGGCCTTCGACAACCCGGACAGGCGCAACGCGCTGACCTACGGCATGGTCGAGGACGCCCTCGGCGCGGTGCGCGATTTCGGAAGCGACGGGAACAGCCGGGTGCTGGTGATCGCCGGCGGCGGCGACCGCGCCTTCGTGTCCGGCGCCGACATCTCGGAACTGGAGCGGCGGTCGGAGTCCGCGGATGCGCTGAGACGCTACGTGGCGATGACCACCGAACTCGTCGATGAGATCCGCGGGCTCGCCAAACCGACCATCGCGATGATCGGCGGCTACTGTTTCGGCGCCGGCGTGGGGCTGGCCGCGGCATGCGACCTCCGCTACGCCTCGGACGACGCCGTCCTGTCGATACCGGCGGCGAAACTCGGCGTCGCCTACGAGATGTCGTTCGCCGAAGCCGTGGTGGAAGTGGTCGGTCCGTCGGCAACCAAGGAAATGCTCTTCACCGGCAGACGCTACGACGCCCCGGAGATCGCGCATATGGGTTTCGCAAACCGCATTCATCCGCGCGCGACGCTCCTGCGGGAGGTTACCGAGACCGCGAACGAGATTGCACGGAACGCCCCCTTGTCCGTCCGCGCCGCTAAGCGCACCGTCGCCTATCTCCTGTCCGGGCGGGACGAACGCGACCGTCTCGAATGCGAGGCCCTGATCGCCACATGCGAAAACAGCGCCGATTTTGCCGAAGGGCGCGCAGCCTTCGCCGCAAAGCGACAGCCCGTCTTCAAGGGAGCATAGGGATAATCCGATAGGGCGACAGCCACTGCCAGCGGCTTCGGTACCGGAGGCTGTCAGACAACGCCCTTGTCACGAAGCGTCGCGATCTCGCCGGCGTCATGCCCGAGTTCTGCCAACACGTCATCTGTGTGCTCGCCAAGGAACGGCGCCAGATCAAGGGGCTGGTCTTCCCGGGATCCGTCGAACCGGACCGCGCGCCGGGCGAATTTCTGGCGCCCCTTTCCGGGCTGTTCTACCTCGGCGAAGGTTCCGAGGTGCCGGACCTGGGGATCTCCGAACACGTCCTCCAGCGTGTTGATCGGCGCGTAGGGCACGTCATTCGCTTCCAGCCGTGGCGTCCAGTGATCCCGCGGCATGGTCTTCGCCATCGCCTTGAACTCTCCGTGGAGTTCAAGATAGTTGTCCATCCTGAGCATGCGTTCGTGAAATCGGGGATCGTCACGTAAATGTTCGAGCCCGAAGGCGGCCGTGACGCCAAGCCAGAACTTCTCCGGCGAGGACAGGTGGACCGCGAGCAGCTTTCCGTCTTTGCAGGCCATTCCGTAAGACTGCGAGGCGCGGACGCGGGCGAGCGGCCCCTGCTCGATTCCCTGCAAGACCATGTTGGCGAACGGATCGGGGATGAACCAGATCGCGCTTTCGATCATGTTGACGTCGATTCGCCTTGGTGCCCCCCCGCGCTCGCGCTCGAACAGCGCGCCGAGAATGCCATAGCAAGCGTTGATGCCGGTCATGTTGTCGGCGATCGTCGGTCCCGTGATCGTCGGATTCTCGGGATCAACAAACAGGCTGGTGATCCCTGACAGGGACTGCGCCACCGCGTCGTAGGCAGGGCGCTTGTCGTAGGGCCCGTCCTCTCCGAACCCGGTGATCGAGCAATAAATCAGATTCGGGCTTCGCGCGCGCAGGACATCGAGCGGCAGTCCGAGCCGTTCCATAACGCCGGGGCGGAAATTCTCAATCAGCACGTCCGCCCATTCGGCCAGCTGCAGCACGATCTCGCGCCCTTCGTCGCTCCGAAGGTCGAGCGTAATCGAGCGCTTGTTCCGGTTGTAGGCGGTAAACTGTCCTGAATATGTTCCACCGCGCCACGCCCGGAACATGTCTCCGCCATCGGGCTTCTCGACCTTGATGACGTCGGCGCCAAGATCACCCAGCATCTGCCCGCACAATGATCCCGTGATCATCGTCGTCAGTTCGAGGATGCGCACCCCTTCAAGCGGTCCCGGCACCGTCTCCTGCTCCGCGCTCAGGACTGCTGCTGCTCGGCGGCAATCAGCTCGTCGAGCATATTCCGCGCCAGGATATTGGGCGCGTCGCCGTTGATGTCGATCTCGTGCGCCCCGTTCACGCTGCTGATGTTTCGCTGCTGCGCCTCAAGGATGACCTTGTCCTCGTCGAACACATCCGTGAACTGGGTGCGGTAGATCTCGTCCCACTCCTCCGAATCTATCTTGAAATGCCGCGCATGGGCATAGAAATAATGGGTCGAGGTCTCCGTCTCCGGTGTCGGGACGTTCATGACCTTCATCTCGACTCCCCTGGCCTCGTCGGCCTCGCCGGGCGTGATGCCGGTGCCGACCTCGACTGATCCCGCGTCATTGACGATATAGCATGGAAGGTCGGAGGTGGTAATCAGCCAACGGTCGACATTGCCCTCGAATCCCCCCGCCTTCTTGTAGAACGGCGCCGGCGGACGGTCGAGCACCAGCCGGGTCATTACAGCGCGGCGGTCGAAGCGCTGCGTCTTGACCGGGAAATCCATAATGTCGAGATTGCCGATCGACGAGGTGTGGACATAGGACAGGTGCGTGATGTCGAACAGGTTGTCGGAAATCAGCAGGTAGTTTGCCTCCACATGCAGCGGCGTGCTGCCGCGGCCCGGGATCGTTTTCCATTCCGGGCTCTCGCACCACCACCAGTCGGGCAGCAGGGCTTCGTCGACCCGGTCGGGATCGCCCGGCCAGATCCACACCCATCCGTAGCGCCTGACCACCGGATAGGCGCGAACCTCGGCTCCCGGCGGAATCTTCGACTGCCCGGGCACCTTCACGCAGGTTCCCGACCGGTTGAATTCGAGCCCGTGATAGCCGCACTGGATGCGTTCGCCGACTACCGTTCCAAGCGACAGTGGCAGCGAGCGGTGACAGCACCGGTCCTCCAGAGCCGCGATTTCGCCATCTGCCATGCGGAAGAGAACGACGGGGTCGCCGAGAATCGTCCGCGCGAAGGGCTGATCGCCGATCTCGGCCTCCCAGGCGGCAACATACCAGGCGTTTCGCAGAAACATGTTCCCTCCCCTTCATCGAGTGGCCGGACTGACGCGCCCCTACCGCCAGAGCTGGCTGCGGTGTGCCCCCGACCCCGTTCCGAATCCGGCTATTCGCGGAATCGGCCCCTCGGACGGATACTCTCCGGACGGAACCATGCCAACAGCGACAGATGGCGGAAACCCTAGGATATCTGGCTTTCCGAAGTCAAGGCCGACGGCTTCCGTCACGTCGCGCAACATACCGGTCCCGTCGCGGGACAAGTCCGCGGACCGGCGGCTCCGACACGGACATCGGGTCATCGTGCACTGCACCCGGAAATTCGTTCGGATCGCCACGGCGACGGCGCCTGGAGCATCATCTCCGAGGGCCTCCCACAACGCACGGGCGAGCCTGGACGCGTGGAGCCTGCACCCTATCCGAAGGCCGCGCCGCCATTGACGTTGACATTCTCGCCGGTGATGAAGCCCGCGTCGTCGGACAGCAGCCAGATGGCAGTGGACGCCTGGTCCTCGGGCTGCGAAATCCGGCCGAGCGCGGCGCGCGCCGCCGCGCCCTTCTTCGCCTCGGCCGTGTAGTTGGACGTCATCGCCGTCTCGACAACACCGGGGCTCAAGGCGTTGACGCGGATGCCGTGGCGTCCCCAGGACTTTGCAAGGCAGCGAACAAGAATCAGGACACCGCCCTTCGATGTCGTGTAGGCAGGGCCTCCGCGTCCCTGTTCGCCGGTGCCGCCCATCAGCACGCCGCCCGACGCGGTCAGCACCATCGCGCCGCGGGTGCCGTGCTTGATCATCGTCTCGGCCACCGCCTTGGCCATGAGGAACGATCCGGTCACGTTGATCGAGAGGATCCGGTTGAACTCTTCGGCGTCCGCTTCCTGCCAGTTGAGCTTCGAGTGCGCTGCAGCGAAATGGGCAAGGCCGTCGACGCCTCCGAACGCGGATACCGCCGCGGCGCTGGCGCGTGCCGCCGTTTCCGGCAGGGCGACATCGCCCGCGACCAGCCTGAGGCTGCCGGTCTCGCCGCCGTGCTCGGCCTCAAGAGCGTCGCGGCCGAGATCCACGGCAACCACGCGGTTGCCCTGTTCGAGAAGGCGCGTAGCGCAGGCGCGCCCGATTCCGCTCGCCGCGCCGGTTACGATGATGGTTCTGTCTGCAAGCACGATGCTGCCTCCCTCAACTGTCCTTCGATAGTGTGACGATGGTGATTCCCGCGGTGATCAACACAATGCCCGCGCCCAGCGACCAGGTCAGGACCTCCCCGAGAAACAGGATGCTGATGACAAGCGCGAGCACCGGCACGCCGAGAAGGCCGACCGTCGAAACCGCTGACGGCAGGTTCCGTATCGCCGTGGTCACTCCCCAGTTGCCGAGGCCACTCGCGATCGCCCCGGAATAGAGATAGAGCCAGAAGACGGTCTCGGTCACCTCGAAATCCGGCAGGCCCTCGAAGACCAGGGCCGAGCATGTCGCGACCGTGCAGGCAACCAGCAGGAAGAACGGGACCAGCTGCAGCGTATCCGAGACCTGGCGGTGAGCCCTGATATGGAGGATGACGCCCGACCACATGATCACACAGAACACGATCATGGCGTTGCCGACCAGGACATCGCGGTCCGACCAGTCGAGCTCCAGCGGGTTGAAAAGGACGAGAAATCCGGCGATCGCCGCCATGAGGCCGGTGAACCTTACGCCCGACAGGCGTTCGCCGAGGAACAGTACCGCGACCGGCGTCACGAAGATTGCCGTCGTGTAGCCGAGGATCGTGGCACGGCCGGCATGGATGAATTCCAGCGCACTCTGGAAGATCGAGGAGTAGACGCCGAACATGAAGCCGCCGACGCTGAGAATGATCGGGATGTCGGCGCGGTCCGGCAGGCGCAGCCGGCCCTGGAGCGCAAGCAGTGATGCAATGAAGAGGCCGCCGATGGCGAAGCGACCGGCCGTGAACCACAGCGGCGGGACATGATCGATCGCGAACTTGCCCGCGGTCCACAGCGTCCCGAAGCAGAATATGGTCAGCGCAAGCGCAAGCAGGCCCAGCCTGCGATTCTCCGGCACCAGCCTTCACCTGCCGCGACGGCGTCCGGATCGGCGGCCGCGCCGCGGCGCCGGCCCGCGTGCTAGTTGATGTAACGGGTCAGGAACAGCGAGAGTTCCGGAACATAGGTCACGATCAGCAGCGCGATGATGTTGATGAAGATGAACGGGATCAGCCCCGGATAGATGCTAGAGAGCGGCGCCTTGAAGAGTGCCTGCGTCACGAAGATGTTCAGCCCGAACGGCGGCGTGAACATGCCGATTGCGAGATTCACGGTCATGATGATCCCGAAGTGGATCAGGTCGACCCCCATGGCCGCCGCGATCGGCGCGAGAAGCGGCGTCAGCACGAGAATGGCCGAGCCGGGATCAAGCAGGCAGCCCACGAACAGCAGGAAGACGTTGATGACGAGGAGGACCATCCAGGGTTCGAGATTCATGTCCTGGATCGCGGCGACGGCGCTCTGCGGAATACCGCTGATGGTCAGAAGCTGGGAGAACACGCCGGCGGCGGCAACGATGATCAGGACCTGGGCCGTCAGGTACATGGAATTGACCGAGACGTCCCAGATGCCCTTCCAGTCGATATCGCCGTAGATGAAGCGGGTCACGATGATTGCGTAGACGCAGGCGATGCCCGCCGACTCGGTGGGCGAAAAGATGCCGGCGTAGATGCCGCCGAGAATGATGATTGGCGTGCCGAGCGCCCAGATGCCGTCCTTGCTGGCGCGAAGAAATTCGCCGAAAGAGAAGCCCGCAGCCTCGCGGATGTTCCTCCTGAGCGCAAAGGCGTAGATATAGGCCGCCATGAGCGCCGCCATGATGAGGCCCGGAATGATTCCAGCGATGAACAGCAGGGCCACCGACTGCTCGGCCGACGCGCCGTAGAGGATCATGCCGATCGACGGTGGGATGACGATGGCGATGGCGCCCGAAGAGGCGAGAAGTCCGCTCGAGAATTTCTCGTCGTATCCGGCCTCGCGGAGCGGCCCGTATAGCAGCCGCCCGACGGCGGCCACCGTTGCCGGGCTCGAGCCCGAGATCGCGCCGAAGACGGTGCAGGTGCCGACCGTGGTAAGCGCGAGGCTTCCCCGCACACCGCCAATGATCGAGAGCACCCAGGCGACGATCCGCTTCGAGATTCCGCCGTGGCCCATCAGTTCTCCGGCGAAGATGAAGAACGGCACTGCCATCAGCGCGAACTTGTCAACGCTTCCAAACATGTTGATGTGCACCGCCATGGGCGGCACCGGCGCGAAAATCAGGAGAATGATCGCCGACGTCGCCAGCAGGATCACGAAGATGGGGAATCCCAGCAACAACAGGATTACCGGGACGACCGCCATTACCCATTCCATGAAAACTCTCCCTGTGGCCCGATGTCGGCGGCCGGCCTACTTCTCCGACAGCCCGGCAGGTGCGTCGATATCGCCGCCATATTCCTCGACGATCTCATCGACCTCGCTCGCCAGAGTGCCCGTGATATGCGATCTGAAACGCACCACGATGGCCACGAAAATGAGGACGAAGCCCAACAACAGGGCAAAGTGCGGAATCACCATTGGAATCTCGGCAACCACGCTGCGCTGATCGTTGTTCCACATCAGCTCGACGACCGTCCAGTTCTGCGGAACAACGAAGACGCAGACGGCGAGGATCGCCATGGTGGCGACGAAGTTGATGATCTCTTTCCACGGCGACGGCAGCATGATCGAAAAGAAGTCCATCTTCAGATGCTGCCCCTCGAACGACACCAGGACAGCGCCGATGAACACGGTCCAGACCATGATGTAGATCATGATCTCCTCTGCCCAGATGATCGGTTCAAGAAAGACATAGCGCCCGATCACGTTCGCAAAATTGATCGCGATGCCGAAGAGGATGACCAAGCCGATAATCACCCTCGGCACGGTCACGATCGTGAACCAGATCGGTGTGGGAACACCGCTGTTTTCCCTTGCAGACATCTTCGCTCCTCGGCTTTGGCGCAGTTGCCCCGACCGGCCTCTGCGTCGATCCGCGGCCGGAATTCGGTTTGCATAGCCGCCCCGAACCTCCCGGGATACCCCTTACGGCGCTTGCCGCTGGTTGCCGGTCGGTCTTGTCTATAGCAAAAACCCGCCCACCATCCAAACAACTGTCCTGCGGCTACCCGAAGGTCTCCGCTGTTTCGGCAAGCTGACGGCGAAGCCGCGCCGTCTCCGGCCCGTCGACGGCGAGGGTCGCGGGATCGATCGCCACGCCGTACAGCGTTCGCGCCGCTTCGTGCGTGACGTACCCCTGCCGGACATCCTCGCGGACTTTGTCGACCGGCCGCTCCCAAGCGGGACCGAAGCCACCGCCGCCACCGCCGACATCACGGAGGACCAGCGCCAGCAGTTCCTCATCGCCGCAAGCTGTCCCTGCTGCGGTGCGGGCGGGTTGTCGCTCAGCCTGTCACTGAAGCCCGGCGCCGCGGTTCACTTCTGACCGGCAGACGGCCCGGATCCCCGGACGAGACGCATGCCGTCGAGTCCGCTGGCCTGCAGATCGCCGACCGGAGCCCCGAAAAACTTGCAGCGCATGTTGGCCGGCGGCGAATCCGGACGTATCATTGACGGCACGACTGACAACCCGCCATGGAGACCGTGACATGCCGCATCCTTTTGAAATGCCCCGCAACTACATCGACCGCATCGTTGCGCGTCAGGGCCGCGAGCACACCTGCGAGACCTTCGACACCGAGAAGACCGCGCTCGTGGTTGTCGACATGCAGAACTATTTCATGGACGAGAGCCAGCAGGCCGGCTGCCCGGTCGGCCAGACCATTGTCGACAATGTCAACAGGATCGCCGATACCGTGCGGCGCACTGGTGGAATCGTCATCTGGATACAGAATCTGGCGCCGGCCGACACACCGGTCTCGTGGAAGACCGCACACGAGCGCAATCTCCCGGAGAAGGGCGACATCCGCATCAGCTCCATGACCCGCGGCGCCTGGCCGTTCGAACTCTGGCCGACGCTCGACGTGCAGGAGGAAGATCACCGCGTCATCAAGCGGCGCTACAGCGCCTTCATCCAGGGCTCGTCCGACATCGAGCTCGTGCTCAGGGATCATGGCATCGAGAACGTCCTGATCTGCGGCGTCGCAACAAACGTGTGCTGCGAATCCACCGCCCGCGACGCGATGATGCTCAACTACCGCACGCTCATGGTGTCGGACGGCTGCGCCACGGCAACCGATGAGGAACACGCCAACGCGCTGAAGGCGTTCTACCTGCATTTCGGAGACGTGCAGGCAACCGACGAGCTGTGTGCGCGGCTTGAGGCTTCCGATCGGCGCAACGCGCCGGCGGCGGCCGAATGACGTCAGTCACGGGGAAGGAGCCGCGACATGGCCGGACCGATAGTTCGAGAGGCACCCAAGGGCAAGACCGTCATCCGCAACATCGGCCTGATGCTCTCGGGGGCGCTTGAGAATCCCGTCCTCGACGCGGACACCCTGGTCGCCATAGACGGCCGGATCTCGGACTTCGGCAAGACCGCCGATGTCGATCAGGAAGGCGCGGACCTCACCATCGATGCCCATGGCGTCACGCTCTGCCCTGGCCTGATCGACAGCCATGTCCATCCGGTGTTCGGGGACTGGACGCCCCGCCAGGGCCAGCTCAACTGGATAGACTCCTCGATGCATGGCGGGGTCACGACGATGATATCCGCTGGCGAGGTCCATCTGCCGGGCCGCCCGAAGGATCCGAAAGGCGTGGTCGCGCTCGGCATCACCGCGCAGCGCGCGTTCTCGGCATTTCCGCCGGGCGGCGTGAAGGTCCATGCCGGAGCACCCATTCTCGAGACCGGAATGGTCGAGGAGGATTTCAAGGAACTCGCGGAGGCCGGCGTCAGGCTCCTCGGCGAAATCGGGCTCGGCGGCGTCAAGGCCGGAACCGAGGCCCGTCAGATGGTGGACTGGGCTCGCAAGTACGGGATCCAGTCGACGATACACACCGGTGGCCCGTCAATTCCGGGCTCCGGCCTGATCGACAAGGATGTAGTCCTCGAGGCTGGCGCCGACATCATCGGACACATCAACGGCGGCCACACCTCGCTCCCCCTCGACCAGATTCGTTGCCTGTGCGAGGACTGCCGGGCCGGCATCGAGATCGTCCACAACGGCAACGCGACGGCAGCGCTGTTCGCGCTCCGCACGGCGACCGAACTCGGCCAGCTCGAACGCGTAATCCTCGGCACCGACGGTCCAGCCGGTTCCGGAGTTCAGCCGCTCGGAATATTGCGGATGATCGCCATCCTGTCTTCGCTCGGGGAGGTGGCCGCCGAGACGGTCTTCTGCTTCGCAACCGGAAACACGGCCAGGGTACGTGATCTCGATTGCGGGCTGATCGAGCAGGGACGTGCGGCCGACTTCGTGTTCCTCGACCGTGCCCAGCACACTGCCGGAAAGGACTTGCTGGAGAGCGTCCGCATGGGGGACATCCCTGGCGTGGGAATGGTAGTCATCGACGGCAAGGTGGCGAGCGGAAGAAGTCGCAACACGCCGCCGGCAGAGCGCTTACCCGAGATCGTCCAAGCCGACTGAGCCATCTCGACACGGCAATGCGGACTCCTGTACTCCGGCGCAGAGCATCCGGGAGGTCAGGCTCCCGGTCAGCGCAGCCCGTCCTCGCCTTTCGCCTCGCTCGTGGTCAGACCTCCGACCCGGGGGAACGGCCGCCCCGAATCTGTGACCGAGACGGCGACCAGAATTTCGCCCGCACGCGGCGCGTCCGGCATCCGCACCTCGATCCCGTCGAAGTGGCTGCGCACGTAGGCGGCGTCCTTGTGCCCGAGCGGAATGTCGATCGCGGTGCCGGGGCCTCCGAGCTTCTTCACTGAAGGGACCAGCGCGGCACCCTTCTCCACCGCCTTGCGAAGCGGCGCCCCCAGCTTCGGATGGAGAATGGCGGCTGCGTGCTCCCATTCTCCGCCTTCGCCGACGACGGCCGCCTTGCCATAGCTCTCGGCCTCACCCGGCTCGATTCCGAGCGCCTCGACACACATCCGTCCGAGCATGTCGCCGAGTTCCGCGCCGATGTCCATCAGTTCGCCGAGGTCGTCCTCGTAACGGCCGACGAACGGGTTGGCAATCACGGCAAGCGCCGCAGCCTTGCGGGTCGGAGGATCGACCGCCCTGCCCAGATCCTGCCGTGTTTCCTCGACGATGACCGATGTCTTGCGGATTTGTGCCTTCATGACGAGTCCTGCCAAACTGGTCTCAATGTCCGGTGCGAGGGATCATAGTCGTGACCAGGACAACCCTTGTCAACAATCCACACCGGCGCACCGGCGACAGCCCGGGCCAAATAATCCGGCCCTCCATCATCGACGATTCCGCAACGCCGGAGCATCCCGACCTGCTTCCTTCGGCCAGACCAGAGTCTGGCCGACACCTTGCGATGCCGCTGCCGGCGGGTTATGGTGAGTTCGTTCAGACGAGGCGGAATGTCCGCCCTCCGGTCCCGCTATCTGCTCCACAACTCACCAAGAGAGGCGCCGGAATGCCCGACGACTCCGCCCATCACGCAATGAAATTCGGCATCGGCCAGCCGGTGCTGCGCACCGAGGATCCCAGCCTCCTTACCGGACACGGATCCTTTACCGACGACTGCAGCGTCGACGGCCAGGCTTACGCCTTTATCCTCCGCTCGCCGGTTGCGCACGGAGACATCGTTTCGATCGACGTTTCGGCCGCCCTCGCCGCGCCCGGTGTAGTCGGCGTCTTTACCGGCGCCGATCTTCGGCGCGACGGGATCAAGGACATACCCTGCCCCGTTGCCGTGAAGAGCCGGGACGGCTCCGACGCCGTGGTGCCGCCCTATCCGGCGCTGGCCGCAAAACAGGTCAAATATGTCGGCGACCCGCTCGCGATCGTAGTGGCCGAGACTCTTGCCCAGGCGAGGAACGCCGCCGAATTGATCAATCCCGAGATTGCGCCCCTGCCCGCGATCAGCGATCCGGTCGCCGCGTCCGGCGACGGTGCGCCCGTGGTGTGGGACAACGCCCCCGGAAACGTGTGCCTCGACTTTCATATCGGCGACGAGGCGACGGTCGAGAGGGCCTTTGCCGAAGCAGCGCATGTCACGCGCCTTGAGCTCACGAACACCAGGATCGTCGTCAATGCCATGGAGCCCCGCTCCGTCCTTGCCGAACATGACGGAAATCGCTTCACGCTGACCGTCGGCACCCAGGGCGTGACCGGATACCGCAACGGGATGGCCAACATCTTCGGGGTGGATCCCGCAGACATGCGCGTGATATCCCGGGAGGTGGGCGGCTCCTTCGGCATGAAGGGCAGCGCCTACGCCGAATCGATTGCCTGCCTCTATGCCGCCCGCAAGCTCGGCCGCCCCGTCAAGTGGACCGCTGACCGCTCGGAGAGCTTCCTTGCGGACCACCACGGCCGTGCCAGCACGCTGGCTCTCGAACTCGCACTTGACGCAGACACCAACTTTCTCGCGCTCAGGGTCGCCGGGGTTGGCGACATGGGAGCCTATCTGACCGCTATGGGTCCATGGCCGCCAACCATGGTGACAGGCCGCAACATCATCAGCGTCTACAAGACCCCGGCGATCTCGTACAACGTGAAGTGCATCTTCACCAATACCGTGCCAACCGGCCCCTATCGCGGTGCCGGACGGCCGGAGAGCAAGTTCTTTCTCGAACGTCTGATCGACAAGGCCGCGGAAGAAACAGGCGTTGACCGGGTCGAGATCCGTCGGCGCAACATGGTCTCGCCCGACCAGATGCCGTACGCCACGCCGGTAGACCTGACCTACGACTCAGGAGAGTTCGAGGCCATCATGGACAAGGCCCTCGAGCACGCCGATTACACCGGATACCCGGGGCGCAAGCGTGAATCCGAGGCGAAGGGGATGATCCGCGGAATCGGAATAGCACCCTATCTGGAGACCACCGCCCCGCCGGGCTCGGAATTGGCCGATATCCGCTTCGAGGATGACGGAACCGTGACTCTCGTTACCGGCACCAAGGACTTTGGCATGGGCCATGCGACGCCGTTCAAGCAGGTGATCGCCTCGCGCCTCGGCATCCCCTTCGACCGCATCCGCCTGGTCCAGTACGACTCCGATGAAATGAGCGCCGGCGCCGGGGGATCCGGAGGATCACGCTCGATGATTGCCGCCGGAGGCGCAATCGTCGAATGCGGCGAGGCCATCATCGACAACGGGCGCAGGCTGGCCGCCCATGTGCTTGAAGCCGCGGTCGAGGACATCGCCTTTGCCGACGGCATGTTCACCGTGGCAGGAACCGATCGCCGCATCGACATAATGGAGCTTGCCCGAAAGGCGCCGGAAGCCTCGGCGCAGGCGGGTGATCTTCCCGATTCGCTCTCAGCGAAGGTCAATCACACGACCAGCCCGTCGAGCTTTCCGAACGGCTGTCACGTCGTCGAGATAGAAATAGACCCTGACACGGGCCAGGTCAGGATCGACCGCTACACGGTGGTCGATGATTTCGGTGTGGTCGTGAACCCGCTCATCGTCGAGGGTCAGGTTCATGGCGGAATCATGCAGGGCGTCGGCCAGGTTCTCGGCGAGACCGCGGTCTATCAGGAGGACGGGCAGCTGCTGTCGGGCACCTACATGGATTATGCCATGCCGCGAGCCGACGATCTGTCACATGTCGATTTCTCCACCCACGCTGTCCCCTGTACGACCAATCCCCTGGGGGTCAAGGGCTGCGGCGAAGCCGGAAACGGTGGCTCCTACCCCGCGGTCTACAATGCCATCATGGACGCGCTCGACGGCAACGGCGGCCGCGAACTTGGCATCCCTGCAACACCGGACCGGGTCTGGCAGGCGATACGGGGAACGGCCGGCGCCTGAGCGCGGGCGCCCCGGCTGCTTCAGCGCAGCCCGTCCTTGCCGACGACGTCTCCATCCTCGAGCCCGCCCGAGCGCGAATATATCCGCGGGCCGGTCGACATCGACTGTATCCAGACAATCTCGTTGGCGCGCGGCGCATCGTTGATGCTGCACACCACCGTGTCGAAATGCGACCGGACATACGCCGCGTTGGCATGAGCAATGGGGACGTCGATCGCGCAACCCGGTCCGCCGACCTTCTTCGTCGAGGGCACGATTGCAGCCGATTTTTCCATGAGCTGCCGCATTCCGTAGCCGCCAGGTTCGTGCCACAACGCCGCGTGCTCAAGCTCGCCATTCTCGCCAACGACCGCCGCCTTGCCGTAGGCAGTGATACTGTCCGGGCCGCCGAGGACAGCCATCAGCTTCTTCGCCATCTCGATTCCCATCGGCTTTAGCTGGTCCATGAGGGGAAGGATGTCCTCCACATAACGCCCGGCATAGGGATTGTGGGTTACAGCCGCGATGTAGCCCTTGAATTGCGGTGTTTCGGCCACCGGTCCAAACTCGTGCAGAACCTCCTCGACATGCATGACGAACTTGCGGACCTTGACGAGGTCGCCAAAGTCTCCTGGCTGCGCGGCTACCTCCGCGATTCTGGCATCATCCATGCTCCGCTCCCTCGTTGACGCCCCGGAAAATTCCGGCTGGACGCGGGACCATATCAGAGTCTTCGCCATGAGTCGTGCGCGGCCCCTCCCGCGGGATCCGGTGTTCGACAGCGCCGCAAGACGGAGTTGCGGAGGCGCCTGACACGACCAGTCGGCGAACCGCCGGCAGGCTTCGTACCCTGCTCGACCGACCCGGCAGGTCGCTGGGCAAATGCGGGCTTTCTGCCTTCATGCGCTCACGGCGCTATACTTGCCGCATTCCGAGCAGAATGGCGGTACAGGAAGGCACGAATCATGGCGGAATGGGCATACCGGGAGTGCGAACATGTGTGTCGCGATTTCGTGTTCGCGAACGGCCAGACGCTCGACTCGCTTCGCCTCCGCTATCTGACGATGGGAACCGAGAGGAAGGATGTCTCGGGCAGGAGCGCCAACGCGGTGCTTCTCCTCCACAACACCACCGGCTCGGCCAGAACCTGGCTCGAACCCGGCCTCGCCGACCGGCTGTTCGGTGCCGGACAGGTGCTCGATGTGTCGAGATACTTCGTGATCATCCCTGACATGCTGGGTTTCGGCGGATCGAGCAAGCCCAGCGACGGCCTGCGTTCCGATTTCCCGAACTATCGCTATGACGACCTGGTCGCCTCTACACACCAGCTGCTCACGGAGGGCCTCGGCGTAACCCGCCTGACACTTGTCCTCGGCCTGTCCATGGGTGGCATGCTCACCTGGATGTTCGGGGCGAGGTTCCCGGATCTCGTCGAGATGCTGGTCCCCGTCGCGAGCCAGCCCGGCCCCATGAGCGGCCGCAACTGGATCCAGCGCCGCATATCGATCGAGGCCATCCGGAACGACCCCGAATGGAACGGCGGACACTACGTGACCAACCCGTCGCGCTATGTCCGTACCGCACCGTTCAGCGCCCTGATGACGCAGAGCGTCGTGCGGCTCCAGGAGATCGCGCCGACGCGCGAAGCTGCCGACCGCCACTACGAGGCGCTTGTCGAACGGGCGCGCCGGGGAGACGCCAACGATCGCCTCTACCAGATCGAAGCCTCCATGGACTACGACCCGTCCGGCGATCTCGACAGGATCAGGGCGCGACTCCTTGCGATCAATTTCGAGGATGACGAGCTGAATCCGCCGGAACTTGGCGTCGTCGAGCCCGCGATCGCCAGGATTCCCGGCGCGCGGCAGATCCTGGTGCCCGCAAGCGAGCGGACGTTCGGCCACTACTCCACCCTCCACGCCGAACTCTGGGCGCCCCACCTGCGCCAGTTCATGGAAGAGGATGATGCGCCCTCCGCAAGCTGGCGGGGCGTCGACCGCTCAAGCGGTTGACGACCCGGCGCGTGTCACGGCGCGCTTGCCCCGCCTCCGGACAGCAACTTCGGAGGCGCAGCTCCGGCCACCCGGACCTCGCCGCCGAGCTTCAGCACGGCGCCAAGAACAAGGCCCCGTGCCACCATGTCTGCCGCCCGGGCCCGACCGGCCTCGAGGGCCCCGCCCACTGCCGCCGGATCGAGTTCGCCGACGGCCGCGGTGACGAGGCGTTCGCCGAGATCCGTATCGGGATCCAGCGACGAGGCCGGCACCCGAGAGACCGCAGGATGATCGACATTGACGGCGTTGGCGACAAGCGTGGCCGCGACATCGGCTGCAGCGGCACTGTCCGCAAGGACGGTCACTGCATCCGCTATTCCGAGGGAGTGGCTGCGTCCGCGCCAGCCACTTGTCGCCACGCCTCCAATGCCGAAATCGGCATGAATTTCGGCAGCGCCCTCGATCGCGGGGCGTTCGACATTGTCAACGATGCCAAGACGCAGGCTTTCCCCGGGCTCCAGGTGCAAGGCTATATCACCGGAATTGTTGACATAGGCCCTGGAGATACGGCGGCCCGCCACCAGCGCCTCCTTGATCTCGTCGGCTACCGCCCCGGCAACCGCCGCCATCGGCGTGACGAATCCCTGCCGGTGCGGCCGGACGGCGTCCACCATGCGGGCCGCCACCCGACCCGCCGGAGTCCAGCCGTCAGCAGGAACCTCCTGGCGGAGCCGTGGCAGCTCCCGGACGAGTTCTTCCAGCACTGTTGCAAACCGGTCCCGCGCCTGCCCGTATGCGCGGCGAACCTCACCGGGCGTGGCGAAAACCTCGATCACCAGATCAATGGGGCCGTGCTGCAGATGCAGTCGGCGCCCGTCGCCGAGCAGCCGCGCCTGGGGACCTGTCACCGCCCGGATCCGATTGACCGCCGCATGGCTGCCAGCGCCGCGGCAGCCGACGCCTTCGCTAGAGGTTGTCCGGCATCGGTTGTTTCTGCAGCGGCCACGGGTTCTGCCCGGCCCACGGAATCGGGCGCACGCCATGGGGGCTTCCCGACGAGAGCGCCTCGTCGAGGGGCCGGATATGCTCCGTGTAGCCGCCGAGCGCGACATATTCCTCGCGCGGCATGGTGAATTCGATCGGCGCGACCAGCGCCGGGGTCGGCACATAGCCAAACGAATTGGCCGGGGTGCGCGTGACATCGACCATCACGGTGATGCCGCCGCCCGGCCAGACATAGGCCGGAGCGCCGCCGCAGGTTACGCGCGTGCGCAACTCCCGCACCGATCGTGTCAGCCGCACCGGGTTCACGGTAACGCCGGCGCGGAGCGAACCTCCGGCACCGCCCATGAACAGCACGGTGCAGAGAGCCGGTTCGCAGTTCTCGCCGATCCGGTCGACGGAGACCCTCAACTCCTCCGGCATTTCCGCCGGCACCGGCTTCAGATCGTCATCGAGCAGGTAGTACGCATGATCCTCCCCGGTCGTACTGACCATGAGAAGGCGCAGCCCCGGCCAGGCCGTCTTCGGGTCGATCCGCTCGATGATCGACAGCGGCTCGGTGATGTCGGTGCCGCCCCAGCCGCTTCCCGGCTCGGCCACCTGGAAATAACGCCCCGGCGTGGACCTGCGACCGACGACGCGGATGCCCGCCGCCGGCATGTCGAGGAATTTCCCCGACTGGTGTTCGGTGAGAACCCCCGTGATGTGATCGTCGACGACAATGACCTCGTCCACATGGCCGTGCCACTGGAGCGCGAAGATGCCTATGGTGGCGGATCCGCAGCCGACCCGCATGCGTTCCTCGCGGACGCTGTCGATGACCGGCGGCTGTCCGGCCTGGACCGTCAGCGCCGCACCGTCGTCGATGGTCATGTCGACAGCCTCGCCGTTGCAGAGAGCGAGCATCGCCGCGCAGGTCACGTTGCCTTCCTTCTTGCTGCCACCGGTCAGGTGGCGAACGCCACCGAGCGCCAGCATCTGGGATCCGTACTCGGCCGTCGTCACATGTCCGATCTGCTCGCCGTCGACGCGCACCGCGGCCGGTTCGGGACCGATATAGCGGTCGGTATCGATCTTCACCTTGATGCCGCAATAGCTGAAGATTCCCTCCGAGACCACCGTCACCATGTCGACGCCGCGGTGCTCCGAAGAGACGATGAAGGGCGCCGGCTTGTAGTCCGGATAGGTCGTCGTCGCCCCGATTCCGGTGACGAAAGATGGCCGCTCGAAGCTGAGTGTGCCATCCCATTCACTGTCGGGCGGCAGGAACGGCACCAGATCTCCGTGGCCGTCGACCACCTGCTGGGTCACAACCAGCGGATCCATGCGCGTCAGCGCGCCCCCGACATTGCCGTAGCGGTTGCATGCGCCCGTCTTGCCATCACGAATCCGGCAGAGTACCGGACAGGCGTCGCAGGTGATGATAGGGGCCGCCGTCCCGGCCCCGTCAGGTGTCGCATCGCTCACTGTCTGTCTCCTCCGGCCGCGAGCAGCGCTGCGCGGACCCGGTCCGGCGTGGCCGGCGCCCTTTTCATGCGCACGCCCGTGGCATGGTAGATGGCGCCGAAGATCGCCGGCGCCGTCGGAATGAGCGCCGGTTCCCCGATGCCCTTGGCACCATAAGGTCCCGTCGGCTCGGGGTCCTCGATCAGGAAGACCTCGACCGGCGGCATGTCACCGAACGTGGGTATCAGGTAGTCGTGCAGGTTCTCGGTCCGGCCCGGAATGAACTCCTCCATGAGCGCGAGACCCAGACCCTGGGCGACGCCGCCGTGTATCTGGCCCTCTACCTGCGCCGGATTGATCGCTGCGCCCATGTCGTGCGCAGCCCAGATACGGCGCACGTGGACGGTGCCGAGCTCGGTGTCGACCTCGACCTCCGCCGCCTGGGCGCCGAAGCCGTAGGTGGCATAGGGATTGCCCTGCCCCATTTCGTCGAGCGGTGTCGTCGGCGGATCGAAGGTTGCCTCGCCGAACAGGACGTTGCCGTGCGGCTTGTCCGCGGGCAGTGCGGCAAGATCGATCTCGCGCTCGGCGTCGCCATCGCGCACCAGCAGCCGGCCATCGCCGAACTCGATGGCCGCGCCTTCCCCGACATTCGCGAGCCGCAGGATCTGCGACCGCAGGTCCATGCCGGCCAGCATCGCCGCCTTGCCCGAGACATAGGCCTGGCGCGACGCGGAGCTCTTGCCTGCATCGGCCGTCAGATCGGTGTCGCCCCAGACCAGTTGGACCCTGTCCATCGCGATGCCGAGGCCGTCGGCGGCCACCTGCACCATTGTTGTGTTGGTGCCCTGGCCGATGTCCTGGGCGCCCGAATAGAGCGTCACCGAACCGTCGGGCCCAAGCCCGACATGCATGGTCGACGGGTTGCTCATCGACGTGTTGCCGCATCCGTACCACATGCAGCCGACGCCGACGCCGCGCCGCGTCACGCCGTCGCTCTCGGCGTTGAAGGCGTCGGCCGCGGCGCGCGCCTTGCGCCACGGCGCCTGCAGCGCCTCCAGGCACTGGTCGAGGCCGGCGCTGTGCTTCAGCACCTGTCCGGTGCAGGTTTCCTGCCCCTTGCGTATGGCGTTGCGCAGACGGAAGTCCAGCGGATCCATGCCGATCCGCTCGGCCATTGTGTCCATCAGCGTCTCGTGGGCTATCGCCGCCTGCGGAATGCCGAAACCCCTGAAGGCCCCGGCCGGGGGCCCGTTGGTGAACACCGCCCGCGATCTCGCTTCCACATTGGGAACCAGATACGGGCCGGTGGCGTGGACCGGCACCCGGTCCTTGACGGTCATTCCCCAGGAAATGTAGGCGCCGGTGTCGAAATCGCCCTGCATCTCGTAGGCCACGAGGTCGCCGTCACGGGTGCAGCCGTAACGTCCCGTGATCCGCGACGGGTGGCGCTTGGTCGTCGCCGCCATCGATTCGAGACGGTTCCACGTGCTGCGCACCGGGCGGTCGAGCAGCCAGGCGGCGAGGCCGATCGGAATCTGCACGCTAAGGTCGAGCTTGCCGCCGAACCCGCCGCCGCAGGCGCTCGGAATGATGCGCACGTCCTCGGGCGCAATGCCGAGAATGTTGGCCATCTCGTCACGATCCATGTAGGGCGACTGGGTGGTGACCGTCACTTCGAGGCGGTCGCCGACGCGACGCGCCCAACCTGCCTCAGGCTCGATATAGGCATGCTCCACGAAGCCGGTCTCGAAGCTGTCCTCGACGACGACATCGGCCTTCGCCATCGCCGCGGCGGCATCGCGCTTGCGGACATGGCCACGCGCATAGACGTTCCCGGGGTGGTGTTCATGGATCCGGTGGGCGCCGTCGCGGAGCGCACCGTCGATTCCGAAAACGGGTTGCCGGACCTCGTAGGCGATCGGCACCTCCTCGTCGCGGATGCCGAAGACCGCCCCTTGGTCGCCGACGAGGGCGACCACGGCCTCGCCGATGAAGCGCACCTCATCGACGGCGAATGCCGGCTGGTCCTTGATGTGGGGATAGACTCCGAAGCCGTTGACGCCGGGGACATCGGCTGCCGTCAGTACCCGCACCAGCCCCGGATGGGCGGAATGGAGCGGCCCGAAATCGCCCAGCGTGAAGGTCGCGCTGGCATGCGGCGAACGCACCACCCGGACCCACAGCGCATCGGGCGGCGCGGCATCCGCGCCGTAGAGCTCCGAGCCGTCGACCTTGCGGATACCATCGGTCTTGAGCGCCGGCGCCCCCATGGCCTCGCCGGGTCCCGGAACAACGATCTCCAGCGCTTCCGGGCGCGCGGCATGGTGCACGGCATCGACGATCTTCTGATAGCCCGTGCAGCGGCACAATACGCCGCCCATGGCGTCGAGTATCTCTTCGCGGCACGGTTCGGGATTGGCCCGGAACAGGCTCGCAGCCGCCATCAGCATTCCCGGCGTGCAGATGCCGCACTGGGCCGCGCCGTGGTGGTGGAACGCCTGCTGGAGCGCCGACAGCCGGCCGTCCCCGGCGCACAGGCCCTCCACGGTGGTGACCTCGCGCCCGGCGACCTGCGCCACCGGGGTCATGCAGGCGCAGACCTGCTCGCCGTCGACAAGCACCGTGCAGGCGCCGCAGTCGCCGGCATCGCAGCCGACCTTCGTGCCGGTAAGGCCGACGACGTCGCGCAGCACGTTGGCCAGCCGGCTGACCGGCTCCACCGCAACCTCGGCGGGCCGGCCGTTCAGCGTGAACGAAACCGTCATCGCACCTCTCCATTTGCCAGCTCGCCGACGGCCCGGCGCACGATCGTCACTGCCGCGTCCATCCTGTATTCCGCGGTTCCGCGCACGTCGTCAATCGGTGAAAGCGGAGCGACATGGTCCGCGCCGACGTGATCGGCCAGCCGGCCGTCCACGGGCCGTCCGGCCAGCGCCTGTTCGAGGCCGGGAAGGCGCCGCGCCACCTCAGAGCAGGATCCGACGGCAATGCGCAGGCCCGCAACGGTGCCGTCGGCGGCCCGCTCGAGGATTGCGGCGACCATGGCGATCGAGATCACCAGATACTTCCGCGCGCCGAGCTTGATGAAGGTGCTCGTCGCTTCCCCGACGGGCTTCGGCACCTCGATCCCGACCACCATCTCGTCGGGCCGGCGCGCCGTCCGGCGGTTGCCGAGAATGAACTCCGGGAGCTCCAGGCTGCGCGTGGCGTCGGCCGAGGCCAAGACCACGCGCGCATCCATGGCCATCAGGCAGGGAACCCCGTCGGCCGCCGGCGACGCGTTGCAGAGGTTTCCAGCGACGGTGCCTGCATTCTGCACCTGGACGCCGCCGACCTCGCGCGCGGCGAGCTTGAGCGTGCGGAACCAGCCGGGCAGGTCGGCGCGGAGGATGTCGGTCCAGGTCGTCAGCGCGCCGATCAGGTGGTGGTCGCCGCGATCGGCGATGCCACGAAGCGAGTCCAGTCCGGTCACGTCGAGTATGTTATGGTCGAGCGGACGGCCTACCCTCGCGGGATAGTAGTCGGTGCCTCCGGCAACTATGACCCGCTCGCCGTCCGCAAGCGCGGCGAGCGCCTCGTCGAGACGGGAGGGTCGCAGATAGGAAGACATCGGGCGTTGCGCCGTTTTCGGGATTGAAGACACGCGGCTCATATACACCGGCATCGGGAACATGCCAAATTCGCCTCCCCTGCTCTCGCCGAATCGCGGCATGGCTTGACCCCGCCATCCGCGCGCTATAGCTTGGCTGCGGGCCTTTGCCGGCCCGCCATCCTGACACGGAGTTTCGGACGTAAACATGGCTACGAACATGGCTGAGATAGGCGTCGCGCCCCAACGAGAGCGCGAGGCCCTCGATTCCGTAGTGATCCGGTTCGCCGGGGACTCCGGTGACGGCATGCAGCTGACAGGCACGCAATTCACCCAGTCGACCGCGCTGATGGGCAACGACCTTGCGACGTTTCCCGACTTTCCCGCCGAGATCCGCGCGCCAGCCGGCACCACGTTCGGCGTGTCGGCCTTCCAGATCAACTTCGCGTCCTACGACATCCAGACGCCCGGAGACGATCCCGACGTGCTGGTCGCGATGAATCCGGCAGCGCTGAAGGTCCACCTCAGGGACGTGCCCAAGGGCGGCACGCTGGTCATCAACACCGACGCCTTCACCCCCCGCAACATCACGCGCGCCGGCTACGACGCCAATCCCCTCGAGGACGGGACTCTCGACAACTACGTCGTGATCACGGTCGAGATGAACAAGCTGACCAACGCGGCCGTCGCCGATTGCGGCGTCTCCTCCAAGGAAGCCACCCGCGCCAAGAATTTCTGGGCGCTCGGGCTGATGTGCTGGATGTATGACCGCGACAGGCAGCCGACCATCGACTGGGTGAACCAGAGATTCGCCAAGGTCTCCCACATCGCCTCGGCCAACATCGCGGCGCTGAATGCCGGCCACGCCTATGGCGAAACGGTCGAACTGCCGTCGGGCGCCGGAGCCTACAAGGTCGCCCGCGCCGACGTGCGGCCCGGCACCTATCGCGCCGTGACCGGAACCGAGGCGATCGCCTGGGGGCTGGTGACCGGCGCCCACAAGGCGGGTCTGCCATTGTTCCTCGGATCCTACCCGATCACCCCGGCCTCGGCGCTTCTCCACACGCTCACCAACTTGAAGCAGTACGGAGTCACCACCTTCCAGGCCGAGGACGAGATCGCTGCCGTATGTTCGGCGATCGGCGCCTCCTATTCCGGTTCCATCGGCGTCACCTCGTCATCCGGGCCCGGTGTCGCGCTCAAGACCGAAGCCATCGGCCTCGCCCTGGTCACCGAACTACCGCTGGTGATCGTGAACAGCCAGCGCGGCGGCCCGTCGACCGGGCTTCCCACCAAGACCGAGCAATCGGATCTCAACCAGGCCGTGTTCGGGCGCAACGCCGACACGCCGCTTCCCGTCGTCGCCTCGGCGACCGCTGGCGACTGTTTCGAGACGGCAATCGAGGCGGTACGGCTCGCGGTTACCTACATGACACCGGTGATCCTGCTCACCGACGGCTATCTCGCCAACGCCGCCGAGCCATGGGAGATACCGGATGTCGACGAGATCCCGGACTTCAAGGTCGCGTTCCGCACCGACCCGGAGGGCTTCCATCCCTATCTTCGCAACGAAGAAACGCTGGCGCGGAACTGGGCGATTCCCGGAACGCCGGGCCTGATGCACCGGATCGGGGGTATCGAGAAGGACTACGACACCGGCCACATCTCCTACGATTCGGACAACCACCACCGGATGACGAAGGTGCGCGCAGCCAAGATCGACGGCATCGCCAGGGACATTCCCGAACAGGCAGTCGCCACCGGCGAGGATCACGGCCGACTCGCCGTGGTCGGATGGGGCTCGACGTTTGGCGCGATCAACCAGGCCGTCAAGCGCTGCCGCTCCGACGGCGTCGACGTGTCGCACATTCACATCCGCCATATTTGGCCCCTGCCTACAAATCTCGGAGAGCTGCTTGCGCGGTTCGACAGGGTCATGGTTCCGGAAATGAACAACGGCCAGCTGGTCCACCTGCTGCGCAGCAGGTACCTGGTCGACGCGGAAAGCGTCACGCAGATATCGGGACAACCCTTCAAGGTCTCCACCCTGGACCAGGAAATCCGCAAGCGAGTGGAAGGATAGCGCCATGAACGTCCAGACACCGGTCGAGAAGCTTCGGCCGGCAGACTACGCCTCCGACCAGGAAGTCCGGTGGTGTCCCGGCTGCGGCGATTACGCCATTATCAAGGGCGTCCATCGCACCTTGGCCGAGCTTCAGATCCCGCTCGAGAATCTCGTGTTCTTCTCCGGTATCGGCTGCGCTGCACGCTTCCCCTACTACATGGCGTCCTACGGCTTCCACACCATTCACGGCCGCGCGCCGGCGCTCGCCACCGGCGCCAAACTCGCCAACCCGGAGCTCGACATCTGGCTGGTAATGGGCGACGGCGATGCGCTCTCGATCGGCGGCAACCACACCGTCCACGCGTTGCGCCGCAATGTCGACATCAACATGCTGCTCTTCAACAACGAGATCTACGGACTCACCAAGGGCCAGTATTCACCCACCAGCCGGCTCGGGACACGCTCGCCCTCGACTCCCCAGGGCTCAGTCGATTCGCCCCTGAACGCCTGCAGCCTCGCGCTCGGCGCCGGCGGCCGCTTCGTCGCGCGCACCTTCGACACCAACCAGAAACACATGCCGGACGTGCTCAAGGCCGCCCATGCCCACAAGGGGGCCTCATTCGTCGAGATCATCCAGAACTGCATCGTCTACAACGACGGCGCGTTCGAGGGCTGGACCAACAAGTCGGTCGTCCTCGACAACACGATTTCGGTCGAGCACGGAAAGCCGCTCGTCTTCGGCAAGGACGGCAACAAGGGGATCGCGCGCAGCGAGGACGGATTCGGCATTCGCGTGGTCGAGATCGGCGAGAACGGCGTCACCGAGGACGATGTCCTGGTCCACGACCACGGCAACCGGATTCTCGCCATGATGCTCGCCGACATGGAGCAGCCCGAGTTCCCGGTCGCTCTCGGCGTCCTCTATTGCAACCCCGGCGAGCCCTATGACGAGGCGGTGACCAGCCAGCTCGCCGAAATCCGCGCGTCGACACCCGCGGGTTCGCTCAACGACATGCTGCGCAAGGGCCGCACCTGGACCGTCACCGAAGGAACATGACCGCGGCCCGGTGAGGCTGCCATCCGGGCGGCACAGCGGGAACCGGGTTCAGCCGGGTTTCCTGAGAGCGTGTAAGGGCCGGAAATTCCGGACCGTGCAGGAAGGCGGCGCGGCAAGCTTCCAAGGCGGGCCAACGCGGACGCCGCGTTCGGCTATCGTGCGGTCGAGACCGATCACTTCCAGGGCGGCAAAGGCGTCCGGCAGCGCCAGCGCCGACGGATCGAGGCGATCGAGGACCGTCAGTACCGCGCCGTCGCCGTCGGGACCACCGCCTCCGGACACCACCTCGAGCGCGCCGGCTTCTCCTTGCAACAAGTTGCGGTCCCAGTTCTGCATGCGTTCGCGAAATTCCTCCGGGACCGAGAGCCGTCCCGCCCTGGTCCGATAGGACGGCCTTTCGAGAACCTCGGCGTCGGCAAGGCGGTAAACGGCGAGGAACGGCGCCCTCTCCTCTTCCAGACACTCGAATCTCTGCGCCGAGAGAAAGCCCGGTATTGTCAGGAGCATCGAGATGTGGCGCTCATAGAAGCCGTCATAGGCGGCGCGTCCCGGCCCGTCGCGGTCGGGGTAGGCCATCTCGACCATGTAGAAGACGTCCGTCACCGGAGCCGATCCGGCGCCGGCGCAAAACCCTGTCGCGTCATCTCTTCCCGTTCCTTTTCCGTCACCGCAACCGTGCCGTGCCGGCCGCGATCTGTCCACCATATCGGGGATCCGTGCCGCGACCGAGCTTGCGGAAACACTTGAGGCGACCCGGGGCCGCACGTCACGCTGCAAAGATAGTGATCTCCGGCGCAGGCACAAGGCGCCGACCAGCGGCGAAGCTCCCGTGCGCAGAACCGCAGCAGGCGCGCGGAGGGACGGCTGTGGAATTCGGAGAAATCCGGTCGCCTGGCGCCCCCGGCAGTCTATAATGGGCAAACTTGAGGGAGGCTCACATGCAAGGAAACCCGAACCGAATCCTGACGACCCATGTCGGCAGCCTGCCGCGCACCGTAGCCGTGCTCGACGCGATGAAGGCGAAGCTGAGCGGCGAGGACTATGACAACGACGCCTATGAGCGCGAGATCCGTGACGGCGTCAGCGAAATCGTACGCAAACAGGCAGATCTCGGCATCGACGTCGTCGCCGACGGCGAAATGTCCAAGTCCGGCTTCTTCAGCTATATCGCCGAACGCATCGACGGGTTCGAGGCCCAGACCGGTGAGCGGCACAATCTTTTCGCCGCGGAAGTGGCCGCATTTCCAGAGTATTACAAGGAGTATTTCGCACGCGCCATGATGGGCGGAACCATCGTTCCGGTGCACCCCATACACTGCGTCGGGCCGGTGAGCTACAAGGGGCATGAATCGCTCCGGCGCGACATCACCAACCTCAAGACGGCGCTCGCAGACCTCGAGTGCGAAGACGCGTTCATGCCGGCGGTGGCACCCTCGGGCATCGGGCACAACGAATATTACGGCAGCGAGGAAGAGTTTGCGGAGGCCGTTGCCGAGGCGCTTCGCGAGGAATACGAGGCCATCGTCGATGCCGGGCTCCTGCTTCAGATCGACGATCCGTTCCTGTGCGACACGCTCGTCAAGCCAGAGCTTGACGACGCGGGCAAGGACCGCCACCTCAACCTCTATATCGAGGCCCTGAACCACGGGCTGCGCAACATTCCGGCGGAGAGGATCCGCTACCACACCTGTTACGGGATCAACGAGGGGCCGCGGATTTACGAAGCGCCTATGGCGCAGGTGGCGCCGTACATGCTGAAGATCAAGGCCGGCTCCTACTCCTTCGAGGCCGCCAACGCCCGCCACGAGCACGAATACCACCTTTGGGAGGACGTCCGGCTCCCCGACGGCTGCGCCCTGATCCCCGGCGTCATCACCCATGCGAGCAATATCGTCGAGCATCCGGAACTGATCGCCGAACGCCTCGGCCGCTACGCGAAGCTGGTCGGCCGCGAGAACGTGCTTGCCGGCGGCGACTGCGGCTTTTCGTCCCAGGCCTGCTATCACACCGAGGTTCATCCGACGGTGATCTGGGCCAAGTTCGAGGCGATGGCCGAAGGCGCACGGATCGCGACCCAGCAGCTCTGGTAACCCGTACGGACATGGACGACGAGACGCCTTGGCGCTGTCGCCATGGCGCTGTCCGACTCGGCCCCTTTTCTGCGTTCCGCAACCCGCTATGATAGCGGCGCGGGCGCCGCAACGGCGCCGAAAGCCGCAGAACACCAAAACCAGAGGCTCCCCGGATGAAGCGCACGGTTGCGATCGTCGGGTCCGGTCCCGGCGGCATGTATGCCGCACAAGGCCTGCTCGACAAGGACCCCGACTGTCTCGTCGACGTGATCGAACGCCTGCCCAGCCCCTACGGCCTGATCCGGGGCGGCGTGGCGCCGGACCACCAGAAGACCAAGCGCGTCGCTCGCGCCTACGACCGTACCATGGGAAACCCTCGCCTGCGCTATCTCGGCAATGTCGAGGTCGGCCGTGATATCGGTGTCGCCGAACTGCTCGACGCCTATGATTCGGTGGTGCTCGCCTACGGCGCCCCCCACGACAACCGTCTTGGCATTCCGGGTGAAGGCCTCGCCAACGTGTTCGGCTCCAACGCCTTTGTCGGCTGGTACAACGGCCATCCCGACTTTACTGATCTCGATCCCGATCTCGATGTCGACGCGGTCGCCGTCATCGGCGTCGGCAACGTCGCCCTCGACGTGGCGCGCGTGCTCGCCAAGACTCCGGCCGAGATGTCGGTCACCGATCTGGTTCCGCACGCGGCCGACCCGATCCACGCCTCGCGGCTCACGGACATCTACATGTTCGGACGCCGGGGCCCGGTGGAGGCTGCCTTCACCAATGTCGAGCTGCGCGAGATGGGGGAGCTTGAGAAAGCGCTCCCGGTGGTCGATCTCGGCCACTTCCCGGAGACCGTCTCCGCCCCCTACATGTCGGACCGCGATCTCCGCCTGCGCCAGCGCAACGTCGACACGATGCGGGCCTTCGCCGACGTCGATCCTGCCGGCAAGGACAAGCGGGTGCATTTCGCGTTCTTCTCATCACCGGTCGAACTTCTAGGCTCCGGCCGGGTCGAGGCGGTGCGCCTCGAGCGCACGGTCGTCGACGAAAACGGCAAGGTATCGGGGACCGGCGAGCATTTCGAAGTCGCATGCCAGCTCGCCGTGACCTGCATCGGATCGCGGGCCGAGCCGATCGACGGGCTCCCCTTTGACGAACGCCGCGGAATCGTCGTCAACGACGGTGGCCGGATCGCGCCGCGGCTCTACGCCGTCGGATGGCTCAAGCGCGGCGCCACTGGCACCATCGGGACCAACAAGAACGATTCGCTCGCGGTGGTCGATCTCGTCATCGATGACTGGGACGGAGAAATGCGGCCGGGCCGCAAGGCGGCCGACGAGATGCTGAAGCGGCGGGGCGCCCGGGTCGTGTCGTTCCCGGACTGGCGGGTCATCGAACAGATCGAGATTGACGCCGCACCCGAAGGCGCCCCCAGGCGCAAGTTCGTGAGCCCTGAGGCGATGCTGGACGCGCTTGCCGGCGCGGCCGAACACGTCTGAGCCAAGCGCGCTCCTCAGCCGCCGGAATCAGACAACGCCGTCCTTCCGGAGCGCCGCTATCTCCTGCTCGTCGAGCCCGGCAAGGGTACGAAGCACTTCGTCGGTATGCTGTCCGAGCGTCGGCGGACCGCGCCGGTAGTCGACAGGCGAATCGGAAAAGCGCATCGGATTCGAGACCGCCGGAACGGTGCCGGCGGCCGCATGCGGCAGGTCGCGCCGCATCTCCCGAGAGCGCACGTGAGGGTCGTCAAAGACCTGCGCAAGGTCGTTGATCGGACCGCACGGGACCCCTGCCCGCTCCAGCTCCTCGAGCCAGAACTTCCTGGGCCGGCTGGCGATGATCTCAATGAGGATCCGCGCCAATTCGTCGCGGTTGACGACGCGGTCCCGGTTGGTGGCGAATCTCGCATCGTCCGCCAGCTCCGCCTGCCCCGCAACTTCGCAAAAGCGCCGGAACTGCGAATCGTTGCCGACCGCAAGAATGATGTGGTCGTCGGCCGCCCGGTAAGCCTGGTAGGGCACGACGTTCGGATGGGCATTGCCCATGCGGCCGGGGGCCGAACCCGATACCAGGTAGTTCATGGCCTGGTTCGCCATTGCCGCTATCGTGACGTCGAGAAGCGCCATGTCGACATGCTGCCCGCGCCCGGTCTTGTCGCGCCAAGCCAGCGCCGACAGCGCGGCCACGGTGGTGTAGAGGCCGGTCAGGATATCGGAAAGCGCCACACCGATCTTCTGGGGCCCGCCGCCCGGCAGGCCGTCGGCCTCGCCGGTGACGCTCATCAAGCCGCCCATCGCCTGGATCAGGAAATCGTATCCGGCACGGCCGCTATAGGGGCCAGTCTGTCCGAAGCCCGTGATCGAACAGTAGACCAGGCGCGGGTTGATCTCGCGGAGGCTGCCGTAATCGAGCCCGTAGCGGGCAAGCCCTCCCTTCTTGTAGTTCTCTATGAGCACGTCGGACTCCGCAGCGAGACCGCGCACGATCTCCTGACCTTCCGCCCGACTGATATCGATGGTCACCGATTTCTTGCCGCGGTTCGCTGACAGGAAATAGGCCGATTCGGAAGTTTCGCCGCCATCCGGGGCCACCGCGTAGGGTGGACCCCAGGCACGGGTGTCGTCGCCGCGTTCCGGGCGTTCGATCTTGATCACCTCGGCGCCAAGATCGGCGAGCGTCTGGCCGGCCCACGGGCCGGCCAGGATCCGGCTCAGGTCGAGAACCCGGATGTGGTCGAGAGGCTGTTCCATGTCACACCCGCTGCCGCGGGGCGCCAGCCAGCGGACCCTCCCGGCCAGAGAGTGGCGGCATCGCTGTCAGACGAAAGCCTGGATGCCGGTCTGGGCGCGGCCGAGAATCAGCGCATGGATATCGTGCGTGCCCTCGTAGGTGTAGATCGTCTCCATGTTCATCATGTGACGCATGACATGGTACTCGTCACTGATTCCGTTGCCGCCATGGATGTCGCGGGCATCGCGGCAGATATCGCGCGCCTTGCCCGTGGAATTGCGCTTGAGCATCGAGATCAACTCCGGCGCGCACCTGCCCTCGTCCATCAGCCTGCCCATGCGCAGGCAGGACTGGTACCCTATCGAGATCTCGCTCTGCATGTCGACGAGCTTCTTCTGCACGAGTTGGAAAGAGGCCAGGGGCTTGCCGAACTGGGTGCGCTCGAGGGCATAATCGCGCGCGGCGCGCCAGCAGAATTCGGCAGCGCCAAACGCACCCCACGCGATTCCGTAGCGGGCATTGTTGAGACAGCCGAAGGGACCGCCGAGACCGCGCGCTTCGGGCAGGTAGTTCTCGTCGGGCACGAAGACCTCGTCCATGACGACCTCGCCGGTGACCGAGGCGCGCAGGCTGAGCTTGTTCTTGATGCGCGGCGTGCTGAGGCCGTCCATGCCACGCTCGAGGATGAAGCCGCGGATAACGTCCTCGTCATCCTTGGCCCAGACGACGAGGACGTCGGCAAGCGGGGCGTTGGAAATCCAGGTCTTGGATCCGCTGAGCTTCCAGCCGCCGTCGACCTTGGTCGCCCGGGTCTTCATGCCGCCAGGATCCGAACCGTGATCGGGTTCGGTGAGCCCGAAGGCACCGACCCATTCTCCAGAGGCAAGTTTGGGCAGGTATTTCTCCCTCTGGGCCTCGGTGCCGTAGTTGTAGATCGGCCACATGACGAGACTCGACTGGACGGAAAGCGTCGAGCGGTAGGACGAATCGACCATCTCGATCTCGCGGGCGATCAGCCCGTAAGCAACGTAGCTGGTGCCGGCGCAGCCATAGCCGTGAATGGTCGGCCCGAGAAGGCCGAGGCTGCCCATCTCGGGGATAATGTCGGGATCCTCGCGTTCCTCGTTATAGGCCTCGATGATCCGGGGCAGAAGCTTCTCCCGGGCGTACTGGCGGGCGGTCTCGCGGACCATGCGCTCCTCGTCGGTAAGCTGGTCGTCGAGGAACATCGGATCTTCCCAGTCGAACTTGCCCCACTTCACGGGCGCGTGCGCGCCGGCGGTCGCTGCCTTGGTTGCCATCGTGTCGTCTCTCCCTGTTCCGGCGGCGGCGCATGTGAAACGCCGGGCACTGCACGTCGGGGACCGTCCGGCGCTGCTGGCCTCAAGCTCCAGCATTCGCCGCTGGCCCCTGCCCCTTGTTACATGACTGCTCCTTTACTTACAAACGGATTCCCATAGACTTTTGGCTTCGTGTTCCGAGCCGCCCCACCGCCACGGCAGGACTCTTTCCCAGGAAGGACACCGGCAATGCCGCACACGCTACGCAGCTTTCTTGAATCCATCGACAACCGGATGCTGCATATCCACGATCCGGTCGATCCGACGACCCAGGTCGGCTACCTCTGCTCCGAGAGCAAGGGGCCGCTGACATTCCACAATCTCACCGGTTTCCCCGGCTGGCGGCTCACCGACATGCTGATCATGGATCGCGTCGGCCAGGCCGCGGCGTTCGGCCTCGACAGCGAAAACGAAGTTTGCCCGTATCTTGCCGAACGGATGGCGACACGGCGCGGAAAGTCGGTGATGGTCAGCGACGGTCCGGTCAAGGAGGTGAAGATGCTCGGCGACGACATCGACCTCCATGCGCTGCCTATTCCCCAGCACAGCCACGGTGACGGCGGACGCTATCTCGGCTCGGGCATAACCATCACCAAGGATCCCGAAACCGGCATCCGGAACGAAGCCATCATCCGCATGATGCTGACCGAGGATCCGCAGAAGGCAACATTCTGGATGGCCGCGCGCCACAACTACGCGCACTACATGAAGTATGTCGCCAAGGACGAGCCGATGCCCATGGCCTTCGCTATCGGCCTGCACCCGGTCTACGAAATCATGTCCAACTGGTCGGGCAAGCACGAGGATTTCGACGAGCTGGAATACGGCGCCGGCATTCTCGGCGAGGATATCGAGATGGTGAAGTGCGACACCATCGACCTTGAAGTTCCGGCCCATGCCGAAGTCGTGATCGAGGGCCTCGTCCATCCCCGGGATCGCGCACCCGAAGGCCCGTTCGGGGAGTTCACCACGTTCGGCGCCGGCGCCGAGGGTCCGGCCCCGGTCTACCAGATCACCGGCATCACGCATCGGGAAAACCCGATTTTCCGGCACATCCAGGCGACCTGGTTCACCGACCATCAGCCGCTGATCACCCTGCCGATGGAGGCGACCTACTACAACCGGCTGCGCGACACCCACGGCAACACCAACATTATTGACGTCTTCGTACCACCATGGGCATCGCAGTTCATGATGATCATCCAGATGGAAGCACGCTGGGACGGCCAGGTCCGCGACACGCTGATGTCGGCACTGTCCGGCCCCAACCTGCACGTCAAGGTGGCAATCGCGGTCGACGAGGATGTCGACATTTATAATGCGGAGGACGTGCTGTGGGCAATCGCGTGCCGCTGCAATCCGGAAACGATGGCCCATATCGTTCCGGGCACGCGGCTTCATCCGCTGGACATTTCCATACCCGAGGTGCGCAAGGACTACACTGTCATGCGTGTCGGCGGGAAGCTTGCTATCGACGCGACCAAGCCGGCAACCTGGCGGGGAGACGAGCGCGACAAGTTCGCCCGCGTAAAGCCCATGGGCAAGGACGACCCGTCGATCGAACGCCTGCTGGAAGAGGTCAGGCGGAAGCGCTGACGTTCGAGGACGCGGCGAGCCACGCGTTCCGGACGAGAGGCTTCGGCGACGATCCACCGCCCCTGCATGACGATCGGGCTGCGGTTTGAGCGTTGCGGTTTCCTCGGAAAGCGACACGGCGCCGGAGCGACGGCAATCGGCAGTGATCGGTCGATCACGTCCAGCGCGGTCGCAACGATGTAGCGGTCTACGGAGTCTCCCCGGAGATCGTCGGTTCGCCCGCCCGGATTCTGATCGCACCATCAGCCGGAAGTTTGATCAGGCTTCGAAACAGGGCATACTTTCGCCGTTCGCCAACACCCATCGCCAGGTCAATCCGGCCCTGGCTCTCAGCATGGCGACCTCCCGGAACGAAATCGCCAAAACGGCAAGTTCATTCGCTTGTCAGCATACTCAATTGTGTTTCGGACACGTGTGCGCCAAGCCTGCGATCGTCGCGCCTCGGTCACGACAGTGAACGGATTTCGGGCACAATTACAGCAAGTCGTCCCAATTCTTGCCGGTCTCGGCATCCCAGTCGACGTCGATGGGCGCAACGATGTCGCCGCGGATTTCCATCTTGCCCCGATGGATCCCGAAGAGAGACTTTGGCCTTTCACGGTAAGGCACCAGCCGAGACACCGGGCGACCGTGCTTGGTGATGACGATTTCCTCGCCGCTGTCCGCCACCTCATCCATCAGCTTCAGGCATTTCGCCCTGAACTCAGAAGCCTTCATGACCCTGGTGCCGGCATGGCCGGTGCCATCTCCGGTCTTCATCATTTGGTACCAATCCCGTTAGCCTTATTCGGCGCGCCTTGGAAAGGCGCTGTCCTTCAGCGGGTTTCAAGGCCGACCCGGCAATTTTCGCCCCTTCGCCACATGCATGCAAGCCAGGCGGCGCGATAACAAGGGCGTGCCGATGCCGGTGGTTTCCAGGCTGCTTAGCCATTTCAATGTGCACATGACGTTGTCCTACGCTCACCTGTCTTCCCGCCGCACCCGCTCGCTCATTCCCAACACGCAAGCTGCGGAAGCCACCACCCAGCAATACCGCGATCGTCAATCGTCCGCCGATGGGCAAATTCGCGCATCCGGCCGATGCCAGAACGGAAATACCCCCCGTATTCCGCAGAAGCAACCGGAATGCCGCACATCGGGGCTGTAGCGGCCGTAGTCACTCCATGTGTCCCGGCGCAGATGCGCCGGGCCGCCTTGCCCGCGGAATCCGTCTTCCCGACGATGGCGGTCCATTGCCGTAGACTCCGCTCCGATCTGCATTGTCTTGCAGGACGCCCCGGCATATGGTGTCGGCTCTAAGGATCGGAGGCAATATGTCTGAAAAGCGTTTCGATGTGGGCGGCCGGGTTATCGTGATCACCGGCGCGGGACAGGGGATCGGCCGCGAATATGCATTGGCCTTCGCCGAAGCAGGCGCGATACCCGTACTTGCCGAGATCAACCGGGCCAATCTAGATAAGGTGGAAGAAGAGGTAC
The DNA here is from genome assembly GCA_022822405.1 of Alphaproteobacteria bacterium. Taxonomy (GTDB): domain Bacteria; phylum Pseudomonadota; class Alphaproteobacteria; order MPNO01; family UBA830; genus JAJEBT01. The sequence continues at coordinate 72,433 of JAJEBT010000171.1, forward strand.
GTGCACGGGGTGGTACGCCGCTCGCGATCGAGACCGACGTGGGGACCCCCGAGTCGGTGCAAGCGATGGTTGCCAGAACGCTTGAGAGTCACGGCCGGATTGACGTTCTAATCAACAATGCCGCCATATTCGCTACGATTCCGCGCCGCAAGTTCGACGAGATCCCTTTCGACGAGTGGAACAGGGTGATCCATGTGAACATCACCGGCTCCTACCTCTGCGCTGCAGCGGTCGCTCCGGTCATGCGCACCGCAGGGCATGGCCGGATCATTAACATCTCTTCGGGTACCGTCCCCCAAGGCGTGCCAGGGTTCCTGCACTACGTCTCGTCGAAAGCCGCGATCGTCGGGATGACGCGCGCGATGGCCCGCGAGCTTGGCGACGACAACATCAATGTTAACGCCGTCCTGCCGGGCTACACTGAAACCGAGATGGAACACGCGAGCATGGACGATGGAATGCACGATTTCATCCAGAACAAGCGGATCCTGAAGCGCCCTGAGACTCCTGATGATCTGATCGGACTAGTGATGTTTCTCGCTTCACCAGGCAGCGCGTTCATTACCGGCCAATGCATCGCCTGTTGTGGCGGAGAGGTGATGCTCTAGGAGGCTGTCTTGCCCGCGCAACAGGCGCCATTTACCGAGAGTATTGCACCGGGGTACAATCTCAATCTGAGTCCGCCAAACCAAACCGAGCATAGAAAACAATAATGACAGAGGGGCTGACCCGCTGGGAGACGACACGGTTGTCGAACCATTTCATCCTGCTGGATTTCTTGGCCGATCACGCAGTCTATCGGTCTGGCAGGCCGCTACGATACGACGAGACCTGGAACTGCGAGCATGATGTGCTGGCCAAAGGCCTTTGCGACGACCTGCTGGAGCCCCTAATGAGAGATAAGCGCTTTGGCCCGATTTCCATCGCAGGCGCGTTATGGCCATCGGTCTTCAATAGGCGCAAGGACCACCCGGGGACCGACCCTTCTGGCGGAAGGCACCGTTGGACTAGTCTCCCGAATCTTAAGTTCGTATCAAAGTCCTTTGTTCACGCCGAGTTGGTTGGCCTTGAGACAGAACCTCCTGACGGACGCAAGGATCTCGTCGGCGGACTTGACCCACTTGTAGGGTTTCGGCTTTTCGTTGTG
>JAJEBT010000013.1 GCA_022822405.1 Alphaproteobacteria bacterium
ATGGCTCGAATTTCAGGGCGTCAGCCATGATGTGGCTACGGACGAGGATTTGCACCGCCACGGGCGTGCATTGCTCAATCCCTATCGCGTCGTGATGACGGCCTCGCATCCCGAATATTATTCGACCGAGATGTGGGATGCACTATATGGATACCAACAGGATGGCGGCCGCCACATGTATCTGGGCGGCAACGGGTTTTACTGGCGGATTGCCTGGTCGGATGACCATCCGGGCGTGATCGAGAACCGCCGCGGCATCAGCGGAGTACGCACCTGGGAAGGCGAGCCGGGCGAACATCACCTGAGCTTCACCGGCGAACCGGGCGGGCTTTGGCGGACCCATGGCCGGGCGCCGCAGGCACTGGCGGGTACCGGATTCAGTTCGACGCTCTTCGTGCGTTCGACCTATTTCCGCCGCTCGGAAGACAGTCGCGATCCGGAGCTGTCATTCATTTTCGAAGGCCTCAACTCGGACATCATCGGCGATTTCGGCTATCGCGGCGGCGGTGCGGTGGGATTGGAGATCGACCGGTGGGACGCTGATCTGGGCTCGCCACCGGGGTCGGTCATACTTGCGACATCGGAACACGTGGGGCTTGGGGGCCTGCTGTCGGGCGAAGAGTACATCACCACGACGCGCGCACTCGACGGTGTGCAGAACGGGCGGGTGCGGTGCGACATGGTCTTCTTTGCGACGCCGAAGGGCGGTGCGGTCTGGTCGACCGGGTCCATCGCCTGGGCAACGTCACTCCTGTGGAACAAGGGCGAGAATTCGGTCAGCCGGGTCACTCGGAACGTGCTCAGGCGCTTTCTTGATCCGGCGCCATTTCCGGAACCGGCGTCTGGCGATCATGCCGGATCAACGGGGTCTTCGTGACCAGTTCAAGCCCGTCGACCGTCACCAGATGGTTTTGCTCGAAGCCCGCGTTGCCAACGCCTGAGCGGGCCGGAAACGCCTCCACTCCGATCAACATGCCCTCTTCGAACCTGGCGTCCTGATGTTCGAGCACCGTCGCCACCGGTCCGTGCCAGTCGGTTCGACCAAGCGTTCCCATCTTCCTCTTCTCCTGCAGCGGAACCCGAACACCGGAGCGGAATGCCCGGATGAGAAGATGCTCTCTCTGGGAAAGGGAAAGGCCGAAAGGCGGGTCAAATTTGAACGCGATTCATGGGTCAGTTTTGAACTGGACTTGACAGACCTGCAGGCTGCGAGCGCCGGTGAGGACGTGGTGCGGGTCGACCCCGGGCATGCGAGCACGGACTGCCATGCCTGCGGGCGCAGAGCCCATGCCGCTCCATGCGCGCGAGTTTGCCCGCGGCGGCTGCGGTCTGGTGACGGACCGCGATGTCAACGCGGCACGGAACATTCTCCGGCGCGGGATCGCGCCGGCCGGGCGGGACATCGGCCCTTCGGGTCGTCCCGGCGCGTCCGAGGGTGTTCCCGAACCACATGTCGCCGGGTTGCCGGGGCAGGACGCGGAACGGTGCACGGCTGACGGGTGTCTTGTCATGCATATTAGTCCCAAATGGTTGGTCAGATAGATCACGTCACCAGCACGGTCGAACGTGGAAGCCGTGCGTCCCCAGACTACGGCAGTGTCGAGGTTTGCCCGGTTCAATGCCGCATCCGGCGGGCCTGGCGTTCTTCCTGCGAAAAGTACATGAGATCCCGGGCCTTCCAATCGCGGTTGCAGGACATGTCCTGAATATACCCGTTTTCGACGAAGTTAACGTCAACCAGTCTCCGTGGATTCTGTCGAAAACAACAAATTGGGCGCACGCTGATCGGTCAATCGGCGTGCACCGACCACTAGGGTGCCCGCAACACCCAATCGGCAAGTTCGGCATGGGTCGGGAACCAGACCTGTCCCTTGGCCTTCGCGTGCCGGATCAATTCGTCAAGAATCCAGATCCGGGAACGGTAGCCGATCACGAACGGGTGGAAGACGAGTTGGCACAGGCCCCCTTCGTCATAGGCCATATCGAATTCCCGCCGGAAGATGTCGAAGACGTCGGTGGGTGGTGTCCAGGGCCGGGTTGCGGGCGCGCGGTTGAAGAGCAGGTAGACCGCATCGTCCCGAACCCAGTCGACCGGAATCTCGACCAGGCCGGTGGGCGTGCCGCCGCTGAGCAGCTCGTAGCAGGCGTCATCGGCCATCATGCTGGAATCGTAAAGAAATCCGGCCTCGGCCACGAGGTCTATCGTGTTCGGGCTAAGGTCCCAGTTCGCGGCACGATGGCCGACTGGCCGGGTGCCCGAGAGGGTTTCGAGCGTATCGCGCGCGCGCAGCAATAGATCCCGTTCCGTCTCGAGGTCCAGGGTCGACGTATTTTCGTGGATCCAGCCGTGCACGCCGATTTCGTGACCCGCCCCGATGATTGGTGGCAGTGCTTCCGGGTCGATCAGGGCCGAAACGGCAGGAACGAAGAAGCTGGCGCGTACGTCGCCTCGGGCAAGAACATCCAGGATACGGGGCACCCCCCTGCGCCGCCCGAATTCGCCCCAGGCCAGCCGACCCACGGCAGCTCTGCCCTGGCCCAGCTCGAATGTCTCGTGATCGCAGTCGAAGGACAGTGCGAGGGCACAGCGGGCACCATCGGGCCAAGTGCCGGGCGCGAGGCTGCGGCCCGCACGCACCTTCTGGACGAGACTGCGCCACTCCGCTTCAGGAGTTTTCCAGGGTTGGTCGGGATTCATGGTCCGAGCACGGTGACCACGGCGGACTTCAGCGTATCTGCGACCTGATCCACCTCAGACCGATCGAGGCAAAGCGGTGGCGCGAATCCCAGGATGTCACTTTCGGGCAATGCACGCGCGATCACCCCCCGGCGCATCATTTCTGCCGCCACCTTGGGTGCGACGCTTGCCGGTGGATACCAGATGCCCTCTTCCGGGTTCTGCATGAATTCGACGGCGGCCAGCATGCCGATGCCGCGAACCTCGCCGACGTTGGGGTGGCCGCCCGCGGCATCCGCAAGCTTTTCGTGCAGGTAAAGGCCGGTTTCGGCGGCGTTTTCGACAAGGCCAAGCTTGTCCACAAGCTCCAGGGCTGCAACGCCAGCCGCGGCGCCGATGGGATGGGCTGAATAGGTCCAGCCATGCCCGAGCGGGCCGAAGTCGTCCGAGCCTTGCATGAGGACATGGGATACGCGCCGCGAAATGATCGAGCCCGAAAGCGGTGCATAGGCCGCAGTCAGGCCCTTGGCGATCGCCATGAAATCGGGGCGCAGGTCGTAGTGGTCCGACCCGAACATGGTACCGATGCGGCCAAAGCCGGTCACGACCTCATCGGCGATCAGGAGGATGTCATGACGGTCCAAGACCTCCTGAACCCCGGCCCAGTAACCGTTGGGTGGCGTCAGGATGCCGCCGGTTCCCATGACCGGCTCCCCGACGAATGCCGCGATCGTCTCGGGATCCTCGCGCTCGATCAGGTCTTCCAGGGCATCTATCAGAAACGTGGTGAACTCTTCCTCGGTCATGTCCCGCTCGGGCCGGCGCAGGTAGTGCGGCGTTTCGGTGTGCAGGAATCCGTCGAGCGGCAGGTTGAACCGGTCGTGATAGAGCTTCAGCCCGGTGAGCGAGCCCGAGACGATGCCCGATCCGTGAAAGGCGCGCCATCGGCTGATGACTTTCCGTTTTTCAGGCTTGCCGCGCAGAACGTTGTAATGCCAGGCAAGCTTTACGTTGGTTTCGTTGGCGTCGGACCCGGAAAGCCCGAAATAGACACGGGCCATGTGATCGGGGGCCCGGTCCATCACCATCTTGGCAAGCCGGATCGCCGGCTCGTTTCCGTGCCCGACATTGGAATGGTAGTAGGGCAGTTCGCGGGCCTGCCTGGCGATGGCGTCGGCGATCTCGGTGCGTCCGTAACCCGTGTTCACGCAGTAGAGCCCAGCGAAGGCGTCGAGAAAGCGGTTGCCGTCGCGGTCCGTGACATGGACACCTTCACCGCCGGTGACAATCCGCCCGGGTGCGTCGCCGCGGGCGTGCTGCGCGGTGTGGGTGACCGGATGCAGCAGGAAATCCCTGTCCCATGCTGCCAGCTCGTCGTTGATGCGGTCCGTGTCTAGGCTCATATCGGGCTCTCCAGCCGCGTGTTGGCGATCACTTCCGGGACGTTGGCCTGGTCGGGGAGGGATAGCAGGAATGCCACCAGGTCCGCCACGGTTTCCGGTTGCAGGCGTTCGGCCGTAGTGGCCGTCCCCGGAATACCCGCGATCAGGTCGGTGTCAATCGCTCCGGGGCAGATCGCCGTGGCCCTCATGCCGTCGTACCAGCCGACGACGCGGACCGTCTGGGCCATTGCGAGCCGGGCGTTCCTGGTCATGGAATGACCGATGGAAACACCGACCCGGTAGCGTTTGGCATCTGTCGAGGCGATGTTGATGACCCGACCCTTTCCGGTTTTCCTGAGGTGTGGCAGTACAGCCCGGATCAGGCGAATGGGTGCCTATGCGTTGACTGCCCAGAGGTCGCGGAGGTCCGCCTCGGTGTCCTTCTCGAAGTCGACCACCTGCAGGATGCCGGCGTTGTTGGCCAGGGCGTCCAGCTGTCCGATACGATCAATCGTGCCGTCGACCCAAGGGGTGGCCGTGGACGGGTCGGTCGCATCGAAGGGAAACGCCGCCAAGGTGTCGGACCCGGCTCCGAAGGCATCCGCCTGTCCCATGTCCCGCAGACCCAGCGAGAGGGTCCGGCCATCCTCAAGGAGCTTTCGCGTGATCGCCGCGCCGGCCCTTCCCGTTCCGCAAGGTCCAGCGCCCGGAATTCACCCGTGCATCCCGATGCAACCAGGCCCGTGGCCCGGGCTGCAGAAAGCCGTTCCAAGCTTGCCGAACGGGCGTCCACATCGATCGACATGTCTGCGCGAAACGGCGCCTCCACCGCCGTCATGGGTCCCGACCGGCCTATCGCGGTTCTGTCCATGGCTGTCTTCCTTCAGGCTGCGCCCGTTCGGGCGGCAGCGGCCACGATTGCGCGCGGCGAAGCTGGCGTGCGGCCGGTCATCCGCCGATCGTTCGCGAATTCGCCATTCTCTTGGCCGGTCTTTTGGATCGCCTGGACCATGCCATTGACGGGACCCTCGCCAAACTTCACGTGCCCAGGCCGGAATCCGTGGGCCGCAGGCCCCGCCGCGGCACTCTCCCCAAGCGGCGGCAACGGGGAATGGTTGCCAGCCTGGATCGCCAGTTCGCCGCCCTTCGGCAGCCTTGTTCACATTTCGAGCTCTTGTTCGACAACGTGCGATTGCGCTGGGTCGCGCAACAGGATTTTGAGACCGGCAAATTGTCAGGTATTCAGGATTGCGATTTGCCGGAAGAATGCTGCATATCGCGCGACCAGCATTGCAGAGGTCCCGATGGACGATAGGACGAAAGACGGCAGGAAGATCCCGGCACAGGACGACCACGAACAGCAGCCCACGACAGGGCTCATGACTGCCGCACCCGACCGCGACGAGGGCGGCAATGACGGCGTGAATCCGCGTGACTACGTCAGTTCGCTCGCTCGCGGGCTTGATGTCTTGCGGGCGTTCAACCGCACGCGCCGCAAGATGACGCTCTCGGAAGTCGCCGGCGAAACCGGCAACACGCGCGCAGGCGCCCGGCGGATCTTGCTCACGCTTGTTCGAGAGGGCTATGCCGTTGCGGACGGAAAGCTGTTCGACCTCACGCCACAGGTGCTGGAGCTTGGCTATTCCGTTCTTTCGTCGAAGGGCGTCTGGGACATTGCGCGCCCGTTCATCGACCACCTGTCCGAGGAGACGCGAGAATCCGTTTCGGCAGCGGTGCTGGACAAGTTCGACGTGGTCTATGTGAGCGGGGCACAGTATCACCGAATTCTCAGCATCGGAATTACGGTGGGCGCGCGCTTTCCCGCTGCGACTACGGCAACGGGACGGGTCCTCCTCGCCGCTCAACCGCTTGAGACCTGGGCCGCGATGATCCGAGATCTGCCGCTCTTGAAGCAGACCGACCGGACCGTGACCGACCCCGGGGAGTTCCGCCGAATCCTTGAAGATGTCCGCGAAAAGGGGTGGTGCCTCGTCGACCAGGAACTCGAGATCGGACTGACCTCGATTGCGGTGCCTGTCTACAGTCGGACCGGGACGCTTGCGGGGGCGATCAATGTCGGCGTCCCATCGGTCCGAACCTCGCCGGAGACCATGGTTGAGACGGTGCTGCCCAAGCTTCAGGAGACGGTCGCCAACATTTCCCGCGCCATAACGCGCTAGGCGGCAAACCGCGCGGGCGAATACGGCGACGGATCGGCCGGTGGATCGCGGCCCGTTACGATGGATGCCGCCATTTGCGCCACAAGCGGGGCGAGCGTGTAGCCCGCATCTCCCGGCACGGCCATGACGACCCGTTGCACGCCCGGCAAGCGGCCGATGATCGAGGCACCGTCCGCAGTCGTGTTCATGCCTGCCCATGTCCGGATTATGCGCAGCGCACCGATCGGCGGTGCCAACCGCGCAGCCAGCGCCACATTGCCGACAATCGAACCCGCACGGACGCCTGGAACCTGGTCCGTGCCGTGGTCATCTGCGGGCCAGCCGCCCCCGATGACGATCTGGCCGGTCTTGAACTGCTTCAGCGTGATCGACCGCTCTGCATGCTGGACCAGGTGGTCGATTCTCTGATCGCACGCTTCCGTGATGTTCATGTGCAGCGGTTCGGGCGCGGTCGGAATGTCGATTCCGAGAGTCCTGACCAGCGCACCCGAGCCCCAAGACGCGGCGACGACGACCTCGCTTGCCCGATAGTGACCCTTCTGTCCCGCTGCAGAAACGCGATCGGCCGTGACGACCAACCCCTCGACCCTGTCCGTGACGCAGGTCACGCCGAGGTCCGCGCATGCTTTCGCCAACTGCATGTTGGCCAGGAGCGGATTGAGCTTGCCCTCGTCCCTGCAGAGTTCCGCGCCCACGATCTGCGGGCCGATCCAGGGCGCAACGCGATCAAGTTCCGCCCGATCCAGAAGCGCCACGTCGAGCCCCTTCGTTTCCTCTCGTCGGGCCTTTTCTTCGAGAAAGGCCATCTGCCCGGCGCTTTCCGCCAGCATAAGTCCACCCTTCCGGACGAGGTGCATGTCACCGAGGCAGGCTTCGAGCGTGCCCCAGCACTCCGCCGCTTGCTTGTAGTAGGGCAGCGCCCGCTCGACGTTCGGCGCGTGTTCGGGATAGATGCGGATGAACCTGCTCTGCATCTGCACATGCAGGCTTCCGGCATTTGCCGTGCTGCCGGCGTTTTGCGCGGCGTCGACAAGGATCACGCGTGCGCCGGCCTTGGCAAGTTCAAATGCCGTAATCCGCCCCACGATACCGCCACCGATGACCAGAAGATCAGTCGTCACTGCACAGCGCCTCTTCGGCGGCAAGAATGGCATTGATCGCCACGGGTTTCACCGGAACGCGCGGCGCGAAGAAACTGCGATCGGTGAGCGCCTCGCCAGTATGTTCCACGATGAGGCGGGCAGCCGCAGGGCCACAATAGCGACCCTGACATCGTCCCATCCCGACGCGCGTTGCGCGCTTCAGGGTCCCGAGATGGCCGGGAGTGACAGCGTAGCCAGCCAAGGCGTCACCGACGGTGATTTCCTCGCAGCGGCAGAGGATCGTGTCGTGAGGAAGGCCGCCGACGGGTGTCGGGGACACGTCGTGCAATTGCCAAAGCGCTTTCTGGAAACGTCGATGCCGCCGAAGGGCACGCTGATCGGCGAAGAGATCGTAGGCATCTCCATGACCCGACTGCGCTGCTGCCGACCGCCCGGCGATCCGTCCTTCGGCGCAGGCCGCTGGAGCCCCGCCGAGCCCGGCGCAATCCCCGACAGCGAAGATCCCGGGGACCGAGGTCTCGAGGGTCTCGGATCGCTCGCAGCGCAGGTGCCCGGCTGCGGGATCGTAGGTCATCCGGGCGCCAAGAAGGCGCAGGATCTCGTTTTGCGGCTCGAAACCGGCATTCATGCAGAGGGAATCCGCCTGCACGGTGTGCGTTCCGCCACTTTTTCGCCGAAACGTTACCGACAGCCCGCTCTCGACTTCTTCCACGGCGCTCAGCCGCAGTCCGTTGCGCACGGGCACACGGCGTCGCCGCAGGCTGCGCAGCATGGCGAGGCCCTGCCATGCAAGCGCCGGCCCGTGGATCGACAGCCGGGCACCTCGAAGCGGGTGAAGGAAGGGGGACGGCGCGGTCTCGGCCACAAGTGCAATCTCCGCCCCGCCATCCGCGAGCTCGAGCGCCACTTGCATGTTGAGAGGTCCCGATCCGCAAACCACGATGCGGCGCCCCGGCAACGTCCGGTAGCTGCGCCACAGGGTCTGCGCCGCGCCGGTTGTCATGACGCCCGGCAGAGTCCAGCCGGGCACGATGATCGGCCGTTCGTAGGCGCCGGTTGCGACGATCACCGTGCGGGGCCGGACGATCAGCGCCGCACCGTCACGTTCGGCGAGAACGAGAGGGCCGTCGAACGCACCCCAGATCTCGACGCCGCGGATGATTTCCGCACCGCTGGCCCGAGCGTCTTCAACGAGACCCGCGCCCTCGGCCTGTTGCGCGTCGAGCAGGCTGCCATCGGCGGACTGCTTGTAGTACTGGCCGCCTTCGACCGTGCGTTCATCCAGGGTGACGACGTCCGCGCCCGCCCGCCGCGCTGCAATCGTGGCGGAGAGGCCCCCCGCGCCGCCTCCGATCACCAGTACATCCGGCGTGAGGACCCGCACCCGGGGCGTCTCGGGCAGCCTGGAATCCGTGCCAAGCTCTGGAAAGGCATGCTGGGTCTCGACAGTCATGCCGTCCGCGGCCTTGGTCATGCAGGCGCGCCGGTTCGGCGTGCCGTCGACAGAGACGAGACAGTCCTGGCACACGCCCATTCCGCAGAAGATCCCGCGGGGACTCCCTTGTGCCGTGACCCGGAATTCGCGACGTCCCGCCCCGGTCAGTGCGGCGGCCAGCGATTGCCCGTCGGTCGCGGTGATGCCGTCCCCGTCAAAGGTGAAGTTGATCTCAGTCATCTTTGCCGCGCGCGATACGGTCCCGGGCGGCGACGAGTCGCGCCACGGCTTCCGCGCGCCATTCGGCACGCGCCGGGATGTCGGATGCGGGCAGGACCGACCGGCGGTCCCGTTCCACTCTCGCGACGAGGTCGGGGTGCCAGTCCACGGTCTCGCCACGGGCCTCGCCAATGCGCTTGTAAGCAGGACCAAGCCGTTCGGCATGGGCCGTGATCCCGCCCGGCGTATTCAGCTCCGCCGTCTCGAACGGTCCGGACAGCGCCCATCTTGGACCGAGCGACAGGCGCATCACTTCGTCGATTTCGGTCGCGCTGGCAACGCCCTCGTCAACCAGGCGATACGCTTCGCGCAGCACCGCTCCCTGGAGACGGTTCATGACGAAGCCTTCCACTTCCTGCAGCAGGGTGACTGCGGAAAACCCGGCCTGCGTGAAGCACCGTACGGCGGACCTTGTCGTTGCGGGCGAGGTTCCGGCCCCGGGGACGAGCTCGATCACCCGTAGAACCGACGGCGGGTTTGCCGGATGTGCAACGAGGCACCGCTCTTGCGCCTGCGGGTCGGGAACGGTCCACGAGATCGGAATTGCCGAGGACGCGGATGCAAGCACGGCGCGCGGGGCGGACCGTTTCAGAAGATCGGAGAATATCGCGCGCTTTGCGTCGAGCCGTTCGGGTCCGCATTCCAGGACGAGGTTCGCCCTTGAAACGGTGTCGCTGGCCTCCGCCGAGATGCCAAGAGTGCCGGCCCGGCCTTGAACCAGTCCTGCAGCCGCGATCGCACGGGCCTGATGTTCGACTCGGTTCGGCGCGCGCTCACGGGCGGTCGCGTCCGGCTCCACGAGGGTAACGTCCGCGCCGGAATCTTGAAACGTCGCGGCAAAGGCGCAGCCGATGAACCCGGCGCCGAGGATGTGAACCGTGATCGGGTGTTCGCTTTCCACCGGGCGCCTTTCGCTTGCGTCAGTTCGCTTTACGCACAAAAGTGCGAGAACGTTCAGATTTCTACGGAGTCGCAGGAGGCCGCGCAACATGTCTTTCGTGCAGGATCTCAGAGGCCGGCGCGCACTGGTCACAGGAGGTGGACGGGGATTGGGCCGTGCAATTGCGGAACGGCTTGCGGCGTCGGGCGCGGAAATCTCCGTCCTGGATCTTCCAGGTGCGCTCGTCGATGTGCCGACGGGCTGGTCGGCCGTTCCGCTTGATCTTTGCGGGCAGGATGCCGAGGCAGGCTTGGCCGGGCTGGCCGGGGACCTCGATCGCCTCGACATCCTCGTGGCAAATGCCGGAGCGGTTCCGCCTTGGCGCGGCGTGGATGCTTTGGATCGAGAGGAATGGGAACGGGTGATGACGCTGAACGTCTGGGCCGTCGCGGAGAGTCTCGGTGCGTTCGCGGGTGCGCTCGAAAGGTCCGGGCGGGGGAGCGCGATCCTGATGGCATCGATCAACGGGTACAAGGCGCATCCGAAACAAGTGCTCTACACGGCCTCCAAGCACGCGGTGATCGGGATTGCGCGCGCGGCGGCACTGGATCTCGGGGCGCGTGGCGTGCGGGTCAATGCGCTGGCTCCGGGACCGATCGCGACTGCAGCTCTCATGGACCGGGTCCGAAAGAGACATGAAACAGGCGGGCCCGCGCCCGGGGAGGCATTGGCAGCATTGGCGGAAGAAACCGCCTTGGGGCGGATGGCCACTGCCGAAGACGTGGCCCACGCCGCGCATTTCCTTGCATCCGACGCGTCCGGCGGGATGACTGGCGCGATTCTTCCTGTCGAAGCGGGCCTTGCCTAACGCAGGGGGGTCCACCCGTTTTCCGCCAATATCGCGTGGCTTGCACGAATGTCGGCATCCGGGTCAGCGCCGGGTTGCAAGGCATCGGCAATGATCTCCAGCACGGTCACGCCGGAATATCCAATGTCCCGAAGCGCGGCCGCGGCCGGCCCTGGCTCGACCACGCCCGTGCCAAGGCGCGAGTGCAGGAATTCGTCGTATCCCGAGTCTGAAATGTGGACGTTCTTCACCAGATCGCCCAGCATGCGGATCGCCGCTGCGGGATCCTCCTTGATGTAGGCGCTGTTGCAGATGTCGAGGTTGACCCCGACCTCTGGCCCTATGAGGGCGGCAGTGTCTTTCATGTCCTCGGCCGTCGGGAGGTACGTGAAGGGCACGTTTTCCAGAAGAAGCTGCACGCCGGTCCCTTTCGCGTAGGCGACGAGCTGTTTCATTCCCTCGACAAACCAATCCAGCATCCACTGGCGAGGGGGGTTGATGAGGCTGTTCACCGGGCCGGGGATCGCGACCACGTAAGGGCACTCCCACTCTGCCGACAGATCTATGGCTTCACGGTACCGGTCCAGCGTGTAGGCGCGCATCAGGCGGTCCACACCGTTCGGGTTGTTGTCGAGAAGCGGGTAGCAGAACGACGTGATCTTGCCGCCTTCGTCGTTGAGCCAAGACTTGTATTCCTTGCGCTTGGCGATCGACAGTTCCCTCGGCCAGCAATGGGGCGGGAAGATCATCATCTCGAACTTCTCGTATCCGAGCGATCTCAGGTGCTTCAGCGCGTCGAGACCGTCATGGGAGTAAAGAAACGGGAAAGTGCTTGCGGCCACATCCAACTGGGTCATTCTTGCTCTCACTTCTCTTGTCAGTTTGCGGGGCACGTGTTCATAATCCGCACAAAAGTTACTGTATCGCACGACATTCGCGGTTCAATCGGAATATGAGGGAATTATGCCGAGCACGATGTTCTCCCCGATAGAACTGCGCAGCGTCACGATACCGAATCGCATCACCGTATCTCCCATGTGCCAGTATTTTGCCGCGGATGGGGTTCCCGGCGACTGGCACATCGCCCATCTCGGGCAGTTCGCCATGGGCGGGGCGGGGCTGATTTTCGTGGAGGCAACGGGAGTCGAAGCCGATGGGCGGATTACGCTTGGCTGCACCGGGATCTACGACGACGCGACCGAGGCAGCCTTTGCCCGCGTGGCAGCGTTCCTGCGGACGATCGGTCACGCGAAGATCGGCATTCAACTCAACCATTCCGGACGGAAAGGCAGCACCGTGTCCCCTTGGGAGGGAGGTGGAATGATTGAAGGAGACCGGGGTTGGCAGACAGAATGCGCCTCGGCGGTGCCGTACCTGCCGGGCTGGCCCGAGCCGCGGGAAATGGATGCGGCTTCACTCGACCGCGTGAAGGGCGCCTTCGTGGATGCGGCTAGGCGGGCCGATCGCGCAGGGTTCGACGTGATTGAAATTCACGTCGCGCATGGGTACTTGCTGCACCAGTTCCTGTCCCCGATCACCAATCGCCGCGACGACGCCTATGGCGGATCGTCGAAGAAGCGGATGCGCTATCCGCTGGAGGTATTCGAAGCCGTCAGGGCGGCCTTTCCCGAGGAGAAGCCCGTCTTCGTCCGCCTTTCGGCGACAGACTGGATCGACGGGGCATGGGACGTAGACCAGTCGGTCGTCTTTTGCGCCGGGCTGAAGGAGCTGGGATGCGACTTGATCGACGTCTCAAGCGGCGGATTGGATCAGCGGCAGTCAATCACGGTCGGGCCGGGCTATCAGGTGGCTTTCTCCGAGCGAATCCGGAACGAGGCCGGCATTGCGACCATGGCAGTGGGCCAAATCACCGATCCGGTGCAGGCGGAGACGATCCTTTCGAGCGGGCAGGCGGATCTTGTGGCGCTGGCACGCGGGATGCTCTGGAATCCGCGATGGGTCTGGCACGCGGCGCTGGCGCTGGGTGAGGAGATCGAGTTGCCCGCGCCCTATGCCCGCTGCAACCCGGCGCTTCGCAGCAAGCCATTCGTGACGAGGAGCTAGGATCATGGGAAGCCTGAACGGAAGGACCGTTGTCGTGACCGGGGCCTCGAAGGGCATCGGCGCGGCGATCGCTGCAGCCCTTGTGGCGGCGGGCGCACGCGTCATCGCCCATTACGGCGGCGACAGGGCGGGGGCCGAGGATGCCGTCGCTGGCGCCGCGCCAGGACAGGTCACGATTCTGAGCGCCGACTTTCACGACATGGATGCGGTTGATCGCTTCTGGGCGGAGGCGCGGGATGCGGCGGACGGATCCATTGACGTCTTGGTGAACAATGCCGGGATCATGCGGCAGACGGGCGGCATTCCCGACCCGATCGAAGAGTGGGACGCCGTCTGGTCCGAGACGATGACGGTCAACGTCCATGCCCCTGCACGGCTCCTGCGCCACGCGGTGGGTGACTGGCTTTCGGCGGGCCGGCCGGGCGCGATCATCGGGATCGGCAGCTGGGTGACCACGCGCGGCACCGCGAACCCGCATGCCATTGCCTATGCCGCGTCGAAGGCCGCCATTACGGCTGCCACGAAGACCGTGGCGCGGAACTACGCGGACCGCGGGATACTCGCCTACGTGATCGCGCCCGGCGTTGTTCGCACGCAAATGTCGGTGGACAGTGCCGCGACCGTCGGCGGCGAGGCGGCGGTAACGGCAACCCTGCCCATGGGGGAATGGGTGCCGCCGTCGGACATCGGCGAGATCTGCGTCTTTCTCGCCAAGGGCCGTGCGCGCCACCTGTCGGGCGGCACAATCGACGTGAATGGCGCGGCCTACATCCGATGAGCCTACTCGGCGGCGGCTTTCCGGATCTCGATCACGTCGACCACCCGGTCGAGTTCCTCCATCAACGGCACCATTCGCGCCACCCGGTCTCGCCCTTCCGCGCCGAGGCTTTCGAAGGTCGTGATCGGCGGTCGCACATCGCCCACCGGGCACCCCGCCGCCGCCGCGAGCGCCTTGGAGTAGCACTGGTGGCCATAAAGCGGATGCCCTTCCGTGATGATCGCGTCGAACTTCGAAATGATCGATTGCACCGCCCAGACATCGTCCCAGCGGCCGTGCTCCGCCCACTCGACGAACTTCACCGACGCCCGCGGGATGTAGTTGCCGTAGGGGTTCACGTATCCCTTGGCTCCCATCTTGTAGGATTCAAGCACCCTTTGGCCGGCCCAGACGTTCATCAGCCCCTCGGATTCGACGATGATGTCGTGGACACGCTCGATCCGCTGCGACGCTTCCTTGATGTACCGAATCTGCTCGAAGCTCTTCGCGAGCCTGCCCACCAGCCTTGCCGGCATGTCCACGTTCGACGTGAACGGGTTGTTGTAGAGCATGATCGGCAGGCCGCATTCCTCGCAGATCGACCTGTAGTAATTGAAGATCTCGTCCTCGGTCGGCGTGTAGTAATAGGGCGGAATGATCATCAGCCCGTCCGCGCCGAGCGCCTCGGCCTCGACCGAGTAGCGCACCGCGTTTGGCGTATAGGCATTCATGGTCCCCACGAGCACCTTCATCCGGCCGGCGGCCATGGCCACGGTCCGTTCGACGAATTCGCGCCGCTCGGCATCGGTCACCGTCAGGAATTCTCCCGTGGTTCCAAGAATGATGATGCCGGGCACGCCGCATGCCGCTTGCCAGTCGAGGAACCTGCGCCATGCCTCGTAGTCGATGGCCGCGCCTCCTGGCGTGAACGGGGTGATCGTGACGGTGTAGCTTCCGGAGAAGTGGGCTGTCATGGCAGGGTCCTTTCGACAGGTGCGACCGCGGCGGCGGCATGGACGTAATGACTCGGGAAAGCGCCGATATCGTCATCATCGGAGGCGGGATCGTAGGGCTGATGACCGCCCGCCTCCTGGCGCTCGAAGGGGCGGACGTCATGCTGCTCGAGGCAGGCGATCTGGGGGCCGAGGCCTCGGGCGCGAATGCCGGGTCGATCCATTTGCAGATCCAATGCCCGGAGTTCGCAGCCTACGGCGAGGACTGGGCGCGGGCCTACCGGCCGTGCCTGGACTTTCTCAAGCGGTCGCAGGCGCTCTGGACAGACCTGCCCGAGCAGCTTGGGGCCGATCTCGGCGTCAGGCTCGCCGGAGGGATCATCGCTGCGCGCACCGACGCGCAGATGGACCTCATAAGCGCCAAGGCGGCCATAGAAGCCGAAGCCGGGGTCGAAACCGAAATCCTGGACAGGGATGATCTGCTGAAGCGTGCGCCCTACCTGTCGCCGGAGGTCGTTGGCGGCGGACATTGCCGCCTCGAAGGGAAGGCCGATCCCCTGCAGGTGATGCCGGCTCTCGCGCGCGCGGCGGTGCGCGCTGGCGCCCGGATCGCGACGCACAGCCGGGTTTCGGACATTGCGCCGGCGCGGGGCGGCCATGTGGTCGTCACCGCGTGCGGCGAAGTCCAGACGGGTCGGATCGTGAACGCCGCCGGGGCCGCCGCGGGTCGGATCGGGGCGATGATCGGCACGGCGCTCGACATCAAGGGGTTTCCCCTTCAGGTGACCGTGACGGAGCCCGTGGCCGCGCTGGTGCCCCATCTCGTCTACTCCGCTGCCGGCAAGCTCAGCCTCAAGCAGTTGGCCAATGGCGGTTGCGTGATCGGTGGCGGTTGGCCCGCGCGGGAGCGGGCGGACGGCGTGCTTGTGACCGATCCCGGAAGCCTTGCCGGCAACATGGGCATTGCGGCGGAAGTCGTGCCCGCAATGGCCCGCGCCCGCGCCCTTCGCAGCTGGACCGCCTGGGTGAACGGCACGCCCGACTGGCGCCCGATTCTTGGGGAGGACCCCAATCATCCCGGCGTGATCCACGCCCTCTTCCCCTGGGTCGGTTTCTCGGCCGGTCCGATGACGGCCCGGGTCGCTGCGGACCTGGCGCTCGGGCGTTCGTCGCCCGTCGCGCTCGGGGGCTTGTCGCTTCTCTGCGACTAGGTGATCGCCTACCGGCCACATCGTTCAGGCGGCACCGCGCTTGCCC
>JAJEBT010000180.1 GCA_022822405.1 Alphaproteobacteria bacterium
AGTGCCGGAGCCGGTGCGAGGCGCAGCCTGCACCGGCGACGCACGGGGTGCTGCCCGGGACGAAGCCGAGGGGATGCCCGCAGCCGGCCAGGGCGAGCGAGGCGAGGACAAGGCCAGCGTCCGGCGCCGTGTTCGGGAGGACGGCACGGCGTGTCGGGCTCTTTGCCAAGGAGCGCGGAGTGAGCGCCAGCGAACGGAGGCGACAGGGATCGCAGCGGAAATCGAGCGCAGCGAGATTGCAGCGTAGAGCCCGGCCGCGAAGCGGGTCGCCCGGAATGCTCGTACGGACCGGCGCAAGCCTATCCAGATTCGGCACCGTCATGACCATCAGCACCGTCACCCTCAGAGTCTCCATCATCCGCATCGCGATTTGCACCATCGCCGTCTCCATCATCACCGTCGGCATCAGCGCCGCAAGCACCGGAAGCGTCATCCCCATCGTCGGCGGCGCGGCGTGGTGCGGAGGAACAGCGGCGGAGCCGCCGCGGAGCGCGGCGCCGGAGGAGACTGTGAAAGTATCGGACCGTCACGGTCTCCGCAGCGGCAGGGCTCGCTTATGCTCGCACGGAGCGGGCGCAGGCCAGCCACCGGCTTCAACCAGGTCAGTGACTACATCGCAGAACCAGGAGAGAAGCGCCTCGGAGGTCGAACAGCCAATGCGCGCGGTCAGATATTCCAGGAATCGCCGGCAAGTGCGTGAGAATCCGCGCTTTCAGCGCAAATTCACGCGCCAATAGCCCCAAGCCGCCGCTTTTGCAGACAGTGCGCCGCAAATGCGGCTGCGCCGAGCTCATTCATCACCCGCTTGAAGTTGTGGAGTTGCCCCGCATTAGTGGACACCTGAACATTGTGCGAAGGAGGTGTCCTGATGTCGAAGCCCCATCCGCCCTACGCGCCGGAGTACCGGCGCCAGATGGTCGAGCTGGTCCACGCGGGTCGCACGCCCGGGGAGCTGGCTCGCGAGTACGAGTGCTCCGCGCAAGCCATCCGCAATTGGGTGCGTCAGGCCGATCGCGACGAAGGTCGTCGAGAGGATGGCCTGACCACGACCGAACGCGAGGAGTTGCGCCGGCTGCGGCGTGAGAACCGCCAGCTTCGCGAGGAGCGCGAGATCCTAAAAAAGGCCGCGGCCTGGTTCGCGAGGGAGACCGGCACGGTGCCGGGGAGGTCTTCGAGCTCGTGAAGGCGAACCGGGCCGCGCATGGGATAGCGACGATGTGCCGGGTGCTGGGCGTCTCCCCCAGCGGCTACTACGCGTGGCAAAGCCGGGGGCCCTCTGCGCGAGCGAGGCACGACGAGGAGTTGCGCGAGGCAATCCGCGCCATCCACGAGGCCTCGCGCGGCACCTATGGTGTACCTCGAGTGCATGCGGAGCTGGTGGCTCAGGGAAGTCGGGTCAGCCGCAAACGGGTGGCGCGACTGATGCGCGAGGCGGGATTGGCCGGAGTGAGCCGGCGCCGAGGGGTACGCACCACGTGCACCGATTCGAGCCACCGCGCGGCCCCGGACCGGGTGGAGCGTCAGTTCCAGGCCGATGCACCGGACCGCATCTGGGTGGCCGACATCACCTACGTGCCGACCTGGGCGGGATTCTTGTACCTGGCCGTCGTGCTCGATGTGTTCAGCCGCCGAGTCGTGGGATGGTCCATGGCCAATCACCTTCGCACCGAGCTGGTGCTCAATGCGCTGAACATGGCCTTGGCACGGCGCCGACCCGGGCAGGTCATCCATCATTCCGACCAGGGGACGCAGTACACCTCGCTCGCCTTTGGCAAACGATGTCGGGAGACGGGGGTGATTCCCTCGACCGGGTCGGTCGGGGACTGCTTCGACAACGCGATGGCCGAGAGCTTCTTCGCCACGCTGGAGTGCGAGCTCATCGACCGGCGCTCCTTTCGCACCCAGGCTGAGGCGCGCATGGCCATCTTCGAGTTCCTGGAAGGCTGGTACAACACCCGCCGACGCCATTCCGCGCTGGGCTACCTCAGCCCCAATGACTTCGAGCGCGCCGCGCTAACACCGTCCGCTTCGCCGCTCGCCGGCGAAACTCCCCCTTCCTCTTCCATTCCGAGAGCAAGTGCCGCGATGTCTAAAAGTGCCGATTCGCGAGGCAGGGGGCCCCATAAAGATATTCTTCAGGAGAGCTCTGCTGGCCAGCCCCAAGCCCCTTCGGAGATCATCCATCACCTACCAAACCCCGAAAGCCCTTACCTGATGAGATGGTCCGCCCCGCTCCATTCGCGCGGCCTCAGGGGCCAGAATGGCAGGTGTTACCAACACAGCGGAGCGGACCGTGAACGATATTAGACGAGTGGGTATCGATCTGGCGAAGAAGGTTTTTCACGTTACGGCGGTAGACGGGAGGGGTGAGGTGGTGGAGCGCAAACGCACGCGCCGAGCAGGTCTTCAATCGTATCTGACGAAGCTGCCGGAGGGCTGCGTGGTGGCCATGGAGGCTTGCGGCAGTGCACATCACTGGGGGCGATTGGCCGAGAGACTGGGTCACGAGGTTCGCCTGATGAGTCCTCGGTTCGTGGTGCCGTACGTGAAGTCGAACAAGAACGACGTCAACGATGCGGATGCGATCGCGGAGGCGTCGACTCGACCGGGGATGCGCTATGTGGAAGTGAAGTCAGCGCAACGCCAACATATCCAGCAGCTGCATCGGGCCCGGCAGTTGGCCGTGAAGGAGAGAACGGCTCATTGCAACCAGCTTCATGGATTCCTGCTCGAGTATGGAATTGAAGCGCCCAAGGGAGTGGGAGCAGTGCTGCGTCGTTTGGCCGAGGTGCTGGAGGATGCGGACAACGAGCTGTGTGGCAACGCTCGCGCGTTGCTGTGGAACCTGGGGGATGAGCTGCGACGGTTGGACGAGCGCGTAAAGGGCTTCGATGTTCAAATTGTGCGCATCAGCCGGGAAACACCCGCCTGTCAGAGGCTTGAGGCGATTCCGGGGGTTGGCCCGCTGAGCTCTACCGCATTGCTCGCGGCGGTAGGAGAGGCGAGAGAGTTTCGTAGCGGCCGGGAACTCGCCGCATGGCTGGGCATCGTGCCGCGACAACGGTCGACGGGCGGGCGTTCGAGGTTGCTTGGGATCAGCAAGCGTGGCGACCGGTACTTGCGCTACCTGCTCATTCACGGGGCAAGGTCGGCGCTGCGCACCGCGAAGCGGCGTTCCGACCGACGCAGCCAATGGGCCACGGAGGTGGAAAAGCGACGTGGCACGAACATCGCCGCCGTGGCATTGGCGAACAAGAACGCGCGTACCGTGTGGGCGGTGCTGACCCAGGAGTCAAGCTTCGATGCCAACTATCCCTCGAGGGCCGCTTGAGGGTGGGCAGGACGCCGACAACGCCGCAGTTGGCGTCGCGTCAAGCCGCTTCGCGGCTCCTTCGCTTCGCTACGGCCCTTCGGGTGACCCGACGCCGCCCGCGACGCGGAAGTACACCATGGCCGTAAGCACGCTTCCGGCCATGGTTGGCCGGCGCCGATACCAAGAGTCCCCTTCCAGGCGGTGAAGTCCGCCAGCAGTTGCCCAGGATGAACTTGAAGTGATGGCAGAACAGGTCGGACCGACACGCCAAGAGCCTGTGGTGGACAGCGGCCCTCGAGGCCGATTACCTGTTGAGGCTGGCGTGGGCGCAATCCATCAGGGCCCGGGAGTCGATTCCTCCCAATTCAAGGCCGGATATATGTCAGCAACTGACCGAGTCTCGACCATCATCAAAGCTCAACCTTGGCAGGTGCGGGGCGGACCATATATGTCCACGGAATCGGGGTAGCTCCACTGATTTATTCGTCGATTGGTTCATGATCGAGGTTGTGGTTCGATTGACCGGGAGACCGAGCTGATGCGCCAGCGCACCCTTGCCGAAGAGGGCTTTGAGCGATTCCGCAAGCCGACGCGTCGGGAGAAGTTTCTCGACGAGATGCAGCAGGTGATTCCGTGGTCAGGGCTTTGCGCGGTGATCGAGCCCTTCTATCCGAAGGGCGGCGGTCGGGGTCGGCCGCCGATTGGGGTGGAGCGCATGCTCAGGATTCATTTGCTGCAGCACTGGTTCAACCTCTCGGACCCGGCGGTGGAAGAGGCGCTGTACGACTCGCGGGCGATGCGCCACTTTGTCGGCATTGACCTGGGCCGGGAGCCGGTGCCC
Organism: Alphaproteobacteria bacterium; assembly: GCA_022822405.1. GTDB lineage: Bacteria > Pseudomonadota > Alphaproteobacteria > MPNO01 > UBA830 > JAJEBT01. The sequence goes on from JAJEBT010000180.1 coordinate 4,155, forward strand.
GACGAGACCACGATATGCAAGTTCCGCCATCTGATGGAGGCGCATAACCTGGGAGAGGAGCTGTTTGGGTTGATCAATGCATACCTGGCGGAGAACGGACTGAACGTGAGGACCGGCACCATCGTCGATGCGACGCTCATCGATGCGCCGAGTTCGACGAAGAACAAGGACGGCCAGCGCGACCCGGAGATGCGCCAGACCAGGAAGGGCAACCAGTGGTACTTCGGCATGAAGGGGCACATCGGGGTCGACAGCCGCAGCAAGCTCATTCACTCGGTGGCGGCGAGCTCTGCCAACGTGCACGACAGTCGGATGCTGCCGGCGCTGTTGCACGGCAACGAGACCCGGGTGTGGGGCGACTCCGCCTACACCGGGCAGACCGAGGTCATCCGACGCGTCGCGCCGTACGCGCAGGACTTCACGCACAACAAAGGGCATCGGTATCGGCCCCTGAGCGCCGCGGAACGGGCCAGGAACCGCACCAAGTCCAAGGTCCGCGCCAAGGGCGAGCATCCGCTGCTGGTGCTCAAGCGCATCTTCGGATTCACCAAGGTCCGATACCGAGGCCTGGCCAAGAATGCCCATCGCCTCGTCGTCGCCTGCGCCCTGGTCAATCTGTACATGAGCCGGAGGCGCCTGTTGCGACTGACGTAGGAAACGTGCGTCCGTTGCTCGTGTAGCCGCAGGAAATCGAGAGAAACCGGGGTTGCTGACACAATCGACCCCGAAAAAAGCCTTGGCAGCGTAGAGTCAGAGCGACTCCCGAGGACAATCCGCTCTCAGCATCAATAGATCAGACCTTCCTTAG
>JAJEBT010000018.1 GCA_022822405.1 Alphaproteobacteria bacterium
TTCGGACACCTTGCCGATCGCACGCGCATAGTCCGCGACCTCCGCGTCACTCGCCTCCGCGGCAAAGTGGTCCCAGCTCACATATCGCCCCTTCGGGATGACCAGTACGTGGATGGGCGCCTGCGGACTGATGTCCCGGAAGGCAAGACTGTGCGCGGTTTCAAGAACCTTGTTGCAGGGAATCTCGCCAGCGAGAATCCTTGCGAAGATGTTGCTGTCATCGTAATTCCAGCTCATGGCCTGCCCCCCTCGTGCCTGTTCCCGGTGCCGCCGGATCCCTGCCGCTGATCGAACGCCGCAGCGACCTCGATCACTGCATGTCACGAACGGCAGAACACAATTACCACAGGCGGGCACGGTGTCGAGGCAGCGAACTGCGAAACCGCATGGAACGCAGCCACGCTTCGCGAGACTGCCGCAATATTGCCTGCAGCGACTGCAACCGGAATCATCGGTAGCCAGTCTGACGATATGTGCCCCAGACCCATTTGGCCGCGACGGACGAGAGGGCTCGGAGGGTATCCTTCAGGATTTCGTGAACGTGCCGGACCGGAAGCGCCGGGCGCAAGGCGTGATCGGCAACACGCGTCGCACATCGGATGGCGTGCGCCACCAGAGAGGCCCCGACGGCGTTCATTCCGGCCGAATGGCACCAGGAAGGGGGGGACTCCCCACCATTTGTAAAGTGAGATTTGGCGGGTCTTTTTACCCGCCGTTGAAGAAGTGCATCGTGTTCTGTTGTTTGGATTACGTGGCATGGTTCTGTAGCTGGCGTTCACGATCGAAGAGCGTCTGGTTGACGAGCATGGCGCATGCGACGGAGAGCAGCCGATCGGCTACGCCACGCAGGGCGCGTGCATGTCCGTGTCCGCGGCTCCGGAGTGCGGTGTATTTTGCCCTGCTGACGGGGTCGTGCTGCTGGGCGACGGAGGCCCAGTGGTAGACGGCATCCTGCAGACGGTTGTGGGCGGCGAGGCGGCGGATCACGATCAGGGACTTGCCGGAGCGCTTGGTGACCGGGGCGACGCCGGACAAGCACCGCAGGGCTTGATAGTCTCGACGTCGCAGAGGGTCATGTGCTTCTGCGAGCAGCGTGGCGAGGACGATCCTGCCGACGCCTGGAAGCGATTTCAGGATTTCCGCGTCACGCTGCGTTTGCGTTTCCGGCAAGCTCTCCCGGGAATCCATGGCCGTCGGCAGTGCCGCGGTCAGCCGGTCCATTTCGCGATACGCCTTGGCCAGTTGCTGACCGAGTGTGGCGAGCTGGGCGAAGACCACCTCGAGATGAGCAGTAGCGGCCTCCGTGGTGCCCGGAGCGACGGAGACCGCGGGTTCGCGAAGCCGTTGCAGCACCGTTTCGGCATCGATGCGCCGGATACGGTTGCGTTTGAGGAGGTTGGCGACGGTCCTGACCCGGACGCGCCGTGCCTTCTCGGGAGTTGGTGCGAGCTTCCAGAGCTCGTGGATCCAGGGTCTGGCGAGATCGCTTTCGACCGTGAGGAACTGCGGATAATAGCGCCAGAGTTGTTGGCGGGCGCGGTTCACGAGCCGGGTTCGGTCGCCGGTGAGGTCGTGGGCAATTCGCGCCCATTCCCGGAGTTCGATGATTTCCGGCGCGGCCGGATCCAGGCGCCGGAAGGCGTGACGATCGGTCCGCAGGGCGTCGGCCAACACCTGCGCGTCGCGACGGTCGTCCTTGGCGCCGGCCGGCGAGAAACGGTCGCGGAAGCGATCCAGTTGCTTGGGATTGATCGAGTGCACCAGAAAGCCGCGCTCCATCATGGTTTCCACAACGGGCCCATGAGGGGTCTCGATCGCGATTCCGATCCACTGCGGTTCCGTGCCCGCCCTGTCGAGAACCCAGTCCGCCATTTCCGCAAGACCGGCTCCGCCATGACGGAAAGCCCGCTCGCCCAGGATCTTGCCTGCGCCATCGATGATGCAGACCTGGTGAGTTTCCGAACCCCAGTCGATCCCTGCAAGATGCTCAAGTTTCTCCATGACATTTCCTTCGAACGGTTTCGCCAACGGGCCGCCACGATGCCTTCCGATCCCTGTACTGGCGCTCACGGCGCAGACTCCCCACTGGGCGTCCATCATGGCCAGGAACCGGGGCACTGGTCCCCCCCAGGTGCTCGAAGCGCAGGGGGCGCTTGGTTGCTCCCGGATCCGTGGCCCGCCCCGTCCGAAACGGACGAGATCCGAATGGTGGCAGGAAGCGCGAACCAATGCCACGCGCCCTCGGGCTTACCCTCCGCGCTCCGCGCTCCGGGTAAGCCCGAGGGCGCAAATCGCCGCCGCAACGGGACCACCGGAAGCTGCTGCTGACTGGCGGAAAAGGGTACAGGGGGAGCGGCTTCAACTTCGCCACGCTTCCCGACTGCCTGTTGCCGGGCCCGGTCGGCGAAAGTAGACACGCCTCGGGAGCCGTCCGGCACCGCCACCGGGTTTGGGCCATCATGACGAGCGACCCGCCTCAACAATGGCCAGATACGACCGAACTCTTCCGGCGGAGCAGGTGGATGCGTCCCCCAACAGGCTCCCGTCCTGATTGCGACGGCTTCGACGGTCAGACGCCGT
>JAJEBT010000205.1 GCA_022822405.1 Alphaproteobacteria bacterium
TGTACCCGCTCAACCCTTCGATGGTTCCGTGAAGCGGGCCGCGGTATTCCAGTTCCGGGGGCTGCCCGAGGACGCCGTAGAAATACGTCAGGTCCGATGAACCTGCGTTCTCGCAGATCGACACCGTCTTTCCGTTCTCGAGCGTGAAGGAGAATTCCGCGAATGTCCGGCCTTCCGGACACCAGCTCCCCGTGAACTCCGCCGCCGCAAGGACGGCGGCTGCCAAGCCGCCGTCGATCCAGCGGGCCATCGCCTCGTCCGAGGCCTCGCCGGACGCTGACCGCCAATATGCATCCCCTCCGAACCGCCGGTCCAGACGATCGCGCAGCCCGGCGGCGCTGAGGTCGCCCGCAGCTGCTGCCAGCGTGGCCAGCATGTAGGCGTTGCCGAAGGACCGCGGCAGGTCGCGTCCGGCCGAAGCGGCATGCGCATGCGCCGCGATCGCCCGGACATCCCCGTCCGCAACCGCCGCATCGACTGCCGTCTCGAAGCCGGCCCTCCCGGGCCAGTCCTCGTTCGCCTCGTCCTGCAGTGACAAGATCTCGGCGAGAGGCATGCTTCGTTCGAGTTCGTCGGCAATGGCAGCGGCGCCCCAATCACCCGAAGCAAGGGCAATCAGCGCCATCCTGTAGGCGTCTTCGTCCCGTCCGACCGACTGATACGCTTCGGCAAGAATCACGGCTGCCTCGCCCGGCCGGTTCGTCGCGACCGGCAGAAGGATCCTGGCCCCTGCCTCGATCGACCGGGGCGCACCGTCACCCGTCAGGAGGGCGGTTCCGATCTTGATCCGCGCAGCGGCGTCGAGGCTCGTGGCATCCGCCAGCGCCGCCGCCACGTCGGCCGGCGGAACGATCGATTGCAGGGCCGATGGCAGGTTAGACACTTTCGGGCGCAGGAACCCGAGACGATCGCCATCGCTGAGCAGGAAGATGTCGTCGGAATACACGTCATCAATCGGGTTCACGGTGACGACGAGCGGTTGCCGGTCTTCCCAGAAGGCCGTGATGCCTGCCGACAGTTCCTCGGCAAATGCCTGCTCCTCCTCGGTAAGCGCTTGCGTTTCGTCGATTTCCAGCAACCGCAGTACCGCCGAATGCATCAATCGCGGCATGTCCGGCTCGCCGAAGCCCGCCTGTTCCAGGACGATCGGCTCGATGCGTCTCGCAACGCCCCGGTCCTCGACCGTGAACTCGGCCTGGCTGACCTTTCCATGCAGATACCGTTCCTCGAACATCTCGAACCATGTCTCCGTGAGCCAAAGACGGTCGAACTCCACGTCAAGGCTCAGCACCGCGGCGTCCCGCACGTCCAGCCCCACGGCAATCCGTGCGGAGGAATCCGGCAGTGAATACGCGAATTCCATCGAGGCCGTGTCGAACAGGATGTTCTCGTAACCTGCATCCGTCAGAATCTCCCTGGCTTCCGGTCCGAAGCAGGAATTCTGAAGTCGCGCGCCCGTCGCCACCCAGCCGATCGAGATCGCGTCCAGGCCGAAGTCGCCCTCGACAACCACCTGGTCGATCGCGATCTCGCATTCCAGATCATGCTCCAGGTAGACTTGCCGATTGAGCTTGAGACCGGACAGGACCAGGGCGTTCGTTCCCGGCTCGATGGCGAGATGCTCGTACCTGAGATCGAAAAGGCCGCGGCCAAGCAGCAGCATCTGCTGGACCAGGAGACGCTGGATCAGTGGCGGCGCGTTCCGGGCGTCGTGCGCATCGTGCGCATACGCCGAGGTGCCAGGACCAAGAATTGCGGCGAGGAAGGCGAGGGCGATTGGAAGCGAATTCGAGAGTTTCATTTGTCAGGCTCACTGGCAGCAAAGGAGGATTGATCCGGGAGGTGGACCGCGATCGCGGCGGATCAAGTGATCCGGTTGCTCGCTTGGGTCTCAAATGCCAGCCTGCGAAACATGTCAAGACTGCAAGAGCTCCGCCCGATTTCCTTGCATGAGAGTGTCGACCTGCACCTGCCGGTTCACGTTCCGGCTGTCCTGTCTGCACGTGTTCGAACACGGGGACCTGCCGGAGGAACGGATGGACGGGCACCGGGAACCGGAAAGAGCTTCGACCGCGCCAGGACCGTTGGACGTCGCTGCAGGACCTGCTGACAGCCAAGTGTCTGCAAGGAACCCGGCCCACAGATGACGAAAGTGCACCTCTGCGAGCCTCGGCGGACCGGCCCGAGCGAAACACGCGCGTGCTTCCGGCGTCGCGCGATCCTCGACGTGCCATGCGACCTCATCCCCAAAGGCGCACGTCCGCCTGCCGACAATTGCAAGGCGAAAGGATGGTGGAAAACAATACCTTGCCGCCGCTGATCAAGGACAACGACACGCTTCATGAAAGGGGCGTTGCCCGAGTGCTCTGCGGGATGATTGCGGGGGCACGATTGACACTTGACGCGCATCCGCATGCAGAATCTTGTTCCGTCGCCTGCTCGACATGGAGACCGCTCTTGCGCACGCCATCTTTCGTCCTTGCCGTGCTCGCGCTTGCTGCTTGCGGCGGCGGAGGTTCACCTCCCCCTTCCCGGCCTGTGCCGGATCCGGCGCCCCCAGCCGACATCCGGGTGATCGATGCCGATACGGTGGACGTGGACGGCGTGCGCTGGCGGTTGTTCGGGATCGACGCGCCGGAAGCCCGGCAGAGCTGCCGTGCCTGGGGCCGGACCTGGGACTGCGGGGCAGCCGCGACGGACGCCCTGCGCTCGCGGGCTGCGGGAATGACCTGCGAGGGCAGCGGGACGGATCTGTACGGGCGTTCCATCGGGGTGTGCTCCTCGGGCGGAGACGACCTCAACGCCTGGCTGGTGGCGAACGGCTGGGCGCTCGCCTATCGGCAGTACGCCGACGACTATGCGGACGAGGAAGAGGAAGCGCGCTCGAACGGGCGCGGGATCCATGCCGGCGAGCATGTAGCGCCCTGGGACTGGCGACGGGGCGAGCGGCTCGGCGGTGCGGACAGCTTCGCGTGGGTGTCGTCCGGGAGCCTGGACGCGGGTGCGCTCGCGGACCGGATGCTGCGCGACGAGGAGACCGGATTCCGGGGTCACGGGCTGAACGACAGCGTGTTCGGGCTGACGAACGCGGGCGTGGCGGTATCCTTCGGGGCCTGGTCCGGCACGAACCCTGCGGGGGTCGGCGGCGGCGTCTGGACAGGCGCGGTCGTGGGTCTGGACGGGGCAAGCCGACAACGGGTCGAAGGTGCCGCGGAACTTCGCGTGGAGGATTTCGCGAAGCCGGAGGCGGATATCGCCTTGACGGGCCTTGCGGACGCCGACGGCGCGGCAAGGGCGGACATGCGCTGGGAAGACGTCCCGATCGTGCAGGGTGGATTCCGGGCAGACGGAGGCAGCGGCAGGGTCGAAGGCCGGTTCTGGGGGAGGGATCATGAAGAGGCGGGCGGTGTCTTCAGGCGGAACGGAATCACGGGAGCGTTCGGTGCGAAGCTTCAGGCCGCACAATGACACGAGGAGATCCGTTGATTGAGGAAGAGTTGTCAGTGCTCTCTTGTGATCGCCTTGCTATTCCAGTTCGGACGTCCGCGGATTTCGGGAGGCAGGCAACGGGCAGCTGCCGCGTCTCAATGCATCGGCGCGTCCGACGGCAACGCCAAGTCAAGCTCGACCGCGTCCAGCTGCTCGTCGAGCGCATCGATTATCTCCATCGTGCGTTCGCGGATATGGTCGCGGGTTCCGGCGTCCATGTCCGGCAGGTCACGTCGGCAGCTTGGGCACCAGCAATCCAGCGCGCTCACCAGCTTTGTCAACGCGGCGTAGACGATCCGCGCGGCCTCCGGGTCTACCATGAAGCCGACCAGTGGTGCATCTTCATCCGACATCTGCAG
>JAJEBT010000127.1 GCA_022822405.1 Alphaproteobacteria bacterium
GCCCAGCGGCCGGCTCGTCGAGCAGCAGCAATTTGGGCGCGAGCGCGAGCGCGCGGGCAATTTCCAGCAGTTTTTTCTGGCCGTAGGGCAGATTGCCGGCCGGCTGGTCGGCCCGTTCGAACAGCCCGACACGCTCAAGGGCCTCGACCGTCGCGTGAGCGATACGGGCGTCACGACGCCGTTCGGAAAAGGGCAGCAACGTGCCGATCATCGACGTCCCGAACCGACCGATGGCGCCAATCGAAACATTGTCGAAAACCGTGATGTCGGGAAAGACGCGGAGATTTTGATAGGTGCGACCGATGCCGAGCCGTGCGATCCGGTCCGGTCGCATTCCGGTGATGTCCCGGCCTTCGAAGCTGATGCGTCCGCTTGTGGGAGGCAGGACGCCCGCCATCATGTTGAAGACCGTCGTCTTCCCAGCGCCGTTCGGCCCGATGAGGCCGAGCAGTTCACCGCGCGATACTGCGCAGGAAAAATCGTCTACAGCGCGCAATCCCGCGAAATTGCGATGCAAACCTTCAATCGACAAGAGCCTCTCGCCGGGGCCAGTCATGCGGACCGGTTCCGGCGTGCCCACGGACTGTGCGGGTTCAGGCGCCGCGCCCAGGTCAGTGACCGGACTTCGCTCAGCAGCCCGCGCGGCAGAAACAGGATCGCCAGGAACAGAATCAAGCCGAATATGAAGGCGCGCAGGTCACCGAACCCGCGCAGGAGTTCGGGAAGCAGAACGACAAGAAGAGCGCCGACCGCTGCGCCGGCCAGGCTCCCCAGGCCGCCGACCACGATCGCGGTAAGGATCAGGGCGCTCTCCAGCAACAGAAAATTGTCCGGCCCGACATAACTGCTGACATGGGCGAAGACCACGCCCGCGAGTGCCGTCAATGCTGCATGGACGGCGTAAATCTGCGCCTTGATCCAGCGCGGTCGCAGGCCCATCGCTTGCGCCGCGTCCTCGTCCTCTCGAATCGCCCGGGCCGCGTTACCGTAGAAAGAGTGGGTCAGCCGATGAGTCGTGAAGACGGCGAGAGCGCACAAGAGCGCAGCGACGACGTAGGCGCCGACCCAGCCATCGAGATCGAGGCCGCCGACCGCCAGAGGTGGAATACGCGGAATTCCCATTGCACCCCGGGTGAGGTCGCCCCAGTTCAGCACCGTGGTGTGGAAGCTGACCGCGAGCCCGACTGTCGCCACAGCAAAGAAAATGCTGCGCAACCGCACCAGAAGAAGACCCAGCCCGAAACCGAGGCCTCCGGCCCCGATCAGTGCGATGGGCAATTCGATGAGAAAATTTGTGCCGAATCGCGTTGACAGAATTGCGGCGACATAGGCACCGAAACCCAGGAATACGACCGTGTCGAGGGCAAGCAGCCCGGCTGTACCGGTCAGGAGATTGAGCGCCGCGGTGAGGACGACGGTCAGGAGGACGAGCTGGCCGAGCCGTGCAACGAAACCGCTGCCGGTCAGCCAGACGGCGAAAGGCAGGATCGCACCGACAACGAAAACGGTTGCCAGAAGGAAGACCAGCCCGGGAGACAGGCGGGGCATGGCGGTCACGCACGCCCGAACAGGCCGCGCGGCAGAAACAGCAGCGTCAGCAGGAGAAGCAGATAGCCGACCATTTCCGTCCAGGCGTTCGGCATGAAGATTCCTGCGACGGCCTCGGCGACGCCGACAAGAATCCCCGCCACGACTGCACCTGGCAGGCTGGTCAGCCCGCCGACCACCATGACCACGAACCCCTTGACGATCATCGGCAGTCCCATGAACGAGTGAACCGAGCCATAGGCGAGAGAAACCATCATGCCAGCTGCCGCGCCAAGCACCGAGGCGACGATGAAGACTGCGACGATCACACGGTTGATATCGATTCCGGCAAACTGCGCTCCGAGCAAATTCGACGATACCGCCCGGATCGCGATGCCGACCCTCGTGCGATGCAGCAGAAACTGCAGGCCGGCCAGAAGCAGGATAGACACCGTGGCGATCGCAATCTCTCCAGTCGATACGATCACCCCGCCGACATCGACCGGCCGGGTCAATTGATGACCCGCCGGAATGACCTGCCATTGGCCGCCGTAAACCTGGTCCAGAGCTTCGCGAACGACAATGCCGAGCGCCAGCGAGGACAGGAGGGTCGCCTCCCGCACCGCCCGCGATTTGAGAGATGCCTCGTCGGCGAAGCGGCGAACGGGCCGGAAGGCGACCCGGTCGACGGCCCAGCCGGACAGCCCGCCGACAGCCAGTACAAGCGGGACGATTGCCCACAACGGCAGCGCCAGCGCTGTCGCTCCGATCAGCGCGGCGAACGCCCCGACGGTATAAACGTCGCCATGGGCAAAATTGACTGCCGACAGGACACGGAAAATCAGGGTCAGGCCGATGGCGACCACGGCATAGGTCATGCCGACGCTGACCCCGATCGCCAGTTGACCGAGAATGAACGTGTCGAACATCGCCGCGCCGGGTTGTCCGGGCCGGCGCTTACCCGCCGAGGCGCGCTGCCGGTTTAGTCGACCAGCTTGAAATCGCCCTTGTCAATCAGGCCCTGGCGGAGCCTGAAGCTCCATTCCCGGGTCTTCCGATCATAGGACATGGGCCCGGCGATGGTGTCGATACGGGTCTGGCCATCGAGCGCCGTGCGGATCGATTCGCGCGTCACCTTCGGATACTGCCCGGCGACGATATCGAACATCATGGTCGCGGTGATGTAGGCGTTGGTCGCGAACGGGCCGGGTCGGTACCCGAACCGCTTCTCGAACTTCGCGAAGAACGCGGCCATGCCGGGACCGACTGCCGGGTTGAATACAAGGATCATCCGTACGCCGTTCGCAGCGTCGCCGGCCAGGCGTGTGAAGTCGTAGGTGCCCAAGGCGGCCGAGCCGAAAACCGGAATCCTGATGCCCAGCTGCCGGGCCTGCTTGGCAATGAGCGCGGCGTGAAACGCGAATACGCCGAGATAGATCGTGTCCGGCTTGGCGCGGGCCGCCTTCTGAAGGATCTGCCGGTAATCCTGTGTATCGGGGCGGATGAATTCGCTGAAGACGACCTTGCCGCCCAGGGCCTCGAAAGCGCGGCGGGTCAGGAACATGTTGGCCTTGCCATAGTCGTTGGGCAGCCCGATCATCGACAGGCGCGTGACGCCCAGCTTGCGCAGATAGGCGGCGTTCGCCGGTCCCTCCTTCGACTGGATGATGCTCTGCCGGAAGACATAGCGGCCGATCTTCGTCACCGCCGGATGCGACGAGATCGGCGTGATGTTGACCATTCCGGCCTTGTTGTAGATCGGCCCGGCCGCGAGGGTCACGGTGCTGCCCCAGCTGCCGATCGCCGCGACATAACTTTCGTCCTCGATAAATTTGCGTGCCAGGTTTATCGCATCGTCGGCCCGGTTCTGATCGTCCTGACACTCTATGGCCACCTTTGCGCCCTTCAGGCGACCGGACCTCGCAAAATCCTCGACGGCCTGGCGAAACCCGTTTTGCATATTCTTGCCGAACTGGGCGACCGGACCGGTGAGCGGAATGTAACAGGCGAACTTGACGACATTGGCCTGGGCTAGTGCTCCATTTGGGGACGCGCCCACGACCAGCGCGACGCCGAGGACCGTCAATAATTTCTTCATGATATTCCTCCTCCGGATCTGACTATGGATCGTTGGCGGCCGTGGAGCATTTTCCGGCCTCAGGGTTCGATTGCAATTTTTCCGAAAACCTTGCGGTCCTTCAACAGACGAAAGGCGTCCGGGGCCCTCTCGAGGGGAAGCGTCCGGTCCACCACCGGGATCAGGTCTCCTTTGCACACCAGTTGGAGCAGGGCGTGCAGGTCTTCCCGGCTCCAGGCGTTCGACCCGATAATGTCGAGTTCGAACGTCCAGATAAAGCGGATATCCTCTTTCGGATCGTATCCGGCGGTCGCGCCGCACGTCAGCAGCCGTCCGCCGCGCTTGATGCAGCGCAGCGACGGCACCCAGGTCTCGCCACCGGTAAAGTTGACGGCGACGTCGACACCGCCACTCTCGCCCCAGAAGCGTGGCTTGCCGTATCGCCCGACGATCTCCTTGACGAAGTCGGTTTCGGCATAGTTGACGCCGAAGTCCGCTCCCAGCGCCGCGAGTCGGTCGAGCTTGTCCCGGGTCGACGCCGCAACCGCGACCTCTGCACCGGCGAGCTTGGCCAGCTGTACGCAACACGTACCGACGCCGCCCGACGCGCCGAGAATGAACACGCTCTCGCCCGGGCCGACCCGCCCCCGGGCAAACATCATCCGGTAAGCGGTGCCGTAGGCTACCGGCAGCGCCGCTGCGGCCGGGAAACTCACCGTGTCGGGCAGCGCGATCAGCTGATGCGCCGCCACGCGGACATATTCGGCCAGGCCGCCATCCATCATTTCACCCAGAAGCCGGCCCCGCTCGCGGTCGATCGGATCGACGAGAACCCGGTCGCCAACCGACCAGTCGTCGACGCCTTGCCCGATTTCGGCGATTGCCCCGGCAACATCGATGCCCATGATCAAGGGCAAGGGCACCGCAATGCCTGGCATCCCCTCGAGTGTGAACAGGTCATGGTAATTCAGCGTGCAGGCGCCGACTTTCACGACAACCTCGCCGGGGCCGGCGACAGGATCGGGCCAGGCCGGTTCGCAGGCGATCGCGTCAAAACCGCCGTGATCGCGGATGACCATGGCTTTCATGCCGACGGCTCCTCCTGCGGTTGCGGTCCTGCGTACCGGGCCCGGCGCGCCGGGCCGAACTCCCGCGCTGCCCGGAGCGTCAGACCTGCACGATCCACCTTGTTCGTGCCTCCCAGCGGCAGGGCGTCCAGCACGCCGACGAAGCGCGGATGCCGGTAGGCCGGGCCGTGGGCGAGCCCGTAGGCCTTGACCTCGTCTTCGGCGAGGCCGCACCCGGGAGCCGGCACGACGTAGGCGACCGGCACATGGCCCTTGATCTCGTCAGCCAGCGGCACTACCGACGCCTGCGCGATCCTCGGATGCGCTTCGAGCATCCGCTCGACTTCGCCCGGAAAAACGTTTTCTCCGCCACACACGAACATATCGTCGGCGCGTCCGACGAAATAATAGAAATTTTCCGCATCGCGCCGCATGATATCCCCGGTATCGTACCAACCGCCGTGCAGGCATGCGGCTGTTTCGTCCGGCAAATTCAGATAGGCCGGCATTACCGCCCTGCTCTTTACCCAGATCACGCCCTCGGTGTCGTCCTGTCCCCCGACCAGCCGGATTTCGGCCTCGCGTAACGGATAGCCGACCGACAATTTCGGCTTGGCCTTGCCTTCCGGATGGGGCCCGAAAACAACCGGGCTGCCCTCTGTCGTACCCCAAGTGTTGGAGATGACTGCCTTGGGGAACATTTCTCCGGCCCGGTCAAACAGGGGCTCGCCGGCCGGCGCCGAACCCATGATCACCATTTCCACGCACGAGAGGTCGAGACGCCCGAGGACTTCGGTTTCCCGGGACGCCAGGGCGAGCATCGTCGGAATCGACGTTACGATATTGCAGCGGTGACGGGCAGCGGCCTCGAGATAACGTGCGGCGTGGAAGCTGCGCATGAGCACGACGGTCCCACCGCTGGCGTTCATCAGCAGGCCCTGCAGAAGGCCGTTCATGTGGTAGAGCGGTGCTGCGACCAGCATCCGTTTGCCGGCCATCGGCGGCATCGCGCCCGCGAGCACGCCGGCCGCCCAGCAATAGCCGCCGTGGGTCAGGGGTACGCCCTTGGGTCGGCCGGAGGAACCCGAAGTGTAGAGGATCGTCGCGATTTCGTCTTCGCCCATCTCGGGCGACCCGGGCGCGGCGGCACCGCGCCGAGTCGGCCGGGGAGGCACATCGTCGATCCGCGCCTGAGGCCGCTCCCCGAGCAGCCCGGCACGGTCTGCATCCGCAAAGGTGAAGCGGATGTCGGCATCGTCGATAATGTGGTCCACCGTTGCCCTGGGCAGGCGGAAATTTATCGGCACCGCGGTCATGCCGGCACGCATTATGCCGACATAGGCCATGTGATATTCGGCACGGTTGCCGGCCAGGATGCCGATCCGGTCGCCGCGCACCAAGCCGCGGGCCCGGAGTTCCCCGGCAAACCCGTCGGCGCCGTCGTGAAAGGCGCCGAAAGTGACCTCCCGTACCGCGCCGGATTCCGCAACTTCGATCTGCCACAGGCGATCCCGCGGAACATCCCGCGGAACCAACTCACCCAGATTGGACGTGCCGCTCATGCCGATCAGCCCGGCCGGGCGCCGAAACAGCCTCGTCCCACCGCGGTTAAACGGCCTTCGGGGTCGGTCACCTCGACATCGACAACGCCAAAGGTCCGCCCGAGCCGCCGGACGGTGGCCGTCCCGAGCAGGAACGCGCCGCCCGACGGCCGCAGATAGTCGACGCGCAAATTGACGGTCGGCACACCGCCGCCGACCAGGATCGACACCGCAAAATCGCCAACCGTGTCGATCAGCGCCGCCACCGGACCGCCGTGAAACTGCTCTGCTATCGGACCGCCGCGTTCCAACTCCGGACGCAAGGGGAGCCGCATCGCGATTCTGCCGGTCTCCGCGTCCATCGATTCGACGTGCAGGCCGAGAAATCTGTTGAAGGGAGAACTGTCGAGCAGCGACTGGACATCGTTAATCGACAGGGCTTCGGTCATGTCTGCGCTATATCCTTTCTGCCGTTCCGGCGACCGGTTGCACCGTCGGAGCCGCCGCCGCCACCAACCGGGTTCGATCCCGACTGCGGCATCGGGCGTCAATCCGGCCCACAAGGACGCATCGATCGCCTGCGGTTCGACCGGCGCATCCGGGGCATTCATGAAATCACTAATTTTCGCTATGGAGAGAGTCAATTATCTTGGGCGCCCGGTCCTCATGCAGTGGGTGCGGTTCGGCGCACAGTCGACATTCGGGAGTCCTGGCCGATCGAACGTATGAACGACCCCTTTTCCGACAGCTACGCAACCGCGCGAACCCGCTTCACCGCGGAAGCGGCCAGGTCGGGCGCTTCTATGCGCCGGTACGTCAACCCGGACGCGCGCGGCGTCGACGGCGAAGCGCTCGTCATCGATACTGCGAGCTTCGGTTCGATCGACGCCGCACGAGGGTTGCTGATCGTCAGCGGCACCCACGGGCCGGAGGGCTATGCCGGATCCGCAGCCCAGCTTGTCCTGTTGCGTTCGCAGGCGTTTTCGGCGCGAGATACCGGCATTCGCGTCGTCCTGGTCCACGCGCTCAATCCATACGGTTTCTCCCATACGACCCGCTCGACCGAGAACAATGTCGATCTGAATCGCAACTTTATCGACTTTTCGACCGGCCCCCCGCGGGCCAACCCGGCCTACGCCGCGCTGCATCCTGCGATCTGTCCGGAAGATTGGAGCGATGCCAGCCTTGCGGACGCAGCTGCGTTGCAGCGCCGATGGATCGAGCAACACGGCTTCGATGCCTGGATCGGTGCGATAAATGCCGGCCAGTACGAAATTCCGACGGGATTCGGCTATGGCGGCGGCGCGCCGGAATGGTCGAACCGGACATTGAAGAAGATCGTCGCCCGAGAACTGCCGGCGGTCGAGAAACTGGGTTTTGTCGACTGGCACACCGGACTCGGCGACTACGGCGCGCCGCTCTTCCTTTGCTTCAACGAGCGCGGCGGCGCCGAATGGGAGCAGGCCTGCCGGTGGTGGGGCCGGGAGCGGATCGAAACCTTCGGGGGTTTTGACGGCGCTGCCCGGCCGGCCTACTCCGGGCTCGTTTTTCATGGCGTCCAGGCCATGGTCGCATCGGCGCGGGTGACAGGCGCCGTCATCGAATTCGGCACCGGGCCGATCGAGGAAATATTCGACTGGCACCGGCGCGACCGCTGGATTCGCTTCGGAGTCTCGCCCGACGATGAAGGCTTGCGCGCGCGCTTTCGAGCGGGCGTCAAGGATGCGATGTGCCCGCCTGATCCCGCGTGGCGCAGCAGCGTCGCGTACCATGCTGAGGAAATCCAGGCTGCCGCACTCGACGGGGTCGCCCGATGGTAGGACAGCCGCCGAGCGAAGGTCCGGATCCGGGCACCCCGCCAATGACCGCCAGCATCGACCATATTCTCTGGGCCGCGCCGGATCTCGACGAGGCGATCGCGGCTTTTCATTCGATGGCCGGGGTTCGCCCGGCGCCAGGCGGTGACCACCCGGGACGCGGGACTCGCAATGCGGTCGCGGCGCTCGGGCCGGCCGCCTATCTTGAGATTATCGCCCCGGACCCCGCGCAGGATCTGACCGGGACGTTCGGTGCGAGGCTGCTGTCCGGAGAGCTTTCCGGGTTGATCGGCGTCATGCTGACGTCTGTCGACATCAAGCGAGCGGCGACCCTTTTCGATATCCGAGAGCTTCGATATGCGGGTCCGTTCGATGCGGAACGCGTGATGCCGAACGGAAAGACGCTGCGGTGGCGCCTCCTGATTCCGGAAAAATCTCCCTGGGGCCTATGTACACCTGCAGTAATCGACTGGCTCGACACGCCGAACCCGGCCATCGGCGCCCCTGCCGGATGCCGGCTCGCCTGTTACCGCATCGGGCATCCCGACGGAGACAGCCTGGCAGACCTGTACCGAGAGTTCGGCGCGCCCATCGACGTATTTCGATCCGACCGCCCCATCCAAATCGCGGAATTGGCGAGCCCTATCGGACCAATTACCCTTACAGGGACCCCGCATGCAGCAACGTCGCTTCTCGACTGAGCGGGTTCCCGTTGCACAGTCGATCTGGCGACCGCTCGAATTCGTGCCAATCAAAATCCAATTTCCGGATACCGTCGTCAGAATAGACCGATCAATGACCGATCCATCCGCACTCAGCCCGCTGCTCCTGACACCGCCTCCCAGACGCTCCGGCTAGCTCTAGAGCATATCCGTTTTAGCTTGGTCGATATCCGGCGTTTCGGATGTAGTTGCGGCATTCCTCGGGTTCGATGGCATCGATGAGTCTTCCGAGATGCCGCCATGTGTCGTCGATCGAACGTCTCTGGGCTTCGCTCATCCGTAAGCGTCTGGCGTGACCGCCCTTGTGGGGAGACGGTTTGGAGCCGCAGTCTGTGGCGAGGTTCCTGAGGTCGATAGTGTCCATTATCGGCTACCTTGTATCCGAGCCAATCAACGTCGTCGGCAATGCGGTCGTAGTGCGAGCGGATAGTCTCGGCCAGGTCATCTCGGAGCTCGTCGCGGCCGCCATCCTTCTCGACATAGGTCCAGTAATGCTTGCGCTTGTCCCTTTCCTGACTGGCGTCGCACCACCTCTCATACAGTCCCACGCTGTTCCCCCGATGCCATCATCGCGCCGTGCAGTTCTATCAACTCGTAGTCTCTGCGCATCCGCTCAATTCCACAGACAGGACAATGGTGCTGCCACCAGCCGGTCGCCAAACGGCACGACATCCGTGTTGTCATAGAGGACAACACCGAAGGCGAAGCGATCGCCGCACGGCTCTGCCAGGGCCCGAAGGCCGGCGAAGTCGCCGGACCTGACCGTGGCGCTTGCCTTGACCTCAATGCCTGCGATCATTCCATCGTCGCGTTCCAATACGATGTCGACCTCGCGCATGTCTCGATCGCGGAAATGATGCGGCGTCAATCGCAGGTCCGAGGCCGTCATCAGCTTGAGCACTTCCGAGAACACGAAACTCTCGAGCAGCGCTCCGAATGTCCCGCGATCCGCCTTCACCCTGTCGAAGGTCAGGCCGCGCGCACTCGCCAGCAGGCCGGAATCGAGGAAATGCAGCTTTGGCGTCTTGACGATGCGTTTAAGCGCGTTGGTGAACCAGGGCTGCAGCGTTGCGATCAGAAAGACCTGCTCAAGCAGCCCGACATAGCGCTGCCCCGTCTTGTGGCTGACATTGATGCTTGCCCCGAATTGCGAATAGTTGACCAGTTGGCCGGAATGCTCGGCCAGAAGCCGCACGAATTTTGGAAGCTCGGTCAGCTTCTCGACCTCGGCGATGTCCCTGAGGTCGCGCGTGAGAATCGAGGTGAGGTAGGATCGTGCCCAATCCTGCCGCCGCCGCTCGCTTTCACGGGCGATTGCTTCGGGAAACCCGCCGACCAGAATGGCTTGGACGAGATCGTCACCGACGACCGCTTTGCGCTGATTTTGCAGTTTCCCTTCGAACAGGCGCTCCAGAAAGCTAGGCGTCCGCCCCTCGACCTCGGCCCGCGCGAGCGGCAGCATCCGGAGTGTTTCCATCCGGCCGGCCAGACTGTCGGCGACCCGTGGCAGGGTCAGTACATTGGCGGAGCCCGTGAGGAGAAAACGGCCTGGACGATAATCTTCATCGACCGTCTTCTTGATCGCCAGGAGCAGGTCGGGCGCGCGCTGAATCTCGTCGATGATGGCCCGGTCCAGGCCCCGGATGAATCCGGCTGGATCGGACCTGGCCGCCTCAAGTACTGTCTGATCGTCGAGCGTGATATAGGTGCGGCCAGCTTCCCCCATGCTCTTGACGAGCGTCGTCTTGCCCGCCCGGCGCGGCCCCACAATGAGAACCACGGGCGTATCCGAAAGAGCCTCGTCGGCCCGGCGCTCTACAAACCGCTTGAACATCCGATCTCCAAGTACAGACAATTGGAACCATCTACATCGGCTGATTGGAAGTCAAGATATCGCCAATTGGAAATAGAAAGATCGCGATCTGGAAGGCGCGGGGAGAAAAAGGCCTCCACTGCGCGTGAGCCCGTGGTATCGGGCAACCCCTTTGAGCGGTGGAATTCCCCACAATTCGCCATGTCATGGCGGCAGGACCGAGGGGCCAGGGTATGAAGTCAAGGACATGTCCACGTTCATCGCCCGCCCGATCATGGGTGCCTGCAATAGGAATGGCGGCTGGGAATCAGGCACCGCTGCAACCCGGAGAACGGCTGCCAGCTTGTGTTCCGGCCGCAAATCGGGAGCGGTTGCTGCCTCGGATCGGTGCGCCCTGCACCCCCGGAGGGGGCGCAGGGCGGAGCCCCTTTGTGTCCCGGATAATATCGGGGGAAATCTCCGCGTCGTTCCTCTAGTCCTTTGGAATATTTGAACAAAATTTGCACGATGCGGCCCGAGAGATGGGATTTGCAGGATTAGTCATCAAACCGAATGCAGTATTTTTCAAAATTGAGACGGCAATCGACAGTGTGTGGCAGCGGATTACCATTTTCGAGCACTGAGACCAAATGGCAACGCGTGTGCGTGGCGACTCAATGGACGGAAATCCAGGCGACAGCCGATTGCGGTCGAGAATAGCCTGGACCTTCACGACCGGTGATCGCCATTGCAGGACAATGTGCAAACGCGCTGGAGACGATTTGCGAGGCCTGGTCTCTAGCATCTGGTCCGTAAGGCGATAACCCTCCGCGCCGCAGCCGATCTTGCGGGTTTGGCACCGCGACCTCGACCCACCCGCCCGACGTCGCGTACGGCGCCGATGGCGGCTCGGACACCACCTCCAACGGTAGGAAGGGCAGCGCACCCGCGCTATCCTCCGTCGGCCGGTAACGCGGGTCACTTGGTCGGTGTCGTCGGAGGCGAGTTTCTCCATGAAGTGGCCGGAAATGTAGGGCAGCGATTTGCCCGGCTCGGTCTTGACCGCCTGCGATTAGACGCCGGCGGGCGCGGCGACGGCCTTCGGATTGTTCTTGACTGCCAAGAAGTCCCCTTGGTTCGGCGGGAATTACTTTATCGAGCGGAGCCGGCGCGGCGCACCGGCGGTGATGATGGATCGTAGACAAGTGGATGGCCGGTGGCGCCGAACAGCAGTTCCAGCGCTGCCGTCGTCTCATATGCTCCGCTTAGGTGCATCAGGTCCAGGCCGGTTAGATAGAGGTGGCCCTCGGTGGCGGCGCGCCGCGCGAGCAGGTTGGCCACGGGCTTCGCGTCGCCCTCGGCCGGCGGTTCGCCCCGACTATGCAGAAGAACGCCCTTGGCGCTGTCGTGGAAGTCCGCACTGAAACGGTTCAGGGCGTTGGTGAGACGGTCGAGCGCGTCGGTTTCGCCCTTCGCCGCTACCATCTGCACTACCAGGAAACGGTCGTCGTCTTCTACGACGATACTATCCTCGGTCAACAATCCCGGTAGCACGATGGTGCCGAGGTTCTGGAAGGCGTGCGCCGCGGCCTGGATCATCACGTTGGCACCGCCAGCGAACAGGGCTTTCTTCAGGTCGATATCACGCAGTCGGTGCCGCGCGGCCTCGAGCCGGCGGGTGAGACTCTCCTGTTCGGCGAGCAACCGCCGAACCTCGTTGCGCGCCGCCTCCTCGCCATCCAGCCGATAGGCGGCGGCCCAATCCGGCAGATCGAGCGCGAAGCCTTGGCTCTCCATCGCACCCAGGAGCGGCACCAGCGCTTCGTGCAACGGTACGAGATCGTCGAGCGGGGCCATCGGCATCAGCAACAGATGGCCTGGATGGCGGTAGATGTAGCCGCCATGCACCGCACCACTCTCGGCGCCGAAGAACAGCGGCTCTCCGGGGAAGGCGTTGAATGCAACGGCCGCCGTCGTGGCATAATCGATCCGCTCCGCAAACCTGCGGAATGGATGGCCGCCCCTGAAGAGCGAGGGTTCTGAAGCGCTGACCGTGCGCGCCGGGGCGTCAGGCAGCGCGTCGAGCAGGTCGAACTCGAACACATCCTCAATGATGTGCACACGCAGTGGCGCCGCCGGCGGCGGCACCACCACGAGGACGCGGCCCCGGTCGAGAAAGCGCCGGATCTCCTCGCGCCGCCGCCGCCCGTCGGCGAGCAGCGCGTTCGACGCGCGCACCGAGAGGAGCGGTCCCGCGTCACTGTCGCCCGGCTGGGTGTAGTCGTCTCGATATTCGTCGATCAGCCCTTCTGGCCGCCACAACACCGCGTCGAAGTCTAGCAAGCTGCGCTCCGCTGCGAAGGCTAGCGGTTCGATGGCCGGATGGCCGGGATCGTAGCCGATGGCGGCGACACGCATGCGAAGTCAGGCTTTCCATTGATCGGATCGGCCACCAGCATGACGACCATCCTCGAATGCCACAACGAAGCATCTGCCTCCGCCTCTGTCCAGGAATTAGTCTTATAGTCTAGACAAACAGACAAAGCCGTGATTGTCTTTTCGCATGGTGCATCGCATCACTCCCTATCCCGCTGCCACGGCGGAGGCGACCGCGCCGGTCGCGGAGCGGGATCCGCTCGGTCCAGCCAACGAAGACTCGCGCAGCGCGACGCGGCTCTTGCGCGCGGTGCGCCGCACCGGCTGGGCGGCCGGCATCGACGCGGGGGACGTGCGGATCGACCGCGGCTCGCTGGTCCCCCTCTATGTGCAGATTCGCCGGCGGTTACTGTCGCTGATCGCCAACTGGCCGGATCCCGCGCGCCGCTTCCACACCGACGAAGAATTGTGCCGCATGTTCGGCGTGGCGCGCATGACGGTGCGCGCAGCGATCAAGGAATTCGTCGAGGCGGGACTTCTGGTGCGCAGCCGCGGTGCCGGCACGATGGTGGCGATCGATAAGGTCGACGAGCATGTCTCGCCGGAGATGGATTTCATCGACCAGTGGGCGCATCGCGGCCGGCCGTTGAGTCTGGAGATCCGCCGGTTCCAGGCGGCGCCGGTGCCGGTACCTTTCGCCCAGGCTTTGGGGCTGGCGGCCGGCACGCCGGTCATGTCGATCGAGCGGCTGCGCTCGGCGGGACCGGTCCCGGTCTCGCTCGACTTTCGCTATGTGCGTATGTCGGCCGCGGCGGCGATGACCGAGGCGGCGGCGGGACGGGGATCGCTGCTCGAATTGCTGCAAAGCGTCACGCCGCTGAGCCATGCCGAAATGAGCATCGAGGCGGGCACGGCGGATGGCGACATCGCCGACATTCTGGAACTGATGCCCGGTGATCCGGTGCTGGTGCGCGCGCTGGTCTACATGGACCGTGACGACCGGGCGGTGATGGCCGGGATTTCCTATTACCGCTCCGACCAGAGCGGCTATTCGATTCGCGTGCCGCTGTCCGCGCGCGAGGCGGACGGCCGGGCGGGAGACGGCCAATGGGGCCGGATCGTCGAATTTTCGCAGACCATGGGGCGCACGGAATAGCCGGGCGCCCGTTGGAGCAGCCTAAGGGCCAGAGAGTGA
>JAJEBT010000187.1 GCA_022822405.1 Alphaproteobacteria bacterium
CCTGGCCCAGGAAGGGCTGCGGTTATTGAACGAACAACGGCCGGGGGGTACCCGGTTACTGCGCGTGGAGGGTGGAACCCCCGGCGACGTTGCCGCTTTGGCGGCAACCGAGCCGGCACCCGGTGAAACGCGAACGGACCCATGCAGGGCGCAGCCCCAAGCGGGGCTCAGCCCCGCAACGCGTCGAGTCCGGCATGGAACCGGACGAGCCGCGTAAAGAGGGACCGACTCCAATTCGCCAAGCTCGGATTCAAGCGCCAGGCGGAGCTCGTGCGGCTGGTTCAGTCGCTGTCCGGCGCGGCGGTCCGGCCACGCTGACGGTGGAGGCCGCACGGACCTCGGCCCGGCGAGGCTGACGGCCGCGCAAACCTCGGCCCGGCGCAGCTCGATCTGAAGAACTTGCCCGTGTATTCAATATTGATTAGCCTGAATACACATTGGACATTGCGAGAAGCTCATGCGGCGAACGACCACGATGACGGTGCGCATAAGCGGTGCACTTGGCGACTTCGTCTCGGCCAATGTGGGTGAATCGGGAGCGTACGAGAGCGTCAGCGAGTACATTCGCGATCTGATTCGCCGCGATAAGGCTCGGGCAGAGCGGGAGGCCTTCGAGCGTCTGCAGGCCGAGCTGACCCGTGCGTTTGCTCAGCCGGACGAGTCCTATCTTGCGCTGTCGGCTTCCGACGTCATCGAAAAAAACCGGCTGCTGCCAGACGCATGACGCGGATACGCGTCCAGGAAGCGGCCGCAGCGCGCATCGATGCCATCTACCGCTACACCCGCGAGCATTGGGGAGAAGCCCAGGCTGACGAGTACGTCACCGGCCTGTTTGACGCATTCGCAGGCATTGAAGCCGGCACGGTCGCGTCCCGGCCGGTTCGGGCGGAGTTCGGGGTGGACGGTTATGTCTTCCGATACCGGGCGCACTTCGTTTACTGGAAGCGATTGGCCGACGGGACGGTCGGTATTGTCACAGTGCTGCATGAACGCATGCACCAGTTCGGTCGATTCGTGGAGGATAGCGAATCCAACCGCGAATTCTGATGCTGGCTGCTCGAACCGGATAGCTCGATCAGCGTGGGTGGGCTCGTGATCTGGTAGCGTGAGAATCTGGCATCTCTGGGGCCACGCAAGAAGGAAGCTTCACGTCGTGTTCCAAAGCACCGGCTCGGAGATCGCGGTCGAGGGGCTGCGCCGGAACGCCGCATTCTACGCCGTGGAGGCCGACATCCGCAGCGCCACGTCGGAGAGCCGCCTGACCAACCGCCGGTCGCGCACTGCGCCGCAGGTCGAGGAGTTCGGAGCCCGGAGCCGAAAGCAACGCGTCCGGGTCTCGGCGTGGTCGCACCTCGGCAAGGCCTTGGACTATAGCGCTCGCCATTGGGACGGACTCCAGATATTCCTCGATGACGGGCGGGTCGAACTGGACAACAATGCGGTGGACAACCGCATTTCCCCGCGGCCCGGACAAGAAAGAACGCGTTGTTCGCCGCTCACGACAAAGGCGCGGCCGGCTGGAGGCGGATGGACACGCCGCTGATCTTTTTCGGCGAGCCGGGGCGGGGTGGCCGGCGGCGGCCATACTGCTTTCATCCGGCCTGGAGCCACGCGCTGCGCGCCGCCCGGATCTACGGGCTACGGTTTCACGACCTGCGTCACCAAGCGGTCAGCCGACTTGTAGAGGGCGGCCTGAACGACCAGGAAGTGGCCGCCATAAGCGGCCACAAGAGCATGCAGATGCTGAAGCGGTATGCGCACCTGCGTGGCGAGGACCTGGTCGCCAGGCTCGACCGGATCAGTCGCTCTCGAGTCTGAGCCGAAGCTCGTCTTCGTCGAGCACGAGCGCCTCGGCAACCCATCTGGTCGGGAAAAACACGCGCCGACCAAACCTCCGTTTGATCTTCGCGATGTATCGCGCGCGCGGATCACGGCTGGTCCGCAGGGTTTTCTGCATGTTCGCGGGCGAGATTTGCAGCAACTTCGCCAAGTCAGAATTCCGTATCAGTATGCCGAATTGATCTCGCAGTTCAGCCGACAATTGTTTCAGTGCATGTGATTCGTGGACAGACATTGCTTGCTCCTTCCGGGTCCCGGAAAAACGGCGCGACAAGGCATCGGGACCCGGAAAGCAAATGCTCAAACGGATCGCCGCACCGAAGGTGGCAAGGAGATTCTGCGACGACAGTCGCAGGCGACGGGCAAGGCGATCAGCGTACATGGGTACGACCACCGTGCTCGCCACATATCGAATTCCCCGCCGGATCGCTCGCGGCGGAGTGGGTGCGAACAGCCGGGCCATCCCCGGACTGCGCTTCGAGTACGCGCCATGGCGCGTACGCTGAATCCTGCAAAGCTGATGTTGCGACGACAGTCGCGGGCGACGGGCGAACGCGCGAGCGCCGATGGGCGCTACCACGCTGCCCGCCTCAGTTCGGCATCCCCGCCGGATCGCTCGCGGCGAGATGGAGTTCCGGCAACTCACCGGGGCGTACCCGGACGAGACTACCCGCCCACGCCGTGGTGCGTTGCACTGGATCCGATAGGGGCGTCCCTTAGGATATCCCCGAGTGATCCCAGGAACTGGGACCGCGAAGCCGCCAGTATAATTACGGTCCGGACACCTGTCAATCGGCTTCGGCAACCTTGGAGGCTTCACGGACGAAGCCGACCCGCAGGCCGGGACGCGCAGCCTGCGGAGCGCCCGGCCGTGGCGCGGATGGCGCGCCGTCGGTCCCGTGGCGTCCGTGCACTTTCTGAATCGTGTGCTACTTTGGATTCATGAGTGC
>JAJEBT010000040.1 GCA_022822405.1 Alphaproteobacteria bacterium
CCTCGTTCCCGCTGTGATGACTTCGTCACCACAGTGGGCCGGGCGTTCCGGAATCGACAAGCCAAAACTGTCGGATTTTCGTTTGCCAGAAATGTTGGATTTACAATTGCCGCTAACAACGGAGCATCATGTCAAGACGGCCGACCTTTCCGACCGCCGGATCGTCGTGTTCGCGACGCATGGTTTGATTCCGGGCGACCTGGACGGGCTGAACCAGCCGGCATTGGCCCTGTCGGCGCCTGGCATCGACAAGAGCGGGGAGGATGGGCTGCTGACGGTTTCCGAGATTCTCGGTCTGCGCCTCAACGCGGACTGGGTGGTGCTCTCGGCCTGCAACACGGCTTCGGGCGAGGGTGCCGGGGCTGAGGCGATCTCGGGCCTCGGCCGCGCGTTCTTCTATGCGGGGGCGCGGTCTCTGCTGGTGACCGGCTGGCCCGTCGAGACGTCCAGCGCCCGGCAGCTCACGACTGCGATCTTCCTGCGCCAGAAGGAGTGGGGCCTTTCCGGGTCCGAGGCGCTGCGGCGGGCGCGGCTGGAGCTTGCAGATACGGGGGTGTACACGCTGCCGGACGGGCGCGTGGCCTTCTCCTATGCGCACCCGCTGTTCTGGGCTCCCTTCTTCATTGTTGGCGACGGCGGGATCGGAGGGAGGAACGAGACATGAGGACAGCGATTTCACTGGCCGTTCTGGCGTCGGCACTTGTCGCCGTCCCGGTAGCGGCGGATCCGGTGGCGTTTGTCGAGGACGCAAGCGCGAACGCGCCGGTCAAGCCGTTCAGCCATCTTCAGGAAGGGGACGTCATCAGGCTTGGCGCCGATGCCGAGATTACCGTGGGCTATATCGTGAGCTGCATTCAGGAGCATGCAAGGGGCGGGGTGCTGACGATCGGCCGCGAGAGAGGGCGCGTTGTCGGTGGCACCAGGACGGAAAGGAAACTGGATTGCGACGGCGGCACGGCGGACGTCTCCGGAGAGAGAGGGGAGTTGTCCGCGGCGTTGGTGATGCGCAAAGGAATCAAGCCGGAAAAAAGCGGAGCCGGAAAACCGCCGAAGATAATCGCGTCCACGGGTCCGGTCATTGCTCCATGGAAAGCGGCCGCATCCGTCCGGCTGACCAGGATCGACCGCTCCGAACCGTCCCGGACGGTTGCGCTTGCCGGTGGCGCCGCCGACCTGTCGGCGCTCGGCATAGCCCTGGTGGCAGGCGGCGTTTACCGGGCCGAGGCCGGAGACGCCTCGACGACGTTCGGGATCGCCAAGGACGCGAGCGCGGGCGGAGGCCCCGTGCTCCCTCGCCTCGTATCGTTCTGAGCCGGCGACGTGAGGGGGCGTGACGCGCCGGCCCTGGTCGCGATAGCCCTGATCGCGGCCTTCTCGACCCTCGCTCCCCCGGCCGACTGGCTCAGGGGCCTTTCCCTGGACGGTCTGTTCCTGCTGAGGGCAGAACTGTTCCCTGCGTCGCCGTCCGCGGCGCCCCCGGTGGTTGTGGTCGCTCTTGATGAGGAGACCTATCGCCGGCCTCCCTTTCGCGGCACTCCCAAGCCGTTGTGGACGCCCGAACTCGGCCGGGTGCTCGATGCCGTTGTCGACGGCAGGGCGTCGGTGGTCGGTTTTGACCTGATACTGCCGACCTCGGTAGAGAGCCGCCTGCGCGGACATGACCGGCCGTTCATGCTCGCGCTTCGTCGCGCAAGCCTGATGAATCGGGTGGTCCTCGCGCGGGCCCAGTACGGGGAACGGCGGCTGGATCCGTCCCCGGGCCTTGCAATCGCAGCCGGTCGCGGCCGCAACGTCCGGCTGGCCAACCTGCTGGTCGATGTGGACGGCGTGGTTCGGCGGGCACCGCTGTGGTTTGCATCGACGGAAGGCGGCGACGGCGGACACGTGACAAGCCTGTCGCTGGAACTCGCGTCGCGCCATCTCGATGCGCGTCCTGTCCGTACGGCGGATGGCGGTGTCTCCTTCGGAAATTCGCCGGTCAGAGGGAGCCGTGCCGACGGTCTCCTGCTCGATTTTCGGGCAGGTTCGTCGTTCTTTCCGGTCCATTCGCTCGCCGATCTCCATGCTTGCGCCGAGGCGGGACGGGCCGGGTTCTTCCGGGAGCACTTCGCAGGCAAGGTCGTCCTGTTCGGTGCGGTTCTGGACGTCGAGGATCGGCTGCTCACGTCCAAGCGGCTCATTACCGGTCCGGAGCGTGACCGCCGGGCACCACGTTGCGTGAACCCGGTCATGGAGGACCTGTTCGCGGACGAAGGACAACGCGAATTGATCCCGGGCGTTCTCATTCATGCCACGGCCGTTGAAAACCTGGTCCGCGGCGCGGGCCTCGCACGGCCCGGTCCGCTTGCATCCTTTTTTGTGGTACTGGCGCTCGCCGCCCTGGCGGGATGGATGTTCCTGCGCTGGCCGCTGGGCCGGGCCGCTCTGGTCCTGGCAATCCTGTCCGCCATCTGGAGCGTCGCCGCTGCATGGGCCCTGCGCCAGGGACTGGCCCTTCCCGGACTGACTTCCGGCATGGCGCTGATCGTCGCCGTTCTGCTGGCAACCGCCTGGCGGCACTTCGTGACGGATCGGGACCGACGGACGATTCGCAACACTTTTTCCCTCTATCTTTCCCCGGCGGTCCTCGAGCGGATTCTCGAGAGGGATTCCGGCCCCACTCTCGGGGGTGAATTGCGGGAGGTGACCGTGCTGATTTCCGATCTCGCCGGCTTCACGTCGCTCAGCGAGAAGACGCCGCCGGAACAGGTGGTGGATCTGCTGAACCTGTATCTCGGCGAGCTGGCGGACGCGGTCGAACGGCACGGAGGCTTCGTGGACAAATTCATGGGTGACGGGATGATGGCGGTATTCGGCGCGCCTCTCGACGATCCCGCCCACGCCGCCCACGCGATCGCCGCCAGCGAGGATATCCTGCGGGCCATCGCGACTGACGACAGGCTCGTCGGACCCGGAGGCAAGCGGCTTCATACCCGAATCGGGATCGCGACCGGCACCGCGGTTGTCGGCAACATCGGTTCCGCGAGACGTATCAACTACACCGTCGTCGGCGACACCGTGAACCTCGCGGCTCGCCTCGAGACGGAGAACAAGGCCCATGACACCCGGATTCTCGTCTCTGAAACGACCGCCCGTGCCGCCGGTCTCGAACGCTTCCGGCGCGTCGATTCGATCCAGGTGCGCGGACGGGAGAAAAGGGTTACCGTCTATACGCTCGATGCCACCGACTGACAGGATCGGCCGCCGGACCAACCAATGTGTTCATCGGTGAATCTGACAGGTATATCCATCAGGCTGTGTCCGCCGGCCGCATCATGGCCGCGACCGGCGGAGAGCAGGGTTTGGCCCGTTCCGAAGCGCAACGGAGATGGTGGGATCGTCTTTGTTGTGTGGTAGGGCATGGTAGTGTCGGTTCGACGGGGATGCGGCCGGGCAGCGGGAGAGCGGCGGTGCCGATGCCGCGATATTGAGACATGATGCGATGCGACTGAGCGTTCTTGACCAGAGTCCGATCCGGGCCGGCTGCACGCCTGCCGACGCGTTGGCCGAAACGCTGGCGCTTGCCGAGCTCTGTGACCGTATCGGGTATCATCGTTACTGGCTTGCCGAACACCACTCCACCGGCGGCCTTGCGGGCTCGGCTCCCGAGATCATGATCGGCGAGGTGGCGCGGCGGACGCGCAACCTGCGGGTCGGTTCCGGCGGCGTGATGCTCAGCCACTACTCCTCGCTCAAGGTCGCGGAAACGTTCCGCGTGCTCGAAGCGCTCTATCCGGGCCGCATCGATTGCGGGATCGGTCGCGCCCCGGGCTCCGACGGGCTGACCGCGCAGGCGCTTGCGCACGGCCCGGGCGCGCTGGGAATCGAGCACTTCCCGGCCCAGATCCGCGATCTGCAGGCATGGCTTGCCGGCGAGATGCCCGATGATCATCCGTTCCGGCGGGTCGATGCCATGCCGAGCGGGGCGACCATCCCCGAGGTCTGGCTTCTCGGTTCGAGCGACCAGTCGGCGGCCTATGCGGCGTATTTCGGCTGCGCGTTCTCCTTTGCCCACTTCATCAATGCCCGCGGCGGCCATATGGTGATGGAAGCCTATCGTCAGCATTTCAGCCCCTCCGAACGGCTCTCCGAACCCGTCGGCTCCATCGGCATTTTCGTCATTTGCGCCGACACCGAGGAAGAGGCTCTCGACCTGCGCTGGAGCCGCGATCTCTGGCTGTTGCGGCTGCACACCGGGCGGACGGCGCCGGTGCCGACCGTCGAGGAGGCGAAGAGCTATCCCTACACGGAAAGGGAGACGGCAATTATCATGCACAATCGCGAGCGCACCATCGCGGGCAGTCCGGAGCAGGTGCATCGCGAAGTCGCCGCGCTTGCCGGTACCTACGGGATCGACGAAGTCGTGGTCGTGACCATCTGTGACCGCTTCGAGGCGCGGCTGAGATCGTACGAGCTTCTGGCTCAGGTGTTTGCCGAGGCGCCGGCCGACGCCGCCTGAAGGAGGCATGCGGTCCTTCGCGTGCGCCGCTGCCGGAACTTCTTCCGGCCCGGACTGTTCCTCGAGGTCCGGACGGCGTATCAATGCGTCAATCGCGCTGGTTGATGAACGCAACGGAAAAGAGGGTATATCCGGTCATGGGAGAGAATCTCATATTCGCGGCCGTTGTCGGCCTGACGGTTTTCCTTTTCATGCGCCGCCTGCGGCTGATGAGGGACCAAAAGCGGAGGCAGCAGCTGGAAGCGACGAACGACGATGCCTCCGAGCCTAGCACCATGCCGCGGCTCGGGAGCCCGGGCACCATTACCCGTGAGCAGATGCGGGAGCTCAGGCAGAACGATTTCGAGCCGTCGCGGTTGTGGAGCCGGGAAGAAGCGCAGCTCATCCTTGATGTGGTGGCCTATCTCCGGACCGTCATCTATATCGTCACGAGGGAGAGTGATCCCCCGGTCGACATCCAGAACCATCTGCTGAAGGTCATTCTGTCCGACGACGACATGCGCGAATATGTGCGCGAATGGGGCCTGAACCGCACCCATGCAGATGAGGAGGCGGAGTATCCGGAACTGGAGCGCAACGAGGTCTTCAGGAAAGTCGAGGCTGCCGTCGGGGAACTATGGGAAGACTGAATGCGGCCGCGCCGGCCGTCGGAGACGACGCGGCGACGGATGCGTTCGATTTCGAACTGCCCCCTGACTGCATTGCCCAGGCGCCTGCGCGGCCGCGCGACAGCGCTCGCATGCTGGAAGTCGGCGCGGCGCTTGCCGATCTCGGGGTGCGGGATCTTCCGTCGCTCCTGCGGGGCGGCGATGTCCTTGTCGTCAACGATACGCAGGTCATTCCCGCGCGCCTGCGCGGCCGCCGCCGCGGCGCCAGGGTCGAAATAACCCTTCACAAGGCGGAAGCGGGAGGCAACTGGCGGGCGTTTGCGCGTCCGGCGCGGCGCCTTGCCGAGAACGATGTCATCGTGTTCGCGGAAGCCTTCGAGGCGCTGGTCGTCTCGCGCGGCGAGGGCGGAGAGGTTGAACTGGCTTTCGACCGGCCAGAACGCCTGTTCGCGGCGCTCGACCGGCACGGAGAGATGCCGCTTCCGCCCTATATCTCGCGCCCGGACGGCGCCACCGGGGAGGATGCCGGCGACTACCAGACCGTTTATGCCGCCCGCAGGGGAGCGGTTGCGGCCCCGACGGCCGGACTGCATTTCACCGATGCGCTGCTGCAGGCGGTGCGGGTTGCCGGTGTCCGCGTTGCGACCGTGACGCTTCATGTCGGAGCCGGCACCTTCCTGCCGGTCCGGGCCGTCCGCATTGCCGAGCACCGGATGCACAGCGAGTGGGGAGAGATCGGCCGTGATGCCGCCGCGGCCATCAATGAGGCCCGCAGGAACGGCGGCCGCGTGATTTCGGTCGGAACGACTTCGCTCAGGCTGCTCGAGACGGCGGCCGACGACGACGGCGTCGTTCGGCCGTTTGCGGGCGACACCGATCTCTTCATCACGCCGGGCTACCGCTTCCGCGCCGTCGACAAGCTGATGACCAACTTCCACCTCCCGCGCTCCACCCTGTTCATGCTGGTCGCCGCGTTCGCCGGACTGGAAAGGATGAAGGCGGCTTACGCCCATGCCGTGGCGACAGGCTACAGGTTCTACTCATACGGCGACGCCACGTTCCTTCACCGGGCCCACGGCCCGTGACCTCATTCGGGTTCGAGGTTCTGTCGACCAGCGGGTGCGCTCGGCGCGGACAGTTGGCGACGGCGCACGGTATCATCGACACCCCGGCATTCATGCCGGTGGGAACGGCCGGGACCGTGAAGGGCATGACCGTTGACGCGGTGGAACGGACCGGTGCGCAGATCATTCTCGGAAACACCTATCACCTCATGCTGCGGCCAGGCGCCGAGACCGTGGCCGCGCTTGGCGGCCTGCGTGCCTTCATGGGCTGGCCCGGCCCGGTGCTGACCGATTCCGGCGGCTTTCAGGTGATGTCGCTCTCGGATCTGAGGACGCTCTCGGAAGAGGGGGTGGCCTTCCGTTCGCACATTGACGGAACCCGTCATCTGTTGACGCCGGAACGTTCCGTCGAGATCCAGGATCTTCTCGATTCGACGATCACGATGGTTCTCGATGAATGCACGCCGCATGGCGTCGATGACGGCACCGTGGCCGAATCCATGCGCCTGTCCATGCGCTGGGCGGAACGCTGCCGTGCGGCGTTCCGGCCGCGTCCCGGATACGGCCTTTTCGGGATCGTGCAGGGCGGGACGATTCCGGATCTGCGCCGCGAATCGGCCGACGCGCTGGTCAGGATCGGTTTCGACGGCTATGCCGTCGGCGGCCTTGCCATCGGCGAAGGTCAGGAGGTCATGTTCGAGGTCGTCGACAGCACCGTTCCCCGGCTTCCGGAAGATCGCCCCCGTTATCTCATGGGAGTTGGCACGCCGTCCGATGTCGTCGGCGCGGTGCAGCGCGGCATCGACATGTTTGATTGCGTGCTGCCGACGAGGAGCGGGCGTACCGGCCGGGCCTTCACGCGGCGCGGCACGGTCAATATCCGCAATGCCCGACATGCCCGCGATGCGCGTCCGCTGGATCCAGACAGCGGGTATCCTGTGGTGGGCGAGGTGAGCCGCGCCTATCTGCACCACCTGTTCAAGGCCGGGGAGATGCTCGGTCCAATCCTGTTGACGATGCATAACCTGCATTACTATCAGGAGGTGATGCGCGGCCTGCGCGCCGCGATCGAGGCGGGGAGCGTTGAGGAATTCGTTTCCGGGTTTCATGCCGGACAGGCCGAAGGAGACCTGGAGCCGCCATGACGACAGGCGGGCTATGACCGAATTCGGAAGCATTCGCGAGATCATCCGTGACCAGGCGCTTGGCCTCGGCTTCGACGCCGTGGGCTTTGCCGGCTGCGATGCCGCTGATGCTGGAGAAAATCTGGCCGCCTATCTGGCCCGGGGCTATCACGGCGACATGGGCTGGATGGAATCGACCCGGGACCGGCGGCGGTCCCCGTCGGCCCTCTGGCCGGAGGCCAGGAGCGTCATCGTCGTGGGCATGAACTACGGGCCCGAAGGGGATCCCCTTGAGGTGCTCGGCGAGCGCGGGCGCGGTGCGATCTCCGTCTATGCGGGCGGCCGCGACTATCACGATGTCATGAAGAAACGCCTGCGCCGTCTCGCGCGCTGGCTCGTCGAAACCCGACGCTGCGAGGTCAAGCTGTTCGTCGACACCGCGCCGGTGATGGAAAAGCCCGTCGCCCAGCGCGCTGGCCTGGGTTGGCAGGGCAAGCACACCAATCTGGTTTCGCGGAGATTCGGATCCTGGCTGTTCCTGGGCGAGATATTCACCACCCTCGATATCTCTCCCGGTCCCGGAGGTGCGGATCATTGCGGAAGCTGCCGGCGCTGTCTCGATGTCTGTCCCACAGCTGCCTTTCCCGCGCCCTATCAGCTCGACGCCACGCGCTGCATTTCGTACCTGACCATCGAGCACAAGGGCCACATTGCCCGCGAGTTTCGCGTCCCCATGGGCAACCGTATCTATGGTTGCGACGACTGTCTCGCGGTTTGCCCCTGGAACAGGTTCGCAAGCGCCACTGCGCACGGAGAGTTTCATCCGCGTGGGGCGGCGGCTCGGCCCCTGCTGGAGGAATTTTGCGCTCTGGACGACGCTGGATTCCGTACGACGTTCTCGGGCTCGCCGGTGAAGAGGCTTGGGCGCGACCGCTTCGTGCGGAACGTGCTGATCGCCGTCGGCAACAGCGGTATGCCTTCGCTTGCCTCGTCGGCGAAGCCTCTGCTCGGGGATCCGTCGCCGCTCGTGCGGGCCATGGCGGTGTGGGCTCTCTCGCGGCTTCTTCCCCGGGAGGGTTTCCGGGCCCTGCGCCGCCGCCACATGGCAGCTGAAGAAGACCAAGATGTCAGGGCGGAATGGGAATCGGGCTGTCGAACCGGCTGACGGCGAGGTGCTGCATTCTCCGGGCTGGCCCTCTGCTTGCTGCAGTATCATGTCGTGCCGACGGGCCTTCCGCCTGTTTCCGGGCGCAGCAGCCCCGGTTGACGGTTTTCGGCGCGTCCGTATTGTCGGCACCCGCCCTTTCCCGCTCTCTGGCCGCCGCCGCCGCCGCGGCAGTTGAGCGGCGTTCGTGAACGGGGGAGCGAACATGGAAACTGTGCCGGATATATTTCCTGAAGATCCGGTGGATCTCGACGGGGATGACGGGATTTTCGGCGATCAGGTCCGGCATTTGGGACGGCTTCTCGGCGAGACGATTCGCGTTCAGGAAGGCGAGCAGATCTTCGCGCTGATCGAGGAAATACGCCGCGCTACGGTGAGTTTCTATCGCGACTTCGATCCGGAGGCGCGCAGGCAGCTTGAAAGGGTCCTCGGAGGACTTGCGCCCGGGACGGCGGTGAGGATCGCAAGGGCCTTCGGTTATTTCCTGCATCTGGTCAATATCGCCGAGGATCAGCAGCACATACGCCGGGCGAGAAGCGACGAAATCGCGGGTCGGCAGCCGCGGGACGGATCCCTGGCGCGCGCGCTGGAACGCGCGGCCGAATCTGGATGGACAGGGTCCGATCTTGCCGATTTCTTTGCTGGCGCCCACATCCGGCCGGTTTTGACCGCACACCCTACCGAAGTCAGGCGCAAGAGCACCATGCGGCGGGAAGGTGCGGTGGCGGGCCTGCTCGATGAACGCGCCCGCGGCCACCTCACGCCGGGCGAGCTCGGGGAGGTGGAGGACAAGCTCGCGCGTGCCATGCTCGTTCTCTGGCAGACAACATTGCTGCGGGAGACAGGTCTCGATGTGGTCGACGAGGTCGAGAACGGCCTCTCCTGCTTCGAGGACGTGTTCTTCCGCGAAGTGCCGCGCCTCTATGCGAGGCTGGAAGACGGTTTGGCAGCGCTCGATCCCGAGCTGGCGTCCGAGCCGCTCCCCCCGTTTCTCCGGATCGGCAGCTGGATAGGCGGTGATCGCGACGGCAATCCGCATGTAACCGCTCCGGTCCTTCGGGAAACTTTGCGCCGGCACGGCGCGCGCGCGTTTGATTTCTATCTCCTGGAACTGGGAAAACTGCGACAGGAACTCTCACTGTCAACGACCATCGTGAACGTCTCGGACGCGCTCCGCGGCCTCGCCGAGAAATCGCCGGACAAGTCGCCGCATCGGGCGGCGGAACCCTACCGCCGCGCGATCGCCGGAATAATTGCCCGCCTTGAAGCGACCCGCGTGGTGATCTGCAGCGAGACGGGGTCGGCCGGGGCGGATGCCGCGCCCTACGCGTCGCCCGACGATCTGCTTGAGGATCTTCGCATCATCCATGAATCCCTGGCCGGGAACGGTTCCGAGCCGATCACGCGCGGGCGACTGCGGCTGTTGCAGAGGGCGGTAACCTGTTTCGGCTTCCATCTTGCCAGTCTCGACATGCGCCAGAACTCGGACGTGCTGGAAACCGTCCTGGCGGAACTGCTGGAGTTTGCGGAACCTCCCGTCCGTTACCGCGATCTCGATGAAGACGGGCGAATCGAGATTCTGCGGCGCGAACTCCGCGATCGCCGGCGCTTGGTCGATGCCGACGGACAGCGTTCCGCGGTTGCGGAGACGGAACTGGCGATATTTGGCGCAGCGCGGGAGGCCATGGCCGTTCATGGTCCTGAAGCACTGTCCACGGCAATCGTTTCGAACACCCGCAGTGCATCGGACATTCTCGGACTTGCGGTGCTTCTCAAGGAGGGCGGTCTCGCCGGTGCCGACGGTGCATGCTTGCTCAATCTTGTGCCGCTGTTTGAGACGATCGCGGATCTGAGAAACAGCGATACGATCATGGACCGCCTCCTTTCGGTCCCGGAATACCGGCGACTGGTCGACGGCCGCGGCGGCATTCAGGAGGTCATGCTCGGCTACTCGGACAGCAACAAGGACGGTGGCTACGTCACCTCCGGCTGGGAGATCTACAGGGCGCAGACCAGGCTCGTCGCGCTGTGCCGCCGCCACGGGGTCCGGTTGCGTCTGTTTCACGGGCGCGGTGGCACGGTCGGACGGGGCGGCGGGCCGAGCTATCAGGCGGTAAGGGGGCAGCCCGCCGGCTCGGTGGATGGGCAGATTCGTCTGACCGAACAGGGCGAGGTCCTTTCGAGCAAGTACGCCAACCCGGCACTCGGGCGGCACAACCTCGAAATTCTCGTGGCAGCTACCCTCGAAGCGTCACTGCCGGAAGATTGCGAGGCAAAGGTTCCGGATTCCTATCTCGACGCGATGGACGGCCTGTCGGAACACGCCTACGCAGCCTATTGCGGCCTCGTTCACGACACGCAGGGCTTTGCCGAGTTCTTTCGTGCGTCGACCGTGGTCAACGAGATCGCGAGGCTGAACATCGGTTCGCGACCGGCATCGAGGAAAGCCGGCGGCCGGATCAGGGACCTGCGCGCGATTCCGTGGGTGTTCAGCTGGTCCCAGTGCCGTGTCATGCTGCCCGGATGGTTCGGATTCGGAACCGCCGTATCGCGCTGGCTTGCCGAGGATGGCGCGGGTGGGATCGCGCTTCTGCGTGAGATGTACCGGGAATGGCCGTTCTTCCGCACCCTGCTGTCGAACATGGACATGGTCCTCTCCAAGACCAACATGGCGATCGCGTCGCGCTACGCGGCGCTCGTTCCCGATGCGGCACTTCGCGGCCTGATCTTCTCCCGTATCGACGAGGAGCGGACGGAAACGGTTCAGGCCCTCCTGGAAATATCGAAGACCGACCGGTTGCTCGCAGCCAGTCCCCTGCTGACGCTGTCGCTCCACAACCGCCTCGCATATATAGATCCGCTGAACCACATGCAGGTCGAGCTGCTGAAGGCATACCGCGAGCAGCCGGATGACCCGAATGTCCTGCGGGGCCTGTTGCTTACCATCAACGGGATCTCCGCCGGTCTGAGAAACAGCGGTTAGAGTCTGCGCGACAGGTTGCCAGGAGGCCTGCTCCGGTCATCATGTCGGTATTGGATGCCGAGGGGTTGAGCGGTTCTCCTGCCTGCCGGGTGGCGGTCAGCCGGGACGAGATGCATGCTCTTGCAGCGCCCGGTTGACTTTTTCCCGGATCGGATCAAATCGTTGTCCGTGCGATCCGCCGTTCTGTCGAGGACATCCGACATGCCTTGCCCACAGACTGACCGCCGCGTTTCCGTTGCGCCGATGATGGACCGCACGGACCGTCACGATCGTTTCTTTCTTCGCCAGATCTCGCCGTCGGTCCTGCTGTACAGCGAGATGACGCCCACCGGAGCCTTGCTGCACGGCGACAGGTCGAGATTCCTGCGCTTCGACGAAGCCGAGAAGCCGGTGGCCCTGCAGCTTGGCGGCGCCGACCTCGACGACCTTGTCCGATGCGCGGAGATAGCTGCGGCCCGGGGATATGACGAGGTCAACCTCAATGTCGGCTGTCCCAGCGACCGTGTGCAGAACGCCCGTTTCGGCGCCTGTCTGATGAACGAGCCCGGACTCGTCTCGGCCTGC
The DNA here is from genome assembly GCA_022822405.1 of Alphaproteobacteria bacterium. Taxonomy (GTDB): domain Bacteria; phylum Pseudomonadota; class Alphaproteobacteria; order MPNO01; family UBA830; genus JAJEBT01. The sequence continues at coordinate 12,007 of JAJEBT010000040.1, forward strand.
ATCCGCGCCATGAGATCCGCGGTGGAAATACCGGTAACCGTCAAGACCCGTATTGGCGTCGACGACAACGATTCGTGGGAGCATTTCCGCGGGTTCGTGGACACTGTTGCTGCCGGCGGCTGCCGGGTTTTTATCGTTCATGCGCGCAAGGCATGGCTGCAGGGGCTCAGCCCCAAGGAAAACCGGGAGATTCCGCCGCTGTGCTACGACACCGTCTATCGGCTGAAATCGGAGTTTCCGGAACTGACGGTGGTCATCAACGGCGGAATAACCGGGATCGACGAGGTGCATGAGCATCTCCGGCATGTCGACGGCGTCATGATCGGGCGGGCGGCCTACGAGAATCCGTGGCTCCTGGCCAGCGTCGAGGCGGAGATATTCGGTGGTCCGCCGCCGGGTTCGCGCCACGTCGCGCTTGAGGGCTATGTAGCCTATATCGAGCGGGAGCTCGCGGATGGTGTGCCGCTTCCCGCGATGACCCGGCATACGCTGGGCCTGTTTCGTGGCAAGCGCGGAGCGCGGGCCTGGCGGCGCATGGTCGGCGAGGGGGCGCGTCACCCCGGCGCCGACAGCGGTCTCGTTCGCCGCGCGGCGGCGCTTGTCGAGGAATGACGCCGGGTGAGCGGCCTTGCGGTACTGATTCCGGGCAAAATTCCTGGGTTCCGGATCAGCGTGCGGAAGGCGGATCCGGTTGACTTTCGGCGGCCCCGTCGGCATCAATTGACGCTGTCGCGTTGCAGGAGTGATCCCCCATGTCTGTCAGGATCTATCACAACCCGCGCTGTTCCAAATCGCGGGCGACACTGAACCTTCTCAGGGAAAACGGCGTCGAGCCCGAAGTGATCGAATATCTGAAGACGCCGCCCAGTGCCCCGGAAATCGCCAGGATCCTCGACGGACTCGGGCTAGAACCGCGCGATCTCATGCGCAGGAAGGAAGCGCCATACCGGGAACTTGACCTCGACGAGGAGAGCGTCGGCAGGGAGGTGTTGATCGCAGCCATGGTGGAGAACCCCATACTCATCGAGCGCCCAGTGGTCGAGAATGCCGGCAAGTTCGCCCTCGGGCGCCCGCCCGAGAACGTGCTGGCCATTCTCTGAAGACCGGCGAAGACATGCATATGCCGCGGGGGATGGCGGTCGGCATCGTCGCCATGGTGGGCGTCGTTGCCTGCTCCAATGTCTTGGTACAGTACCAGATCAACAACTGGCTCACTTGGGGCGCCTTCACATATCCGGTAGCATTCCTCGTGACCGACCTGACCAATCGGGCTTTCGGTCCGCAGCGCGCGCGGCAGGTGGTCTATGTCGGGTTTGCCCTTGCGGTCGTCCTCTCGGCCATGCTTGCCACTCCGCGGATCGCGGCGGCCTCCGGCCTCGCGTTTCTCGCGGCGCAGCTGCTCGACGTGCGTATTTTCGATCGCTTCCGGCACCTGGACAGATGGTGGATGCCGCCGCTCGTGTCGTCGCTCATCGCGTCGGCGGTGGATACGGCGCTGTTCTTCTCGATCGCCTTCGCCGGCACGGAGGTGCCGTGGGTGACGCTGGGGCTGGGAGACTATGCGGTCAAGCTTGCGCTCGCCCTCTCGATGTTGATACCGTTTCGCGCGTTGATGCCGGTAGTGCAGACCCGGGAGGTTTGAATCATGGCGGACGGCGGCACATCCGGAGGCAAGGGCATCGGCGCCCGGGTGCTTCGCAAGGAGGACGCCCGGCACCTTCGCGGGGCCGGCAAGTTCACGGCCGATTTCCAGCGTCCCGGACAGAGGGAACTTGCCTTTGTCCGAAGTTCGGTGGCGCATGCGCGTATCGTCTCCATTGCCAAGCCGTCGGGTCTGGAGCACACGGTATATACCGCCTCCGACATGGCTGGCATGCGCCCAATGCGCGCGCCGTCCAGCCTCCCGGGCTACAAGTCGGCGGATTACCCCGCGCTCGCCACCGACAGGGTCCGTTTCGTCGGGGAACCAGTCGCGGTCTGTGTCGCCGACAGCCGCGCCGAGGCCGAGGACATCGCCGCGCTGGTCGAAATCGAATACGAAAGCCTGCCGGCAATTACCGACATGCTTGCTGCCGCGGCCGAGGACGCGCCGCTGATCCACGAGGACTGGAACGACAATATCGTCATGGAGACCTTCACCGACGACGATTTCGGCAAGATCGCCGATCGGGCGACCGTCGTCGTCAGGCGCGAATACCGCATGGCACGCCAGGCCATGAATCCGATGGAAGGGAAGGCCGTCTTCGCCGAATGGGATGACCGCACTGACCAGCTCGTGATGTGGACGGCGACGCAGGTCCCACACCTGATCCGCAACGGGCTGGCCGAGTTTCTCGATCTCGAGCAGCGCCAGGTGCGGGTCATCGCGCCTGACGTCGGGGGCGGTTTCGGCTACAAGGCGCTCCTCCAGGCCGAAGAAGTGGTCGCCGGATGGCTGACGCGGCACCTGGGGCAGCCCGTGCGCTGGGTCGAGGACCGGCGCGAGCATCTGGTGGCCGGCGCCAACTGCCGTGAACACCACTATTTCGTGACCGTCCACGCGACCCCGGAGGGCCGCATCCTCGGGCTCGACTGCGACGTGACAGTCGATGCCGGGGCCTATTCGGCCTATCCGTTTACCAACGGGCTTGAGGGCGCGATGGCGCACGGCAACCTTCCGGGGCCCTACGACATCGAGGCGTATCGCTGCCGGACCCGCACGATGACGACCAACAAGCCGCCCCTGATGCCTTATCGCGGCGTTGCCCGCCCCGGCGTGTGCTATGCGGTCGAAATGACCGTCGACGCGCTGGCGCGGGAGATCGGGCGCGAGCCCCACGAGATCCGGGCCATGAACATGGTGAGGCCGGACGCCATGCCGTTCATGTCGATCGCCAAGAAACAGTTCGACAGCGGTGACTATGCCGCTGCCGTGTACAAGGCGGCCGAGCTGATCGGACTCGAGGATGTTCGAAGGCGCCAGAAGGAACAGGAGCCGGACGGGAGGCTCATCGGCGTCGGGTTCGGATCGTATGTGGAACAGACTGCTCACGGCACATCGGTCTTCGCGAGCTGGGGCGTCTCAATGGTTCCGGGATATGAACAGGCGACAGTCCGCCTTACCCCGGATGGCGGTCTTGAGCTGCGCCTCGGTGTCCAGAGCCATGGCCAGGGCATGGAAACGACCATGGCGCAGATGGCCCATGAAATCCTTGGCATCGATCCCGCGAATGTGTCCGTGACCCACGGAGACACCGGACTTACCCCGTACTCGACGGGCACCTACGCCTCCCGGAGCATGGTCATGGCCGGGGGCGCGACGGCGCGTGCCTGCCGGGTGCTGGCAGAGCGGATGGAACTGATCGGTGCCCACCTCATGCAGTGCGAACGCAGCGAAGCCCAGGTGAGGAACGGCAAGGTCGTGAGTGGCCGGGGCGAAGTGTCTTTTGCCGAAATCGGCCGTGTCTGGTACCTCAATCCCGACGAGCTTCCCGACGATGTCGATCAGGGCGGCGTCGAAGTCACCATGGGCTATCGCCCGGAACCCGATTCCGGAGCCTTCACCTACGCGACGCATGCCTGTGTGGTCGGCGTCGATCCGGATACCGGCCAGGTCGATGTGCTCGATTACGGCATCGTCGAGGACTGCGGGACGATGGTCAATCCGATGATTGTCGAGGCCCAGACCTTTGGCGGTGCGACCCAGGGAATCGGGACTGCGCTTCTCGAGGAATCAGGTTATGACGAGGCTGGCCAACCACTGGCGTCTACCTTTGCCGACTACATGATGCCCGGAACCGGCGAAGCGCCGCGCTACCGGATCACGCACACGGAGACGCCGTCGCCCTTTACCGAATTCGGAATCAAGGGCATGGGCGAAGGCGGCACGATTCCGACCCCGGCGGCGATAGGCAATGCCATCAACGATGCATTGAGTTCCGTCGGCGGCGAGGTCAGGCAGACACCCTTCACGCCGCAACGGGTTCTCGCCGCGTTGCGCGAGGCGGAAGCTCAAAGGAGCGGGGCATGAAGCCTGCAAAGTTCGAATACGACCGCGTATCGTCGCTTGACGACGCGCTGCGGATGCTGGCCAGCCCCGACAGCGAGGTTCGCGTTCTCGGGGGCGGACAGTCCCTTGGACCGATGATGAACCTGCGTCTGGCCCAGCCCGACAGGCTGGTGGATCTCGGCAGGGTCGGAGGACTCGACGGAATCGAAACCGAGGGCGGCCGGATACGGATCGGGGCGCGGGTGACCCACGCTAGGATAGAGGATGGTGCGGTGCCCGGCCCGACCGGGCTCTACATGCGATCGGTAGCTGCCGGTATCTCCTACCGATCGGTGCGCAATCGGGGCACCATAGGCGGGTCGCTCGCGCACGCCGACCCATCGGCCGACTGGCCTGCGGCGCTCCTTGCCACCGGGGGCGACATCGTTGCCGTCGGTGCTGCCGGGGAACGGAAGCTGTCACTCGACGGGTTCCAGACCGGGCCCTTCACGACGGCCCTCGGTTACGACGAGATAGTCGTTGCCGTCGAGCTTCCGCAACTCGGAAGCGAGGTTCCCTGGGGATACTACAAGGTCTGCCGCAAGCCGGGCGAGTTTGCCGATGCCATCGGCGCGGTAACCGTCGGGTCCGAGCCGCGGGTCATATGCGGAGCCACCGGTGCGGCGCCGTTCCGTGTTGCGGCGGTCGAGGAGAGGCTTGCCGACGGCGCCCGCGAGCTTTCGATTCCGGATGGGCGGGAAATTCTCGCCGCGCTCGATCCCGGATTCGACGACTACGAACTGCAGATCCATGCCGTGGCGTTGAGCCGCGCCATCGGGAGAGCCTTCGCATGACTCAACTGTCCCTGACGATAAACGGCGAAGCCGTTTCTACAGACGTGGAACCGCGCCTGTCGCTCGCGGACTTCATTCGGGACCACCGGCGCCTGACCGGCACGCATCTGGGCTGTGAACACGGCGTCTGTGGAGCATGCACGGTTCTCATGGACGGCGAGCCCATCCGTTCCTGCATCACCTTCGCAGTCGTGGCTGACAGCGCCGAGATAACCACCATCGAGGGTTTCGACGACGACGAGGCGATGGCGCAACTCCGAAAGGCTTTTCATGAAAACCACGCGCTGCAGTGCGGCTACTGCACGCCGGGCATGCTCGTGGCGGCGCGCGACATTGTTCTGCGGTTGCCCGATGCCGACGAGGCGCGGGTGCGGCTCGAACTTGCCGGAAACCTGTGCCGGTGCACCGGATATGTCGGAATCGTCGACGCGATCCTTGCCGTCCTTGACGAGCGCCAGGAGTAACTCTGCGGCCTGTGCGGCATCGGCTGGCGGATGCGCCGGCCTCCACGGTCAGATGAGTGCCGCCATCCGGCGGCGTGTCGCTTCGTCTGGTATCGGCCCAGAAGCAGCGGCAAGCAGGTCGGCCATGTGCGACGGGTTGCCGGTGCCGGGGATGGCGCACGTCACGGCCGGATGCGAAATCACGTATTTGAGACAGAACTGCGCCCAGGTCCGGCATTCCAGATCCTCCGCCAGTCCCGGCAAGGGTCGAGTGGCAAGTCGAGACAGCAGGGATCCGCCTCCGAAGGGGCGATTGATCAGCGTTGCAATCCCGTTGTCCGCGCAGAACGGCAGCAGTTTGTTTTCGGCTGCGGGCTCGTCGATCGAATGACAGAACTGAAGAAAGTCCACAGGTTCCGCCCGTGCCGCCTTCATGAGGTCGGTGAAGGCATGCGGCCGGTAATGGGTGTAGCCGATGTGGCGCACCCGTCTCTCTTCCCTCCATCGGCGCAGTGTCCGGATATGGGTGCGCCAGTCGACAAGGTTATGGATCTGCATCAGGTCGATCGCATCGGTGCGAAGGAGGGAAAGGGATTCCTCCATCTGTCGGATCCCCTCGGATCCGCCGCGTGTCCAGACCTTGGTTGCGATGAAGGCAGACCCGTGAAGCCCTGTCTCGGCGAGGAGGTCGCCGGTGACGCCCTCCGCCCGCCCGTACATCGGAGATGAATCGATGACGCTGGCGCCGCCGTCGAAAAGGGTCGTCAGCACGTCCTGTAATCTGCGCCGCTGTACTGCGTCGCTGCCGACATCGAATCCATTCCAGGTTCCGACGCCGACGACAGCTATCTCCTCGTCGGATGACGGGATGATGCGCTTGAGCATTCCAGAAGAGTACCGCATTCTTGCGCCGGACGGAATCTTTCAGGGGACGAATTCGGGTCAGGCAGCCCATGGAGGGCCACCGCCGCCCGGATCGGGAACGGATGCTGGACGTACTGGACGAAGTGCTCAGGCCTGACGGACTCTTCGTCCGTGGTGGCTTTTATCCCGAGGAGTCGGACCTCGTGCCGGATCTGGAGGATGGCGCGCCCGCAGGAACGCTGGTGCTCGTCGGCAATGCCGGACCGGATCTCTGGCACTCTTTTGCCGCCGGTGCCGATATGACCATAACCCATCCCCTCAACCGGTGGATTCGCCCGAAGATCAGGGAAGCTGCCCGGGAGGCGGGCGCCGATGGTGTGATTTTCCCGGAGGACGGGCCGCCCTATCCGCCGCTCCAGGACTGGGCCATGAGGGCGGAACCTGTCCATCGATCGCCGATCGGCATACTGATCCACCCGGATTTCGGATTGTGGCACGTCTATCGGGCGGCGCTGTTGTTTCGAAAACGAGTCGAACTTCCGGTGTGCGAGCCCCTTGCAAGCCCGTGTGACAGTTGCGTGCGGAGACCATGCCTGACGGTATGCCCGGCGGATGCCTTTCTGCCGGATCGGTTCGATGCGGTTTCCTGCGTCACCCACGTGGAGAGCGACGAGGGAGACAACTGCCGTCTGCGTGGCTGCATGGCGCGGCGAGCCTGTCCGGTCGGGCACGAGTACCGCTATCTTCCGGATCAGCAGGCCTTCCATACTGCGGCCATGGTTCGCGCGGCGCGCGGTGGGTTCTGACAGCTCAGAGTCCGGCAGCGATTCTTCGAGCGCCAGCGTCTGCGAGGCAAAGGAGTCCCGGACCGCAGCGCCCTGGTGCTCCACGGCGCCCGCGGCTGGCGTACCAAGCGGCTGCCGTCGTTACCCCACCCCCGGTTTCCGATCCCGCCTGAACACCCGCCGATGCGGGCGTCGGCCAGAAGTGGAGATCAGGATCCGGAGCTTTCGGCCCTTCCGCTTTCGCGATTGCGCTGGTCCCAGCGCTCGGCCAGATCACGGGAGCGATTGCCGCCGAGGCTGGCCATGGCCTGTGCGACATAATCGACGCCGGCTGCCTCCGAGAAGGCCTGCATGAGGCGAAGGGTATCTGGGCCGGGGAGGTTGCCCGAATCTCCGATCGCGGCACCGTTGAGGCGGCACACGGGCACGATGCTTGGCGATGTTCCGGAGACAAACGCTTCGTCGGCGTTGTAGACGTCATAGGCCGTGAAATCGCCCTCGACGATGTCGATGCCGAGATCTTCGGCCAGTTCGAGAACGACGCTTCGTGTTACCCCGGCCAGTACATTGCGTCCCTTCGACGTGTGCAGGCGGCCTTCGGAAAGGAAGAAAAAATTCCCGGTGTTGGTCTCGGCGATGTTGCCGTTCGTGTCGAGGAGGAGCGGAACCGCGCCGGGGTCCACGCGGCCGACTTCAAGTGCCGCCTGCACCTGATTCATACGGCTTGTGACCTTGCCCTTGGGATCAATGCTCTGTGGCGGGGTGCGGCGCACGCCTGGAGTAACCAGTCGTAGCCCCTCGAGATAGGCTTCGGCGTAGCGATCGAAATCCATGTCGACACAGAACATGGCGACAACCGGCGGCGCGGCACGGCCGCCTGCATGCTCGCCTCGGGTAATCACATGCCACAGCGCAAAGTCGCCTCCGTCGTCGAGCCGCGCCAGATTGCGGGCCAGTGTCTCCTCGGTTGCCGCCTTGATCTCGTCGCGCGTGAGGCCACAGTCGAGACGGATATAGGCGAGAGAGCGGCAGAGCCGGGTAAGATGATCGTCGAGCCGGAACAGCTTGTGGCGAAAGGTCCGCGTCACCTCGTAGACGCCATCGCCCCCGAAAAACCCGCGTGTCGTGACCGGTACGACAGCTTCCTCCTCGGAAAGGAACCTGCCATTGAGGTATACGATTGCCTCCATCGTTCCGTCATCTCCCCGTTGTTTCGTCGCCGGCGCGCCGCGTCCGGCGCGCCGTCATCTTCTCGGCCATGCGCGGCGCCCGCCCGGGTGTCGACCACGGACAGACCGCAATGCAGATTCCGCATCCCTGGGTGTCGTTGAAATAGGGGATGCACTTGTCGAAATTGACATACCATTTCCGCATGCCGCGAACCTGCTGCTTCTCGCCGTGAATCGCGTCCGGCGGACAGGCATCGCTGCAGATGCGGCAGCTGGTGCAGAAGTCGTCGGCGCCGAATATGTCGGGAGCGTCGGCGACAAGCGGGAGGTCGGTCATCACGCCCGCGAGCCTCAACGACGAGCCGTAGGAGCGGTTGATCAGGGAGCCGTGCTTGCCGAGCTCGCCCAGGCCGCATGCGATGGCTGGCGGAATCAGCAGGAGCGGGCCTGCCATCGGTCCTCCGTGCGGACGGGCGTTGTAGCCCTGCCGCTGGATGAAGTTGGCCACGGACCGCGCCGCGCGCGTGCCCCGATTGTACTGGCGCATGACCTCGACCGGCGATTCAATAGACGGCGCCTTCGAGAGTTCGGCATGGTCCATGGCCACGCCGATGACGACGACCCAGGGCTCGTCCACGGTGTAGCCCTCGAAGACCCAGTCGGAATCGATCGCGGCAATGCCGACAAGATCGCCTTCGTTGGCGAGAGCATGCGCCTTGATCCGGCGCGTCCAGTTTTCCGGGGTGTCTGTTGCCGGGGCTTCGGGTTTCGCGGGTGCTCGCGGATCGCCGCGCCCGCCATATTTCAGGTGAAAGTCCTGAAGTTCGGGCTTGTCGTCGAACTGGCGCAGGTAGTAGTCCTGCAGCGGCTTGTGGGGTAGGTCGGTCTTGCCGTAATGCCAGAATACCGGCGTCGGCCGCCGCCGTTCGGTTTCGTCGAGGCCGTTGATCGTGTTTCCTGACACTTCGGGAAACAGGGCGAGCTGCGCCGCCGGCGGATGATAGACGGGCTTCGGTTTGCGGGCCATCACACCGCAATCGGCGTGCCGCCGCGCGAGGACAGGTAATTGTCGAGTTCCTGCCCCGACATCGGCATCGAGAACATTTCGTTCCGCATGTGGAGGCGCTGCATCGAAACTTCGAGCAGCGCCGTTTTCGCGGCCTCGAAATCTTCTTCGGTCGCGATGACCCCGGCGAGATCCTCGGCCGCATGATCGACGTGGCCGTCCTCGTCATCGGCAATGACCTTGAACGCCGCCGCCAGTTTTGTCTCGAATGCGCCGCCGGTCAGCGCCGCGCCTTCGCGGAAGGTCGCGGTGCCGCCGCCTTCCGTCAGCTCCATTGCCGCGCCGACTGCCGGATTTCCCGAATGCCTGTATTCGCGGCGCATGCGGTTGAGCTTGTCGTCCTCGGGGAGCTGTTCTGGATCGTCTGGTGTCAGCTTGCGCCCGAGCAGGTCCTCGAGCACCTCGGCAAGGACCACGTAATGCATGAACTCCTCTGTCATCTGGGACAGCCGGGCATGGAATTCGCGGCGGTCCAGCCCGTCATTCACGCGTTCGAACCGGTCGACGAGTTCGCGGAACTCCATGTGGAGCCCGCAGGCGTAGCCGTCGGTGGAACCGTAACCGATGACCGGGTTGAGTTCCTTGTAGACCGCGGCCCTGAGATAGCGGATCCAGCAGTCGCGCGATGGCCGCGAAGCAAAGAAGCGCCGCGTGAGTTCTGCCTCAGTTTCCCAGTATGGCGTCGCAAGCTCGACCAGCTTGCGGGCATATGCCTCGGCTGTCACCATCTGCCTCCGTGCGTCGATCTTCCGTCGGCGGAGATGCCGACAGCAGGATAATGCCCGCGCGGCATTGTTCTGTCGACTGCGTTGCGTCGCGTCTTCGGCCTGCCGGGGCGCTCCGCTGTTGATGAGTGATCGATGTTGATGGGCCAGCTGTTCCCGTGCCGTTTGCGGCAAACAGCAAGGCATGCGCCAGTGCTGCGGGGACCGATTTGGCAGGCTTTGCGTGGACTGTGTGACCGGCGGTATTGCCGGATTCAGTTCCGGATGATGGAGCCGCGCTCGATCACGAAGGTGCGGTCCAGCAGGTCCCGTAT
>JAJEBT010000202.1 GCA_022822405.1 Alphaproteobacteria bacterium
GCACTACAATCGCGATTCGAAAAACGCCCAATCAGCTAACCTCATGTAATTCAACACTATTCACATATACATGATGACGCCAGACGCCTCAAAACCACCAAAATCACCCCTCCTGGCCGCAAAAATGTTAAACATGGGCTAGCCTTGCCGGTCTCAGCGCCGACAGGCTGTTTTCCCGGGGTTCGGCTCACCACGTCCGGACCGGCCATACGGGTTCACGAGTCGGCCTTCTTGCGGACCCGCCATGTGAAGATTGGCACTGCGGCCACCCAAGGGTTCGATTCGACGGCGGAATACGAAGGTTGGCCAGCGTCGCAGCCGCCCACGCTGCCAGCAGAATGATCAGTCCAAGAGCCGTTCAAGCACTGCAAGGAGCCGATCGACGTCTTCATCGGTATTGTAGAGATGTGGCGTTACCCGCAATGAGGTTCCACGGACGCTCACATGGATATTCTCCGCGGCAAGAGCTGCAGGCAGTTCGTCAGGAAGGCCGCCTGGAAAATGGAGCCCGAGAAAATGCGCAGCGCGGAGCGCAGCCGGCGCCGAACGAAGTCCGAGGCTGGCCGCACGTTCGGCAATCCGACCGGTCCGCGCACCAATTGCAGTCTCGATTCCCTCGACGCCCCAACTCAGTATCTGCTCAAGGGCGGCAGTGATCATCGGAACCAGAACGAAATTTGCTCCCTCTCCGACGTCGAAGCGGCGGGCCCCCGGCCGGTAGTCGTCTCGATAGTCCACGAGGCGGGCGAAGTTGTCCGCGCCCGCACGGCCCATCCAGTTGTACTCTATGGGCCGCCCATCCCGATGTTCCGGCGCCATCCAGAGGAAACCGAGCGAATAGGGTCCGAGCAGCCACTTGTAGCCCGCGGACACTAGGTAGTCCGGCTGCACCTCCGCAGCATTGAAGCTGAGCGCGCCTGCAGACTGGGTAAGGTCGAGCACCAGCGTTGCTCCGACCTCCCTGCAACGGGTGCCGATTCGCACGAGGTCGAGCAGGCCGCCATCGGTCCAATGGCACTGCGGAAGCGCGACCAGCGACACACGTTCGTCGATCGCCGCGAGCACCGCCCGCGACCAGTCATCATCGGGAGGCCGGTCCACCGCGACAAGCGTCGCGCCATGCATCCGCGCCGTCTCCCGCCAGGCGTAGACGTTGGACGGGAACTGTTCCGCAAGAACCAGAATCCTGTCTCCGGGCGTGACAACGATATTACGTGCCGCACACGAAAGTCCGTAGCTCGCCGACGGAACCAGTGCTACGCCTTCGGCATCCGCACCGATGATCTGCGAGAAGAGGTCTCGAGCCCGCTCCATGCCGGCGAAGAAATCGTCGGACGCGATCGTCCATGGCCGGGCTTTCGACCGCACGCCCCGATCGCCTGCCTCAAGCACGCGGTGCATGAGCGGCGCCATGTAGGCGCAATTGAAGTATGCCACCTCTGCAGGAATGTCGAAGAGATGGCGCTGGTTCGGGATGCGGGCCAACCCGTCCTTCGTCATTTGTCGCCTCCGGAAATCTCCGCAGTGGAATCAAGCGGCAACCGGCCGCGCAAATGTGGCAATGCTCCCCGTTGCCGGCGCTCTGTCAGAGAAGAACTGCAGTTACGCGCCCGTCCTCAGCGTACCTGGATCGACAGGCGGTACCCGGCACCGCGCACCTCCGGCAAGACCCAGCGTCGAGAATCAGGGCTACTCGTCTATGATGACCTCGAAGCTCCCGTAAATCATGCGTTTGCCGTCGAAAGGCATGGGGTTGGCATCGGATTGGAAGCGGCGGTCGGCCATCACCTTCGGCATGGCCTCGTCGCGCACATCGCGCGACGGCCACATGATCCAGCAAAACACCACTGTCTCGTCCGGTTTGCACCGGACGGCCATCGGAAATGAGGTGACCTCGCCATCGGGAACGTTATCGCCCCAGCACTCCACGACATTGAGCGCACCGTGCTCCTTGAAGACCTTTGCTACCTCCCTGGAGTGGCTGCGATAGGCCTCCCTGTTCGCGGTAGGCACCGCGATAACCGCTCCGTCCACATAACCCATGCCGCCTCCTCCCCGTCTTGCGACGCGCCAATGCCGAAATAGAAGCAGATGCGCCCTTGGCAACCCCTCGCCGGGAACACGGGCGAAGCTGCTGACCGCCCGGCGCCTGCTCCGGGTCCGGCCGGACCTATGGGGCCGCGGCGCGATGACGTGTTTCGAGCCATTTGGCGACCCTGAGAACCATATCGTCGTCGCCACGCCGGCCGATGAGTTGCACGCCGACGGGAAGACCGTTGGGCCCGGAAGACCAGGGGAGCGTTATGCACGGCACCTGCAGAAGCGTCCACACGACCTGAAAGATAGGATTGCCGGTTGACGCCGTCCCGGCCGGCGCCTCGCCAGGCGCGCTCGGCGCGAGAAACACGTCATGGTCACCCACCACGCTGCTGAACTCGGCAACACAGCGGTCGGCGTGAACGGTCGCCTCCTGAAGCGCTTCGTGCGAAGTCTCCAGACCGTCGCGGATCATCTGCCGGAGCCGCTCGCTCAGACGGTCTCCATCAGCGTGAAAAAGCTCGTTCATGCTCTTGCCCAGCCCGGCATTCAGTATGGTCGTGTGCGTCTCGGCCAGGTCGGCGAAATGCGGTGGCATCTCGACCTCGTCCACCTCCGCACCCATCCCGGCACAGAAGGCGGCCGCCGACTCGACCGCCTCGACGGTCTCCGGCGCAGCTTCGCGCCAGTGGAACGTGCGGCACAGTCCGATGCGCGGCGCGCGGCCCGGCCCGTCCTCCGGCGGAACCGACACCGGGCGTCCGAGAACGATCCCGTAGAACGCCGCGAGGTCATCTACCGACCGGGCCATGTAGCCGAGCGTGTCCAGTCGCGACACGAGTTCGAATATTCCGGACAGGTTCACGGTGCCATGGGTCGGCTTGAAGCCGAAGATGCCGCAATACGCTGCCGGGCGGATCAGGGAGCCCGCCGTCTGGTTGCCGAAAGCAAGCGGCACCATCGCCGCGCCGACCGCGGCCGCGGATCCGCTCGACGAGCCTCCGGGAGTGTGCCCGGTGTTGTGCGGATTCCGTGTCTTTCCGGGAGTAAAGGTCGCGAACTCGGTGGTTACCGTCTTTCCCATGAGGATCGCTCCGGCAGCGCGCATCGCCGCCACGCACGCGGCGTCGGCCGCGGGCTGCCGATCCCTGTAGATCGCCGAACCGCATTCGGTCGGAATATCCCCCGTATCGATGACGTCCTTGACCCCGAAGGGGACACCGTGCAGCAGGCTTTGCGGCTCCGACGCATCAGCCTTGCGCGCCTCCGCGATCGCGTAGGCATGGTCGATGTGCTGCCAGGCCCGGACTTCGTCCTCGCGAGCCGCGATACGGTCGAGGCATGCCCGAATCAGTTCTTCGGAGGAGATCTCGCCGGCACGAATGCGTGCCGCGGCGTCAAGCGCCGTCAATTCGTGAAGTTGCTCAGGCATTCCTCGCCTGTCCTTTCATCCCGAGTGTGTTCCCGACGCCCATGCCCTCAGCCAGCCATTGCCGCCGTGCGGATCGCATCCGGCACGAACGGGATCCGCCGGAGCCGCAGGCCGGTCGCATCGAAGACTGCGTTGCCGATCGCCGCAGCCGTCGGACCGCACACCGTTTCGCCAGCACCGAGAAACGGGTCGCCGGGCCGATCGACGAGAACGGTGGTGATCGCCGGCACGTTGTCGAAGCGCAGGATCGGATAGGTCTCCCAGTCCCGGCTCGTGATTCCGCCGCCATCGAACGTGACCTCCTCATAGAGGGTCCAGCTTGCGGCCTGAAGCGCGCCACCCTCGATCTGCGCCGCAAGGCCCGCACGGTCGACGACTTCGCCGGCATCGGCCGCAAGCGCCATGCGGTGCAGTTTCACCTCGGCGGCGTCGGTAACCTCGAGCTCGACGGCCACGGCGGCATAGGCCTGAACGTTCTTGTAGCGCGCGAAGCCAAGCCCCCTGCCCCGGCCTTCCGCCGCCGGCCAGCCGGCCATCAATTCCGCGGCCTCGCTGATCGTCCGGCGGGCCCGCTCGTCCCGGAGATGACTAAGGCGGAACGCAACCGGATCGATGCCGGCCATCGCCGCCAGCTCGTCGATGAAGCATTCGATGGCAAAGACGTTGGCGTAGCCGCCGAGCGATCTCAGGGCCGATGTCCTCAGCGGCAGGCCGCGCACGAGGTGTTTCACGAGGCGGCGTCCGGCGAAATCGTAAAGCGGGTCGAGGTTACGGTGGATTCCCAGGTGCTTTCCCATAGCCGGGCCCGGCAGGAAGGCCGGCGGGGGATCCGGCAGATAGCGGCTCGACAGCAGCCGCGCCGCACCGGCCCTGCCCGGACCCGACCGCGGCCTCAGCGCGTAGCTGTCGCCGCAGCTCTCGTGCGACCATTGCACGACTCTGCCGCCGGCATCGAGACTTGCCCGCAGGTCCATCGACGTGCAGGTACCGTAGGGCTCCCAGCCATGTTCTTCCTCGCGGGTCCATTTGAGCAGCACCGGCGAACCGGGCAAGGCGCGCGCGACCAGAGCCGCGTCGAGCGCCGCATCGTCGGCGCCGTTGTGGCCGTAGCAACCGGCACCCGGCGCATGCCGGATACGGATGTTCTCCGCCGCTATTCCGAGCGCTTCGGAAATCGCATCGCGCAGGATGTAGACGCCCTGGCTGTGCGAACGGATCTCCAGCCTGTTGTCCCGCCACCACGCCATCGCCGCCGACGGGCCGATCGAGCCATGCATGTGGTAGGGCTTCTCGTAGCGCGCTGACAGCGTGACCATCGCGCCTTCGGGCGGCGGTGTCGGCGCCGGCACCGGTTCCTCGACGGGACCGCCGTCGACAACCGGCAGGCTCACACGCGGATTGGTCCACAACCGCTCATAGACATCCTGTGGTTCCAGCCCTTCGCCGAGGTTCCATTCGGCAGCAGCGGCAACCGTGTCGACGGCGCGGATCACCGCGTATTCGTCGCGTCCGGCGACCGCGAGGAAGCTTCCATCGCGGACGAGGCTGATGTCGCGACCCGCAAGGCGTTCCGCCACGCCGTCGTCCAACGCCTTCAGTCTTGCGTGGTAGTGGGGCGGGCGGACAACCCGGGCATGAAGCATGTCCGGCAACTTCAGATCGTGCAGAAACTCGTACCGTCCCGACACTATGTCCGCCATTCCGCGCGGCGTCGCCGCCGTGCCAATGAAACGATGCGACGACGGCGCCTTGACCGCGGCATCTGGATCGACGGCGATTCCGAACGGCTGCCCGCCCTGAAGCTCGGCGTAGCTCACGCTGCGGTTGGTGTCTCGGGCGCGGATGACACCGTCATCGATCTCAAGGTCCGCGCGGTCCACGCCGAGAGCTTCAGCGGCACGCGCGACCATATGGCGCCGCGCCGTCGCTGCGGCATGGCGGAGTGCATTGCCCGACTGCTCCATCGAATAGCTGCCGGAGGTAATACCCTCGTCGGGGTCCCGTCCAGTCTCGGTGCGCACGACATCGATCATGGACGGATCCACATCGAGTTCTTCGGCAGCGATCATCGCAAGCGCTGTGGAGATTCGCTGGCCGATATCGACCTTTCCGGTTCGCAACAGGATCCTGCCGTCCGTGGCGATCTCGATCCATGAATCGAGCCGGGGATGTCTCTCGAGGCTGACGCTAGCCATCTGCCGTCCCCGCGGCCGCGTGGCGCACCGCGGCAAGCACCGATGCGTGCGAACCGCAGCGGCAGAGATGGTCGTTGAGTGCGGACCGGATCTCGTCCTCCTCCGGCGACGGGTTGGCCTTGAGCAGGGCCGTCGCCGCCACCACGAGCCCGGGCGTGCAATAGCCGCACTGGGCTGCGGTCTCAGCAACGAAGGCGGACTGCACCCGCTCCCCGATGCGGTCGCGCTCAAGGGCCTCGGCAGTGATGATCTCGCTTTCCGCGAACTCGGCCGCCGGTCGGTTGCAGCTGAGCACACGCTCGCCGTCCGCCAGCACGGCGCAGGCGCCGCACTGTTCCAGGCTGCAGCCGAGCTTGGCGCCGGTCAGACCGAACTCGTTGCGAAGCACGAAGATGAGCGGCGTCGACGGGTCGACGGCCGTTTCCCGCCGCTCCCCGTTGACGCAAAGAACCAGAACCGTCATCGGTCGAAAATGTCTCCTACACTGGTCCAGACAACCCGGCGATCGAAAGGCACCCTTACAGCGATCAGCGTCCAGGGCGCCGAAAATGCAGGCTTTCCGCCTGGCATGCAACAGATCGCCAGAAAGATCCGGCGCTCAGGATCGTGCGCGGTCGCAGCGCCGGATTCAGCCCGACCCGGTTGGCGTGCGTGTCAGTCCGGGCATGAGGGACAGCGCGTTGTCGCGTTCGATCCCACGCAGCGTCCCGCCGTCGAGACCCAGCTTCTGCAAGGCCTTGACGGACCCGGTCATCGTGGCTTCCGGTGCGAAGGGGTAGTCGCTGCCGAAGAGGACATGGTCGGCGGCGACCAGTTCGAGGAGGCTCGCGAAGGCAAGCCGGTTGGTGGAGAGCGCGGTATCGAAATAGAGCCTTTCGAGCTCCGCCAGGACTCCGTCCGGGACCTTTTCGCCGAACCGCGGCAGGTTGGCCAGGCGCCCGATGCGCTCGGCAAGGAACGGCACCGTGCCGCCGGCATGCGAGAAGATGAAGCGGATGTCGCGGCAGCGCGTGAAGGTTCCGCCGAACAGGAGGCTGACCACCGCCCGCGTCGTGTCGAACGGAAAGTCGAGCGTGGCCGCGGGAATTTCCGGCTGGCACTGGCTGCACGGCGCATTGGTCGGGTGAAAATACACGACGGCACGGCGGCGGTTCAGCTCGTCGAAGACCGGTGCGAACGCGGGATCGCCCGGATAGCGATCGCCGTAGCTGGTCAGCAGCCCTATGCCGTCGGCCCCGAGATCGTCGAGGGCATAGGCGATTTCCGCGAGACTGGCGTCAACATCGGGAAGCGGCAGGCTTGCAAACATGCCGAACCGACCGGGATGCGCGCGCCGGATCTCGGCGGCATATTCGTTGCAGTGCCGGCAGAGACGCACTGTCTCCCCGGTGTCGCCGAACCACAGCCCCGGCGCGGAAATCGATGTCACGGCCATGTCGATGCCGTTGCGGTCCATGGCCTCGATCGACATCTCCGGCGTCCATTCGGGAGTCTTGCCCGCGAGGATCAGCGGTCCGATGCGGTCGTCGCCGACGATGTCGACATAGTCGGGCGGCAGAATGTGATGATGGACGTCGATGCGATGGCATTCGGTCATGAGATCCCGTTCCCTCCTGGCCCGACATATCCGTCGATGAACTCGGCGAGATCGATTCCGTCGGCGCCGGGCACCGAGATCTCCGCCGGGTAATCATCCTTGCGGGTGGCATCGATGCCCATCTTGGTGACCAGATGCGACCCTCCCTCGGGATCGTAGGAGGCGGGATCGAGCGGCGAGCCCTTGGCGTGCGGCACCATGAAGACGTCCCGGTCCGCACGGACACGGGTGCCGATCGCGTGCATGACTTCGGTATCGCTGGCGATATCGACATCGCTGTCGACGACGACCGCGAATTTGAGAAAGGGATCGGCGACAAATGCCGCCATCGCCGCCTGCTTGGCCTCGCCCTCGATCTTGCGATCGATCGCGATGTAGCACACGAAGCGGTAGGAGCCCGCGCGCGACACCCGCACCCGCGTCACGGTCGGGCACGCGATGCGCACGGTCTTCTCGATCGCGGACGCGCGAATGATGCCGGCGAGCAGCAGGTGATCGGCATGTCCGACAAAAGCGTCCTGATAGAGCGGATCGCGGCGATGCGTGATGGCCTTGACCTCAAGCACCGGATTGAGGCGCTGTGGCCCGTAGGTTCCCGGATATTCCCCGAACGGCGCTTCGGGTCGCCTCTCGGCCGGCCGGATCTCGCACTCGAGGACGATTTCGGCATCGGCGGGAACGGCAAGAGGTATCGTCCGGCAAGGCACGAGTTCGACCGGGGACTGGCGGACGCCACCCGCGATATGAAGTTCGTTGGCCTCCATCGGCGAAAAACTGAGCGCGCCGAGAAAGAATGCCGGATGATGGCCGATGATGATAGCGATCGGGCAGGGCTCGCCGCGGGCTTCGTACTTCTGCCAGATGATGTTGCCATGGGCGGTCTCAGAGAGCTGGATGCCGAGCTCGTTGCGACCGTGGACCATGTGGCGGTAGATCCCGATATTCTCGATTCCGGTTTCCGGATCGCGCATGAGGCCCAAGCCTGCAGTCACGTACTTTCCGGCATCGAGCTCGTGATAGGTGCAGATCGGGAGCTCTTCAAGGTCCACCTCGTCGCCGATCCTGACGACTTCGTGCACCGGACCGTCATCGACGGTAACGGGTGCCAGCGGCGCCGATTCGCGGGCGCTGTATTCGGCAAGGAATGCCTTCTCGTCGCCCTCGCCCATGCCAAGCGCCAAGCGGAGGCGCTCGAAGTCCGCATGCATGTTGGAAACCAGGGGAATCCCCGATCCCCTCACCTTCTCGAAGATCACGACCCTGAAATGGCCGTCGCGCTCAAGGCGGTGCAGGATGCCCGAAACGCCAAAGTCGGGATCCACCTCCTTCGAGATACGAAGCACCTGCTCGGGATGATTGTTTTCGAGAAACGAGAGGAAGCTGCGAAGGTCGGTCCCGCCCGGCCGGTTCGAAATACGGTTCATCGGTCGGGCCTTCTCCCTTCGGTTTGCTTGGCGGCCGTCCGGGGCCGGCGCGGCTTCCGGCGCTGGCGGAGAGCCTACAAACCGCCTGCAACCGGATCAAGGCGGAAGCTTGGGGCATGCCACCGAACCACAAAGGCTCTCGCGGTTTCCCGGTTTCCGGCGCGGAGCACAGCGGCCGATTCTGCCGTCCGCTGAAATTGCTGCACGCGGGGAAGGCGGATATGCTGCCTCATGCGCGGACGTCATCGGCCGCGAGAGGAGACGGCCCGCCCGGACGAAGCCGGGCACCGGTCGGGGCTTCGGGACAGCATGCTGGCGTCCCGGGACGTTGCGCCTGTCCGCCGGAACCTGCTTCTTCCCGCCAGGATTGCCCGGCCGTGACATCTCGCCATTCCTTTTCGGGCGGATCGCAAGAGGGCGGCAGCAATGGTCAATGTCAGCTTCAGCCAAGCCCTGCAGGCGCTGGTGGAACTGGGCCGCCAGTATCTCGAGCGGCCGACCGCTGGCAGCGATATCGAAAAGTTCGCATCGAGATGCCGCGATCTTGTCTCGCTGCTCGGTGAAGCGTCGGGAACCGCGCTTGCAAGCGAGATAGTCGACCGGTATCTCGACCTTCCTTCCGACCGAAGACTCGAGGCCCTTGCACGGCTCGATCGCGACTTCGCGCCGGATGCCGCCGGCATCTCGGATGCCGCGCGCAAGTTCCTTTCGTCGCCAACCCAGGAATCCTACAGGGATCTCGCGATCGCCATGGAAACGCCGCGCCTCGAACTGTTCCGGCGCCTGAACATGGCACCAGGCGGCACGGCGGCGATCGTCAACATGCGGCGCCTGCTCCTGCCGCGAATGCGGGGGACGCCAGAACTGCAGGGGCTGGAATACGACCTCAAGCATCTGCTTTCCTCCTGGTTCAACCGCGGCTTTCTCCAGTTCGAACGCATCGACTGGCGGACACCCGCAATCGTTCTCGAAAAGCTGATCGCCTACGAGGCTGTTCACGAAATCGGAGGGTGGGACGATCTGCGCCGGCGCCTCGCCGAGGACCGGCGATGCTTCGCGTTCTTTCACCCGGCCCTGCCCGACGAGCCGCTGATCTTCGTCGAGGTGGCACTGACGCACGGCCTCGCGGCCCGAATACACGATCTCATCGAGGCGCCGTTCGACGGTGCCGCGGACGATAAACCCGGCACCGCGATCTTCTATTCGATCAGCAACTGCCAGGAGGGGCTCGCCGGCATCAGTTTCGGCAACTTCCTGATCAAGCAGGTCGTCGATGCCCTGCAGACCGAACTTCCCC
Organism: Alphaproteobacteria bacterium; assembly: GCA_022822405.1. Classification (GTDB taxonomy): domain Bacteria; phylum Pseudomonadota; class Alphaproteobacteria; order MPNO01; family UBA830; genus JAJEBT01. The sequence goes on from JAJEBT010000202.1 coordinate 9,983, forward strand.
ATGTCGCGCAGTTCGCCACCCTGTCTCCGGTGCCGGGCTTTCGCAACTGGCTTGACGGGCTGGCCGACGAGGATCTTCCGCACCAGATCCTCGAGGACGCGCGCAAGGTTCCGGATGGCGGCGACTGGTGCGGCGACGACACTGCCCGGGAGCGTTTGCGGCCGATCCTGACGCGGCTGTGCGCAACCTATCTGCTCACGGCGAAACGCGGCAATCGTCCCGCGGATCCTGTTGCGCGTTTCCACCTCGGCAACGGCGCCAGCATCGAGCGGATCAACTGGGAGGCCGATCTGTCGACCCGGGGGATCGAACAGTCCTTCGGAATCATGGTGAACTATCTGTATGATCCCGGCAGGATCGTTTCCAACCATGAAGCCTTTGCCGTCGACGGCAGGATCGCGGCGTCGAGCGCGGTCTCGAGACTGGCGGCGGACCACCACGGCAGATAGGGCCCGGACGGCGCCGGAGGCCGCTCCTTCGGCGCCAAAATGGCGGCTAGCGTCCCGGGCGACGGCGCGGCGGCGCGGCCCTTGCCTGCCACGGCGCCGCTGTCAGAATGCCGTTGTTTCCGCCAACCATGCGGTTCCGCAGATGGCCATCAGGTTCGATGATATCGGCAACAGGCTCAAGGCGTTCCGGCTCGCAACCGGTCTGAGCGCCGATGACATCGCAGGCCGTCTCGGGATTTCGCGCACGGCTCTTTACCGGTTCGAGAAGGGCGAACTCGCCAAGATCGAGACGCTCGAACGCCTGTCGGAACTGCTCCAGGTTTCGGTTCCGACGCTGTTGGGGGTGGGCGTCGAGTACGTTCCGTCGGCGGTTGCGTATTTCGAGCGGCTTCGGCAGATCGAGGAATCCGCCGAACACATCGTCGTTCTCGCCGGCCCCGTATCCTTTCTCCTGTCATCGGACGGATTTGCAGAGGCCGTCGAGGAGATGCTGGTCGAGAGCGTGCCGGACGGCGCCGACCGCGAACGCGCCCTCGCGCGGATCCGGGAAATCCTGCCCATACTGCGCCAGCGCAAGGCGACGTGGCGGAAGCGCCAGCCCGGCATGCTCAACCTGATCTCGGGCGCGGAGATCGACCGCTTTCTGCGCAACGGCCTCCTCGGCCGGCTTGACCTTCCGGAGCAGGTCCTTCGGGAACGGCGAGAACAGGCGCGGACCGAGGTCGAACACCTCGCAACCATGATGAACAGCGAGCCGATCGGCATCCAGATCGGGATCGTGCCGGGAACGCTTCCCCACACCAGCTTCCAGATATTCCGGCAATCGGATCGCAAGATCCTCGCCCTGAGCCCCTACCGCCTCGGCGAACAGCCGAACGTGCTCGGCGGCATCGCGATGATCACCTCGGCGCCAGAAGCTCTCGAACTTCACGAACGTGTTGTCGAGGACATGTGGCGCCGTGCGCACAAGGGGCCGGAGGCAGCCCGGTTCCTGCGCGAACTGATCGCCAAACTGCCGGGATGAGCGCTGTTCCGGACAGCCGCCTGGCGTCCCTGGCCGGCGAAGCGGCGGCGCATCACCGGGCCGGCGATGCGGCCGCCGCAGAAGGCGCCTACCGGGCGGCGCTTGCCCTCGCCCCCGGACATCCGGGGATCTGGCACAATCTCGGAGTCTTGCTTGCCGAAACCGGCGACCATGACGGCGCCGTCGACTGCTTCGACAGGGCGCTTGCCGGAGACCCGGCCTATGCGTCGGCGCACTTCAACCGCGGCGGCGCGCTTTGCGTGCTCGGACGCGCCGACGAAGCCCGCGCCAGCTACATGCTGGCGGTGGCCGCCGATCCCGAATTCTACGAGGCGCACCGGACCCTGGGCTTCCTGTGGCAGGCGGCCGGAAACCGTGACCGGGCGCTTGATCACTTCGCACGAACGCTCGAGTTGCGCCGCGGCGAGGAGCGGACCGGGATTGCCGACGAGTCGCTCCGACGCACGACCTGCGCCAAGCTTTTTCACGATGCGCGGCAGTTCAGCCATCTGGCAGCAGGTGTGCGGCCGCGCAAGCCGTTCGTCCTCCTTGCCCGCGCCTATGAATCGGTCGCGGCGACGCTGGGAGACGGCATCGTCACGCTCGACGACGAACAACTTGAGGATCTCACCGGTATCTACAACACCGCCTATCACACGGTCGACGCCCCGGCTGTAGCCCGCAGCGCCCTCGGCCCCGACATCGACATCGACGCCGTCACCGCCGAATTTCAGGCGCGAGACGCAGGACTGGCATGGTTCGACGGGCTCCTGTCGCAGCCCGCGCTCCTGTCGCTGAAAAAATACCTCCTCGAGAGCACGATCTGGTTCGATTTCGGCCATATCGACGGCTTCGTCGCCGCCTATCTCGAGGATGGCCTCGCCTGCCCGCTCATCCTGCAAATCGCCGACGAGATCCGGACATCCTTTCCGGCAATCCTCGGCGACCATCCGCTGTCGCAAGCCTGGGCGTTCAAGGCCCTGGAGGGCTGCAGGGCCGTCGACCTGCATGTTGACGACGGAGCCGTGAGCCTCAACTTCTGGCTGACGCCCGACACCGCCAACCGGGCTCCGGACCGCGGCGGGCTGGTCATATACACGGTCCCGCCTGCGGGCCTGTCCGGCACAGACTACCGGAGCGGATCGGCGGCAATGCAGGCTTTCGCGGCGGCCCACGAACATGCGAGAGAGACCGTCCCGTACCGCGAGAACCGCGCCGTACTGTTCGATTCGCGCCTCGTGCATGGATCCGACGCGCCCGATTTTGCGCCCGGCTACGGGAACCATCGCATCAACATCACCATGTTGTTCGGCGGACGTGGTTCACCGTAATAAAAATAATAATTTTCTCTTTTTTGTTACAGATCGATATGATATGCTACGATCGCAGCCGGCACCCAAACGCCACTGGCATCTGAAGGCCATGACGATACCGGACCCCAATCTGAACTACACGAACGCGGCGCTCAGGATCGGCGATCCCGATCCGTTTCCCGAGCGCCCGGCGGCCGAATTCCTCTCGATCGTAGCCGCCAACCATCCGGTTGCCGGGGAATACTGGCGCCTCGTCCTCGATGTCCACGAGCGCGCGATGAACACCCGGGCCGGCCAGTTCTTCCATCTCCTGTGCCCGTCTCCGGACGGCGCCGAGGTATGGATGCGGCGCCCGATGAGCATCTACCGCGTCGACCGCGAAGCCGGCCGGCTGGAATTTCTATACAAGAGCGAAGGGCGGGGAACCCGCGGCATGAGCCTGCTTGAGCCAGGCGACGAGTTCAACGTCACCGGGCCGCTCGGCATCGGCTTCGGTCTCGAAGCCGAATGGAGGAACATCGTCGTGCTCGGTCGCGGGGTCGGCCTGGCTACCCTTGCTCCCCTGTCGCAGTTGGCCGCCGACAACGATGTCGGCATCACGGCGATTCTCAGTGCCCGCAATCCCGATGTGGTGATGTCCGAAGAGCTCTTTTCCGGCCTCGGAGCGGATGTGACCACTGTTCTTGATACGGACGGGACGAGCGATGTCGCCAATGTTGAAAGTATTCTCGAAGATCTGATCGCCGCCGGCAGGGCCGACGCTTTCTTCACATGCGGCTCCAATCGGCTGCTGAAGCTGATGCAGCGCCTCGGCCGGACTCACGGCATACCCGGACAGGTGGCCATGGAGCAGATCATGGTCTGTGGATTTGGCGCCTGCTATGTTTGCGTGCGCACCTTCGAAGTCGACGGACAGCGGATCCTGCGGCGCGTCTGCCGCGAGGGCCCCGTCTTCAACATGCAGGAGGCCGTGGGATGGTAGACCTCTCGGTCCGGATCGGCGACATCACCCTCCAGAATCCGATACAGCCGGCGTCCGGCGCATTCTCGTGGGAATATGCGGACGTCATCGACCTCAACCGGCTCGGCGCGCTCGTGGCAAAGACCATCTGCCGCGAACCCCGTGTCGGCAATCCCACTCCGCGCATGGCCGAGACCGAAGCCGGAATCATCCAGTCGATCGGTCTGCCGGGAAAGGGAATCCAGTATTTTCTCGACAACATCGTGCCTGAATACGCCAAGTTCGAACCGCCGCTTGTCGTCAGCGTGTCCTCCGAATCCATCGAGGATTTTGCAGCCCTGGCGACAGAACTCAGCGTACCGGACGTTGATGTCATCGAATGCAACATCTCGTGCCCGACAAGGAACACCACAGGCGGAAACTTCGCCCTCCAGGAGGAACACACCAAGGAGGTGATGTCGGCCATTCGCGCCGCCACCGACAAGCCGGTATGGGCGAAGCTGTCGCCCAACGCGGGCGATATCGTGTCGATCGCGCTGGCGGCGGAAGAGGCAGGTGCGGATGCGCTCGCCATTGCCAACACGTTTCTCTCGCTCAAGATCCGCACCGATAATTTCCGGCCTGCGCTCGGCAACAAGTTCGGCGGCATGGTCTCGCCCGCCCTCAAGCCCATCGTCCTTCGCATGGTCTATCAGGTCGCGAAGGCCGTGAAGATCCCGATCGTCGGAATCGGCGGCGTAACCAAGGCGGAAGACGTCGTCGAATACATGCTCGCGGGCGCTTCGGCAGTCGGAATCGGCTATGCGGGTTTCCGCAACCCGACGGCACTGACGACGATCATCGACGATCTCGAGGCCTGGTGCGAGAACCGCGGCATCGAGCGCGTAAGCGACCTCATCGGGGCGGTGCGCGACGACGACATGGAGACCGACACGCTGGCCGCGGCCTCAGCCAGCGTGTGAACGCGCATACGACCGCCGCGATTGCGAGCACGCGCAGGCGGAAACGCCCAGGTCCCGACTTCATTTTTTTCATTTTCGCTTCGGCCATGCCATAAGGCTCAAGGAACTCTCGGAGACAGGAACATGGATGCGTCGACCGGAACCCGCACCTACCGCGATCTGCAGCAGCATGTCGCAGAACTCGAAAAGCGTGGCCTTCTTCATGCGATCGACGAGCAGGTCGACAAGGACACCGAAATGTCGCCGCTCGTGCGCTGGCAGTTCAGGGGCGGGCTGCGCGAAAGCGACCGCAAGGCATTCCTGTTCAGGAACATCGTCGACCCCAAGGGGCGGAGCTATGACTTTCCCGTTGTGATCGGCGCCCTCGCCGCCAATCCGGCGATCTACGCGACCGGCATGGATGCCGAGATCGACGAGATCTCGGCAAAATGGGAAAGGGCGATAGCGGGGCCGATCGCGCCGCGCATGCTTGATGCGGCGCCCTGCCAGGACGTGGTCATCGACGGCGGCGACCTGCTGCAGGAGGATGGCGGCCTCGCCACACTCCCCATACCGCTCTCGACACCGGGGTTCGATTCTGCCCCCACGCTGGCCGCCACCAACGTGATCACCCGCAATCCCGACACTGGAACGCAGAACATGGGAACCTACCGCGCCGCCCTGAAGGCGCCGGACCGGCTGGTGGTCCGCATGGCAACCAGGGTCGGCGGCGCCGAGGGCTTCCTGCACTGGAAGATGTACCGGGAACGGGGCGAGAAAATGCCGTGCGCGATCGTTCTTGGCTGTCCGCCTTATGTCGCGTTCACTGGTCCGCAAAAGCTCCCGGTCGGTACCGAGGAAATAGCCGTAGCCGGAGGGCTGGCAGGCGAGCCGATCAACGTCGTGCGCGCACGCACGGTCGACCTCGTCGTGCCGGCCGAGGCAGAGCTGGTCATCGAGGGGTTCGTCGATACCGAAATGCTTGAGCCCGAGGGTCCGTTCGGCGAGAGCCACGGCCATGTCGCGCTCGAGGAGATGAACCTTCCGATGCGCGTGACCGCCATCACCCACCGCCGAGGTGCGATCCTCCCCTCCTATATCTCCCAGGTTGCGCCGTCCGAAAGTTCGGTCATCAAGCGGGTGGCCTATGAGCCCCTGTTCCTTGCCCACCTCCGGGATCATCTCGGCATCAAGGGTGTCCGGCGGGTCTCGCTGCATGAACCGCTCACGGGCCTGCTGCGGGTCACCATTGTCACGCTCGATCCGGAAACCCCGCGCACCGAGGTGTGGCGGGCACTCTACGGCGCGGCGAGCTTCAAGGGCGACTGCGGCAAGATCACCATCGCGGTCAACGAGGACATCGACCCGGACAACGCCGATTCGATCCTGTGGGCAATGGGATACCGGCTCAACCCCGCCGAGGACGTCGAGGTGCTGAAGCATCGCGGCCAGGGGCATGGGCCCCGCCGCGAACACAAGGGCGAAGAGGACTCGACTCTCCTCATCGACGCCACCATGAAATCCGCCATGCCGCCTCTCGCCCTGCCGACACAGCCCTACATGGAGACGGGCAAGGCCCTGTGGGAACGGCTCGGACTGCCCGAACTCCGACCCGAAACGCCGTGGTACGGCTATTCCCTCGGCGACTGGTCACAGCATTGGGAAGACGCCGCCGCCCGGGCGGCGGCGGGCGACTGGCTTGAGAACGGCCGGCGGACCCTGCAGCGGCAGATATCCGCCGACGTGCCGCCGGAAAGTTCGGTCCGCGATGTCGAGGAAGGCTGGGAAGACGAGGTCGCCTGGCGCAAGAGGTAGGCGGCTGGCGTGCCCCGCCGCGGCTGCGGAACGGGCAGCGGCGGCGCAGAGCCAGATAAGCTGGCGCCGCCGCTCAGGCTTGCCGCAGCTGAGGCATTGCGATCCCCAGCGGTTCGGCGACTTCGCGGAGACGCTTCCAGGTGCCGGACGCAAGGGGAATGCCGCTTTCGGTTCGCGCTTCGAGGATCCTGTCGCCGCGTTCGCCAGGCACCAGGATCTCGTCCACCCCCTCCGCCCGGGGCAGGGTCTTCAGCGTCTCCGCCAGACGGTCGACCTCGCCGGCATAGACCTCCACGTCGCCGAACCGGGCGATGTCGACGGCGATCGCGAGCCCGTTCTGCATGTGCCGGGTACCGTCCGGCGCACCCTCGATGAACGGCGCGATCAGGGGATTGCCGACCACCAGGCTGGCAAGGCACTCGAACATCAGCGCGAGACCGCCACCCTTGTGACCGCCGAGCGGCGTCGGAATCGCCGCCCGTGACGCATCGGTGGTTGGCTGGCCGTCCGCGTCGACGGCCCAGCCTTCGCCGAGGGGCAGGCCCGCGTCCCGCGCCAGGGCGATCTTGCCCACGGAGGCGGTCGCGGAAGCCATGTCAAGCATCAGCGGCGCATGGACCGCGCCCGGAACGGCGACCGCGATGGGGCTCGTGGCCAGGCCCGGCCGGCGGGCGCCCGGATAGATCATGTTGGGGCGCGAAGCACCGATCACGATGCCCGCCATTCCAGCGGCCGCGGCCTGGAGGGCGAAGAAACCGATCGCGCCCATATGCGTCGTTTCCCGAATGAAACAGGCCCCGATCCCGGCATTCGAGGCCTTGGCAATGGCGATCGCGGTTGCCCGCCCCAGCGCCACCTGTCCGAAGGCGCGGTCGGCGTGCAGTACCGCCGCTGCCGGGGCGTCGGTAACCACCCTGATGTCGGGCCGGGGATTGTTCTGGCCGTTGCCGACGCGCGCCAGATAGCCCGGGATGCGCAACACGCCATGGGAATCGACGCCGCGCAGATTGGCCCACACCAGCACCTCCGCTATCAGCTCGGCATCGTCCTGCGGCAAGCCTCGCGCCGTAAACAACTGCATCGCAAAGGCCTGCAGCTCCGCAGCATCGACGATCATTTCACCACTCGAATCGTGCATTCCCAAAACCCGTTGAAGCCAGCGTTACGGCCATACTGCTGCATGACTCGAAATCCGTCCAGCATCAGTCCGCAACCGCTGCGCCGGGGGCCGAACCGGAACCCGAGCCTTCGCACAGTTTCGCTTGAGACCGTAAGCGTGTATCACTCGGCTCCGCTAGGCGATCCTTCAGGATCAGCGTAACAGCAAACCGGAATGGTCATGGAAGACAAAATCACCTTCAGATCGGGCTCGCTCAACCTCTCGGGAGTGCTTCACCTTCCCGATAGCGCCGAAGCGCCGGAGCCACGGCCTGCCATCATCATCCTCCACGGATTCGGCAGCAACAAGAATGCGGGCAATGTTCTCGGCCCCACCGGAACATTCCTGAAATGGGGCTATGCCGTCTTTCGTTTCGACATGCGCAGCTGCGGAGAAAGCGACGGCGAGTTCGGGCACATCCTCTGCGAGGACCAGGTCGAGGACACCAGGGCGGCGGTCAGTTTCCTCGAATCCAGGCCCGAAATCGACGGCAGCCGCATCGCGCTTGTCGGATCGAGTTTCGGCGCCGCGGTCGCCGTCTACACGGCAGCAGTCGACAAACGGGTCGCGGCAGCAGTGTCGTCAGGCGGCTGGGGCCACGGCGAACGCAAGTTCCGGGGGCAGCACCCGACGCCCGAAGCATGGGCGGCGTTCACGAATATGCTCGAGGACGGGCGGCGTCACAGGGAGGAGACCGGGGAGTCCCTGATGGTGGACCGACACGCGATCGTGCCGATCCCTGAACATCTGCGCGGCAACCTGGCGCCCGGCTCGGTGGCCCAATTTCCTGCCGAGACCGCGCAGAGCATGTTCGATTTCAATGCCGAGGACGTGGTCTCGGATATCGCCCCGCGCCCGCTGCTGCTGCTCCACAGTTCAGCCGATTCGGTGACGCCGACCGAGCAGTCGGTCGAGATGTTCAAGCGCGCCGGACAACCCACCGACCTGTATCTGACCTCGGATACGGACCATTTCATGTTTGCCGAGACCAACACACGGGTGATGCATATCCTTCGCGACTGGCTGGACAAGTATTTTCCGCCGCCAGAACAGGGGTAGTGCCGCGGCATCACCGTTGACCGATCACCGGCCTGCGATATCCTGCAACCTCCGGACGCTTGCCAGGCTCGAAGGGAGAGGAACATGGGAGAACCAAGGGTAACCGGTCTGCGCAGCGCAGAGTTCGCGGTGCCCGACCTTGCCGCGGCACAACGGTTCTACGAAGACTGCTGGGGACTGGAAACCGTCGCCGACACCGCTGGAGCGGTCTTTCTTCGCGGAACCGGAGCGGAGCATCACATACTCGTGCTCAGGCCGGGGGCAGAACGCAGACTGCTCAGGGTCAATCTTGCAGCCGACGACAAGGGCACAGTCGACGCACTCCACGACAGGGCTGCCGGACTGGGCGCGTCGGTCGACCCGCCGGCGGAGATCGATGAACCGGGCGGCGGGTACGGCTTTATCTTCCGGGACCTGGACGGCCGCGAATACATGGTATCGGCCGGGCTGGCGGAACCCGAAGCGCAGCCGCCGACAATTGATCGCCCGGTCAAGCTCAGCCATGTCGTGCAGAATTCGCCGCAGCGCCAGGCGCAGAGCGCCCAGTTCATCGATCTGCTCGGCTTCAAACTGAGCGACCGCACCGGCTACATGGATTTCGTCCGCTGCAGCAGCGACCATCATGCGATCGCCATCACCACCATCGATGCGCCCACCCTCAACCATTGCGCCTTCGAGGTGCCGAACCACGACGCGCTGATGCGCGCCTCGGGACGGATGAAACGCGCCGGCCACCCCGTGGAATGGGGCGTCGGGCGCCACGGCCCCGGCAACAACATATTCGCCTACTTCATCGACCCAACCGGGTATGTGATCGAGTACACGGCAGAGGTCGAGCAGGTGGATGACAGCTACAGGACCGGAATGCCCGAGGACTGGGAGCGCCCGCCCGAGTTCCACGGCGATTCCTGGGGCTTTGCCGCACCGGCGTCGGAACGGTTCAGGGAAGCTACCCGGGGCTGAGAGACGGAGGCCCGGAAGATCGTCGGCGCGTCGTTCCCGGAACGCCGCGCGCGATTCCCCCGCGCGCACGCCCCGGAGCACGAGCGGACCGCTTCATGACCGGCGAGATAACGGCGGCGATCTCGGCATTCACCGCTTCGGCGACATATGATGACGTGCCCGCTGCGGTCCGCCAGCGTGCCGGGATCCACATTCTCGACTCGCTTGGGCTCGCGCTTGCGGGCGCTGTCTCGCCGGTCGCGGGGATTGTCCGCGACTGGCTTGCTGACCAGGAGGTCACCGGGCGCGGAAGCACGATATTCGGAACCCGGCTGCGTGCCCCGCCGCGTTTTGCCGCTCATGCCAATGCCGCCTCCATCCATGCCGACAATTACGATGACACCTCGCCGCAGGCCGACCCCGGACGAACGGGCGGCATCCATGCGAGCGCAGTTGTCCTCCCGACCGCCCTTGCCGTCGGAGAAACTCGACGATGCTCCGGTGCCGATGTCGTCATGGCCTATCTCGTTGGCGTCGAAGTTGCGTCGCGGCTCAATCATGCCATGGCGCCGCGGCACTACGCCGACGGCTTTCACGTCACCGGCACGCTCGGCATCTTCGGCGCCGCGACGGCGGCCAGCCGGCTGATGGGCCTCGACCCGGGTGCTACCGCGCATGCTCTCGGAATTGCCGCCAGCCGCGCCGGTGGCGTGCGGCGGAACTTTGGAACCATGACCGAGATCCTTCATCCCGCCCACGCCGCCGAGGACGGCATCGCCGCTGCCGAACTGGCCCTTCGCGGCGTCACCGCCGCACCGGACGCGCTCGACGGACCGGGCGGCTATATCGCCGCAGCCGGCGGCGGCGCAGATACGACAGCCATCGTCGACAAGCTTGCGGCACCGTGGGTGTTCGAGGACCCCGGCGTATGGATCAAGCCCCACCCGAGCGGCGCCCTTGCCCATCCCGCTGCCGCTTGCCTGCTCGATCTGATGAACACCGCGGGCATCTCGGCGGCCGATATCGCCACGATACGGGCGCGAACCAACCACCGAATCGTGAACACGCTGCTTGCCGGGCTGCCCCGGAACCCGACCGAAGCAAGATTCTCGATGGCCTTCATCCTCGCGGTCATCGCGATCGAGGGCCGCGCCGGACTGGCCGAGTTCACCGACGCCGTCCTGCGCCGCGCCGATGTCCGCGCCATGATGGCCCGGGTCGAACATACCGCCTTCGATCGCGAGGTCGCCGGTTTTACGAATGTCACGTCCTTCGTCTCTGTCGACACGAAGGACGGGCGGCGGCTCGAAGGGCGCGTCGACGGCGCCCTCGGCAGCACCCTTGCGCCGTTCACGATTGACGACGCGACGGCAAAATTCGGCGCCTGCGCAGCCCACGGCGGCCACCCCCCGGAAAAGACGGCCATGATCCCGGCGCTGGTTGCAGCGCTCGACCGACAGGAAAATCTGGAGCGCCTCTGCGAAGCGATGTGGCGGTAAAACCGCTCTTCAGGCATCAAATCCAAAAATTCTGGTTTCCGTATTGGACCGGACCCACGAATTATGTAGAGTCCGGCCGCCGTGACCCGGATTCCGGGTCGCAATAGTTTGATGATGTGGACAACCACATTGGGAGACATGACATGACTGAAGTTACAGTGGGGGCGGCCCGCCGCCCCCGCGCGGCGCACCTTGCCAGCGCCGCACTTGCCGGCGTGATCGCGCTCGGCAGCGGCACCGTGCTTGCCCAGACGGTCAAGATCGGCACACCGACATTCCTTACCGGAGCCGGCGCTCCGGCCTTCGGCATTCCGGCGAAGAAAGGCGTGGAGTTGATCGTGCGCGGGATCAACAACGGCGAACTGCCTGCGCCCTACAACGCCAAGGGGCTCGCCGGACGTCAGATCGAACTCCTGCTCTATGACGAATCGGGCGGCGGCACCAAGCAGGTCACCGAACTCCGCAACAAGGTGCAGAAGGACAAGGTTGCGTTGATCATCGGCTACGTCTCGTCGGGCAACTGTGCGGCGACGACGCCGGTTTCCGAGGAACTCAAGGCGCTGACCATCCAGACCGTGTGCGGGACGCCCCGAATTTTCGAGGAAATCAACGAGAACCCGAAATACGTGTTTCGCACGATCAATAACGGAACCGCCAGCAATGTCTCGGCAGCCCGCTACCTGGTCAAGAAGATGGGGAAGGACGTCAAGGGTTTCGTCGGCATCAACCAGAACTATGCCTGGGGCCAGGACGCCTGGCGCGACTTTTCCCTCGCGATGAAGACGCTGGCTCCCGAAATCAAGCCAGCGAGCAAGCAGCAGTTCCCGAAGCTGTTCGCCGGCCAGTACGGCACCGAGATATCGGCCCTTTCGCGGGCCAAGGAAAACATCGTGCACTCCAGCTTCTGGGGCGGTGATCTCGAGTCCTTCATCGGTCAGGCCACCGCGCGCGGCCTGTTCAAGAGAAAATTCTTCATCTTCACCGTCGGCGAAACGGTTGGCTATCGCCTTGGCAAGAAGTTTCCGCTGGGAATCATGGTCGGTACCCGCGGCCCGTACGGCATGTACGTCGTCGATGATCCATCGCCATTGAACCAGTGGTTCCAGAAGGAATACCGCAAGGCCTATGGCGAACCGCCATCGCAGCCCTCCTACCAGTACGCGCAGGGCTTCCTCGCCGCCAAGTACGCCTACGACAAGGCGGCCAAGGCAGCCGGCAAGTTTCCGACCACCGAACAGGTGATCGCCGCGCTCACCGGCGCCACATTCCCGACCTTCGTCGGCAATGTCAGGATGGCACAGTCGAAGGGCCATCAGGCTGTAACCGACGACCGTTGGGGGGTCACGGCCTGGGATTCGACGAGAAACGAGCCGGTGGTCAAGGATGTCGAGATCTTCCAGCCCGAATGCATCCTTCCGCCCGACGGCGTCAACTCGGTTCCATGGCTCGAAGGCGGCATGAAGGGCGCCAAGTGCTGACCGAACACTGACGGCAACAGCAACCGTACCGGGAGCGCAGCGCGCTCCCGGTACGCAGTTCCCATATAAACCACGCTGAACCGCGTCCCCCGAGGGAGGCGCGCCTCTGGGGGAGTCCCGCCTTGGATTTCCAACTCATCGCCATCATCCTGGTCGACGGCCTGATCTATTCGTCGTACCTGTTCATGGTAGCCGTCGGACTTACGGTGATCTTCGGGGTCCAGAAGGTCCTCAACGTCACCCACGGCTCGTTCTACGCCTTTGGCGCCTATTTGGCGGCCTACTTCATGGGCATCTGGTACGCCGCCGATCTCCCCGATATCGGCGGTTTTGCGATCATCTTCCTTTCCGCCGTGGTGCTGGGGGTCGTGTTCGGCATTGTCATCGAGCGCGGACTTCTGAAGTTCCTCTATGACCGCGACGAGCACATCGTCGTGCTCGCGACCTTCGCCGCCTTCCTGGTGCTGGAGGACGTCATCATCCTGATCTGGGGCACCAACCCCTATCTCGCATTCCAGCCCATGGAAATGCTGGGCAACAGCGAGATCGCAGATCTCATCTTCGACAACTATAACCTTTCGATGATCGCGCTGTCGTTCATCGTCGCTTTCGTTTCCTGGTATGCGCTCAACCGCACCCGCCAGGGCAAGATGCTGCTCGCCGTCATCTTCGACCGCGAGATCAGCATGGCGATGGGCGTCAACGTGACCGGCGTGTTCCTCGTGACCTTCATTCTCGGCACGTTCCTCGGTGCCCTCGGCGGCGCCTACCAGGCGCCGACGATCTCGGTGCAACCGGGAATCGGCGTTGAAGTGATCGTGCTCGCGTTCGCCGTGGTCGTCATAGGCGGCATGGGGTCGATTCCCGGCGCGCTGATCGGCGCGGTGGTCGTCGGCATCGCGCGCGCAACCGCGGTGCACCAATTCCCGCAGGTGGAACTCTTTGTGATCTACGCGATCATGGCGATCGTTCTGATCGTCCGTCCCCAGGGGCTTTTCGCCCCGGTCACGGCGAGGAAGATATGACCCGTTTGCTGGACAAGACCTTCTGGGGCCTGACCATTGGCCTCATCGCCCTGTTCGCCCTCAATTTCGGGCTCGAGGAATGGATGCGCACGATCGGGCTGCAGACGATGGCGCGCGGCTGCGTCGCCATCGGACTCCTGATCTTGTGGCGCGCAGGGCTGATCTCCTTCGGCCATGCGCTGTTCTTCGGTTTCGGCGCCTACACGGTGGCCCTGTTGCAGATCGCCGGCATCGGCGACGCCTTCGTCCTCGTGATCGCGGGAACAGCCGTCGCCGGCCTCCTTGCCTTCCTGCTCGGTTTCCTCCTCCGCCAGTACAGGGCGATATTCTTCGCGCTTCTCAACATGGCGTTTTCCATGATTCTCTACGGTGTGCTGACCAAGCTGGAATCGCTGGGTTCGACCGACGGCATCGGAATCCGTCAACTGAGCTTCGCCGGTTTCTCGCCGGACGGCGAGAGCTACCGGACGACGCTGTTCGTTTTCGGCCTGGTGTTCACCTACCTCGCCGCCATCGGCGCGCACTGGTACCTGAAGTCGACGCTGGGGACCATGACGATGGCCGTCCGCGAGAATGAGATCCGCGTCGAATATCTCGGCTATTCGGCCGAGCGGGCAATTCACGTCAAATACGTGATATCGGGACTGCTCGCCGGCATGGGCGGCGTCATCATGGCGGCGACGGTCGGCCATGTGGATCCGGATTCGATGGTCTACTGGCCGGTCTCCGGGGATTTCGTGTTCATCACCATTCTCGCCGGCACCGGCAATGTCAGCGCGACGTTCATCGGCGCGCTGGTCTATGAGCTCCTGCGGACCTACGCCTTCGAATATGCGCCGCATGTCTGGCAGCTCATCGTCGGCGGCGTCCTGCTTCTGATAATCATGTTCCTTCCCGACGGGCTGTGGTCCCTGCGTTCGGAATGGCGGAAGCGAAGGGGGGCGGCGCAGGCCGCGCGGATGGAGGCGGCGGAGTAAGGCGATGGCTACTGTCCTTGAAGTCCACGATCTCGAAAAGCACTTCGGCGGCGTGGTCGCGGCGCACAACATCAACGTGACCGTCGAGGAAGGCGAGACGATCGGCATCATCGGCGCCAACGGCGCCGGCAAGACCACGTTCGTCAACATGGTAACCGGCTACCTGGCGCCATCCGGAGGCACCATCGACTTCATGGGGCGGAGCCTGCTCGGTCTCCATCCCCGGGATGTCACCAGACTCGGCGTCTGCCGCTCGTTCCAGGTTCCGCAGGTGTTTCTCTCCGAAACCGTGTTCGACAACATGCTCATGGCCTACGGGATCGCCGAGGACCGCGGTTGGCGCCTGTTTGCCCCGATCCATACCGACGAGCGCGCAGACCGGGTCCAGGCGCATCTGGAGCGTTTCCAGATCGCGGATTACCGCGATGTCACGGCCGAGGCGCTGCCCCAAGGCGTCCGCAAGCTGCTCGACATCGCCATGGCCACGGTCGGCAATCCGAAGCTCGTCATGCTCGACGAGCCGACCAGCGGCATCAGCGCCGAAGAGAAGTTCGGGCTCATGGACGTCATCATGCAGGCAATGCGGGAAGAGGATTGCACGGTGATGTTCATCGAGCACGACATGGAGATCGTCGAGCGCTTTGTCGATCGCGTGTGGGCGTTCTATCAGGGCGAGATCATCTGCGACGCGCCTACCGCCGATGCGATGAACGATGCCGGCGTCCGCGAGTTCGTGATCGGCCAGGAATACCATCCGGCGCACGCTGACGGAGAGACCGATGCTTAGTATCAGATCGATCGACGTCAATATCGGCGCGACTCCGATTCTGCGTGGCGTGACGCTGGAGGTGCCCTCGGGATCGATGTGCGGCCTGATCGGCCGCAACGGCGCCGGCAAGACCACCCTGATGCGCGCCGCGATGGGGGCCCTGAAAGTCCAGGCCGGAGAGATGCAGTTCGACGACGACGACCTTCGCGAGACCCCGCCGCATCGGCGCGCGCATCTCGGCATGGGCTTCATGCCCGAAGACAGGCGGCTGGTGCCGCAGCTGACCGCGGAGGAAAACATCCTCCTCCCGACCTGGACAACCAGAGCCGAGGGCGCGGACAAACGCCTGGACTGGATCTACGGGCTGATGCCCGAGGTGGCGGAATTCCGCAACCGCGGCGCCACCGAACTGTCCGGCGGGCAGCAGAAATTCGTTGCTTTCGCCCGCGCGCTGATGGCGGGAACGAAAATGCTGATGCTCGACGAACCGTCGGAAGGAATCGCACCGGTATTCGCGCACCGCATGGTCGAGATCATGGCAAGCCTGAAAGACGAGGGAGAATCGGTTCTCGTCGCTGAATCGAACGACAAGCACATACGGGACCTGCTGGAC
>JAJEBT010000064.1 GCA_022822405.1 Alphaproteobacteria bacterium
TGGAATCGGGATGCGTCCGGGTCCTTCCGGGGACCCATCGTAGCGGAGAGACCTACGAATTCGTCAACGAGCCTGACGAGAACAATCTCCTTGTGCGTGGGCAGACCATCAAAGGCCTGAAGCTTGATCACGCAGTTCCGATGATTCTCGACGCCGGCGAATTCTCACTGCATCACGAAGGCATCGTCCATGGATCCGATCCCAACAATTCGGGTCATCGCCGGATCGGCCTCTCGATGCACTATATCTCCCCCGATGTCCGGCGAAGCGGATACAACGAAGGGGCAAGCCGGCCCACAGCGTCGCTGGTTCGTGGCGTTGACCGTTTCGGCTACTGGGAACATGAGCCGGTTCCCGCCAGCGACGAAGTTGATGCCGGGGCGCTGGCCGTCCTCGACCGCATGAGGGCGGAGTTCTTTCGCCGGAGTCGAGAGGGAAGGCTGGCCGACGAACCTGCCCGGAACTGACCGCGCGAGTCCTTCCGAAAACAGACGGAACGGTCTGGGAGGCGCGGCATGTATCGGATATTGCGATGTCGGCCGTCGTCGAAACGAACATCCCGCTTCTCCCGACAGCGCAGTGCGGGAATCCTTGCGACGACATCCGACAGGTGTTTTTAGCTGCCAAGAATTTTTAAAACACGTATAAAAATAACAACTTATATCATCTTTCCGATAAATCTAGCTAATTTGTGGTGCGCGGTGTTTTCTGCCGTGGCGATGTCGGGATCGGAAGTCCAGTCCTTTCGACTGCGGTCGGGCGCTGGCAGGATGGGCAAAGGGCCCGAAGACCAGAGTCCGAAGGGGTTGGTGGTGCCTGCAAATCCCGACCTTGGTGTTGTTCGTGCGGGTCTGCCTCCAGGCCCAGGTTCGGACCTCGGCGATTGGCATCAATGCAGCTTGTCGATCGCGCTGGTGCGGCCACAGGATCATGGGCTTTGTTTGACTCCCTTGCCGGGCCATAGTGTGATAGGCCGCAGTGAAAGAACCGCAGGTCGCCGGAGCGCTGTCACGGGCGCTGAGATCCGGCGCTTGGCGTAACCACCCGCCAACGGACAGATGAACCGGAAGGGCTGACGTCATGCGCAAGTATTTCAGATGCGGGAATTTGTTTGACGGGCTGGGCGACAGGATGAAGCCCGATCAGACGGTTGTCGTCGAGGACGACGTCATCGCTTTTGTCGGTCCGACATCGGAAGCACCTGCGGCAGCCGCCGGCGACGAGGTGCTGGACCATGGCGGAGCCTGGGTATTGCCGGGACTGATCGATATTCATGTTCACCTGAGCTATGGCAACGCACAGGCGAATGAAGATGTCGACATGTTCGCCCCGCCGGAATTTCGTGCGTTGCGCGCCATGCATGCCGCCGGAAAGGTTCTCAGGGCCGGATATACCTCGCTCGCCGACCCGGCATCGACCAACCGAGTCGCTGCGTCCGTCCGCGATGCGATCAATTGCGGGATGTTCACCGGGCCCCGCGTTACATGCGCCGGAAGGCAGGTGACCGGACGCCAGGGGCTCGGCGACTGGTACCCGGTCTGGATCGGCGTTCCCGAGAGTTCGGTGGGCGTCCTTGTCCGGAACCTTGATGAGGCGATCGAAGAGATCCGCACCCAGGTCAAGGACCGCATGGATTTTATCAAGTTTGCCGTTGACGGACTGCAGCGCAACGGCGATGGCGAACTGATGTCATGTTTTTCGCAGGCGGAACTGAGTGCGATGGTTGAGGAGTGCCATCGGCTCGGGGTCAAGACGATCACCCATTCGCGGGGCCGCGAGGCCGTGCTCTATTCCGCGCGGGCCGGCGTGGACGTCATCTTCCATGCATTCGAGATGGATGATGAGGGGCTTGAGGAAGTCGTCCGCAACGGTTGCGTTCTGTCTCCGGCACTGACCTTTCTCGTCAACACCGTGGAGTTCACCCGTCCGAGCGATCCCTGCCACCGTTGGCGTCCGAACATGAACCGCAAGGATGTCGAAGTTGCGAGCGAGATGCTGGTCAAGGCGCGCAAGGCCGGCGTTCCCTTCATGGTGGGTACCGACAGCGGATTTGCGGTGACGCCGTACGGCGAATGGCACGCGCGCGAGCTTGAGATCATGGTCGAATATCTCGGCTTCACCGAAGCTGAGGCGCTGCGGGCGACCACCAGTGTGAATTCCGGACTGCTCAGGGAGGGCAACGCCGTTGGCCGTGTCGTTCCCGGCGCCTTTGCGGACCTGACCGTGGTTGCCGAGGATCCGATGGAGGACATATCGAGCCTCCTGCGATCAGACAACATCACCCATGTCTATCTTGGTGGAGAACCGGTCGATCTTGCGCCGACAGCTGATTTCAGGCCCTACAACTGGGAGCATTCGTTCCGGCAGTGGAACGACGTATACACGCGCGAGCGGGTTGCGGAGCTCGCGCACTGACCCCGCAGCGGCCGGTGCCGAAAACGCGAGGAGAGCATCATGTCCCTGTGGCGCAAGCGCATCGGCGGAATCAGCCCGACGGTTATGGAGGTCGTGACCTACGACTACTACCGCATGGCGCCGGCCGATATCGGGTTTGTCGGCATAACTTCCAACATCGATTTTTGGGACACCGAGCATTTTGATCGCGCGTTGGCCTCGCTTTCGCAGGCGGCCGACTACCTTGCCGCCCGGGCAGTGGACTTCATCATCCATTTCGGAACCCCGCTTGCGGTGAGCCGAGGACCGGGCTATGGCGCTGAAATCATCCGGCTGATCGAGGAAGGCACCGGTGTCCGGGCGACGACATCGATCTCGTCGGCGGTGGCAGCGATGGAACATCTCGGCATCGAGCGCGTCGCCGTTGCCTCTCCCTATCCCCGCGAAATCAACGACAATGTCACGCGTTATCTTGAGGGCGGAGGATTCTCGGTGGCGGCATGCGAGACCATGGACGTGCCATTCCGAGAGTTGCAGGACGCCGAGCCTCCGGCGATCGCGGAATTCGGTTTGCGCGTGCTGGAACAGGCTGGCGACGCCGACGGGCTATATATGCCGTGCCCGCAGTGGCCGGCGGCAGACGCAGTGTGCGCGATCGAAGAGCAGAGCGGCAGGCCTGTCGTTGCGAGTGATCCCGCAGATTTCTTTGCCGCATTTCGCGAGGTTGCGCCCGATGCACCGATCGCGGGTTTCGGTCGGCTTCTTGAAACGCTGAAACCGAACTGATCCGGATCCTGCGCGTGGCGGAAATATCCGCCTGACTCCGCGAATGGTCGGAGCGACTGGATTCGAACCAGCGACCCCTTGACCCCCAGTCAAGTGCGCTACCAGACTGCGCCACGCTCCGACCGACGCGGCTCAAGGCGAGAATAGACGCGACTATGGCGTTGTTCAAGACCCGCGGTGCGGATTCGCGAGCAGATCGTGAAGATCCTCGAGTTCCGAACGGATAGACCGGAGGGCCTGCCGCGCCTCTTCGGAAAGTTGTCTGGCCGGTGTTGGCCGGGAGTCCACGCCGTCCGGATGCTGTCCAGCATCGGCCGTGAGCGCCGCCGCCTGGCCGCCGGTTGACCCCCTGTCGAGCACGACCGCCTTCGCGCCGGTGGTGCGCAGTAGCTTCTGCACGCCCTTGATCGTATAGCCGTCGGTGTAAAGAAGTTCCCTGATGCCGCGCAGCAACTGCAGATCGGCGGGACGATAGTACCTTCGGCCGCCGACCCGTTTCAGCGGTTTGATTTGCGAGAACTTGGTCTCCCAGAAACGCAGCACATGCTGCGGCACGCCAAGTTCTGTTGCGGCCTCGCCGATGGTCCGGAACGCCGTCGCCGACTTCCCGTGCGACCTTCTGTCGTCCTGCTGCGAAGCGTCGTCGGTCATGTTTCCGAAATCCGGCTAGAGGGGATCCCGCATATCGGGCCCCGGGCCCCGGCCCGAGCCGTCGCCATCCCATGTGGCGAGCTGACGCTCGACCTCGTGCTTGAAAGTCCTCGACGCCCGGAAAACGAGGACCTTGCGGGCGCTGATCGGTGCATCGATTCCCGTCTTGGGATTGCGGCCGACGCGTTCGCGCTTCTGGCGCAGTTTGAAGCTCCCGAACTTGGAAATCTTCACGCTGCCGCCGTCGACGAGCGTTTGCGCAACCTCTTCGAGCACATCATCGACAAGCTGGGCCGACGCCCTTCGCGACAGCCCCAGCTCCTGGTGAACCCTCTCGGTGAGGAGTGCCCGCGTGACGGTAGGTCGCGCCATCTACTATCTCCCGGCTTTTCTCTGAATCCTATCGGCGATCCGAAAAACGGTCAAACCGGTTGCCGCGCGCATGCGGGCGCGGAACGCCAGCGCCCGACGGGTGAATCGTGTCCGCGTGGCAGGGGGGATTCAGCAAAAAGGTGATGGCCGGCATTGTCTTTGTGCTACCAGCGGATGGCGCTGGCGCCCCAGGTCAGGCCGCCGCCCATGGCCTCGAGAATAACGACATCGCCAGTGGTGATCCGGCCGTCGCGCACGGCGTCATTCAGAGCCAGGGGCACGGAGGCTGCCGACGTGTTGCCGTGCCTGTCTATGGTCATGACGATCTTGTCATCCGGCAGTTCCAGCTTCTTGGCGGTGGTCGCGATGATGCGGCGATTGGCCTGGTGCGGAACCAGCCAGTCCACCTCGCTTCTGTCGAGCTGTGCCGCCTCGAGTACTTCACCGATGACGCTGGAGAGATTTCTGACCGCGTGCTTGAAGACTTCGCGCCCTTCCATCCGCACATGGCCAACGGTACGGCTCGAAGACGGTCCACCGTCGACGAACAGCAGGTCATGCTGACGGCCGTCGGAATGCAGGCAGGTTGCCAGAACGCCGCGATCCGCGCTGTTTCCGGCGCCCGTGGCGGCGCTCAGCACGAGCGCTCCGGCCCCGTCTCCGAACAGGACGCAGGTCGAACGGTCCTCCCAGTCGAGAATGCGGGAAAAGGTCTCGGCGCCGATGACAAGGACATTGTCGGCCTGGCCGAGGCGCACGAAATTGTCGGCGACGTTCAGGGCATAGATGAAACCAGAACACACTGCATGCACGTCGAAAGCCGCACCACGCGTTATGCCTAGTGATGCCTGAACCATGGTTGCGGTCGAGGGGAAAGTGTGGTCGGGCGTTGCCGTGGCGAGGATTACCAGATCGATGTCCGCTGCTGACAGGCCGGACGACTCGATGGCGTCGTGCGCCGCGGCAATCGCGAGATCCGAGGTCTTCTCTCTGTCGTCAGCGATGTGGCGCTGATGGATGCCGGTTCGCTGCACGATCCATTCGTGCGACGTGTCGACGCGCTGCGCCAGCTCGTGGTTCGTGACGATTCGGGCCGGCAGGTAGGCGCCGCAGCCGGCAATGACGGAGCGGCGCGTCATCAGGAGGCAGCGGCTTCCGCGGCCACGGGGGCCGGCCGGTAGTGTCCGAACGATTTGAGGCCATCAGTAATCTTTCCGTTCACGTCCTGCGCCGCCATGTCGGCGGCGACGCCGATTGCGTTGGAGAAACCGAACGCGTCGGTACCGCCATGGCTCTTCACAGCGATCCCGGTGAGGCCGAGGAATATGGCGCCGTTGTAGCGGCGGGGATCGATGCGCGCGCGCATCTTTTTGAGGCCGCGGCGGAGGAGAACGTAGCCGAGGCGCGACATGATCGAACTTCGGAACGCTTCGCCGAGAAAGCGGGTGACGAGATGCGAGGTGCCCTCGATGGCCTTGAGGGCGATGTTGCCCGAAAAACCGTCGGAGATGACGACATCGGTGGTGCCGGCCGCAATGTCATTGCCTTCGATGAAGCCGTAGAAGTTAAGTGAGCCCGACAGTTCCCTGAGGTGGGACGCGGCTTCCCGGATCTCCGCGTGGCCCTTCATCTCCTCGGAACCGACGTTCAGAAGCCCGCAGGACGGGTTGACGTTGCCGAGCACCGTGCGCGCAAAGATGTCGCCCATGATGCAGAACTGTACGAGGTTCCTGGTCTGGCACTCGAGATTGGCGCCGAGGTCGAGCATGACCGTCTCACCGCGCATGGTCGGAAAGATTCCGGCGATCGCAGGCCTGTCGATGCCCGGCAGCGTGCGCAGGGTCAGCTTTGCCATGGCCATGAGGGCGCCGGTATTGCCGGCCGAGACAACCCCGGCCGCATGCCCTTCGCGCACCGCGTTGATGGCCAACTGCATGCTGGAGCCGCGTCCCTTGCGCAGTGCTTCGGAAACCGACATCCCGCTCTTGATGACATCTTCGGTGTGGGTGATGTCGGTTATGTCGGTGAGTTTCCGTCGCCGCTTGAGAAGGGGCCGGATACGGTTCTCGTCGCCAAACATCAGGAACCGCATGTCCGGAAATCGGCGGCGTGCCATTTCGGCGCCGCGAACGACCATCCGCGGCGCGTCGTCGCCGCCCATCGCGTCTACGGCGATGGTCAGGTCGCGGGAAGCCACGGGCTCAGCTCCCGGCCGCCGGCTCAGTCGCCGGCATAGGCAATCACTTCCCGTTTGTCGTAGAAGCCGCAGGACGGGCAGATATGGTGCGGGCGTTTGATTTCGCCGCACTCGGGGCACTCAACGTATGCGCTTGGCTTCAGCGCGTCATGTGCCCGCCGCATGTTTCGTCTGGATTTTGAGACTTTTTTCTTGGGTACGGCCATGGCTGTGTGATCTCGACGGTCTGAGTGTCGTTACGGGGGACTGGTAGGCGAAATCGCGATTCGGGACAATCGCCTACGGAGCATTCTAGCTTTTTCCCTTCATGTTTTCCAGCGCTCCGAAAGGATTGTTGCGCACAGGCTCCTGCATGCCGTGGCCCTCGTCCGTTGACAGGGTCACGCCCGGTCCGAGCCCGAGCGAGGCCGGGTCGATATCGGACGATCGCGGATAGGGATCCAGATTCAGGGAGAGCTCTTCTGCCACCAGATCGCCGATGTCGAGAAGGTCTGTGGCCAGCGGTTCGGCCGCGTCCCAGCCGACGTCCGGTTCTGCGGGCTCGGCATCACGCGTGAACAGGATGTCGACAGGCGCCTCGATATCTGCCGGCACCGGCTCGAGCGTGACCACGCAGGATTGCAGGATCCGGGCGCGAAACTGGCCGGTTGCATGCAGGGTGCGGGGGTGAATGATCCACGAAAGCCGGATGTGTGCGTCAAGCCGGTCGAGTGCAAGCAGGCCGAGGCGTTCGGCTATCGCGGCCCGCTCCCCGCGGGTTGCCGACAACTCCCATGTTCCGCCGTCGCGCGGCAGTTCTGCCAGATCGACCACATAGGAGAATTCGGGCTGCGGCGCGGACGTCATGACGACACCTCCGCGAACGCGAAGTCCCCGCTTCGCACGAGCTCGGTTTCGATGGCCTCGATGTGTTTCGCCTGGCGGCGGACGTATTCGGTGAGCGTTTCGACACCGTCTTCTGGTGGCGTGGCGACGGTACCGTAGAGGTTGCGCACCAGCGCTTCCGCGAGACCGTCGTCTTCCCGATCGAGAGCATCTTCATAGGCGGCGAGGCGGCCATAGAATGCCTGCACCATCTTCCGCACCCGCTTTCCGACCCCCATGTCGCCGGCGCCCATTTCCCGGAGATTAACGTCCATGTCATCGAACATTACGTCGAATAGTTCCTGTCCGAGCGAATCGGTTGCACCGCCGTGGGTTTTCAGGCGCCGCAGCACCAGGAATGCGTGCAGGACGATCATCTCGAATCGCCCGTCGACGGTGTCCGGAATGCCGAAATCCCGGTAGAAGCGTTCGCATCGTGCTTGGCGCACGATAATGGCGTAGATCCTGCGTGCCGGTTCGACAGGTCGGTTGCGCTTGAACACGGACTGGAGTGGCATGGTCGGCGAATCCGGAACGGTATTGACAGCGGGCGGGCAGCAGGCCAGTTAATGTCGAGCACGGCCGTTGCGGCGCAGCACGGTAGCAGAGGTAAGCCCATGAACGAAATCGGTCAACCAGCTGCGGCCGGTGTACGGCGGACGGGACTCCGACCCGCTGCTTTTCTGGCCGCCGCGCTCCTGATCGGCGGCGTCGGTTGTGCAGGCAATCTGAACGAACACGGTAACGTTCCGAAGCCCAAGGAGGTTGCGTCGATCGAGATTGGATCGACCACCCGGGCCCAGGTTCTGACCCGCCTCGGGACGCCGGCTGCGGTAGCCACGTTCGACAGGAATTCGTGGTACTACCTCGGCTCGACCGTCGAGAAGTTCATGTTCTTCGATCCCGAACTCGTGAAGCGTGACCTGCTCGTGATCCGCTTCAACGATGACGACGTGGTCAGCGCGATCGATCACCTCGACAAGGACGACGGGCGCGATGTCGCCGTGATCGCCCGTGAGACCGAAACCCGCGGCCGGAGCTTCAGCCTTCTGCAGCAGCTTATCGGCAACCTTGGACGCTTCGGCGGCGTCGAGGGACGCTGACCGCGCGCGCCGCCAAGGTTTCCGATACGCCCCGGACGGGCAGCTATGCGGAACCCACGACCGCGAGCAGCAGCAGCGCCACGATGTTGATGATCTTGATCATCGGATTGACGGCGGGACCGGCAGTATCCTTGTAGGGATCGCCGACGGTGTCGCCCGTGACCGAGGCGGCATGGGCGTCCGAACCCTTGCCGCCATGGTTGCCGTCCTCGATGAATTTCTTGGCGTTGTCCCAGGCGCCACCGCCTGAAGTCATGGACAGCGCCACGAACAGCCCGGTTACGATGGTGCCAAGCATCAGGGCGCCGAGCGTGGTCAGGGCAGCCGCCGCGCCGCCGATCAGATAGATCACGACATAGACGACGATCGGGGCCAGAACCGGTAGCAGTGAAGGCACGATCATTTCCTTGATCGCGGCCTTGGTGAGCAGGTCGACGGCCCGGCCGTATTCGGGTCGCGCCTCGCCCTCCATTATTCCCGTGATCTCCCGGAACTGGCGGCGCACCTCGACTACTACGGCGGCAGCGGAGCGGCCAACGGCCATCATGCTGAGCGAGCCGAACAGGTAGGGAAGGAGGCCGCCGATGAACAGGCCGATCACGACATAGGGGTCCTGGAGCTGGAACTGGACGGTCGAGGCGATTTCGGGCAGGCGAATCTTGATTTCCTCGGTATAGGCTGCGAACAGCACCAGAGCAGCGAGGCCGGCGGAGCCGATTGCGTAGCCCTTGGTGACCGCCTTGGTGGTGTTGCCGACGGCATCGAGCGCGTCGGTGTGGTTGCGCACCTCTTCTGGCAGTTCCGCCATCTCTGCTATGCCGCCCGCGTTGTCGGTCACCGGCCCGTAGGCGTCGAGGGCGACGACCATGCCGGCGAGCGCGAGCATCGTGGTCGCCGCGATCGCAAGCCCATAGAGTCCGGCGGCGAAATAGGCGATCAGGATTCCGGCGGCGATGACGATGACCGGGAGCGCGGTCGCTTCCATCGAAACCGCGAGTCCCTGGATGACATTGGTGGCATGGCCGGTTTCCGAGGCCTTCGCGACGCTCCGGACGGGACGGTACTGGGTGCCGGTATAGTATTCCGTGATCCACACGATCAGGCCTGTCACACCAAGCCCGACCAGTCCGCAATAGAGCAGGTGGCGGGGCTGTATCGTCTCGTCGCCGATAGCAATCTCGGCGGTGTAGCTGCCGAAGACCCAGTAGATGACCAGTGCGATCAGCACCCCAGAGATGACTGCGGAGGCGATGAAGCCCTTGTAGAGTGCTGCCATGATGTTGTTGCTGGCGCCCAGGCGGACGAAAAAGGTGCCAATGACCGATCCCACGATGCAGACCGCGCCGATCAGCAGTGGCAAGAGAAGCATGGTTTCGCGGAGTTCACCGGAGAAGAATACCGCGCCGACGAGCATCGTCGCGACCACGGTGACGGCGTAGGTTTCGAAGAGATCCGCGGCCATGCCTGCACAATCGCCGACGTTGTCGCCGACGTTGTCGGCGATGACGGCCGCGTTGCGCGGGTCATCCTCGGGAATTCCGGCCTCGATCTTGCCGACGACATCGGCGCCGACATCGGCGCCCTTGGTGAAGATGCCGCCGCCGAGACGGGCGAAGATCGAAATCAGCGAGGCGCCGAAGCCAAGGGCAACGAGGCCTTCGAGAATGTGCCAGAGCCCGCTGGCCGACTCGGGGTCGAAGACACCGCGCAGAATGATGTAGTAGACGCTGACGCCGAGGAGTCCAAGACCGACCACCAGCATGCCGGTGACCGCGCCCGACTTGAAGGCGATGGCAAGTGCCGGGCCGAGGCCGCCGGTGCGGGCCGCGTCAGCGGTCCGCACGTTGGCGCGTACCGAAATGTTCATTCCGATATAGCCGGCGGCACCGGAAAGGATCGCGCCGATGAAGAAGCCGATGGCAGAATAGATACCGAGCAGCAGGCCGAGAATGATTCCGACGGCGATTCCCACCGCACCGATCGTCATGTACTGCCGGTTGAGATAGGCTGCCGCGCCTTCCTGAACGGCGCCGGCGATTTCCTGCATCCTGTCATTGCCGGCCGATGTCGCCAGCACGGAGCGGCTTGCGTACAGGCCGTAGAGCACGGCGAGGATGCCGCAGGCAATGACGATCCAGTATCCTGTTTCCATGATCGAGTTCCTCGTGTGAAGGGTCTTCGGGCTCCGGCAGGGAAGAGGGCATGGATTGTGCCGAAGGAGCCAGCCAAGATGCCGCGCAACATGCCAGAAGCGTTCCGGGAAGGCAACCGGCGCCGGATGGCGGACGCCCGCGCCGGCCACCGGAACTCCGGTCGGCGTGTCCGTCTCAGTGCCGGTTTCACATAAGGTTACACAGGGCATCAAAACTGCTAGGGTTCCGTGCGGAAGAAGCCGGATATCGGCGGTGGGACAACGGCAACGTGCCCGGCGCAGCGCGGTTTTGGGGACGGGCCGGTGGCGCGATCCGCTCAGCGCGTCCGGGGTTTTCCGGAACCCTTCCATGCCGGCTTGCGAGCGGCATTGAACTGAACACGATCAGGAGAATTGATCATGAATCTGACTCTTCGGAAACTGGCTGCGGCGGGTGCTGCGGCCGTAGCCGCCGCAGCGTTGGCGCTGCCGGGGCATGCGGCGGAGGAGCTGAAGGTCTCGACGGCCCTCGGTGAAAAGCACGACCAGAGCAAGGCCTTCTTCACGACTTTCATGGACGTGATGAAGAAGGACGAAAGCGTGGTGAAGCTCAAATATATCGGTGGCCCCGAAGTGACGCCCAACCGGAAGCAGGGCGCTGCAATGAAGCGCGGCCTGATCGACATCATCATGTCGCCGACGACCTACTACGCGAACATGGTGCCCGAGGCGCGGCTTACCGGCATTTCCAACGTGTCGCCGCAGGAATGGCGCAAGAACGGCGGCTTCGATCTCATGTCCAAGGTATGGGCGGAAAAGCTCAACGCCGTGATTCTCGGCTGGGGCAACTACTACGGCTACAATCAGTTCTTCATCTGGCTCAAGGACAAGCCGAAGCCGAGCAAGGTCACCGGCCTCGACCTAAAGGGGCTGAAGATGCGCACCACGCCTCTTTACACCCCGTTCTTCAGGGCAATGGGCGCCACGACCAAGAACATCGCGCCGGCCGAGGTCTACACCGCTCTTGAGCGCGGCGTGGTCGACGGTCTTGCATGGCCCGAGGGCGGCGTCGCCTTCCGCGGATGGCAGAAATTCATCAAGTTCCGTGTGGGTCCGGGCTTCTTCCGCTCGACCACGATGGCGACCATGAACAAGACCAAGTTCGACAAGCTGCCGAAGAAGGCGCAGGAACAGCTGGTTGCAGCCGGCCTGAACTACGAGAACACGTCGGGCGAACTTCTGAACAAGCTTGCCGTGATCGACAACGCCAAGGTATTCAAGGCCGGGGTCGAGGACTACACCCTTCCCGGTGAGTACGGGAAGGCTTTCACGAGCACGATCCTCAACGCTAACTGGGGTGATGCCGAGAAGCGGAAATTCAGCGTCGATTTCAAGCTCCTGAAATCGAAGATGTACAAGGCCGGCAGCTGATCGCCGGATCCCTTGGAACTGCGGCGCCGCCTTCGGGCGGCGCCTTTTCTTTGGGCGGTGCCGATTCGTCTGCGCCGCGTTCCCCGGCAAGCGATTTCAGGCCCGGGCGCCTTCCTGTTGCGCCCGTTCCATCTTTCCCGGCAGGGATCAGGCCGCAAAGATTCGGCAGTCCGGCAGTGGACGTCTCTTGCCGGTCCCGTGTGGGGCGTGCGGGCCTACATCAGGCTCGGCAGCCAGAGCGCAAGGCCGGGCCACAGGATCAGGATGATGATCAGGATGGTGTCGCAGACCAGGAAAGGGAACGCCGCCTTGGCCACCTCGATGAGGCTCGTTCCCTTCGGTGCAACCCCCAGCATGACATATAAGAGAAGCCCAAAGGGCGGCGTCGTTCCCGCCATCTCGATCGTGATCAGGACGAAGAGCCCGTACCAGATCAGGTCAAAGCCCAGCGCGTGAGCCAGGGGGAAGAAGATCGGCACCGTGATCAGCATCATCGATGTCGCGTCCATGAACATGCCGAGCAGAATCAGTACGCAGAACATCAGGAACAGGATCGCGAGCCGGTGAAGCTCGTAGCTCGTCACCCATTCGATCAGGCCGCGGCTGGCGCCCGAATAGGAGAGCATCTGGCTGAACACGGTCGAATTCATGATGATGAAGAACACCATGGCGGCGACGCGCACGGTTGCCTCGACCGAGACCGAGACGGACTTGGGGCGGAGCGACCGGAAGGCCACGGCGAGCAGCATGACGCCGAGCACGCCGCAGGCTGCCGCTTCCGTAGGCGTCGCGATGCCGAACACGATGAAGCCGACGACCATGAACACCACGAGGCTCATCGGAACGATGTTGGTCAGGACAAGGCGGAGCCTCGTACCGATGTTCATGGGCTCGACGTCATAGGCGGGAGCGGAGCCGGGGTTGCGGATGATCTGAAGCGTGATCATGGCGGCGTAGAGCCCGGCGAGCACGAATCCGGGCAGGAACCCGGCGACCAGCAACCTTCCGACGTCGATCTCGGCGATCGCGGCGAGCAGCACCCCGAGGGCCGAGGGTGGAATGATCATGGCGAGGCCGCCGGTGCCGAGGATCGGTCCCATCGACATCTTCTTGCTGTAGCCGCGCCGCGCCATTTCCGGGACCAGCAGCGAGCCGAGCATGGCGGTATTTGCCATCGACGACCCGGTCAGGGTGGAGAAGATCGAGCCGCCCGCCACCGTCAGGTAGCAGAGGCGCCCGGGCAGCCGTCCGAAGATCGCGTCGAGCCCGTCGAAGACCTTGATCGCGAGGCCGGTGTGAAAGAACAGCGATCCCATGAGGATGAACATCGGTACCGGGCCAAGCACGAAGCGCGAGATCAGCTGGGTCGAATTGTCAACGACCTGGATCAGGCCGCTTGAGCCGGCGAAGATCAGCACGGCGAGGAAGTTGGTCATGATGAAGGAGAACGCGACCGGCACGCCGATCGCCATGAAGCTGATGACCATCCCAAGAAGAAGGGCGAAGGCCCAGTACCACTCCATGGCTACATCCCCTCGCGCACGTCGGTTCGGCTGCCGTACATGTCGTCGAAACCGAGGAAGAACCGCAGGAATTCGATCGCGAGAAGGAAAAAGGCGATGGGCATCGGCGCATACAGCCACCAGTTGAGCATCTCTATGCCGCGCTCGTCGATCTGCTCTGTCTCGAACGCCTCGAAGAAGAGAATGGTGGAGTAGTAGCAGAAGGCGCTGGAGCCGATGATGGCCACGAGATAGGCGAACCGGGCGGCAACCCTCTGCACGGACGCGGAAAAGAGCTGGGTGAGCGCGTCGATGAAGACATGGCCCTTGATGCGTGCGAGCCACGGCGCGCCGAGCATGCAGAACCAAAGCATGCCGTACTCCACGAAGCCGATCGTTCCCTGCCACGGCGAGATGTTGAGCAGGGTGGCGCCGACATCGAGTACGATCATCACGAAGATCATCAGCACGACGAGGCCGGCGAGAAACTTGAGCGCATTCAGCAACCACATATGCGCCCTGGAGATCATTTGCATTTCCGTTACGGCCCCTTCTGTCCGTTGCGGTGGCGTGCGGCCACCGCAGTGGCGCCCGATGCCGAGCAAGCCTAGCGCCCCGCCACGGCAATAACAATCGGCAGTCAACCCGACGGCGCTTGCGCGCGCCGCTCAGGCAGCCTCCATGGCGATCGGCCCGTCAGGATTCTGGTCGACGAACTGCCGGACATAGGCGTTATCGCTGTCGTCGAGTCCGGCTGCGTCGCCGGTCCAGACGACCCGACCCTCGTGCAGCATCGCAACCCGGTCGGCAAGCGCGCGGGCGCTTGCCATGTTGCTGGTGACCGTGATTGCGGTCGCTCCGAGCCTGCCGACGTTGTCCAGGATCAGGTCGGTGATGACGGTCGCGGTGACGGGATCGAGGCCCGCGGTGGGCTCGTCGAGGAGGAGGATATCGGGCATGTTGGCCATGGCCCTCGCGATTCCGACACGCTTTTGCATGCCGCCGGAGAGCTCCGCCGGGTACAGGAGCGCGACCTCCGCGCCGAGTCCGACATCGGCCAGGCGTGAGACGGCGGCATCGATCGCATCGCTTCGCGACAGTCGCTCCGTCCGGCGGAGCAGAAATGTCACGTTCTCCCATACGCGCATGCTGTCGAACAATGCAGCGCGCTGGAACAGCATGCCGGTTTGGGCGAGGCCCTCCCGCGCTGGTCCGTCGAGGCCGACGCTCTCCCGGCCAGAGATCGCGATGCTGCCCGTCTCCGGCCTGAACAAGCCGATGATCGTCTTGAGCAGGACCGTCTTTCCCGAGGCGGACGGGCCGATGACGACCAAGTTCTCGCCTTCGGGCACGGCGAGGTCAATGCCGTTGAGGACCCGCTCGGGGCCGAACCATTTGGACACGTCCGAAAGTCGAATTCTGTCGGGTGCGCCTTCGTCTCGGTTCATCGGCACGTGGTCTCCGAATTGATTCGGAATTTTCTGCGCATGCGGCGCGGGGGTCGAGGCGACGCGCTCGGCGGCACCGGCGACCGTGTCGGAATACCCGCCACGCCCTGCAGGGTTTACCGATGCACGCGGAGCGTACCAGCTTTTGCGGCCTCCTTCATCCGCGCTGCACCGGACAGACCGACAGGTTTTGCCGCACCCGGCATGCGCGGAACCGGGAATCGTACTATACCTGTGCTGCGGGTTCGGCCCTGCCGCCCGGATTAACAAAAACGCGGGGAACTCATGTTCACGGATCGCATCGAAGGCAAGTGGATCGAGGCTTTCTGTTCCGTCTTCAGGTCATGCGGCCTGGCCACCGGCGACAGCGCCGCCATCCTTTCCGAAACCCAGTCGCGCGGCCTCAACGTACATCTCGCGGAACTGGCCCTGCAGAATCTTGGAGTACGCCCGTTCCACGTGCGCCTCGTGTCGCCCGCACAGGACGCGCCGGTTCCGGTGCGGTCGACCGGTGCGTCGGCGGCCGTCGACGGGCTGGCGCCCGTGGTGGCTGCTCTTCGCGAATCGACGATCGTGGTCGACTGCACGGTCGAGGGCATGCTCCATGCCCCGGAACTGCGGGAGATTCTTGGCGGCGGCGCCCGGCTGATGATGATTTCGAACGAACATCCCGATGTGTTGGAGAGGCTGGTCCCGGACCCGGCGCTGGAGCCGAAGGTGAAGACGGGCATCCGCCGACTCTCCGCGGCTGCGCGCATGACGGTGCGGTCGGAAGCCGGCACGGATCTAGAAATCAATATCCGCGATACCCGCGGCGCCGGCGTCTGGGGTTACTGCGCGAAACCGGGGCAGGTGGCGCACTGGCCAGGCGGGCTCGTGCTCTGTTTTCCGAAGCCCGGCACGGTCAATGGTACGCTGGTTCTTGATGCCGGCGATGTCAACCTCACCTTCAAGCGCTATCTGGAGAGCCCGGTAACGCTGACAATCGAGAACGACTACGTTGCTTCGATCGGTGGCGAAGGACTCGATGCCGATCTGTTCAGGAGTTACATCGCCGCATGGGGCGACCGCGAGGCATATGCCGTGTCCCATGTCGGCTGGGGGATGAACCCGGCCGCCCGCTGGGAGGCGCTCGCCATGTACGACAAGCGCGACGTCAACGGCACCGAGTTGCGCGCGTTTGCCGGCAACTTCCTCTACTCGACCGGGGCCAACGAAACCGCAGGGCGCTATACGCAGGGACATTTCGACCTGCCGCTCCGCAACTGCACGATCCGTCTCGATGACGAGGTCGTGGTTGAAGCCGGCGAGCTTTGCGGAGAGCTTGCATGACTGTGGTTCCCGATTGCACCGTGCGCGGGGACGGGGATGTCGTGCTGTTTCTTCACGGTGTCGGCGGCGATGCGGCAAGCTGGCGCCCGCAGCTCGAACACTTCTCGCGGGACGGCTGCGCCGCGGCATGGGACATGCCGGGTTACGGCGGAAGCAGGCTCGAGGGCGACATGTCCTTTCCCGCGCTGTCCGATGCCTTGGCCACGCTTCTCGACGCACGGGGATGGGAAAGGGTCCATCTCGTCGGTCATTCGATGGGCGGAATGGTTGCCCAGGAATTTGCCGCAACCCGTCAGGACCGCCTTTCCTCGCTCGTCCTGTCGGCCACCAGTTCTGCCTTTGGACGCGCTGACGGCGCCTTCCAGAAACAGTTCGTCAGGGATCGGCTCGAGCCACTCGACAGGGGCGCGACGATGGCCGACCTTGCGGACGAGTTGGTGAACGAAATGATGGGCGCGTCGCCCGATCCGGATGGGCGGAATATCGCGTGGCGGTGCATGGCGGGGGTGTCCGAGGCAACCTATCGCGCGGCGATCGCCTGTATCGTGACTTTCGACCGCAGAGACAATCTGTCCCGTATTGAGGTCCCCGCTCTGGCGATCGCGGGGGAACAGGATCGCAACGCGCCGCCGGCGATGATGGAGAGAATGGCGTCGCGCATCGCAGGGTGCAGGTATGTCTGCCTGTCCGGCCTCGGCCATCTCGCCAATCTCGAGGATCCGCCGGCCTTTAACGCCGTTCTGGAGGATTTTCTCGCAGCCGTGCGGTCCTGACGGCAGGAGGTGGACATGGAAACCAGCAAGCAGGCCGGATCCGACGATGGGGGGCGGACGGCGTCCAGGGCGGAATGGGGCCGCCTTGCCGGCAATCGGGACGCGATCGAAGGCGTAATCCGCGCGCTCGGCCAGGAGAAGTTCGCCCCGCGCGCGGCCCGCTACGACGAGGAGGCGTCATTTCCGTTCGAAAACTATGATGACATGCGCGAGGCTGGCATCCTCGCGATGACGGTGCCGGAGCGCCACGGTGGGCTCGGCATGGAATACGAGGCGTACGGGCTGCTCGCCGCTGAGATGGGGCGCTGGTGCGGAGCGACGGCGCTGACCTACAACATGCATGCCTGCACCCCGTTATGGACAGGCCACATCGCGGACGATCTCGACATGCCGGCCGGCGACCGGCGTCGGCACGGGGAGAACCGGGCACTCCATTTCTCACGCATCGTCGACGATGGCGCGATATTCGCGCAACCGTTCTCCGAGGGATCTGCGGCAGCGGCGGGAAAGGCGCCGTTTGGTACGCTGGCGGCGAAGGTGGATGGCGGCTGGCTCCTCAACGGCCGCAAGATCTTCGCGTCGCTGTCGGGCGCGGCGACCTACTACGGCGTTCTGTGCACCGAGGACAAGCCCGAGAAATCTGTGCGGGACACGCTTTTCATGGCGGTGCCGGCGGACGCGGAGGGTGTGTCCATCGTCGGGCCGTGGGATCCCGTCGGCATGCGCGCGACGGTGTCGCGAAACCTCGTCATGGAGGACGTGTTCATCCCGGACGAGCAGATGCTCATGCCCCGTGGTGTCTACCACCAGGCGGCGCGCAGGTGGCCGCACATGTTCCTGACGCTCTGCCCTACCTATATGGGCATCGCGCAGGCGGCTTACGATTTCACTGTCTCCTATCTTCGCGGCGAGATCGAAGGCATTCCCGTCAAGCGCCGCATGTATCCGACCAAGCAGATCACCGTGGCCGAGATGTGGATCAAGCTGCAACAGGCATGGGCCATCTTCCGCCAGGCTCTGTCCGAGGCCCGCGTCGATCCGCCGAAAGCAGACCGCCTCCGGGCCTATGCCGCACAGTACACTGTCATGGAAACCGCCAATGACATGTGCCGACTTGCGATCCGCACCTGCGGCGGCCAGTCGATGCTCAAGTCCCTGCCGCTGGAGAGACTTTACCGCGATTCACGACTGGGATCGCTCATGCTTCCGTGGACGGCGGAGCTCTGTCTCGACCGGCTGGGCCGCGAAACGCTCTACGAGCCCGGCGAAGCGGACGACCACGCATGAACATCTCGCACTGGATCGAACGCTGGGAGAGTTTTCAGCCGGAGAAGACCGCGATCCGGTTCGAGGGGACTGATATTTCCTACTCCGCCCTTGCCGCCCGCGTACGCAAGGCCGCAGCGCTTTTGCGCCATGGCTTGGGTGTCGGTCGCGGCGACCGGACGGCGTTCCTCGGCTTCAATTCCCCCGACATGCTGGCGCTGATGTTCGCGAGTGCCCGGCTTGGTGCAATTCTGGTGCCGCTCAACTGGCGCCTTGCTCCGCCCGAGCATCGCTTCATTCTCGACAACAGCGGCGCCAAGGTCCTGTTCTGCGAGCCGGAGTTCCTTGAAGGCGCCGATGCTTTTCTGCCGCCTGACTGCCGCC
Organism: Alphaproteobacteria bacterium; assembly: GCA_022822405.1. Taxonomy (GTDB): domain Bacteria; phylum Pseudomonadota; class Alphaproteobacteria; order MPNO01; family UBA830; genus JAJEBT01. The sequence continues at coordinate 18,635 of JAJEBT010000064.1, forward strand.
TCGTGGCGATGGGTGGCCCGGACGGAGAGGGTGGAGAGTTTGAGGCGTTCGCGTCTTCGGCTCCGGAGGATGCTGTCGACCCCTTGGCTGGAGCCGATGACCCCCTCCTGATCGTCTACACCTCAGGCACTACTGGCCGCCCGAAGGGTGCGGTCCTCGATCAGAGCGCGATCACCTTCAACGCCGTCAATTCGGGCGCCATGCACGATATGACGAGCAGGGACATCGTGTTCACGAACCTGCCGATGTTTCATGTCGGAGGCCTGAACATCCAGACCACTCCGGCGCTCCATGCCGGCGCCACCGTCATCCTGCACCGGCGTTTCGATCCCGACGCGACGGCACGGGTGATTACCGAGGAAAAGCCAAGCCTGATGATCCTGGTGCCGGCGCTGATGAGCGCGCTGATGGCGCATCCGCAATGGTCGGCACTCGACCTCTCTTCGCTGCGCGCGATCAATACCGGTTCCACCATCGTTCCGATGTCGCTCCTCGACAGCTATCTCGATCGCGGGGTGCCTGTGATTCAGGTCTATGGAACCACCGAGACCGCGCCGATCGCCATTCATCAGCGCGTCCCGGACGCATGGACCACCAAGGGTTCGACGGGTCGCGCGGCGCTATATTGCGATGCAAAGATCGTGGATGCCGAAGGTCGCACGCTCGGGGCCGGAGAGAAGGGCGAGATCGTCGTGCGAGGGCCCAGCATCATGACCGGATACTGGAACGATCCCGAAGCCACGGCGCAGGTCCTCAAGGACGGCTGGTTTCACACCGGTGATATCGGCCACGTCGATGAGAGGGGATTGTTCTATGTCGATGACCGGCTGAAGGACGTCATCATCTCGGGCTCTGAAAACATCTATCCGGCCGAACTCGAGAGCGTACTTGATGGGTGCGCCGAGATCGCCGAGGCGGCCGTTGTCGGTCGTGCCGACGAGAGATGGGGAGAGGTGCCGGTTGCCGTCGTCGTGCCGGCTTCCGGTGCGGGTCCGGAACGGCAACGGATCCTGGAGTTGTTCGATGGCCGGCTCGCGCGCTTCAAGCACCCGCGGGATGTCGTCTTCGTCGAGAGCCTGCCGAGGAATGCAATGGGCAAGGTTCTCAAGTACGAACTCCGGGATATGGTCAGCAGGGTTTCGGCTGAGCGGCAAACCGGATCATGACGGCAGAGTTCCGGGAACGCCGGGCGATCGGCATCCTCCTGCTGATCGTCTTTTTCGACATGCTCGCTTTCGGGATCATCATCCCGTTCATGCCGTTCTGGGCCGAGCGCTTTGGCGCCTCTCCAGCGCTGGTTGCCATCCTGTTCGCGACCTTTTCGTTCTTCGCCTTGCTATCCTCGTTTCCCTGGGGAGTCGTCAGCGACCGCTGGGGTCGCAAGCCGATCCTTTGTCTCGGCATCGCCGGCTCGGTGCTGTCGTTCGTGTGGGTAAGTCAGGCTGACGCGCTTTGGGAGCTTTTTGCGGCCCGCTCCCTCGCCGGTCTGATGGGGGGCACGGCGGTTGTTGCTCAGGCCTATATCGCGGATCTGACGCCGCCGCGCGACCGGGCGGCCCGCATGGGTCTGATGGGCGCGGCGATCGGCGCCGGCTTCGTGCTCGGACCGGCGATCGGGTGGTCGCTGACATGGGTTGGCGAAGGCGATACGGATTTTCGCACGGCATTCCTGGTGGCAGCCGGTGCGGGAATGGTGGGGCTTGTCGTGGCGCTGCTGCTGCTCCGAGAGCCGGCGCAGCGCTCGGAGGCCGCGAGATCCCGCAGCTATCGCGATCGTACCCTTGACTTCGCTGTTGCCGGCCGTGCGCCCGGTGTGCTGTACCCTCTGATTATCGTGACCCTTTTGGCATTCTGCATGGGCGGGCTCGAGAGCACGTTTGCGATATGGACCGAGCGCCAGCTTTCATGGGAAGTGCGGGAGAACGCGGTCTTCTTCTTCTATATCGGCACCCTCATGGTTCTCGTGCAGGGCGTCTTCGTCCGTCCGCTGGTCCGGCGGGTTGGGGAAGGACCGCTGGTTGCGACAGGCGCCATCCTCATGGCATCCGGCTTTACCTTCGTGCTGTTTGTCTATTCCGCCTTCCCGGCATATGTCGGTGGCTTTCTCATCGCCGTTGGCTACGGGCTGGCCCAACCTTCGCTTACCGCGCTTGTTTCCCGCAATGCTCCGGCTGGCCAGCAGGGGGCGGCGATGGGCGCGCTGCAGTCAGCCCAGTCACTGTGCCGGATTCTCGGCCCGGCGGCAGCGGGCCTGGCGTTTTCGGCCTTTTCCCGCGATGCACCGTATCTCGGAGGCGGGGTCCTTCTGTTCATCGCGTTTGTTGTCGCCCTCCGAGCGATGCCGGTCCTGCGGGGCCAGACCCGCTGATATCCGAAACAGGAGGCAGGGCGGTGCAATAACCGGAAAGCTCGGTCCGGGCGGGTCGAGATGTTCGTGCGGTCACAGGAAATCGGTGAGCCGAACCTTGCCGGCATGGGGCGGTACGGTGCGTTCGAAGCGTGCGCGGGCCGGAGGATCGCTGGCCGGCGGTCCGGTTGCGTCGATTGCCCATTTGCCGGTAACGACATTGCGCGGCCCGCCAGCCGCTTCGCGGGCGGTGGGATCCAGCGCATGGCCCTTTGCGGATGGGACGACGAAAATGTCGCGGGTCGGCTCGACACGGGTTGCGACCGACCAGATCAGGTCCTCGGCGCTTTCGATGTCGACATCGTCGTCGATTGCAATTGCGAGCCTGGCACTGGGCCAGCGTTCTCCGAGCATGAGCATCAGCGCGTTGTGGGCCTCTCCTTCCGATGCGGGCGTCATCTGTACGACACAGGCCAGTGTTCCGCCCCACGGAACATAGGCAACTTCCCGCACCTGGAATCCCTGCTTCGTCAGGCGTTCGTACAACATTGCCTCATGGGGCAGCGACAGCAACGGCTGATGATCCGAATACATCAGGGTGTTGTGTTGACGCAGGATCGGGTTCTCGCGGATGGCAATGGACGAAATCTCGACCACCGGCTGTCTGGTGACGCCCGGAATGTAGTACAACGCCTGCGACGGGCCCGGCCCGTCGTCGCGGCGCTCACCGGACGCGACACGCCCCTCGATCACGACCTCGGCGTGGGCAGGGACTGCAAGCGGGACAGTGCGGCAGGCGACCAGTTCGACCTGCTCGTCGATGAGATTGGCAACCATGTCGAGCTCGCCAAACCGTTCAAGATGTTCAGGCACGCTGTAGGACGCCATGATCTCGTAGGCCGGGTGGGTTCCGATGACAAAGGCGATCGGCATTGCCTCGCCGCGCGCTTCCCAGGCGTCGAGAATGGAACGCATGTGTGGCGACGAACCGATCAGGTAGGTCGCACGCCGGGCATCGAAGGGCGAGATTCGCGTAAACGAGAAGTTCGCCGGACCGCCATCGGGTCCCTGGCAGACGACCATGGCGATCAGGCTGGGGCCGGGGTCACGTGTTCCGTGCTGAAACCCGGGCAGTAGGCCGAAATCCGCGTCCCCGCCGTCATGGTCGGTCCAGGCGCCGGGGCGCCGGGTGATCAGGCGTGGCGCTGTCGGCGGACGCGACAGGCGCTCGGCGAGAAACGGTAGCACGGCATCCGGTTCGGTTCCGAGCACGATTGCCTGCGCCGCGCGGTCGCGGAAAAGGAGGTCGGCCAGCCTCCAGCCGTCAAAGCCTTCGATTTGTTCGAAGAGGACCGGTTGCCGGGCCTCGACGATCAGCGCGCTCAGATGCTCGCGCTGCACCGGTCGCGAGACGCGCAGAACGTTGGCGCCGGCGCTTTCCAGAAACGTCCTGAGGTCCTTGGCCATCACCCGCTCCGTATCACGCCGTCTTCAACCGGAGAGCTTTTTGCTCTTCCGCCGTGACGGCGCGCCGCAAGTGGGCGCCGGAGCCATGCTTGGGCCGGATGCGGCATTTCGTGACGCCGTTCGAGCGGAAATCGGGAATCAATCCTCGGATGGATAGATCGCCCGCGATTCAAGCTGGGTCCAGGCTACCGGTGCTCCGGCCCTGGCAATGCGGTCGTCGCGGGGAAGGTCGGGGTCCCACAGTGCCGCGATGAAGCGCATGCCGTTGACCCCGTCGGAATCTTCCGATGCCAGCCAAACCACAGGTATTTCCATGACTTCGGGCTGGATCAGGGCCGAGCGGCTGAACGGGGCGTCGGCCGGAATCATCCGCGTGTTGACCGGCCCGCCGGGGATCAGGATGTTGGCGGTCACGCCCGTGCCGTCGAGATCGTGCGCCATGATGTGCGTATGGGCTTCCAGCGCCGCCTTGGACGGCCCGTAGGCACCGCCGCCGACGCGATACATGGTGTTGAGGCTGGTGGTCACGTTGATGATGCGGCCCCAGCCGTTCTTCATCATGACCGGCGCGCAGGTCTTGGCCATGAGCTGCGGACCGAAGACATTGACCCGCAACATGGCGTTCCACAGGTCGTCATCGAGATCCCAGAAATTCGTGTGACCGACCATGAAGCCGGCTATGCGCTCCGGCCCGACGACCGCGTCGTTGACGAGAACGTCGAGCGACCCGAAGGATGCGACGATCTCGTCCACCGTCTGCCGCGCGCGGTCGGCGTCTGTAACATCGCAGACCATCGGTTTGACCGAGCCCTGGCCACCGGCGCCTTCCGCCTCCTCGGCAGCCTCCCTGAGCACATCCTCGTCGATATCGATCATGGCGACCCTTGCTCCGGCTTCGGCGAGCGCCACGGACATGCGTCGCCCCATGCCGCGCCCGGCTCCGGTCATCAGTACGGTCTTGCCCTCAAGGGCTCGGTTGCGCATGGCGGTTCTCCCGTTTCGTGTGGTCCGGTGTTCTACAGATCTTCATGTTCCCAGCCATCCGGCCGTTGCGATATAGAGTTGACCTGGGGCCAGGCCACGGGCGCGCCGGCCTTGGCGACGCGTTCGTCCGGCGGCAGGCTCTCGTCCCACAGCGCTGCAATGAAGCGCATGCCGTTAATGCGGTCGGCATCGGTGCTACAAAGCCAGCACACCGGGGCGCTCATTGCTTCGGGTTGTACAAGTTCGTCTCGCGCAAGGCCGGTCGCTTCCGGAATCATGCGCGTGTTCGCCGGACCGCCGGGAATGAGGACGTTGGCTGTCACTCCGGTATCCGCGAGATCATGCGCCATGACGCGGGTGTTGGCCTCGAGCGCAGCCTTCGAAGGGCCGTAGGCTCCGCAGCCCCGCAGATACATCGTGTCGAGGCTGGTGGTGATGTTGATCACGCGTCCCCAACCCGCTTTCAGAAGATGCGGCACCGCGACCGAGGTCACCAGTTGCGGCCCGTAGGCGTTCACGGTCAGCACGCGGAGCCAGAGTTCGGGATCGACATCCCAGAAGACCGGCGGGTCCCCGACAAAATCATTGGTGAAGAATTGCGGTCCCATCGCCGCGTCGTTGATGACGATGTGCAGTCCGCCGAAACCATCGACAACCTCGTCGATGGCTGACCGCGCCCGCTCCGGATCGGTGACGTCGGCAGTTACAGCCATCGCGCAGCCCTGGCCACCGGAGGCCTCGACCTCGCGAAGCGCGGTTGCGAGCACGTCCCGCTCAATGTCGAGAAGAGCGACCCGCGCGCCCTTGGCCGCGAGGCCCTCGGCCATTGCCTTGCCCAGTCCTCGCCCGGCTCCGGTGATCAGCGCGATGCGCCCCTCGAGCGGTCGATCAGTCATGGCATTTTCTCCGGTTTGCCGGTCGCGTCCGGGCCGCGGACCTCGCTTCGAGACGCCGCACTCAGCCGTCGGGCTGGATCGCCTGTCCGCCGAGTTGCGGCCAGGCGATCGGCGCGCTCGCAGCGTCGAGGTTTTCCTCCACCGTCCTTTTCGTGTCCCAGACGGCGGCCCGTATGCGACGGTCATTGATGCCCGCAGAGTCATCGGACAAGAGATAGAGCAGCGGCGGGACCATGACTTCGGGCTGAATGAGGCCCGCCCGGTTGGCGTATTTTCCGGCCGCGGAAATCATGCGGGTATCGGCGGGGCCGCCCGGAATGAGCACGTTGCAGGTTACGCCGGTCCCCGCGACGCCGCCCGCGATCATCGTCGCGAGAGCCTCGGCGGCCGCCTTGGACGGCCCATAGGCGCCGTTGGTGTAGGCGATCATGGTCTCGAAGCTGGTCGTGACATTGACGATACGGCCGCGATTCCGCGCCAGCATGCCAGGCATCACCGCCTTAGTCATGACGAAGTGGCCGGTGACGTTGGCGTCGAGATAGAGCAGCCAGTCAGCGAGCTCGATCTCCCAGACCATGCTGACATCCGACCGGTCCGTGCTGCGGAAGCGCTGGGGTCCGAGCCCGGCATTGTTCACGAGTGCGTCCGGATCGCCGAACGCCCCGACGGTTTCCCCGACGATCCTCCCTGCATCGTTGGGATTCGAGACGTCGCCGGACACGGCGATCACGGAGTCCCCGAATTCGCGCGCCGCGGCTCGGACAACGTCTTCGTCAAGTTCGGCCATCGCGACCCTGGCGCCTGCGGCGACCAGGCCCCTTGTCATGGCAAGTCCGAGGCCGCGTCCGGCCCCCGTGACGATTGCGACCTTTCCTTCGATCGGCGTCATGCCCGGTCTTCCGCTTGCGTGAAGTCGACAACCAGGGGCTCGAGCCTGTTGCGGAAGTAATCGGGCATGGCCGCGGATTTCCTGGTTTCCGGGTCGAAGAACACCTCGACCGTGTCCTGGGTGGCGCGCAGTTCGTCGCTGTCGGCGTCATACATGCGGAGGTGGTGGCGTATGGACCTGTTGCCGACATGGGTAAAGCCGCCGCGTATCACCATGAGGTCGCCAGCCTTCATCTCTCGAATGTAGTTTATCGAGATTCGTGCGACCACGAGCCCCGAACCGCTTTCATGCATCGTCTTCTGGCTCAGGCCGGCTACGCTCCACAGGTGAAAGCCCGCGTCGTCGAAATGGTGCGCGTACCAGCGCACGTTCATGTGGCCGATGTGATCGCAATGCCAGGGGAAGACGACGGAACGGTAGACTTCGAATACGTTGTCCAACGGAACTCAACTCCTCGAATGGGAAGGAAGGCCCTCGGCGGTGGTACGCCCTGACCCTCCGCCTCGTGACCGAGTATAGCAGGCGTCCATCGAGGCGGTCAGCCTTGCCAGCCGAGGCGCCTGCGTGCGAACTCGGGATAGGTCTCCGCGATTTCGCCCGCGATGCGTTCGCGGATGAGTTCGAGCCGGTCGGGTTCGGGCGGCGCCACCGGCGCGGGATCGGCGGGGCATGCGAAATCGAAACCGGTATTGTCGCGCACTTCCTCGAGGGTCGCGCCGGGCAGCAGGCCGTCGAGGCGGAACCGCCGGTTGCCACGTTCGTAGGCGAAGATGCACAGGTTGGTGACGAGGGCGAAGGGGCCGCCTGGCCGGTGGACATCCGGCGGGCTGGCGCCGGGAGCGCTGATGAAATCGACGCGGTCGACGAGGGAGCGGCGAGAATGTTCTTCCCGGAACAGGATGACGCGCGGAACCGTGAAATACAGGTAGGCGGAGCCGAAGCTGCCGGGAAAGCGGGTCTCGGAGGCCGGGTAGGGACCGGTTCCGACGAGATTGATGTTGCCTTCGCCGTCGATCTGGCCGCCGCCGAGAAAGAATGCGTCAACCCGACCCTGACCGGCGCGATCGAACAGTTCGGGACCGCCGTCATTGAACGGGTTGTGCAGTGCGCTCCCGAGAATGCTGGCGCGTGCCTTGCCGCCGCTGAGCGCCTGGACCAGCAGTGCGGCGCTTCCGGGAATGGGGGACGCTGTGCCGACGGCGATGTTGCGGCAGCCGTCGAGAAGGCGCGCCAAGGCGCAGATCAGCAGTTCCTCGCGGGAATACTCCATGGGAAAGGTCAGGCTGCGGCCTCAACCTGAAGCACGTTCTCTGCGAGCCACGAATCGAAGCCCTCCGCTGTCTGGGCGGCCTCCAGATAGGCGCGAAGGTGGCGGCCGTCTTTCGGGTAGTGCCCGGGCAGGGCAAGAGGCCAGGCGCCCTGTGGCGCGTGCGCCACTGCTTCGACGTAGACCGGCGGGATGGTGCCGGCCCGCATCCCGGGATCATCCATCAGGTTGCCGTCCCAGACTTCCTCGACGGTCGCAAGCGTGCGCCTCGAAGCGTGGGCTAACAGGACGCACTCACGGGCCGCTCCGGCCCAGACATTGCCGTGCGCGTCGCCGTAACGGCAGTGGAAGAGCGCGATATCGGGGGTGACAGCGGGCAGCGCCACTACCGGATCGTTGCCTTGGGCGAAGGGATTCTCGATCACCTTCCAGTCGGGGCGATGGCCCAGCAGATCGGAGCCGATGATGCCGCGGAGGGGCATGAACGGGATACCCTTTTCCGACGCCTGCAGCGCGGCGTAGATTGCAGGGCAGGTTGCGTCCCGGATCACGATGCGGCCATGCTCGACGGCATCGCGAAAGCGCGGGGCGAAGCCGAATTCTCCCAATGAGACGCCGCTGGTCTCGATCTCGCCGACGCAGCCCGCACCGACGAGGATCTCGATCTGGAAACTGCCGACGGGCACGGTCAGGAGGCGCAAGCCGCGGGCGCCCCTGCGAATCAGCGCCCGCGTCGTTGCCATCGCCGCACCGGCATCGTCCTTTGGTAACGCGACCAGTGCGCTGTCCGGGACCTGTTCGGCAATCTCGTCGACCGAAAGCCATGACTTCGGTGCATGCATCTTGACCGTCCCACTCATACCGGTTCGTCCGGGCTCGGACATCCTCGCTCCTGGAGCAACCGGCGTTCGGCGAACGCTGCTGTCCAGCAGTGGCTGCGCGGTTCAGGTCCGGGCCAGGCCCCGGACCTCGTCGTCGTCAGGAAACCGGCCGGTGTCGAGTTTCGAGAACACTGTCGAGTCGCCTGCCGTAATCTCGAACGATCCAACTCGTCCGGGTGCGATCTCGGCTTCGGCCCCGGCTTGCACAAGCAAATCCCTCGCACGGAGGGCTCGCGGCTTGTAGTTTCACTGTTGGCAGTATTCGATGTGGAACTTCATATCATTCGTCCGGCACGGTATTCGACAACTCCGCGTGAATATACCGCACTCCGGCAATCGTGTCCCGAGTGCGAACAGGACCTGGTGTCGGCTCATCGTCAGACGGGCAGGGCAGACGCCAGGCACCATGGGGCCCGTTGCCGTATCGAGAGCAACTGATCAAGAGGCAGGGTCCGTCCACGGATTGACCGTCTTGGCTCCAGTATTGCGGAACTCCCGTTCATTACGTGTGACGATCGAAAGGTCATGACGCAACGCCACGCCCGCGAGCATCGCATCCGGGAGATGGCTATCGAGTGATTCTCTCCGACGGCGCTTTTCTTCCATGACAAGGGCGCAGGCGCGGGCATCAGCAACCGACCAGTCGAAGAGACGATCTTCGAAAAAATCATCCAACAACCATTGAAACCGCTCAGCAAGACGCTCGCGACGCTGCCCGGGTTCGAGCCGGCTGATCCCGTTCAGGATTTCCCAGGCGGTGATGGATGCAAGACCGATTCCCTCGGAGGCAATCCCGTTGAGAAACTCGGCCACTCGCGGCTCAGGGCTTGTGCGCATCATCTCGGAGACGACGTTCGTGTCCAGGAGCCAGGCAGTCGGAGCGGTCACTTCCGGTCCTCATCGGGAAGCGCGACCGGTCTGTAGCCATATCGCTCGGGTAATGGCAGGTCCACCCCGTGCTCTGGTCCGAAATACCGCCTGAACGCTTCGGAGGGCGTATCACGGCGTTCCGTTTTCTCGCGCTTTTCGTGGATCAGGCGGCGGACGAACTCTTCCATCGAAACGCCACGCTGACGAGCTTCGCGTTTGAGCCAGGATTTGTCGCCGGGATCGATGTCGCGGACGGTGATGACTGAACTCATTGGGGTGCCTCCATACCTGTTTCCCATCTGCCCGGACTGTATTGGTCAACAGCAATGCTAGCATAAAATGACATCAATCTCCTACGGCACCGCCGTTACCCCAGAATCGTTTCGAGCGCCTTCAGGTGCGCGGCCAGGCGTTTGCGGACAGCCTGAGCCGTTTCGGGTGTCCAGTCACGAAACCCCTTGCCGGTTGCCATGCCGAGCCGACCGCTCCGGACGAGGGCCTCGAGATAAGGCGACGGACCGGGACGCCTTTCGAGGTCGGAAAGAACCACGCTGTGGATGTCATGGGTCAGGTCGGTGCCGACGAGGTCGGCATTCTCCAGCGGTCCGAGGACCGCAAGCCGCCTGCCGAAGCTCTCCTTTATGACCGTGTCCACCGTCTCGGCATCGCAGACACCGTTTTCGACGAGGCTGATTGCCTCCCGCCACAGCGCGTGCTGCAGGCGGTTGCCGATGAAACCCGGGACATCCTTCTCCACCCGAACGGGATGCTTTCCGATCCGGCTCAACACCGCCATTGTGGCCTCGATCGCCGCGTGCGACGTCCATTCGGTGCGAACCACTTCGACAAGCGGGATGATGTGCGGCGGGTTCCACCAGTGGGTTCCGAGCGCCCGTTCGCGGAATGCCAGTCCAGCCACGATCTCGGTGATTGGCAACACCGACGTGTTGGAGGCGAGGATGCAGCTCTCAGGCGCTGCGGCTTCCAGTTCGCCGAAGATCGACTGCTTGAGGTCGAGCTTTTCGGGCGCGGCCTCGACGACGAGATCGGCATCTCCGACCGCATCAGCGAGGCTGCGGCATGTGGTGATGCGGCGCAGCGAAGCATCGATGCCGGTGCGGTCGGAGCCGGTTGCCGCCATGCTGGCTGCCACCCTGTCCTTCAGATCGTCGAGGCGCTGCGGCGCCGGGTCGTGGACGCGGACCGTCAGTCCGGCGCGTGCGAATGCCAAGGCTATCCCGTGCCCCATGAGCCCGGCGCCCACGATGCCTGTTGTCGCGATCATCCCGTTATCCTGCGGTGTAACCGCCGTCCGCATAGAGTATGTGCCCGGTATAGAAATCGGACGCCCGTGAAGCGAGGAACAGGAGCGGGCCGGCAAGATCTTCGGGTTCGCCCAGGCGGCCCTTGGGCACGCGGGTGACAAACCCGTCCCGCACCCCCTTCGCTTCCGGAGTGTCCTCGAACATCCAGGCGGTCAGCGGCGAGCGAAAGACGGTCGGCGCGATGGCGTTGACGGTGATTCCGGTCGGACCCAGTTCGCACCCGAGCGCCTTGGTGATTCCGTCGACCGCCGCCTTGGAAGCGCAGTAGGCGGTATAGCCGGCTGGATGGCCGAGAAGACCCCGTGCCGACGAGACGAAGATGACCTTGCCGCCGTCGCCCTGAGCCTTCATCTGCCGTGTCGCGGCGCGGGCAAGCAACCATGACTGAGTGACGTTGGCGTCCATCACGCCGGTGAAGGTGTCCGGTGCCATCTCCTCGATCTTCGCTACCTTGTTCATGCCCGAGGCCACGACCAGGATGTCGAGTCGGCCATGCGCGTCCATAACCTTCTCGACGATGCCGTCGACGGCCTCCTCCGATCCGGGGCGCGCGTTCACCGTAGCGACCACGGCACCCAGCTCCCGGCACTCCCCTGCAACCGACTCCAGAGCTTCCGCATTGCCAGCGGCCAGTGTGAGCCGGCATCCGGCTACCGCCAGTGTCCGTGCGGCCACGGCGCCGAAGGCGCCCGAGGCGCCGGCGATCAGCGCCGATTTGCCCGCCACATCGAAGAGTTCTGACGGTTTCATTTCGCGCCCTCCGGGTATGGGATCACCACCAGCATCGTGCAGGCATGATTTGACCGGTTCTCGATCTTTCGCTCTTCGCCCGGTGCGATGGTGCAGGAATCGTAGCGCCGCAAGATGGTCTCCTGGCCGCCGATGATCACCGTCATCTCGCCGTCCAGCACCACATACACCTTCTCGAACGGCGTGGCGTCCGGCCCGGCGCCGCCGCCGGGCAGGAACTGGGAGAGGCCGACCCACTGGTTGGTCGGCCCGCCTTCCTCGAAGCCCTGCAGCCGCAGCCCCACGACATCCCAGTGGTTGGGCGACTCGTAGGGTTCGGCATCTTCAAAGCGCTTGACGTGCATCAGGATGTCTCCCCGGTCTCTATGCGGTAGCTGCCCGAGCGGTCGACGATAGCAACCAGCCGGACGATGCAGCCGTCGCCCTTCTTCCAGCGCCACGGGAAGGCGGCGAAAGTGACGCGCATTCCGGTAACCTTGTCGATCTCTCCGCCGACATTCTCGATGCCGCAGATTCCCTGCGAGAGGATGGCGCGATGGCACGGTTCCCAGTCGGGAAAGTCGTCGAGAACCTTGCGGCCGGTTTCCTCTTCGTACTGACGCACCACATGCGGCATAAGCCCGTTGGGCCAACCCGGACCGTGGGGCGCGATTGCCGTTCCGAGAGGATGGTCAAGGGCCTGGGTGTCGGTGCCGACCATCTTGACCTTCCGGCGTGCGAACCATTCGCCGGCCTCCTTGTAGAAACCCGGGGAGTAGGCGTAGTAGGTCTGGTTGTCGCCGTAATGTTTGTGCCACCCGGTATTGACGATGACGATATCGCCCTCGCGGATCGTCGGCGTTGCGTTCTCGAGATCTTCCGCGGTGATCACTTCCCAGCGGTCCTTCGGGATCGACACCACGACGCCGGTGCCGAAGAAGTGCGGCAGGGGCACCTCGTCCATGAATGCGGTGCCTTCGACGACATGGCCGGGCGCGTCGATATGGGTTCCCGAGTGCATTACGGTGGTGATGCGCTGCGTCAGCACCCCCGACTTGGCCATGCTGTGCAGGCGCTCGATCTTCACGTCCTCGAAATAGGGCCAGCATGGCTGGCCGAGCCCCCAGCGATGGCTCAGGTCATAGAATTCCAGCCCCATGTCGTTGTCGAGATTTTCCTGGTAGTCGGCACCACGTATGTTGATCGTCATGCTGCGGTCTCCCCGGCAGGTGCATTTTGTATCGTATTGCGATACATCTGTATCGAATTTAAGGGTGCGTTACCACACGGTCAAGGGCGATGTGTGCGGCTGCGGCATTGCTGACGTCTTGGCGTGATCGGCCGGTCGGACCCCGTGCGAATGGTGGACGTCGAACGGCACCAAACAGGTGGAGCCTGCAGGAATATGACGGAAAATCGGCGAATCCAGGTTCTTTCGCGCACCGCGGATATCTTGCGCGCGCTGAAGGCGGACAATCGGGGGCTAAGTCTCGGCCGCATCGCCGAACGCGTGGGCCTTCCGCGTTCGACCGTTCAACGCATCGTCAATGCGCTGGTTGCCGAACGGCTTGTTGCGCCAAATGCCGCATCCGGCGGCTATCAACTCGGACCGGAGATTCTCGCCCTGGCCCAGGCTGCCCGGCAGGATGTTGCCGGGGCGCTTGGCCCGGTAATCGAGGCGCTTTCGCGCGGCACCGGGGAGACGGTCGATCTGGCGGTGCTGCGCAATGATGGCATGGTCTTTGTCGATCAGGTTGTCGGCACGCAGCGGCTGCGGACAGTGTCCGCCATCGGCGAGACCTTCCCCCTGACCGTCACGGCGAACGGCAAGGCCGCGTTGGCCTGGCTTGACGACGGCGACGTGGCGCGCATCGTCGCAGATGAACGTTGCAGGCTCGGTACTGGCAAGATGCTGGCCGAGGCAAGGTCGGACATCAAGGCCGTCCGCAAGTCCGGGTATGCCCTCGATCTCGACGAACATACTGCGGACATTTCGGCTGCGGGCATCGCCTTCAGGGTGCGTGGCGCCGTCTATGCGATCTCCATTCCGGTTCCGTCGCAACGGTTCCGGAGCGAGCGGGAAGCGCTGCTGAAGAGGCTGCTGGCGGTCAGGACGGAAATCTCGCGTGTGCTGCCGGACGCAGAGTTCCGGGGCGGGTAATTCGAGAAGCGGTTACGCAATAATCTGGATGACTGATGGCAAGCCTGGCACCTGCTGTGTGGGTTTCAGTGGAAACCAGCAGCACTCGACAGAGCCGGGAAGGCGCCTGTGGGGTCTTGTTGATGGTTCTGGCGCCACGACACCCGGGAGGTTTCTGTCCCGGTTCCTGCATGGAGAAGCCGATTCCCCAAGCGGTCACGCCTGTACGATAGCTTCGTTCACGAGGTGAAAGGGGCGTCGTTCCCGCCGTTGCACGGCGCTTCCGGCCCTATTGCGGCGACGTCAGGATTTCCCGTTCGACAAAGTCTGCGGCCCGGTCGCCCTTGAGGCTTCGCGCCCATAGTGCGTCGGTCATGTCGTCGTAGAGACCGGCTGCCTCCGGGGAGGCGGTAATCGTGGCCACGCCGAGACGGACATTGGAGTACACACCGAGCCGGAACGGGCTGACGGCAACATGTGTGCGTCCGATGCCGCCCGATCCCGAGGCGCTGCGAAATATCTGGAAGCTGGCCCCGGGTGACGAGTCGATGACCACGCCGAGTTGCACGCCGATCGGTGGTTCGCGCAGGAGTCTTGCAATGTTGCAGACTTCGGCACGCGCCGCCGCGCGCCGCTCCACCGGATTGGCATCCGGCGGGCTGTGCGTCCCGACCAGACCCAGCCTCAGGATCTGTTCGAGCTCCGCTGCCGAGACCAGGCTGAGGATGGCTGGCCGCCGCTGTCGGTAGCGTTCCTTCCGCGCGAGCAGGATTCCGGTCAGTGTATCGATGTCGCGGAGCGAGCGCGCGCGATCGGGAACGTCGGGAGGAACGCTTTCCGCCAGCATGTGCGGAAGAACCTCGTCATATCCGTCAGTGGTCAGGAGATAGGACACCGGTCCGAACAGCACGCGGATCTGGTCGACATCCTCCTCAAGCTGGCGCATGCGTTCGAAGAAACCGACGACCGAGGAGAAGTATTCCACACCGACGCCGAGGAGATTCGCCAGTGAGACGCCGAGTCGGTCGGCAATTCTTGCAAGGGATTCGATCTTCGGAGGGTGGCCGGCTTCATAGCGGTACAGCGCGGCGCGGGAAATGCCGGTCTGGCGCGCCAGATCGTCTGGCGTCAGGCCCTGGCCGATGCGGAACGCCTTCAGCCGGCGGCCGATGTCTTCAATCGAGATCAGGCTGTCGGTGGTCACGTAGCACCCTCCAGCATCTACCCACCCGGACCGCATTTTGTCGCAAAAAATATATCATATTCCCTTTTATCTCTATTTCAAGAAAATTCTTGACAAGGAGAGTGCATGAAGGTTTTATTGGCGGCAATCATCCCGTCGCAGGCTGGCCGGTACCGGACTTGCCGGCTTGAGAGGGGGGCTGGCGGAGAGTTGCCGACGGATGCGGGCGGCATAGCGGGAGAAAGATCATGATCATGCCTGCTGCACGTGCCGAAGCGCCGGGAGACATGGACCAGGCGTTCGAGGCCGACTGTGTCGTGATTTCAAACAGGCCGGTAACCGGAGAGTATCGATTGCTGGTTGTCGAGGCGCCGGCCGAGAGTCTGGGTTGCCGCGCCGGCCAGTTCTTTCACATCCAGTGTCCCGTACGCGATGTTGCCGGGCCCTATCTGCGCCGCCCCATGAGCATCTACGGTTACGACCGCGACGGCGGCAAACTTCGCTTTCTCTACAAGGTTACGGGGATCGGAACGACGGCGCTGGCCACGCTCGTGCCCGGCGAGACGGTAGCCCTGCTTGGGCCGCTCGGACGCGGCTTCGATATCCGCCACAGCTGGAACCGGCTGGTTCTCGTTGCGCGCGGTGTCGGCCTTGCCACGCTCGCTCCTCTGGCGCAGGAGGCGCGCAGGCTGGGCCGCTCGCTTACTGCCATCTGCAGTGCCCGAACGCCCGACCTTCTGATGTCGACCGATTATTTCGCGGAGCTTGGCGCCGAGGTCGTGACCATTACCGATTCAGAGGGCACGTCGGACATGGACAGTCTCTGGCGCCTGATCGAAGGGTTGATCGAGAGCCGTCCTGGCGGCCGTGGCGTGGATGCGTTCTACACCTGCGGTTCGAACCGGATCCTCAAGCTGCTTCAGGCCGTCGGAAAGGCGCATGACATTCCGGGGCAGGTTGCACTGGAACAGCAGATGGCCTGTGGCCTCGGCATGTGCCAGTGCTGCGTGCGCCCGTTCCGCGTCGGCGATCGGGTGATTCACAGGCGGGTCTGCAGGGAAGGCCCGGTATTCGACATGCAGGAGGCGCTCGGATGGTAACCCCGACGCAGCCGCAGGGGGTGAGCCTCGAGGTCACCGTCGGATCGCTCGTGCTCGGGAATCCGGTCATGCCGGCGTCCGGCACGTTCTCCGAGGATCTCGCCCGCGTATTCGATCTTGAACTCCTCGGCGCCCATGTCACCAAGACGGTGATGCCGGGGTTTCGCGGCGGCAATCCGACGCCGCGGGTCTGCGAGGTCCAGGGCTCGATGCTGAATTCCATCGGGCTTCCGACCAAGGGTGTCGCGTATTTCAGAGACGAGATCCTGCCGTTTTATGCGCAGTACGAGACCCCTCTCGTTGTCAGTGTCTCCGCCGGCACCGCGGACGGATTTGCCCGCATTTGCGAGGACCTGAGTGTTGCCGGCGTGGCTGCCATAGAGGCCAACATCTCCTGTCCGAACATCGAGGAGGACGGCCGCGCATTTGCAATGCGCCCTGCCTCTACCTTTGACGTGATGGCGGCGATGCGCGCGGCGACGGACCTTCCGCTGTGGGCAAAGCTCAGCCCCAACACGGGAGAGACCCCCGAGGTCGCGCGCGCCGCCGAAGCCGCTGGCGCCGACGCCTTGGTTGTGGCGAACACGGCACTTGCAATGGCCATCGACGTGCGCACGCGCAAGCCGAAGCTCGGCAGCCTGATGGGAGGACTCTCGGGGCCGGCGCTCAAGTCGATCACGCTCCGCATGGCCTATCAGTGCGCTCGGGCGACCGGAATTCCCGTAATCGGCTGCGGCGGCATTACGACCGTCGAGGATGTGGCCGAATACATGATTGCCGGCGCGACCGCGGTTCAGGTCGGCACTGCCACCTTTATCCGCCCGACCGCCATGATGGAACTCATTGAGGACCTCGCTGCCTGGTGCGCCGGCGAAGGAATCCGTGACGTCAGGCAGTTGATCGGATCGGTGCGCGACGACGAGGCGGCGGAAGATCTCGTGTTCATGGAGACTGCGCCTTGACCCGCCATTGCGGCAACCGGGTCGAATGGACATGGCCCGCAACGTTCCGGTGACGACAGGCATGGCCGCACTTGAGACCATGGCCGCCGAACTCTTCGACCAGATCGCGGCGGTCTCGGCGGATGGGGTAGGGGTGTCCCGGCCGTCCTATGGCGACGGCGAGACCGACGCCATGGGGGTGCTCGAAGCGTTTGCCGCGGAACACGGCGTATCCTGCCGGTCCGACCGGGCGGCCAACGCCATCTTCGATCTGGGGACCGAAGACCCCGATTCCTACATTCTCGTCGGTTCGCATATGGATTCGGTGCCCCACGGTGGCAACTATGACGGGCTTGCGGGCGTGATCGCAGGCCTTCTGCTCCTTGTGGATTGCAGGAAGAACGGCCTCGATCCGCATCTTCCGGTCCGCGTCATTGCGCTGAGGGGCGAAGAAAGCGCATGGTTTGGACGCGCCTGCGTCGGTTCCAGGGCCCTCGCCGGAGAGCTCGGACCCGAGGACCTCAAGGCGCCCCATCGGAGCACGGGACGGTCCCTCGAAGCCTGCATGAAGGCAGTCGGTGCGGACACGGCAGCGATCCGGCGCCAGGAGCTGCTTCTCGACTTCACGAAGGTGCGGATGTTTCTCGAGGTCCACATCGAGCAGGGGCCGGTGCTGGTCGAGCGCGGTCTTCCGCTGGCCGTGGTTACCGGCATCCGTGGCAATGTCCGCCACCGGCGCATTCGCTGCACCGGAGAAAGCGGCCATTCGGGTACGGTGCCGCGCTGGCTGCGGCGCGATGCCGTCTTTGCGGTCTCGGACCTCATCATGCGTCTCGATGAGCACTGGCAGACGATCCAGCAGCACGGCGGTGATCTCGTCGTGACCGTCGGCATGCTCCACACCGACGCCGAACATGACGCCATGTCTCGGGTGCCCGGTGAAGCGGAGTTCAGCTTCGAGGCCCGGAGCGAGTCCGATGCCACGCTCGATGCGATGGCTTCGCTTCTTCGCAGCGAGTGCGAGGCGCTCGAGCAGGCACGCAAGGTCAGCTTTTCGTTCGATCCCGCCATCCGCTCCGCTCCGGCGCGTTGCGATAGCGTCGTCGTTGACGGCTTGCGGGCAGCATGCCGCGACGTGGGTTTCGAGGACGAGGCCGTGGCTAGCGGCGCCGGCCACGACGCCTCCATATTCTCGAACGCGGGCGTGCCCACCGGCATGATCTTCGTGCGCAACGAGTACGGTTCGCACAATCCGCGCGAAGCGATGGCCCTTGACGACTTCATGGCCGGATACGCGGTCCTGAGACGCTTCGTGCAGGGTTGTCGCTGAACGATTGCGCCGGTGGTGATTCCATTCCGTTTCCGGAAGGCCTGTACGGCTTGCCTCGGCATTGACCGGTTCGACACCTGCGGATAAGTTGCCGAGGGGTCGGCAGCGGGCCGCCTGATCGGCGCATCGCGCTCGCGGCCGGCCGGACGCCCGATCACCGTCGATCATGGACCCAGACGAGTCCGCTTCCGGGCGGACCTTCGCCGGCAGGCGCAGGCTTCAGGGGTAGCCGCGATGTTTTCGAACGCCTTTCCCGACCGCAAGTTGATCGCCGAGATGACGGCGAAGATGTTGCTGGAAATCGATGCGGTGCGCTTCCGCAAGGACCAGCCCTACATGTTCACGTCGGGACTCGCGAGCCCGGTCTATATCGACTGCCGGAAGCTGATTTCCTACCCGCGGATTCGCGGGACGCTGATGGATTTTGCCGCCTCGATCGTTCTGCGCGACATCGGATTCGAGAAGTTCGACGCCGTAGCCGGTGGAGAAACCGCGGGCATTCCGTTCGCTGCGTTCCTGGCTGACAGGCTGAGCCTTCCCATGCAGTACGTCCGCAAAAAACCCAAGGGGTTCGGACGCGATGCGCAGATTGAGGGCGACCTCGAGGAAGGCCAGCGCGTCCTCCTCGTCGAGGATCTCACGACCGACGGCGGCAGCAAGATCAATTTCTGTGAGGCATTGCGCCGGGCCGGCGCCGTGGTCAGTGATACCCTGGTGATCTTCTACTATGACATCTTTCCCGAAACCCGGGAGAAGTTGATAGAGCACGACCTCAGGCTCCACTATCTCGCGACATGGTGGGACGTCCTCGATGTCAGCAAACAGAACGAGATCTTTGCCGCAGACATGCTCGACGAGGTCCAGAAGTTCCTCGAGAACCCGCTCGCCTGGTCGGCCGATCACGGCGGTGTATCCAGGTTGTCGCTTTGAAGGCCTGGGGGTGCCGCTAGCGGCTGCATGCCGGGAATGGCGTGGCCGCGAAGACCGGCGCTCTCCCGGGCAACGGCGGATTATATGACATGACCGACATCGCCGGGACGGAACAGGCCCGTGACTTCATACGCGACCGTATCCGCGAAGATCTGGCGGCGGGCAGCCATTCCACTGTCGTCACGCGATTTCCGCCCGAACCCAACGGCTATCTCCACATCGGACATGCCAAGTCGATCTGCCTCAATTTCGGGGTGGCGGCGGAGTTCGGTGGCCGCTGCAACCTCCGTTTCGACGACACGAATCCGCTGCGCGAGAGCCAGGAATATATCGATGCCATAGTTGCGGACGTGCGCTGGCTCGGATTCGAATGGGACGGGGAGCCACGCTACGCTTCGGACAATTTCGAGCAGCTCTACCAGTGGGCCGAGCACCTGATTCGCAACGGCAACGCCTATGTTGACGATCAATCCGCCGATGAGATCCGCACAACGCGTGGCACCCTGACCGAGCCCGGCATGGAAAGCCCCTGGCGCGGGCGCGATGTCGAGGAGAATCTCGACCTGTTCCGCCGCATGCGCGGGGGCGAGTTCCCGGACGGCGCGCGGGTTCTGCGCGCGCGCATCGACATGGCGTCCGGAAACATCAACCTCCGCGATCCCGTGCTCTATCGCATCCTCCATGCGCCGCACCCACGCACCGGCGACAGTTGGTGCATCTATCCGACCTATGATTTTGCGCATGGCCAGACCGATGCCATCGAAGGCGTTACCCACTCCCTGTGCACGCTCGAATTCGCTGATCACCGGCCGCTCTATGACTGGCTCATTGCGCAGCTGCCGGTGCCCATGGCACCGCGGCAGTATGAGTTCGCCCGGCTGGAGCTGAGCAGCACCGTGCTGTCGAAGCGCCGCCTTGGCGCGCTTGTCGACGACGGCTACGTAACCGGATGGGATGATCCTCGCATGCCGACCCTCTCGGGTCTCCGGCGACGTGGTGTGCCGCCTGCGGCGATTCGCGATTTCGTCTCGCGCCTGGCCGTTTCACGGAGCGACGGCGTCGTCGAATCGGCCATGCTGGACCACTGCGTGCGCGAGATCCTGAACGAAACCGCGCCCCGCCGCATGGGGGTGCTGCGGCCGCTCAGGGTGGTGATCGAGAGCTATCCCGAGGATGCGAGCGAGGAACTCGAGATCGCCAATGATCCGCGCAGTCCGGCGGCCGGCGTACGGCGTGTACCGTTTTCCCGCGAGATCTTCGTCGAGCGGGACGATTTCATGGAGGATCCGCCGAGAAAGTTCTTCCGGTTGGCTCCCGGACGCGAAGTTCGGCTGCGCGGCGCCTATCTCGTGACCTGCGTGGGCGTGATCAGGGGCGCCGACGGCGAGGTGCGGGAATTACGCTGCGTCCATGATCCGGACACGCGCGGCGGCAACGCGCCGGACGGGCGCAAGGTACGCGGCGCGTTGCACTGGGTTTCGGCACCCCATGCAGTGGAGGCCGAGGTGCGGCTTTACGGACCGCTGTTCGTAGAGCCCGACGGAACGGATGGGCCTGGGCCGGAACTCAATGCCCGATCTCTCGAAACGCTTGTCGGCTGCAAGCTGGAACCGGCGCTGGCCAAGCTGGAGCAAGGTGAGGTCGTGCAGTTCGAGCGCTTGGGCTATTTCTGCTGCGATCGTGAATCGGGATCGGAGATGCCTGTCTTCAACCGGACCATCGGTCTTCGGGATTCCTTTGCCCGGGCGATGGCCTCGGGGAAACTTCCCCATAGCTGATCCGGTACGCAGGAATCACCCTCGGCCCGGTCGGCGGCGTGGAGTTTCCCCAAGGGTCGATGGCGATAACCGGGACGTGGCAACGCCGGCGGCCGGATATCATCTCGACGGCGCCGGTCAGGGCGGTATCGTCCATCGGCTCATCCCTGTCAGAGAGCATGGACGGCAATCCTGGATCGTGGCATATGTTGAGCAGACCGACAGCAAGAGGAACCGGAGGACAGCATGACCTGGTCTGATCGAGAAATTGCGGCACTGGTGCAGCCTGATCGGGCGCACCGCAAGGCCTATACGGATCCGGAGATCTTCGATCTCGAGATGGAACGCATTTTCGAACGCACCTGGATCTATGTTGGCCATGAGAGCCAGGTCCCGGATCCGGGAGACTATTATCTCGCCCAGGTCGGCCGCCAACCGCTGATCATGACCCGGGATTCCGACGGCAAGGTGCATGTGCTCTACAACCGCTGCCCGCATCGTGGCGCCCAGCTCTGTACGGCGCGCAAGGGAAATGCAGGAAACACCATCCGGTGTTCCTATCATGCATGGATGTTCCACCTCGACGGTCGCCTCGAAAGCGTGCCGGCTGCCGATGGCTATGACGGCACCGGTTTCGGACTCGACAATCCGGATTTCCACGTTCGCAAGCCGCTTCATGTCGACAACTATCGCGGTTTCTGGTTCGCCGCCATCGGCGGCGACGTCCCCGATCTCGAGACTCATCTGGGCGCCGCGAAGACGGCCATCGACCAGCTGATCGATCGCGCACCCGGCGGCAAGACCGAGGTCGTTGGTGGGTGTTTTCACATGATCCAGAAATCGAACTGGAAGATCTTCCTCGAGAACCAACTCGATGCGTCCCACCCCGGCGCGACCCACGAGTCCGCCGGCGTTGCGGCCAGATCGGTTGAGAACGAACGCCGCCAGGACGGGCGCGAGGTGCCGATCGAGTACTCCTTTCTTTCCGATTTCGCGCGTC
This sequence comes from Alphaproteobacteria bacterium, assembly GCA_022822405.1. Taxonomy (GTDB): domain Bacteria; phylum Pseudomonadota; class Alphaproteobacteria; order MPNO01; family UBA830; genus JAJEBT01. Next base: position 40,671 of record JAJEBT010000064.1, read on the forward strand.
TCGGCGTCGATGGGTGGGACAAGTTTGGCACCGTCGGGTATTCGCGGGGGCACTGCACGCTCGAAGGGTACATGGGGTTGCGCCCCGACGATCCGGACACCAACGAGTATGTTGCCCGCATGTACGATGCCTATGGCGAGGAGCGGGCCGAAGAGATCCTTGGCATCAACCTCCATCATGTGCTGATTTATCCATGCCTCTCGATCCAACCGATGCTGCAGCAGCTGCGGGCGGTGCGTCCGCTGGGCCCCGACAGGACGCTGACCGAGATCTGGCATTTTCGTCTCAAGGATGCCCCCGAGGCCATATACCGGCGCTCGCTGGCCTACTACTACCTTGTCAACTCGCCGTCGACGCTGGTCAATGCCGACGACCTGTTCAACTGGTGGAAGTGCCAGCACGGGCTCGCGTCCGAGGGTGGCGACTGGGTGAGCTTTCACCGCAATGCCGGTCAGGACCTGGTCGAGGGCGGCGTCCGCCGCTCGGCCCCGAAGAGCATGAGCGAGATGCCCATGCGGCACATGATGCATGCGTGGAGGGACTACATGGCGGCCGAGGGAGCGGGACAGTGAGCGCGGATGCAGCACTGAAGGCGCTTGCCCAGTCCGATCCGTTCGCGGTGGCTGAGGTCGGCTCCGAGATCCAGTACGCCGTGGAGCGGTTCCTGTACCGTCAGGCGGAGATCCTTGACGAGAAGAGATGGGACGAGTGGCTGGCGTTGTTCACCGAAGACGGGCGCTACTGGATGCCCGCTGAGGAGGAACAGACGGCCGGCGACGGGCTGCCCAACATCTTCTGGGAAGACCGCGAACTCATGCGAATCCGGATCCGGCGCAACCAGCATCCGCGTGCGCATAGTCAGGCGCCCAACAATCGCCTCAACCACGTGGTGTCGGGCGTCCTCGTCGAGAGGGTTGAAGGGAATGGCGACGTGATCGTGCGTTCGCGCTTTGCCTGCGCCGAATATCTGCGCTACGAGGTTCGGCATTTCAGCGGAAAGTACCGCCACTATCTTGCAAGCACCGCCGATGGGTACAGGATCGCTGTCCAGCGCGTCGATCTTGTCAACAGGGAAGGCCCCTACGACTACGTCATGCAGTGGTGGGTGTGACGCGCAGTCGGCCGCAGATCGGGACACAGGAATCATGCTCGCCGGCGGGCTGAGCCGGAGCGAACCCTTGTGGAACGGGGCGCGGTCAGCTCCTCCAGTCCAGGAGTCTCTTCTCGAGTTGTCCGACCATGTAACTCACCGTTACGCCGAGGATTGAGAGGATTGTTACCCCGGCGAAGAGTCGTTCGAGATCAAAGAGCGCTCCGGCTTCGAGGATGTAGGCGCCGACACCGTGCTCGGCGCCCAGCATCTCGGCGGCAACGAGCAGGATGATCGCGATTGCCAGCGAGATGCGAAGTCCGGACAGGATGCCGGGAAGGGCGCCTGGCAGCACGATCTTGCGTACGATCGAAAGCCACGTCAGGCCGAAGCTCTGGCCCATGCGGATCAGTCCTCGGTCGACATTGTCGACTGCGCCGTAGGTTGCGACCACGGTCGGTGTAAAGGTCCCGAACGCAATCAGCGCGTATTTCGATCCTTCGTCGATCCCGAACCAGATCACGAACAGTGGCAGGAGCGCAATCTTCGGTATCGGGAAGATGGCAGCGACCAGCGGCACAAGGCCTGCACGGATAAACGTGAACAGGCCGATGAGAATTCCGATAGCGATGCCGGCGGAGGCGCCGGCTACGGCGCCGACAACGAGGCGTGTGACCGACGGGACCAGGTGTTTCCAGAGCAGCCCCGTGCTCCAGAGGTCGCCGAACGTTTCGAGCACAGCGGACGGCCGCGGCAGGGTCAGATTGGAAATGATGCCGGCCCAGGTTCCGGCCTCGATGATCGCGATCAGGGAAACAAACACGATCGGGCCTATCCAGCCGAGCCGCTGTGGCGCGAATCCGCCGCCGCGGAACTCTACCGTCGACCGCAGCGTGCCGGGACGCTCGGCCATCGACCTGATTTCAGCCATGCACGAGTTCCTTGTCAGCGGCTGCGGCCTCGTCGCGGATCAGCGTCCAGAGGCGTTTCTGGAGGCCTTCGAGCTCAGCGTCGACAATGCCACGCTGTTCTATCGGGCGATCGATTTCGACCACCTCCCGGATCACTCCGGGGCGGCGCGAGAGGACGACGATGCGGTGGCCGAGGCGAACGGCCTCGCCGAGATTGTGGGTGATGTAGACTGCGGTGAACGGTTGGCGCGACCACAGGCCGATCAGGTCGTCCAGGAGCAGTTCGCGGGTCTGGGCGTCGAGGGCCGAGAGCGGTTCGTCGAGGAGCATCACTGCCGGATTGACCGCCAGGGCGCGGGCGATTGCCACGCGTTGTTTCATGCCTCCGGAAAGTTGCCGTGGTAGCGCGTCGCGAAACTCGCTCAGGCGGGTGCGTCGCAGCACGTCCGAGATGATGGATTCTCTGCGTTCGCGCGTAAGGCTATGGTCTTCCAGCGCCAGGCTGACGTTGCCGCCGGCGGTGCGCCAGGGCAGGAGCGCGAAGTCCTGGAATACGTAGGTGAGCGGATTGAGGCTATCGGCCGGCGGCGCCCCTTCCTGCAGGACCTCGCCGCCACCCGGCTGCTCAAGCCCGCCTATGATTCGCAGCAATGTCGACTTGCCGCAGCCGGATGGCCCGATGATGCAGACGATCTGGCCGGCTCTGATCGTCAGGGAGAGGTCGCGTAGAACCTCGGTGTCGCCATAGCTGTGGCTGATGCGGTCGAGGACGAGGTCCATGGCGTTTCCGGCCAGGGCGCAGATCTGCGCCCTGGCCGGAAGGCCCGTTCAGATCGACTTGACGTAGGACGGATCGACGAGCGTGTCCATCGTGATTCCGGCCTTGACCAGTTTTTCGGACTTGAACCATTCGAGCTGGTCGGAGACCGAACCCGTCATCAACGCGGCGCCCTTATTGATGCGCATGGCGCCGTTGCGGATCGACGGCGCGGCCTTGGCATAAGGGCGGTCGGCGTAAACGTATTTGTGGATGAGCTTGACCATGGCTTCGGCGGCGTCTGCGCCTGCGGTCTTGTCGACCAGAGCCGCATTGAAGTCGTCAGCGCCCTTCGAAAACGCGGCCAGGAATGCCTTGGTCTTGGCCCTCTCCTTGGCGGCGGTATTGGCCGAGGTAAACACGGTGGTCACCTGGTAGTCCGGAATGTAATCCGCGATCACGCCGATCGGCTTCACGGCGCCGCCGCGGGCAAGCGCCTTGGCGATGTGCGGTACGATCGACCAGGCATCGATCTGGCCCGATTTCAGCGCGCCAATGATCGCCCCCACCTTCTGGAGCGGTTTCATCCTAATCCCACCGGGGAAACCCTCGGCGCGGGCGATCTTCGAAGCCATGTAGTGGAACGACGAACCCGCTGTGGTCATGCCATAGAGCTTGCCTTTGAGCTGGGCCGGTGACGTCAGCCCTGCGGCGTGGGCAGCGTTGGAGGCAAGAATCATCTGGCCGTCGACGCCCTTTTCCTCGCTGAGCGCGCCGCCGATCACCTTGGCGGCCCCCTTCTCGGCAAGGCTGATGAGTCCGCCTGAGATCGCGGTGACGCCGTAGTCGACATCTCCCGAAGCGATCGCCACTGCCATCGGCTGGGCAGCCTGGAAGAACCGGAATTCGACATCGAGTCCCGCCTCCTTGAAGTATCCGCGCTCGTAAGCGACGAAACTCGCCGCATGGCTGGTGAAGCGCAGCGCTCCTACCTTGGTCTTGGTGGCGGCTTGTGCGGGCAGGCCGGCAGCGGATATCGCTGTCGCGGCGCCGATGGTGCCGAGGGCATGACGGCGTGTAATGCTATTCATGTCGATCTGCCTCCTGAAGACGTTGCGGGAACGGATTCGTTTAAGGGTGCCCGATAGCTCGCCGCGCAAGTTCGGGCAACCACCTTGACGCAAGCGAGACTAGCACTGCCGACATTGGCCGACAACCGCTTGGGAACCGGTTGCAGCCGGTCCGTTCATTTTGTCATGCTTCATCCTCGCTCCGCTGCACCCGGCGTTTCGGGCTGGACTGTATCAGCCGATTTGCCGGATACGGCTTTCCTCTGCGGTCGAAAATTCAGGGGCGTGAACAGCAATCTGGGCGCTTGAGGCATGGAGATCGACGATGTCGTCCCGGCTTCGGAAGGGCCGGGTCGGTAGATATCAGCTTGACCCCAGATCGCCAGGCGGCTAAGCGATCGAGGCATTCGTGCCGGCAGCCAGCGCCCGGCCGGACGCCAGACAAGGAAAACTGCTGCTGGCGGGGAGATGCGGTGCCGAAAGGCCAGCGAGACGGTCCATGACCATAACGACTCGCTGACCGGGAGGCTCGCATGACAGACGATGGACAAGGTGAAGCTGATTCAGCCGGATTTCGCCGATGATGAGGTTGCGGAGATCTTCGACGACATCCGGGCTACGAAAGGCGCTAATTTCTTGACGCCGACCTGGGGGTTCTTTGCCCTCGACATCGAGCTTCTGAAGGGATGGTGGACGCTCACCAAGCGGCTGCAGATGACCCCTGGCTCGCTGCCCAAACCATTGCTCAATGCCATTTCCCTGGTCTGTGCGGCGGAGGTTGATTGTCCGCGCTGCATCAACAACCACCAGACCCATCTCATCGAGCATTTCCAGATGACAGCCGACGATGTGATGGAGTGCATAGATTTCGAGAATTCCTCGACGCTTGACCCGATGTGGAAGGATGTCCTTCGCTTCGCGCGCAAGGTAGCGTTCAACGAGGGTACGGAGGACAGCGACTTCCAGGCATTGCGCGACCACGGCATAGACGATGTCGGAATCGCAGAGATCGTCTCGATGGCGATGCTGGAGTCGGGCATGGCGCGCCACGCCGTCGGCGTCGCTCCGTTCGAGAACGGCGACGAGTGGCCAAAGGGCAACCTGCCCTCAGCCTTTTACGCGGAAAACGTGAATCGATAGGCTGCACGTCCGGCGGTTATCCCCCGTCTGCAGCAGCCGGCGGTGTTTGCTCTCCAGCGAATTCGCGCGCGTCGGTGACGACCCCTGTAATTGCGCTTGCAGCTGCCGTCGCGGGGCTGCAAAGAGCGATTTCCGCATGCCTGTTGCCCATGCGACCGGGGGCGTTCCGGTTGCTGGTTGAGAGGCAGAGTTCTCCGTCTGCGAGCACACCCTGGTGCGTTCCGGCGCATACCGCGCATCCGCTCGGCATGAAGGTGGCCCCGGCCTCGAGAAGAGTCGCGAGATCACCGTTTTGCGCGGTCTCCGCCATCACTGCGCGCGAAGCCGGGACGACAATCAGACGCACGCCGGAGCGGACCTGCTGTCCGCGCAGGATCCGGGCGGCGATCGCGAGATCGTCGGTGCGGGCATTGGTGCAGGACCCGATGAAGACCTGCTGTACTGCCCGGCCGGTGGCCTCCGTCACTGGCACGCCGCGATCTTCCCGCCCAGGGAGCGCGATCATCGGTTCAAGAGCGTCGAGGTTGACGGTCAGTTCGCGGGAATAGGTGGCGTCCGGATCCGGCTGCAGCGGGTGGCTATCGAACTGAGCGCGCCCATCGAGGAAGTCAGAGGTTATCGGGTCGTACGGGAACACCCCCGTCTTGGCGCCGAGTTCGGCACTCATGTTGCACAGCGTGAAGCGTTCGGAAGCCGATAACGTCGCCGCCGCCGGGCCGCCATATTCCAGCACCTCGTATACCGCGCCGAGGACGCCGAGCTTCGCGATCAGGTAAAGCATCATGTCCTTGGCGTAGACGCCCGGCTGAAACCTGCCCTCAAGCGAGATGCGGATGCTGGCCGGAACCCGGATCCAGAGGAAGCCGGTGGCCCAGGCGAAGCCCAGCTCCGTTTCTCCGACGCCAAGGGCAAGGGCACCGAGTGCGCCTCCTGAGGGCGTATGGGAATCGCTGGCGATGACGAGGCTGCCGGGTGCGACCAGTCCTTTCTCGAACATCACCTGATGGGCGATTCCGGTGCCGGCGTCGAAGAAATGGCGCAATCCCTGGTCCCTGGCAAAGGTGCGGATCCGGGCATGGTTGTTTGCGTCGCGCCGGTTGTCGGCCGGAATGACATGGTCAAGACAGATGGCTACCCGGTCGGGCTGCACGACCCTGCGGGCACCCATGCGTTCGAACGCGTCGATGACATAGACGGCAAAATCGTGGGAATAGGAGAAGTCGGGCCGTGCCTCGATGATCTCGCCCGGGCGCGGTGCCGCAATTCCTGCGGCACGGGCCAGGACCTTCTGGGCAAGCGTCAGACCGCTCTCAGCCATGCGTGGTCTCCCCGGCTTCGGAAGACAGGAGGTGGCGCCCGTATTCAACGAGGTCGCCTGCCGAAACGATGGCTCCGATGAGGTCAGGCACTGCCGGTATCGCGTGTTCCCGGCCCTCGCAGCGCACCTGGCCCGAAGCGGGGTCGATTTCGATCGCCGAGCCGTCTTCGATACCCTGCTCCACGAGTGCTGGGCAGTCCAGCACCAGGAGGCCGTTGTTGATCGCATTGCGGTAGAACATCCGGGCGAAGGGGCCGCCGATGACCGCCCTTATGCCTGCCGCGCGGAGCGCGCGTGCGGAGGATTCCCGTCCGGTTCCGTAGCCGAAAGCGGTTCCGGCGATGAGGACGGAGGCGGCGCGGACGCGGGCGTTGGCCGTATCGTCGAGTTCCTCGAGCACATGTGCTGCCATTCCTTCCGCATCGAGAAAGGCATGGCGGCCAGGCAGTATGACATCGCCCGAGACGTAGTCGCCGACCACGGCAACGGTCCCGTGTATCGTCGGGATGGTCATCTCGACGCAATCCGGCGCTGCTGTTCACACCGCCTTGCGCGCATCTCTTCCCTGAAGCCTGCTCCGGACCTCGACGCCGGCCGGAAGTTCGCCTTGTTGCATCCCGCCGGCCGGCGGGTCATGCCGAGGATCCGTCCGTTGCCGGCAAGGTCGCTTCCGCCGATGCAGGTTTCAAACGGCGTCCGCCATCGCGGTGCCCTTGAGCATGCCCCGGAAATCGTCTTCGAAGAAGAACTTCGATTCTCCGAATGCGGGCTCGAGATGATCGAACCAGGTGGCCGCCGGATCAAACTTCGCGAAGAATGGCCGCCCGACCCAGTCCGGATTCCGTCCCTGCAGGAAGCGCAGCACGAACACCTTTTCGCCGTGGACTTCCTGCACGCCGAGGACCTCGACCTTGCCCGGCGTGGCGCTCATGCTCGGGCCGCGAACGGTGCGGCCAAGCCCGGAAACCTGGTTGAGCGCGCCGGCGAAGATCTCCCACGCCCGCTCCAGCGGCACCTCGAAATAGTGCCGCGCCCCGGTGTCCCGCTCGACAAACATGTAGTACGGGATCATCCCGAGACGTACCTGTTCGCGCCACATGCGGCTCCAGACATCGGAGGAATCGTTGATGTGGGCGAGAAGGGGGGCCTGGCAGCGGATCACGGCGCCGGTATTGCGGAGACGGCGGATAGCCTCGCGGGCAACCTCCGTCTCGAGTTCCTGCCAGTGATTGAAGTGCGCCATGATGGCGACATGCTTGCCGGCCTCGGTGAGGTCTTCGAGCAGCCTCAGCATGTCGTCCGCGTCCTCGTCGTTCACGAACCGGTGCGGCCAGAAGGTCAGCGACTTCGTTCCAATGCGGATATCCTGGATATGGCCGAGCGAGGGATCGTCGATGAACGGCCTGAGAAAGCGCTCCATCGAACTCGCCTTCATGATCATCGGGTCGCCGCCGGTGACCAGCAGGTCCGACACGTCCGGGTGCGCGGCCAGGTATTGGTGCAGGCCGGTTTCCTCCTTGGCGACGATCTTGAGATCCTTGTCGCCGACGAACTGCGCCCAGCGGAAACAGAACGTGCAGTACGCATGGCAGGTCTGCCCGTGGCTCGGGAAGAAGAGCACGGTCTCGCGATACTTGTGCTGGAGGCCTTCGAGAACGCCTTCGTCCGATTCGGGTATGTTGAGTTCCCGCTGGCCGGCGGGATGCGGGTTGAGGCCGACCCGGATCTCGTTTGCGGCTTCGTTGATCTCGCCGGTCGTGGCGTCACGCGCGACGAGATCCGCCATCCGCGCAAAATCCTCGTCCCTCAGCATCTCCCTCTGGGGGAAAGTGATCTGGTAGAGCGGATCGTCGGGCACTCGGTCCCAGTCGATGAGGTTCTCGATCACGTAGCGGTTCGAGCGGAATGGCAGCACGCTGCTGACGACGCGCATGGCGAACTGGTCGTCGGCGGAGAGCTTCCCGAGCTGCGGAATCTCGTCGAGATGCCGGGCCGTGAGTGCGCGGTACCGCCCGATCGACTGGGGAACCATGTGGCCTGACGGGAGGGTATCGCCGGCCACGGGCTGACGGAGAGTGTCGCTGCCCGTATCGGACAGAGCGCCGCCGGTGTTGGGCTGGTCTTCCATGGTTCGCTCCTTTTCTCCCTCCCGGAGCCCGGACCTGGATGCGGCGCCGAGTGTCGGGCGGCATGAGATTGTTGTATTGAATATAGGGGTCCGCATGCTGTTTTGCAAAGCGGCTGCTCGCGGAATCGCAAAATATCCGGCGTCGGGCTGAAGTCCCGACACTGGCATGGGCGGGCTCGGGGGTGTCTTTCCGCAGAACCGGCTACCTTGCTATACCTTGTAGTGACATGCTATGGTGGCATGATATTTGGTGTCGGCAACCGATCCGCGAGACAGGATTGCGCTGTGTCGAGACGTCCGGGATGAAGGCCCCATGAGCAGGAAAACGGTTGCCATCGCCGTCGATCATGGCGGTCATTCGCTCAAACAGGCCTGCATCGAGGAGATCCGTCGCGCCGGTTTCGACGTGCTGGATCTCGGGACCGACGGGATTGAACCGGTGGATTACGCCGATTTTGCCTTCAGGCTGGTCGACGCGCTTGCCGCTGGCCAGGGCGATGCCGGAATTCTGGTTTGCGGAACGGGTATCGGCGTTTCGATTGCTGCGAACCGGCACCCCGGCATTCGTGCTGCGCTCTGCTACGACGAGGAAACTGCGGCCCTGGCCCGTCGACACAATGACGCCAACGTCATGTGCCTGGGCGGAAGAAAGACTCCGGAAGGAACCGCCCGCGCCATGGTAGGGGTCTTTCTCTCGACGGAATTCGAGGGCGGACGGCATGAACGCCGGATCGCCAAACTTGAGCGGTGTCAGGCTGCCTGACACCCACGATACGGAGTCTTCCATGGACGCGCTGCCGCCTTCGGCCATGTCACACGAAGGATTCTTTACCTCATCTCTTGTGGAGACGGATCCGGATCTCGACCACGCGCTGGGGCGCGAGCTTGCCCGCCAGCAGGACCAGATAGAGCTCATCGCCTCCGAGAACATCGTCTCGCGGGCGGTGCTCGAAGCCGCCGGCTCGGTGCTCACCAACAAGTATGCCGAAGGCTATCCGGGGCGCCGCTACTACGGCGGATGCGAGTATGTCGATGTCGCCGAGCAGCTGGCGATCGACCGCGCCTGCCGGCTTTTCGGTTGCAGCCACGCCAATGTCCAGCCCCATTCCGGCGCCCAGGCCAATGCGGCTGTGTTCTTCGCCCTGCTCAAGCCGGGCGACACCATACTCGGACTTTCCCTGGCTGCCGGCGGCCATCTCACGCACGGCGCGCGTCCCAGTCTTTCCGGACGATGGCTCGACGCCGTCCAGTACGGCGTGCGCAAGGATGACGCGCGGATCGACTTCGACGAGGTCGCGCGCCTGGCCGAACAGCATCGGCCGAAGCTGATCATCGCCGGCGGCTCGGCCTACCCCCGCATTCTTGATTTCGCGCGTTTCCGGGAAATCGCGGATTCCGTCGGTGCGATGCTGATGGTCGACATGGCGCATTTTGCCGGGCTGGTGGCTGGCGGTGTGCATCCGAGCCCGTTCCCGCATGCGCATGTCGTCACCACCACGACCCACAAGACGCTGCGCGGGCCTCGCGGTGGAATGATCCTTGCCGACGATGCCGACCTTGCCCGCAAGATCAATTCCGCGATCTTTCCCGGAACCCAGGGGGGGCCGTTGATGCACATCATCGCGGCGAAGGCTGCGGCCTTCGGCGAGGCGCTGCGTCCCGAGTTCCGCGTCTATGCGGCGGCGGTCGCCGAGAACGCGCGGGTTCTCGCCGCCACCCTTTCGGACGCCGGCTGCGACATCGTCTCGGGCGGCACCGACACCCATCTCCTGCTCGTCGACCTGCGTACTAAGGGTGTGACCGGCAAGGCCGCCGAGGCAACCCTCGAGGCCGCCGGCATGACCTGCAACAAGAATGGCGTGCCCTTCGACCCGCAACCGCCGACGGTCACCTCCGGCATACGCCTCGGGTCGCCTGCGGCCACGACGCGCGGTTTCGGGCCGGCGGAATTCCACGAGATCGGGGAACTGATTGCTGAGGTTCTCGACGGTTTCAGCTCGTCCGGCGGCGACAATGCGGTGGCCGAGAAGAAGGCGCGTGAGCAGGTGGGCCGGCTGTGCGAGCGGTTTCCGATTTATCCACAATGAGGCGGGGAGAGCAGGGATGAAGTGTCCTTTTTGCGGTAATGAAGACACGCAGGTCAAGGATTCGCGGCCAGCCGAGGACAACGCATCGATCCGTCGGCGCCGTGCCTGCACCGCCTGCGGCATGCGCTTCACGACGTTCGAGCGCGTACAGTTGCGGGACATCGTCGTTCTCAAGGAAAACGACAAGCGCGAGCCGCTGGAACGCGAGAAGATCACGAGGTCGATGACGGTCGCGCTGCGCAAGCGTCCGGTCGAGCCGGACCGGGTCGAGCGCGCAGTGACTGGAATCGTCCGGAAGATCGAGAGTTCCGGAATGGCGGAAATCAAGTCGAGTCAGATCGGGGAGCTGGTGATGGAAGCGCTCGAGCGGCTCGACCCCGTGGCATATATCCGCTTCGCTTCGGTCTATCGCGACTTCCGCGAGGCGCGGGACTTCGAAGATTTCGTCGAAGGCCTGAATGTGCCTGAGCGGCTTGTCTGACGAGCGCTTCATGACTGCCGCGGTCGCGCTGGCAAGGCGCGGCCACGGCAATGTTTCTCCGAACCCCGCCGTAGGCTGCGTCATCGCGCGGGACGGGCGCGTCATCGGGCGCGGCTGGACGCAGCCGGGCGGACGACCGCATGCGGAGACCGTCGCGCTGGCGCGCGCCGGAGACGGTGCCAGAGGGGCTACGGCCTACGTGACGCTGGAGCCGTGCGCCCATCATGGCCAGACCCCGCCCTGCGCCGAAGTCCTGATCGAGGCCGGCATCGCGCGGGTCGTCGTCGGGGTGCGAGATCCCGACCCCCGCGTCGACGGCGCCGGATTGCGGAGGCTCGAAGACGCTGGCGTCGAGGTTTCGCTCGGCGTGTGCGCCGAGGCCGCCCGAGAGGTGACGGCGGATTTTCTCATGCGGGTCGAACAGGGCCGTCCGCTGGTCACCGTGAAGCTGGCGACCAGCCTCGACGGCCGCATCGCCACCTCGACCGGCGAGAGCAGATGGATTACGGGGCCCATGGCGCGGGACCGTGTTCACGGGCTCAGGGCGCGGAGCGACGCGATACTTGTCGGCAACGGAACCGCGATTGCCGACGATCCGGCTCTCACCTGCCGCCTGCCCGGACTCGGTGGGCGCTCGCCGATCCGCGTCGTGCTCGGGGGACGGACGCCGTTGCCGGCAAGCCACTGCCTGGTGGCGACGGCACGCGATATCCCGACCTGGCTCATCATCGGCAAGGACGGCCGGCAGCCGGAAGCGCTGGCCGAAGCCGGCGTCGAGATCGTCGCGGTAGCAGGAAGCGGCGACGGCAGGCCCGACCCCGGGGCCGCCCTGAAGGCGCTGGGGGATCGCGGGGTCAACCGGCTCATGGTCGAGGGCGGCGGCCGCACGGTCGCCGCGCTGATCGCGGGCGATCTCGTTGACCGCATCGTATGGTGCCGGGCGCCGGTCGTCATCGGGGCAGACGGCACGCCGGCGGTTTCGGATTTTGGCCTGGAAAGGCTTGACGATGCGCGGAACTTCGTCAGACTGTCGAGCGAAGCAGTCGGCCCGGATCTCGTCGAGACCTATGAGCGTGTGCGAAGGGAGAATTAGGTGTTCACCGGCATTGTCTCGGATTTTGCCCGCGTTCGCGCGATCGCCAGGGGTGGGGACACCCGTATCGAGATCACGACGTCCTACGACCTGGACAGCGTCGATATCGGTGCCTCGATTGCTTGTTCGGGTCCCTGCCTGACGGTGGTCGAGAAGGGGGCGGACTGGTTTGCGGTCGAAGCTTCCGCAGAGACGCTTGCGCGGACGACACTCGGCGGCTGGGAAGTCGGCACGGCGGTCAATCTTGAGCGCGCGATGCGCGTCGGCGACGAGTTGGGCGGACACATCGTGTCGGGTCATGTCGATGCCGTGGCCGCCATAGTCGACATGGAGCCGGAGGGCGACAGCGTCCGCTTCCGCTTCGAGATTCCCGATGCGTTCGCAATCTATGTTGCTCCCAAGGGCTCGATCGCGATTGACGGGGTGTCGCTGACCGTCAACGAGGTCGAGGGCAACCGCTTCGGGGTCAACATCATCAGCCATACCCGCGCGGTGACGACCTTCGGTTCGCGCCGGATCGGCGACAGCGTCAATGTCGAGATCGATACTATCGCGCGCTATGTGGCGCGGCTTCTCGGAAAGGACTGACCAGTGATCGAAAGGCAATTGTCCGTCGTCGGCAACGGGGCGCCCGAAGGACCGGGGGCGGTGTCGGGCGACGATCTCCGGGATTTCCTGGCTCCGATCCCCGACGTGATCGAGGATATCCGCAACGGCCGCATGGTGGTCGTCGTCGACGACGAGGACCGCGAGAACGAGGGCGACCTTATCGTCGCTGCACAGATGGCGACGCCGGACGCCATCAACTTCATGGCCAAGCACGGTCGCGGCCTGATCTGCCTGGCGATGACCGCCGAGCGCGTCGACCAGTTGGGCCTGTCGCTGATGTCGACGGACAACAGGTCCCAGTTCGAGACCGCGTTCACGACCTCGATCGAAGCGCGCGAGGGAATAACCACCGGCATATCCGCGTCCGACCGGGCGCGCACGGTGGCGGTGGCGATCGACCCGCTGCATGGGCGCGACGACATCGTTACGCCGGGCCACGTGTTTCCGCTGCGGGCGCGGGATGGCGGCGTGCTAGTGCGCACGGGACATACGGAGGCGGCCGTCGATCTCGCGCGGCTCGCCGGCCTCAACCCGTCGGGCGTGATCTGCGAGATCATGAACGAGGACGGGACCATGGCCCGCCTGCCTGATCTCGTGAAATTCGCCCAGTTCCATGGGCTCAAGGTGGCCACGATCGCCGATCTGATCGCTTACCGCCTGCGACACGACTCGATCGTCGAAAGATCGCTGACGACGCGCATCAACCGTCGGCACGAAGGCGACTTCCGCCTCATCCTGTATCGCAACAACGTGTCCGGGGCCGAACATATCGCGCTCGTGAAGGGGGACGTTTCGGGCGACGAACCGCTCTTGGTTCGCATGCATGCGGTGAACATCCTCGACGACATGATCCATGACACCACGAACCAGCACGAAGAGGAACTCGAAAGCGCGTTCCGTATCGTCGGCAAGGAAGGGCGCGGCGTTATCGTGATCATTCGCGAACCGTGGGCCGAGAAGCTCTCCAATCAGATACGGACTCGCCATCGGGTGCCCTCCGATCCGCTGTCAGCCAGCGCCGAGATCTCGGTGCAGACCGAGGAGGGCCGCGAGACGGCGCCTCCGGCCTTGCGTGACTTCGGCGTCGGAGCCCAGATTCTCAACGATCTCGGCGTCCGGGAGTTGATCCTGATCAGCAATCGCGAGCGTGCGATCAAGGGCATAGAGGGCTTCGGGCTCAAGGTTGTTGGCCGCCGCCCCCTCGGGCCTTCGGAGGACTGAGGGATGGCGGGCGCGCACGTGATGATTGTTGAGGCGCGGTTCTACGACGAGATCGCCGACCGGATGATGGAGAGCGTCATCGCGGAGCTCGACGCGGCTGGCGCGACCTGGGAACGGTTCCAGGTGCCGGGAACCTTTGAGCTCCCGGGGGCGATCCGGATGGCTATCGGCAACGGCCACAAGTCGGATGCGGGAAAGCCGTTCGACGGCTATATCGCGCTCGGCTGCGTCATTCGCGGCGAGACAACCCACTACGACTATGTCTGCCAGGAAAGCGCGCGTGGGCTGAACGACCTGGTTCTCGAACACGGCGTGGCGCTCGGATACGGGGTGCTGACGACCGAGAACGGCGAACAGGCCATGGCGCGGGCGCAACGGGACCAGCATGATCGGGGCGGAGCCGCGGCGCGCGCCTGCCTAGCGATGATTGCGCTGCGCCGGCAATTCCACTGACAGCGCCGATGAGCGGCGGCGGTCAGCGGAGGGCGGGCCGCCGGGCCGCCCGGAGCGCCGCCCGCCTCGCCGCGGTCCAGGGGCTCTACCAGATCGACCTGTCTGGTGCCGATACCGAAAGGGTGTTGGCGGAATTCGAGTCCTACACGCCGGGAGAGCGTCTCGGCGTCGAGGGGGACGTCGAAGCCGACCGGGAATTCTTTGCAGCCCTTATCGATGCTGCGGTCGAGCGCCGGGAGGAGTTCGATCGGATCATTCGGGACTCGCTCTCCGAACGCTGGAAGGTCGAGAGACTGGCCTACGTGCTGCGCGCGATCCTGAGGACGGCCGTGTGCGAACTGGAGACGTGCCGCGACACGCCGGCGAGGGTTGTCATCAACGAGTACCTCGACATCGCCCATGCCTTCTTCGATTCGCCCGAGGCGGGCATGGTGAATGGCGTGCTGGACGATGTTGCCCGGGCGCTGCGTCCCGGCGAGTTGGAAACGGCGGAGACGGCGCCGGCTGGCGGCGATGGCTGAACGGCCGGGCAGGGGCGAATTCGAGGTTATCGCCGAATTGCTGGCTCCTCTCGGGAACGGCGATCCCAGGGCGCTGGGATTTCGTGACGATGCCGCGGTGCTGCCGCCTCGGCCGGAAACCGATACCGTCGTCAGCACCGACACCATGGTCGCCGGGGTTCATTTCCCGGTCGGCGAAGATCCCGAAGTGGTGGCGCGGCGGCTTCTCAGGGTGAACCTTTCGGACCTCGCGGCGATGGCGGCGACGCCGAACGCGTATTTTCTCAATCTGGCCCTGCCCGTCGCCATCGGGGATTCCTGGCTCGAAGGGTTTGCGCGTGGGTTGCGCATCGACCAGGACAGGTTTGCGGTAACGTTGCTTGGCGGCGACATCACCCGCACAGACGGTCCGCCGGTCGTTTCGATCACGGTTGTAGGCGAACTTCCCTCCGGACAGGCGGTTACCCGCAAAGGCGCCGTCCCGGGCCATCTTGTCATGGTGTCCGGCACCATCGGTGATGCCGTTCTGGGCCTCCAGGCGTCGGGGGAGGGGGCGGCGGAGCAAGAGTTTCTGATCCAGCGTTTCCGTCTGCCGGAGCCGCGGTTAGAGCTCGGACGCTCCCTGAGAGGCATCGCCACGGCGATGGCCGACGTCTCGGATGGGTTGGTCGCCGATCTCGGCCATATCTGCGCGGTATCCGGCGCGGGCGCGCGGATCGGGATTGAGCGGGTGCCAGTCTCCGAGGCTGCCGCGGCAATGTGCCGTCAACGCGGGATCGGCCCCGGCGCGCTGGTGACCGGGGGCGATGATTACGAACTTGTCTTTACGGTCGCGGCCGAGGACAGGGCAAGGGCGCTGGTCGGAGGCAGGGAAGCGGGCGTTGATGTTGTCGAGATCGGAACGATCATCGCCGGCAGCGGCACGGTCTCCCTGGTCGATGCCGATGGCCGGCCGGTTGACGTCGACGGTTCGGGCTGGCGGCATTTCTGAGGACGAACCGCACGAATTCGACCGCGGCGAAAACGCAACGATGGTCATGGAGGTGATGCCCCTGGCGGTCGTATGCTGGGGAATTACCTCTACCCGGATCGGGGAGAAAGATGGCGTTGCTCGTGAGTTTCGGTTGACCGTCAAACGGCCGTAACCTCACCACCAGCGAGATGGTTCGCTAGTAGACGAGCACTCGCTTGCAACAGCGTGCTGCGCACTTGCCGGGGACGGGCAGTCACTGCGCCAACGGACGGGAACCGGGTTGTCGCTACAGCGCTCGGGAGCCGTTGAAGACGCAGGACTGTCGATTGCCTGCTTGCCCCTTACGCGGCGTCGGGTTGAGGCAACTCGCTGCCTGCGGATGAGCCGGCTCCGACGATCTTGACGCTTTCCGTCTCCGGATCGTAGGTCAGGGTATCGACCTTGAACAGGTCTGCGCCTGTAACCCGGATGAATCCGGCCTCGTCCTCGAAATGGATCTGGTGGATTTCATGCGGGCCGTATTTGCCGACCTGGCCCGGCTCGAGCCGATACGCCTTCGTCCGTTCAATTTTCGCGTGGCCTTCCGTCGAACGGTCATCGGTGCGGCGGTATTCCGTCATGTCGGTCACGTTCCAGGCCTGACCATAGATTGCCCAGGAAGCGCCATGATCGTGCGGCGGCGAGGTCCGCCCGCCGACGCTCTTGTGAGAGTAGACGATGAAGCCCTTTTCGGGATCCTTGTAGAGTTCCCGGATGCCGTAATCGAACTCCGGATCGCACTCCCTAGCCACGAATTCCGGATTTTCACGAATGAGCCGCTCGAGATTCAAGCGGATTTGTTCGAGATCTGCGACACCGTCCTGACCGTAGGCGTTTCTGTTGTCGGCACAAAACTCTTCGAAGCTGTATGTCATGGCGGTTCCCCTTGATGGGTGATCGGGATTGAACGAAGCCGCTGACGCGGCAATTCGGTCTATATGACCACCAACGATCAGCACTCCGGTCCGACAAGCCAGACCGGCGAGCGATCATGTTACCATACGCCGAATATTCGCCACTGTGAGCCGGGAATGTCAAGTGACAGAATTTTTGTCGGTTTCGATGACACCTGCGTTTTACTGCAGTGTCCAGCAGTTCGAGACCCTGAGCCGTGTTGCGTTTGGCGGTGGCCGGCGCAATATCCGTATCCGGAAAAATCATCGGACACACCGTGGATGTAGGGGTAGAATTGGGCGCACGATTTAGCTCTGGTCCGGGAGACGCAAATGTCCGAACAACTGGAAAAGGAGGGCCGGAAGGAGCTTCCGAAGTTTGCACAGGCAACCAAAATGCTGTTGCACGAGGACAGCCGCAGCCGGATCACGCAATGGACCTTCGCGCCGGGTGAGCAGACCGGATGGCACCGTCACAAATACGATTACGTCACCGTCCAGCAATCCGGCGGCGGGCTCATGCTCCATGGTGCGGACGGCTCGGAGACTTGGGTTGCCTACGAGAATGGGAGAACGATGGCGTGGACAGCGCCCATTGAGCACAATGCGGTGAACGTTTCGGACTGCGAAGTTCGGGTTCTCGAAATCGAGTACAAGCAGCCCGTATCGCCCGCATGAACTGTGATCGGGTGGATGGCTGCTCTGTCCGGAGAGGAAGCGAGAAGTTCCGGCACGCCAGAAGGGTACGCCGCAGCGTCAGGCGGCCCTTGCGGCTACCCCAATAGATCGTAGGCGAGTTTGGCTGCAGCGACATCCATGATGGCGACCCCGACCGAATCGTAGATCACGGTCGCGCCATCGGGTACCGTCATGGTGCCCGAGTATATCTCGCCAATCTCGGCGAATATCTCGCATCCCGACCCGCGGACATTGCCGGCCTGGTCCCGGGCGGCGGCGCGGGATTCGACGATCACCGTATGAGTCATGGCCAGGTCGTCGAGTTCGCGGCCGTCATGGGTGTTCCAGCCGACCGAGGTCACGAACGCGCCCGGCTTTAGCCACTCTCCCATCAGGATCGGTTCCGTGGCCGATGTCGTGCAGGCGACGATGTCGGCACCACGTACGGCGCGCTCGGCGTCGCCAACGAAGACCGCGCCGATCTCCTCGGCTACGGCACGGCCGGTCCCTTCGCTGCGGGCCCAGAGGCGCAATTCTCCGAGCGGCCGGACGGCCGCCAGCGCGTGCGCATGGGCACGTGCCTGGACCCCGCTGCCCATGATCGTGACTGCCTCCGGCGCGGCGGTTGCGAGCCGTCGCGCTGCCGCCGCCGACCCCGCGGCAGTCCTCATCTCGGTGATCAGGCGGCCGTCGAGGGCTGCGAGCGGCATCCCGTTGTCCTTGTCGAACACGAGGATCACCGCCTGATGGGAGGGAATGCCGACGCTGGCGTTGTCGTGGAAGAGCGTCACGACCTTGACTGCCATCGCATCGCCGACGGCCGGCATGGCCGCAATGATCGCGTTGCGGCCCGGGACCGGAACCATTTGGCGCGTAGGTTGTGCCACGCGGCCCTCGGACAACGAGATCATCGCCTGTTCGAGGGTGTCGATTAAAGGCTTCCACTCCAGCACCTCGGCGATGGCAGTTTCGCCGAAGAACGGCAGTGTTTCGAGACCTGACATGTCGCTTTCTCCTCCGGCCTTCGTCAGCAGGTGTAGTTCAACCCGAGCCTGCCGCCGTCGACATAGATGGTCTCGCCGGTGATGTAGCTTGCCCTGTCGCTCGCCAGGAATGCGACAACGTCGCCGACCTCACGCGGGTTTCCCATGCGTTTGAGCGGCGTGCGCGACATCGCCACCTTCATCGCTTCGGGATCCGCATTAACGCTCGCCATCATGGCCGTATCGATCGATCCGGGACCGACAGCATTGACCCGGATACCGTAGGCCGCGAGCGCAAGCGCGCTCGATTTCGTGAGTTGCATGACGCCACCCTTCGAAGCGCAGTAGGCGGCAACCGTTGGGATCGCAAGCTGGGCATTGATCGATGACATGTTGACGATGGATCCGCCGATTCCGGCGGCGATCATGGCCTTCGCCGCGCGCTGGGTCGCGAGGAAGGTACCGGTGAGATTGACGTTGATCACCGACGCGAACTGCTCCAGCGAGGTTTCGAGAAAGTCGCAGGGTTCGGCTATGCCTGCGCAGTTCACGAGGATCGAAACCGGGCCGGCCTCTGCTTCTATTCGGTCGAACATCGAGGCGATCTGGCCAGGGTCGCCCATGTCGCAGGCGACCGCCAGCGTGTCCCCTCCGAGCCGCTCGGCGGCTGCCGAGGCGCCGGCGCTGTTGATGTCCGCAAGAACGATGCGTGTGCCGTCCTCGGAAATTGCTTCCGCACAGGCATATCCGATGCCCTGGGCGCCTCCCGTGATCAGGGCTGTGGGTCGCTTCGTCATGTCGTTCTCCGTTCCTTTGCCTGTCTTCGGGTCGCCGACGGTGGGGTGTCAGAATGCCCCGACAATCTGGTTTGCGGCAAACACTGCCCGATAGATACGCGACATGACCGGGGCTGACGCCACCCGCCGCGGTTCGGAGACCGGCAGCGGCAGGTCGTCTTCCCGGCCGCCGGACAGCAGTTCGGCCATCGCCTTGCCGAAAATCGTGCCAGGGGTAATCCCGCGTCCGTTATAGCCGATGGGCGTGTAGAGCCCGTCGGCCAGGCGGTAGATCCGGGGCAGATGGTCGGGCGTCATGGCGATCGATCCGTGCCATGCCGTCTCGATCTCGATGGCGCCAAGCCCGGGGAAGAGTCGCCGGATCCTGTGTGCCGCCCACCGTCGTGACAGCCCGTCGCGGCCGCCCATCACGCTGCCCATCGAACCGATGACCAGGCGTCCGAACGCGTCCCGGCGGAGTGAAAACATGATCCTGCCCGTATCCCACAGCCCCTCTCCGCCGCGCAGGATGAAGTCCGCCCGGTCGCCGAGAGGCGCGGTTGCAACCTGGAAGAAGCGGATAACCGTGAATGTCCGTTTCAGGCCCGGCCACAAATCGTCCGTATACGCGTTGGTTCCGAGCACGACTGCTGCTGCTGAAACCTGGCCCCGATCCGTCTCGACGATCCACCTGCCGTTGTCGCGGCGAAGGCGGCGTGCTGTGACGCCGACCGATATTCGGGCTCCGGCGTCGAGCGCGGCCCGTGCGAGTCCCCGGGCATATCCCATCGGGTTGATGGTTCCCGCGCGGTGGTCGAGCAGGCCGCCGTGGAACGCATCGCTGCCGATCCTGGCGGACGCCTCCGCCCGCGACAGCAAATCCACGGGCGCGCCCAGTCGGTGCCATTCCTCTGCACGCCGCGCCAGATCCTCGTATCCGCTCGACGAATGCGCCGCGTGGATGGTGCCGCTCCGTGTCGCCTCGCATCGTATCCGGTGACGTTCGACCAGAGACATCACATAGTCGGGCGCGTCTCCCAGAGCCCTGACCAGTGCTGATCCCCGTGCGTTGCCGAGCCGTGCGCGCACATCCTGGGGCGGCAGCCAGAGCCCCGCATTGACCAGGCCGACATTGCGGCCCGATCCGCCGTAACCGACTCGGCGGGCTTCCAGTACATGGCAGTCGAGTCCACGCTGGGTCGCGTGAAGCGCCGTAGACAATCCGGTGAAACCACCCCCGACGATCGCCAAATCGGTCTCGACGTCGCCATCCATCGGCGCCAGGACATCGGTTTCGTCTGCGGTCACGTCCCATAGGGAGATCGCCTGTGAGCGCGTCATGCGAGGGATCCGGGTGCGGTACAGTGCGCGACGAAGATAGCACCGGACCATGGCGGCCGTGAATCGCGGCCGACAACAGCGGTGCCGCCCAGACAGGCGGTATAAGGCCGGGAGACCGGACCGTTGCCGCGCGGACCAGGCCGGGGGGAGCGAGTTCATCGCAAGCGACCTTCCGGGAACCTCCAGGGAGGGCTGGTCAGGGGATGTGGGCGGCCGGCTCCTCGGCTTCGAGCGGGCCGGATTGGGGCAGCTCGGGGCGGGCACGGGCCTTCCGTTCTTCACGCATCATGAAACCGGGAATCAACTCGACATCTCTTCTTCGAGACGCGCAGCATCTCTTCGTTCGACAATGAGCAGTCGAGCGGCCAGACATCTGGTGCCGGTATGCACTAGGTCGATTCACGGCTCGGCTCAAGCATGTTGCCCTCGGGATCATTGCAGTAAAGCGAGAACGAGTTGTCATGATCGACCGGACGATAGTCGCTGACCTCTGGGTGCGCGCGCTGGCGTTCAGGCACGTCGCGAGGCGCGAAAAGCGAAGGTATGTGGAAACTGGACTGTCTGATGCTGCTCGGCGCGTTGGCGCGCCGTCCCACGACGAGGACGGTTCGCGCGACTTGCCCAGGTCGCGAGTGAGGAAGACGACGCCTGATGTCGGCAGGTCGCCAACAGTGTCGCGGCGATCGCGCCCGGTGACGAGATAGCGCGGTGCAGTCTTGTAGAATTCCGTGAGACGGTCGAGATTGATTGCCTGCAAGCCGATGCGGAACATCTAGGTGCGGGGAAACGGTCCAGGTTCTCCCGCCCCGAGATCGATGCGGAAGACCGGACTGCTCGTGGTGATCTTTGCACAACCGGACTTGTCGTCTGTCGCTGCAGCCTAGGTTGCCGGCCCCAGGGAAGAGATAGTGCGGCGGGTCTGGTGTTGTGATAGGATAGAGGTCGGGATTCGTGAGCAAAAAGTGGTGGAGATGGCCTACACGCTTGAGCAATTCGCCGCTGACTGCCGCGCGGCGCTGGACAGGGATCCCGGACCGGCGGGGCGCGAGGAAGTCCGGAAGTTTACGGAAAGGGCGTGCGCCGACCGTGAATTCGTCCGCGCCCATCTCGGACCGGACAATACGGTGGGGCGCCGCGTTCTTTACGAGGACGACAGGCACAAGTTCTGCATCCTTGCCCATGTCAACGAGGGCGCAAAGGGCTCCTCGCCGCATGATCACGGCCCGAGCTGGGCGATCTACGGCCAGGCCGAGGGCGTGACCACCATGACGGACTGGGAGAGGATTACCGAGCCGGCGGACGGCGAGCCCGGCAAGGTCCGGGAGAAGGCCGTATACGACCTGACGCCGGGCAAGGCGCACCTCTACAACGAGGGCGACCTGCACGCGCCCAGCCGCGCTGACACCACACGTCTTATCCGCATTCTGGGCCGGGATCTGACCGGCGTGCGCCGCGACCGTTACGTCGTCGCCGAATAGGGCCGGCGCAGCGCATCTGCCGGGCGGCACGCTGCCGGATGTGCGGTCCGGTTATAGACGAAATTTGCGAACTGGCCTTTGCGGTCGGATTGCGATGGGCCGTTTCCTATTTTGACCAAGACAGCGGGTCCGGGAAAACGGACCGGTATCCGGCGCCGGAGACAAAAGGCGGATTGCAGGCACGTTACAACGGTGCGGCGATTTGCTATCTGTCGCCGGGGAGGAGTGGTCCACCATGAGTGTCAATCCGGTCCGGAGGAACATTCTCCTCCTTGCCTGCTGCCAGGCCCTGTTCATGACGTCGACCTCGGCGATCATTGCCTCGGCGCCGATCATCGGCGGCATCCTGTTGACGACCGACAAGGTGCTCGTCACGCTGCCGATCGCCCTGCAGTTCGTGGCCATGGCGCTGACGACGATTCCGGCTTCGCTGTACATGGAGCGGGTGGGCCGCCGGATCGGGTTCATTACCGGAGCCGGAATTGCGGTTGTCGGCGCGGCCGTTGGCGTCCATGCGATCATGACCGGCAGTTTCGTGCTGTTTTGCGTGGCCACGGCGCTGATCGGCAGTTTCAACGGGTTCTGCCACTTCTTTCGGTTTGCTGCAGCCGACACGGCGACCGTGGAGTTCCGCAGCAAGGCCATCTCCTATGTGCTGGCCGGCAGCGTGCTGGCGGCATTCTTCGGGCCGACGCTGGCGCGCAATACGGTCGATGTCCTGCCGGTCGGATTCGCCGGGATATTCGCAGCCCTGATCATCGTCTATCTGGCTGTCGCCTTCGTTGTCAGTTTCGTCGACATTCCGAAACCGGCGCGGCGATCGCAGCGGAAGCGGGGGCGGCCGCTCATCGAGATCGTGCGCCAGCCCAAGTTCCTGATCGCGGTGTGCGCGGCGACCTTCGGTTACCTGGTGATGTCGTTCCTGATGACGGTGACGCCGATAGCGATGGGCGTTTGCGGTTTCACGTTCTCGGATTCGTCCTACGTGATCCAGGCCCATGTGGTCGGCATGTATCTGCCGGCCTTCATCACCGGGCACCTGATCGGCTGGTTCGGCGTCAACAACATCCTGGTCGCCGGTGCTGTGCTGTGTCTCGCCAGCATCGTGATCAGCCTTTCCGGAATCGAATTCCTCAACTTCCTTGCGGCGATGGTCTTGGTCGGCGTTGGCTGGAACTTCCTTTTCACCGGCGGCACGGCGCTCGTGACCGAGACCTACACGCCCGAGGAGAAGGCTAAGGTCCAGGGGTTCAACGACTTTGTTATCTGGGGAACGATCTCGGTCGGCGTCGTCACGGCGGGAATGGTCCAGCAGATGATCGGCTGGGTTGCGGTCAATCTGGTTATGGCGCCGCTGGTCGTCATCGTGCTGGTGGTCACCGTTTGGCTAAGATTCTCGACTCGCGTAGCCGACAAGAAGGCCACTGCCTGAATCCCCGCGCCGGCTCCGGCCTGTCGCCGGCAGAAGAATCCATGGACCGTTTCGAGCGATTTCGGCCGTGAACCGTGCCGCATCCGGGCCCGTGGCGTTTGGCATGCTTGCATTTGCAAGAGGTTTCCGATATCAGAACGCATACAGGCCAGCGGACAGGAGCGGCGCTGCGCGCCGCCGACGCAGGATCACCAACTGATCCACACAGCGTTCCGGAACGGATTTTTTCCGGCGCCCCGGGCTGCGAATCGCTTCCCGGACTGCACTTCCGGGAGGTTTTCCGGCCGCCGACAAACGCGGCAACCGATCCGCTTCCGCCGCCGACAAACGCGGCAATCGAAGCGGCAACAGGAGAAATATAGCATGTGTGCAGCGCAAATGGAGATGCCGGGCATGGCATCGGAACTGATCGTCGATCTCCGGGGCACTCTCGAGTGGCTCAAGCAGGAAGGCGATCTCATCGAGACCGACGTCGAAGTAGATCCCGATCTGGAGATTACGGCCATCCAGAAGAACATGGATGGCGGCTGTCCGATCCTGTTCAACAAGGTCAAGAACAAGCCCAATCACCGCGTGGTCACCAACCTCTTCGGTGACATGAACATCATCAACAAGATGTTCGGCTGGACCGACGACACGGACCGCACGCGCAAGCTCGCCTGGGCGCTCGAACATCCGCTTCCGCCTGTAGAGATCGGCCAGGACGAGGCCCCCTGCCAGGAGGAGGTGATCGAGAACCCTGCCGACGTCAACGAGTTCATGGTGCCGATCCGGCACACCGAATACGAGCCCGAATTGACCGTCGGCTCCGGCAATCGTGTGGTGGCAGGCAAGTATTTCGACGGCGGAACGGACCTCGGCTACAACCGCATGAATTTTCGCTGGGGCAATGTCGGCACGTTCCAGATCTCGCCGGGTTCGCACATGTGGCAGGTGGTTTCCAAGCACTACAAGGATGACGAGCCGGTTCCGATCACGATGTGTTTCGGCCTGCCGCCGAGCTGCACGCTGTTGGCGGGTGCCGGGTTCGACTACGTGATCCTGCCGCAGGGCTGCGACGAGATCGGGATCGCCGGCGCCGTGCAGGGGCAACCCGTGCGCCTCGTGAAGGCGCGCACGGTCGACGCTTACGCCGTCGCCGACTGCGAGGTGGTGCTCGAGGGCTATGTCAATCCGCGCGACCGCCGCTACGAAACCGCGGAATCCGAAGAGGCTGGCATCCAGGGGCGCTTCCACTTCCATCCGGAATGGGCTGGCTACATGGGCAAGGCCTACAAGGCGCCGACGTTCCATGTCACCGCCGTCACCATGCGCAAGCCGGCCACCAAGCCGATCATCTTCGCGCTTGGCGTGCACACGCTGGACGACCACAATATCGACACGACGGTCCGTGAGGCGGCGATGTTCGCGCTCTGCGAGCGCATGCAGCCCGGAATCATCCAGGATGTCGTCATCCCCTACTGCATGACGGACTGGGGCGGTGCCATCATCCAGGTCAAGAAGCGGAACAAGATCGACGAGGGCTGGCAGCGCAACTTCATGTCTGCAATCCTCTCGACCTCGCAGGGCTCGCGCCTGTGTTTCGCCGTGTCCGAGGATTCGGATCCGTATGACATGGACGACATCATGTGGAATATGACCACCCGAGTGAACCCCCACACCGACATCCTCAATCCGATCCCGGGGGGGCGCGGCCAGACCTTCATGCCGGCCGAGCGCATGACCGCCGGAGACAAGGAATGGACTGCGTCGAACACCCGTTTCGAGGGCGGGATGGGAATCGACGCGACCGTTCCGTTCGGCTACGAAAGCGACTTCCTGCGGCCTGTCTATGCCGTGGACAAGGTTTCGCTCTCGAAGTGGTTCGACGATGCGCAGATCGCCAATGCCAAGGATCGCATGAAGGGCTGGGTCCAGAGCCTGGCGCGCACCGGCCGCTAAAAACTGCAGGCCGGAAAGGCGTTCCGGCAGGATCTGACATCAGGGGCGGGGCGTCCTTTGGACGCCCCGTTTCCTTTGGTCGGCGAAGAGTTGCCGACGGAAGTTTCGGCACGGTGGCGCCTGTCGTCGCAAAATACCGGGCGGCCCTTCGAGTAGTCCCGTTTCCGTTCCATGAAATTTGCGCCTGCCGTCCGGGGACGTTAGCCCATGTTTAACATTTTTGCGGCCAGGAGGGGTGATTTTGGTGGTTTTGAGGCGTCTGGCGTCATCATGTATATGTGAATAGTGTTGAATTACATGAGGTTAGCTGATTGGGCGTTTTTCGAATCGCGATTGTAGTGC
>JAJEBT010000174.1 GCA_022822405.1 Alphaproteobacteria bacterium
ATCGCCCGGCTGGACAAGGCGCGCGCCAAGTATGCCGACATGGTGCTCGTGCATGGCGGCGGCCCCGGCGTCGAGAAGATCGCGGCGCGCTGGGCCGAGCGCAACGGCATCCAGCAGATCGTCTGCAAACCGGACTGGAACCGGCACGGACGGGCCGCCCCCTTCCGGCGCAACGACGACCTTCTCAACCTTCTGCCGAAAGGCGTGATCGCTTTCCCCGGCTCCGGCATCACCGACAACCTTGTGGACAAGGCAAGGCAACTCGGCATCCCGGTTCAGCGCATTATCCCGAGCTCGGGATAATGCGCTTAATGCCGAGAAGGATGTAATGCCGAGTGGGTCGCAGGAATCGGCGTAGCCGTGCCGTTTGCCTGCCGATTCGCTCGGCATTAATTCTAACGGCCGGTTCACTGACATCCGGAAAGGCTCGAATTGGCTCGGTCACGCCGACGTCAAGACCCCTGAGATGTACCTCCGTGCAAGCCCAGCCGAGAAGCTGGAAGTCCCTGAGGCCAACACGCCGCCTCCCATCCGGCGGGGACTCCCGAGGATTAATGCCGAGTAAATCAACGGGAATTCGGCGTGGGTAAGCCGGCTCCCACGACCCACTCGGCATTACACCCTTCTCGGCATTAAGCGCATCGCCGCCTGACCGCAGCGCGGGCCGCGTCGTCGCTTGCACGGCGCGGCCCGTTCCGCTTTCGCATCGCTTGCCGATCGCCGTTGCGTTCGCCGCCCGCGTCACGCGCCGTTGCACCATGCTTCGCATGAGTGCATCGCCGACTGCGCCGCTCCGCGCGCAGACCGCGCCGCACTGCCTTGCGCACTTCGCGCCGCAGTGCCCGCCGCTCAATCGAGACTGTGAGAGTATTGCCGGGAGCGACGACGCGACTCAGTGCGCGTTCTCGCACGGCCTGTATAGGTCGTCTTCGTCAGCAATCGAAACGATCACATATGGGATCGCCGCCATGGCCGAGAGACGATATCAGGAGGTGCATTCCCGAAGTCAGGTGATGCTGCTTCCGCCGTGTCTGGACGACTATGTGTCCGCACACAATCCGGTTCGTGCGATCGATGCCTTCGTCGACACGCTGGACCTGCAGGCGCTGGGCTTCGCGCGCACCGAAGCGAACCGGGGCGCCGGTCAGCCGGCGTTCGACCCGGCGCTGCTGCTGAAGTTGTATCTGTACGGCTATCAGCACCGTGTACGAAGCTCGCGCCGGCTCGAAGCCGAGACGCACCGCAACCTGGAAGTGATCTGGCTGTGTCAGGGAGCCAGGCCGAGCTACAAGACGATCGCGGATTTCCGCAAGGACAATCTGGCGGCTCTGCGGGCGACCAACCGGGAGTTCGTGCTGCTGTGCCGGGAACTGTCCCTGCTGGGCAACAGCCGGGTGGCGGTCGACGGCACCTTTCTGAAGGCCAATGCGAGTCCCGGCAGCATCCACACCAAGGCGAGACTGGAAAAGGAACTGAAGAAGCTGGACGAGAGGATCGCGGCCTATCACCGGCAGCTGGACGAGGCGGACGCGAACCCGGAGGACGGCGCGGACGGTGGGGAGGATCCGGAACTGGCCGCGAAGATCGAGGCCCTGGTGGAGAAGCAGAAGCACAAGGAGGCCCTGCAGGAGCGCCTGCTGGAAAGCGGGGAGAGCCAGATATCGGAGGTCGATCCCGATGCGCGGATGATGAAGAAGCACGCCAAGTTGGTGGGCGGCTACAACTGCCAGATTGCGGTGGACGACAAGCACAAGCTGATTGTGGCGGCGGACGTAGTCCAGGACGGCAATGATTTCTGTCAGTTCGAGCCGATGATGACGAAAGCCTGCGAAGCCACGGACAATTCCGGGCTGATCGGTCTGGCGGATGCCGGCTATTACAATGGCTCGCATTTGAAGGAGTGCGAGGACAAGGGGATGGATGTGTATGTTCCGATCCCCAAGCAACTGGGCCGCAAGGGCAAGGGAGATCGGTTCGGCAGCGATGATTTCCGTTACGACCCGCAGGACGACACGTATGTCTGTCCGGCCGGTCAACGGCTGGCTCGAGCCAACGAGACCACCGTCAAGCGTAACAAGCTGTATTTCGTTTATCGTGCGGCGCCAGAGGGTTGTCGGGGTTGTGCGCTGTCGAGCCGATGCCTGGAAAAGGCGAACCCAAAGCCAAGGCGTAGGGTGGAGCGCCCGGAGCATGCGGACTGGGTGGACCGGCATCGCAAGAAGATGAGCGCCGGTTCGCCATTGATGCGCGGGCGATCCGCGCTCGTCGAGCACCCATTCGGCACCATCAAGCGCTGGGCGGGGATCGATCATTTCCTGATGCGCGGACTCGACAAGTGCCGCGGCGAGTTCAGCCTGATGGCGCTGGGCTACAACTTCAAGCGGATGGTGAACGAGCTGGGCGTGGATGCGTTCAGGGAGCATTGCCTGCAAAAGCAGCGGACTCCGGCGATCGGTGTGTGATATTGCCCGGGAGACCGTGTTTCCCCGCCATGCAGCGCAGCTTTGCAGCGTAAATTCCGTGTCTCTTGGTACGATGTAGTCAATTCACCGCATTATCCCCCCTCGCGGTGACTTGCCCGATCCGGACATCGAAACCCCCATCCGGACGAATGGCAATCAGCCTGTGGCGAGCTGATACTCTCACAGTCTCGCTTGAGCGGGCGTCGTCGCCGACGCGAGCGAGGGCACTGGTGCGAAGCACCGTGCCGAGCGGGCCGGCAGCAGCGTCGGCAGTCATGCCGGCGATGGTGCAACGGCCAGTGACGCGACAGCGGAACGGCGCGGCGACAGCGCCGAAGGCGGGAGCGCGCAGTGCGATGCCGGAGGCGTCCGGAACGGTGCGAGCGGCAGCGAACGCACCGGCGATCGGCGAGCGACAGCGAGCCGGAGCACGAGCGCGGCGCGAAGCGCGCGCGAGGATGACGGTGCCGCCGCAACACCGTCGACGCGAAAGGAAACGAACCGCGCCGCCGCTGGAGCGACGACGCGGTCCGCCACGGCGGCGCGGGCTACGCAGCGCACTGTGCCACCGGGATGCCGAGCTGGCGCGCGCGGTCGACGAGGTTCTCGGTGATGCCGCTTCCGGGGAACGCGATGAGGCCCTTCGGCAGGAGTTGCAGCAGCTCCTCGTTGCGGCGGAACGGGGCGGCCCTGCCGTGGCGATCCCAGTCGGGCTTGCAGACGACCTGGTCGACGCCGTTCCGCTCGGCCCAGCGCGCCGCGATCTTCTCGACGCCGGGGCCGCCGCCGTGGACGAGCACCATGTCGGCATGCTTGGCGCGGGTCTGGTCGAGCTTGGCGATCACCGCCGCCGGGTCGGCGATGTCCTTCCCGCCGGCGATCGCGACCAGCGTGCCCTGCGGCAGGTGCGCGGCGGTCTCGCGGTCCTTCCTCGCGCGCTGGTAGTCGCGGGCGTCGATGCTGGCCGAGGTCAGCTTGCCGGTCTGGCTGGCGTGGCTGCCGTGCCGGGGCCGCCAGGTGTCGCCGGTCTCGCCGCAGTACTGCTCCGCCGCCGCGTCGCGCATGATCTCGAAGGCGTCGCGGCGGTCCTCGCTCAAATGGATCATGTAGACGCGGGCGCCGGGATTGAGAATGTCGTCCTGGGCGAAGACGTCGCCGACATGGTCGCCATCGGCGTCGTAGACCCGACCCGGAGAGGACCTTATCGATGTTCTCCGAGGTGACCGGCAGATCGTAACGCCACTCGAACAATCGCACCCCCTCGGCCGACAGCAGGGCCCGCTTCCGTGAGTCCCGCGCCTGGGTCTTCGCCAAAGCCTCGTCTCCGCCGAAAAGATCGACGGGATCGAAGTGCTGCTGACCCTGATACTCGATCGCAAGCCGCTCCGACGGCACGTAAATGTCCACGGACAGCAGGCCCAGGAAACTTGGCCGCCACTGGTGGATGGCGTCCGGACGGCGCGCCTTTACGAGGTCGTAGAGCGTGGCTTCCGAAACCCAGCCGCGGCCGATCTCGGGAATACCGCGCCGGAAGCGGAAGACGTTCTCGGCGGCGGCCATCTGCGGCGCCAACGAGGGAAAGCCGAGATCCGGGTGCCAGACGAAGATGCGTCCCCGCGGGTTCGTCGGGTGCCCGTAGAGTGCAAGCGCCTCGAAATAGTGCTTCCGCGTCGCCGGCCAGTCCTTGATGCTGGGCGTATTGCGCCTGAAGTGGCTCGGGTCCTGCTCCAAGAGCCAGCTACGATCTTCGAACCCGGGGAATCGATCCGTGAGAGGTCCGGCCTCGGCAAGCTCCCGGTCGAGTTCCACGATAAAGCTCTCGAACTCCTCCTCGAGGCGGGGCCGGATCGCCGACCCCGAGACGTGCCGGCGCGCCAGGTAGCGAAGATCTTCGCCCCGTGGCGCCGCGCCTGTCAGGAAGCGCAGATAGAGGACCTCGTCGAAGAGCGGCTCGCGCTCAGCACCCGGGATCGCGTCGAGAAGCTCGGCAGCCTCTGTAAGGCGGTCTTCCGATGTCAGGTCGAGGATAGCCTGGAAGCGCGGATCCGGATCCCAGGGCAAACTCTCCGGAATTGGCGGCCTGTCCGTCGGCAGCACGATGTCGGGCGAAAGCTGTCCGCGGTCCAGGCTCCAGTGATAGAGGCGCGCCCGCTGGATGTCGGCCATCATCTTCGCCCAGGGCGATCCGGCATGATCGAAATCTCTGTCACTGGACAGGCTGCCATCCGGCCGAATCCATCCGGCGAAGCCGCCGGCCTTCCCCGGCCAGGGAACGCCGAGGCCGTCGGCGCCAGCCGACTCGATCAGGCGCTCGAAGAACCGGACGCGGGCGGGGGAGACTGCGACCGAGAGCAGCACGTCGCCGTTGGGCGCGGTCTGGCGAGAAACTGCATCGGCATGCCTGGCCAGGGCGGCGGAGCGTTCCCGCCTCAGGGAGCCGCGCTCCAGGAAGTGGACGCGATGAGTGAGCCCTTTGGGCAGATTGGGATAGACCAGAGGTGAGGTGGGCGCGTCCGCCTTGCGCCGCCGCTTCACCGGCGCCTCGGGTCCGTAGACTTCCAATTGGCGCGCAAGAAACTTCGACAACGCCTCGTAGAAGGCACGTGCGTCGCCGCCCTCGGGACGCTTGCCCGCGAGGGTGCCGTAGAACTTGGCCTTGGCGCGGAGCTCCTTACGGTAGAATTCCCGGTCGAAGCGGTTGCTGAGTGTGGTCTCGTGAAGTTCGAGCACTTCCCCATACGCGTCGAGCGCGGAGGATCCATCGGATGGCCGAGGTGGTTTCGGGAGCATTGTTGGCAGTCAAGCTGCGCTACGTGGCGGTCACCAGCATTTGTAGCGGGCCCTATTCATGCGCTTCAAGGGCGGCGGGGATCGTGCCTTGGTCGGACGGCATCACCGAATACGACAATCCGCACGACGATACTTGACTCCGCCTTCTCGACGCCAACAGGAAAGTATCACCAAGGGCGAGATGGCCACCTCACTATCGGCATCCAACCCGGCAAGGAGCCGGAGCGCGCCCGTAGCGGCAATCACGGCGGTTGCAGTGACGGATGCCGCGGGTCTTGAGGCCGGTGCAGACGATGATCTCGGTGGTGGCGGGCCGCAGCTCCTTCACCGCCTTCAGCGTGACCGTGGTGCGCTTGACCTTGCGCCGGCCCTTGGCCGCCAGCGCCTCGGCCGGGGCAGGAACGATGTCGCCGTCCGCGCGGGCCTTGTACCGCTCGACCACATAGCGGTCGTCGGCCAGGCCGGTGCCAAAGAAATGAACCAGGAACGTCGCCGCCGTGTTGCCGGGCATCACCATGGCTGCCGTCGTGGTGCCGTCTCCTTCGTGCCGGTGAGGGAAGATGGCGGCCGGACGTCCTCCCTCGTACGCCCAACCGCCGCCCGGTCACGGCCCGGCCTCTCCTCTCGATGGAGAACTGAGCGCGGACGGGGGCTGTACGGGACGGCGGCGTGACAGGCGGGAGACAGAATCGGCGGTGTTCTTGCCG
>JAJEBT010000050.1 GCA_022822405.1 Alphaproteobacteria bacterium
GCGTCGACCGCGACGGCGTCGAGCGCGGTCAGGTTCTGGCGGCGCCGGGGTCGATCCGTCCGCACACGAAGTTCAAGGCCGAGGCGTATGTCCTGACCAAGGACGAGGGCGGGCGTCACACGCCGTTCTTTTCGAACTACCTTCCGCAGTTTTACTTCCGGACGACGGACGTGACGGGTCAGGTTGCGCTTCCGGAGGGCACGGAGATGGTGATGCCGGGCGACAAAGTGTCGATGGAGGTCGAGCTGATCGCGCCGATTGCGATGAGCGAGGGGCTGCGCTTCGCGATCCGCGAGGGCGGCCGCACCGTCGGCGCCGGCGTCGTCGCAGCCATCACCGAATAGAACGCGAAAACGCCGACAGCAAGAGGCCCGAGATGGACAGACAGACGATCAGGATACGGCTGAAGGCGTTCGATCACGGGGCGCTCGACGCGTCGACGGGCGAGATCGTCAATGCGGCCAAGCGCATCGGCGCCGAGGTCCGGGGGCCGATCCCGCTTCCCACCAAGATCGAGAAGTTCACGCTGCTGCGTTCGCCGCACGTCAACAAGAAGTCGCGCGAGCAGTTCGAGATCCGCACCCACAAGCGTCTCATCGACATCATCGATCCGACGCCGCAGACCGTCGACGCGCTGATGAAGCTCGACCTCGCGGCCGGCGTCGATGTCGAGATCAAGCTCTAGGGCGGCCGGCCGATGCGTTCCGGACTCATAGCGCGCAAGGCCGGCATGACGCGGGTCTTTTCCGACGACGGCCGCCATGTGCCGGTCACCGTGCTCGAGGTCGATTCGTGCCAGGTCGTCGACGTGCGCACGCGCGACAGCCACGGCTACTCGGCGGTCCAGATCGGCGCCGGCCAGGCGAAGGCCAAGAACGTCTCGAAGCCGATGCGCGGGCATTTCGCGCGCGCCCGCGTCGAGCCCAAGCGGGTGCTGGCCGAGTTCCGCGTCGACGACGATGCGCTCCTCGAGGTCGGCGCCGAGCTCACCGCGGGCCATTTCGTGCCGGGGCAGTTCGTCGACGTCGCCGGCGTGTCGATCGGCAAGGGCTTTGCCGGCGGCATGAAGCGGCACAATTTCGGCGGGCTCGAGGCCAGCCACGGCGTCTCCGTCAGCCACCGCAGCCATGGCTCGACGGGCAACGCCCAGGATCCGGGAAAGGTCTTCAAGGGCAAGAAGATGGCCGGCCATCTCGGGGCGCGGCGGGCGACCGTGCAGAACCTCGAGGTCGTGCGCGCCGATGCCGCCCACGGCGTCATCCTGGTGCGCGGCAGCGTGCCCGGCCATGACGGCGCCTGGGTCGAGGTGTTCGACGCCCGCAAGCGGCCGCTTCCAGACGGCGTGCCCTTCCCGGCCGGACTGCGCGGCGACGCGGCGGCCGACGACGGCGCGGCGGCTGACGGCGAAGCCGCATCGTGAATGCCGAGGCGGCGACAGGACGGAATCGCGCACCATGAAACTTGATGTCATCACGCTCGACAACGGCGCCGCCGGCTCCGTCGAACTTTCCGAGACCGTCTTCGGTGCCGAAGTCCGCCACGACATCGTGCACCGCATGGTCAACTGGCAGCTCGCCAAGCGGCGCTCGGGCAACCACAAGACCAAGAATGTCAGCGAGATCCGCGGCAGCACCGCCAAGCCGTGGCGCCAGAAGGGCACCGGACGCGCGCGCGCCGGCACCACGCGGGCGACCCAGTTCCGCGGCGGCGCCACCGTCTTCGGTCCCGTGGTGCGCGACCACGCGCACCGGTTGCCGCGCAAGGTCCGCCGGCTCGCCATGCGCTCGGCGCTCTCGGACAAGCAGGCCGGGGGCCGGCTCGCCATTCTCGACGACGCCGCGCTCGAGGCGCCGAAGACGCGCGAGCTTGCGGCCAGGCTCGCCACCCTCGGCTGGTCGAACGTGCTCATCGTCACCGGCCCCGAGGTCGATGCCAACCTCGCGCGCGCCGCCGCCAACCTGCCCAACGTCGACGTCCTGCCGCAGCAGGGCGCGAACGTCTACGACATCATGCGCCGCGACATGCTGGTGCTCACGCGCGCGGCGGCCGAACATCTTCAGGAGCGGCTGTCATGAGCTGGAAATACTACCGGCCGGTCCGCGTGAGCCCGGGCGCGGCCTGCGACATCATCCTCAGGCCCGTCGTCACCGAGAAGTCGGTGCGCGGCTCCGAGTTCAACCAGGTGACCTTCCGGGTGCCGGTCAGCGCCACCAAGCCGGTGATCCGCGCTGCCGTCGAGCAGCTGTTCGAGGTCAAGGTCAGGTCGGTCAACACCGTGCGCCGCAAGGGCAAGGTCAAGCGCTTCCGCGGCCGCACCGGCCGCCAGGCCGACTACAAGAAGGCGATCGTCTGCCTCGAGGACGGCCATTTCATCGACATCGCGACGGGGATCTGACCGATGGCGCTCAAACACTACAACCCGACCACGCCCGCAACCCGCGGCCTCGTGCTCGTCGACCGCTCCGGGCTGTGGAAGGGCCGGCCGGTCAAGACGCTGACCGAGGGGCTGAACAAGAGCGGCGGGCGCAACAACCAGGGCCGCATCACCTCGCGCCGCCGCGGCGGCGGCCACAAGCGGCTCTACCGCGTCATCGACTTCAAGCGCCGCAAGTTCGGCGTGCCCGGCTCCGTGGAACGGCTCGAATACGACCCCAACCGCTCGGCCTTCATCGCGCTCGTGCACTACGAGGACGGCGAACAGGCCTACATTCTGGCGCCGCAACGGCTCGGCCCCGGCGACGTCGTCGTCTCCGCCGAACGCGCCGACATCAAGCCCGGCAACGCGATGCCGATGGAGAACATGCCGGTCGGCACCATCATCCACAATGTCGAGATGAAGCCGGGCCGCGGCGGGCAGATGGCGCGCGCCGCGGGCACCTACGTGCAGCTCATCGGCAAGGACTCGGGCTACGCGCAGCTCCGGCTGGCGTCGGGCGAACTGCGCATGGTGTCGGCCAAGTGCATGGCCACGGTCGGTGCGGTCTCGAACTCCGACAACCAGAACGTCAACCTCGCCAAGGCCGGCCGCAACCGCTGGCGCGGCCGCCGGCCGCAGGTGCGCGGCGTGGCGATGAACCCGGTCGACCATCCCCATGGCGGCGGCGAGGGCCGCACGTCGGGCGGCCGCCACCCGGTGTCGCCGTGGGGCAAGCCGACCAAGGGCGCGCGAACGCGCTCGAAGAAGCAGTCCGACGCGCTCATCATGCGCCGCCGGCGGCGCAAGAAGTAGGAGGCCCGCAGCCATGGCCCGCTCCCTGTGGAAAGGCCCGTTCGTCGACGGCTACCTGCTCAAGAAGGCGGAACGCGCGCGCGCTTCGGGGCGCAACGACGTGATCCGCACCTGGTCGCGACGCTCGACCATCCTGCCCCAGTTCGTGGGGCTCACCTTCGGCGTGCACAACGGCCACAAGCACATCCCCGTGCTCGTGACCGAGAACATGGTCGGCCACAAGTTCGGCGAATTCGCGCCGACCCGGACCTATTACGGCCATGCCGCCGACAAGAGGGCGCGGAGGGGCTGACATGGGCAAGCGTTCCCGACCGCGCCGGCTGCGCGACAACGAGGCGATGGCGTTCTCGCGCATGATCCGCGGGAGCGCGCGGAAGCTCAACCTGGTGGCGCAGTCGATTCGCGGTCTGCCGGTCGACAGGGCGCTCAACGAGCTCGCGATGTCGCGCCGCCGCGTCGCCGGCAACGTGCGCGCCGTTCTCGAATCGGCGATCGCCAACGCCGAGTACAACCACCAGCTCGATGTCGACCGCCTCATCGTCGCCGAGGCGACGACCGGGCGGACCGCGGTCATGAGGCGCTTCCGGCCGCGCGCGCGCGGCCGCGTCGCCCGCATCGAGAAGCCGTTCAGCAACCTGACCATCGTGCTGCGCGAGGTCGAGGAGGAGTTCTAATGGGCCAGAAGGTCAATCCGATCGGGCTTCGTCTCGGCATAAACCGCACCTGGGATTCACGCTGGTACGCCCGCGACGGGCAGTATGCGGATCTCCTGCATGAGGACATCCGGCTGCGCGAGTTCCTGATGAAGCGGCTCTCCGAGGCCGCGGTGAGCAAGATCATCATCGAGCGGCCGGCCAAGAAGGCGCGCGTCATCATCCATTCGGCGCGCCCCGGGGTCGTCATCGGCAAGAAGGGCGCCGACATCGAGAAGCTGCGCCGCGACGTCGCGGCCATGACCGAGAGCGAGATCCACATCAACATCGTCGAGGTGCGCAAGCCCGAAATCGACGCCCGGCTGGCGGCCGAGAACATCGCCCAGCAGCTCGAGCGCCGCGTCGCCTTTCGCCGTGCCATGCGCCGCGCCGTGCAGTCGGCGATGCGGCTCGGCGCCGACGGCATCCGCATCAACTGCTCGGGCCGCCTCGGCGGTGCCGAGATCGCGCGCACCGAGTGGTATCGCGAGGGGCGGGTGCCGCTGCACACGCTGCGCGCCGATGTCGATTACGGCACCGCGACCGCGCGCACCACCTACGGCACGTGCGGGGTCAAGGTCTGGGTCTTCAAGGGCGAGATCCTGGCCCACGACCCGATGGCCCAGGATACGCGCAGGCAGGAAAGGGAAGGCGGCCGCTAGGCGCGGCGCGGGGGAACCGGAACCATGCTGGCACCGAAGAGAACAAAGTTCCGCAAGGCGCACAAGGGGCGCATCAAGGGCAAGGCCAAGGGCGCGACGACCCTCAATTTCGGGTCGTACGGGCTCAAGGCAATGTCTCCGGGACGCATCACGGCGCGCCAGATCGAGGCGTCGCGGCGCGCGATCACGCGCCACATGCGGCGCTCGGGCCGGGTGTGGATACGCATATTCCCGGACCTGCCGGTATCCCAGAAACCGGCCGAGGTGCGCCAGGGCAAGGGCAAGGGCACGCCCGAATACTGGGCGGCGCGGGTCAAGTCGGGGCGCATCATGTTCGAGGTCGACGGCGTGTCCGAGGACGTCGCCAAGGTGGCGCTGCAGCTCGCTGCCGCCAAGCTGCCGATCCGCACACGGGTCGTCGGGCGCCTCGTGGGCGCGGGGAGCTGAGGCGATGACCAGCGCCGCCGATCTGCGCCAGAAGACGGACGACGAGCTTCGCGACCAGCTCTCGCAGCTCAAGCGCGAACGCCTCAACCTCAGGTTCCAGGCCGCGTCGGGGCAGCTCGAATCGACGAGCCGCGTGCGCGAGGTGCGGCGCGACATAGCGCGCATCAGCACGATCATGAACGAACGCAGCGCCGCGGCCGGCGGCTAGGGAGCGCAGGGGCATGCCGAGACGAGAAC
Source organism: Alphaproteobacteria bacterium (assembly GCA_022822405.1). GTDB lineage: Bacteria > Pseudomonadota > Alphaproteobacteria > MPNO01 > UBA830 > JAJEBT01. Next base: position 5,268 of record JAJEBT010000050.1, read on the forward strand.
TGCAGGGGACGGTGGTGTCGGACAGGCAGGACAAGACCGCGATCGTGCGCGTCGACCGCCAGGTCCGCCATCCGCTGTACAAGAAGATCATGCGCAGGTCGAAGAAGTTCGCCATCCATGATCCGGAGAACCGGTGCCGCGAGGGCGACCGCGTGACCATCCGCGAAAGCCGCCCGCTCTCGAAGACCAAGCGGTGGGAGCTCGTCGACGCCGGCGCCCAGGGGGAACAGGGCCATGATCATTCCGGAGACTAATCTGGAAGTCGCCGACAATTCGGGTGCGCGCCGCGTGCAGTGCATCCGCATCCTCGGCGGTTCGAAGCGGCGCTGGGCCACCGTGGGCGACGTCATCATCGTCTCGGTCAAGGGCGCGATCCCGCGCGGCCGCGTCAAGAAGGGCGACGTCCACCGCGCCGTCATCGTGCGCACGGCCAAGGAGATCTTCCGCGAGGACGGCACCTCGATCCGCTTCGACCGCAACGCGGCGGTCCTGCTCAACAACGCCGACGAGCCCGTCGGCACCCGGATCTTCGGACCGGTGACGCGCGAACTGCGCGCCAAGCGCTACATGAAAATCATCTCGCTGGCGCCGGAGGTCCTCTGAGGGCCGGCGGCGGGGAAAGGACAATGGCGGCACGCATACGCAAGGGCGACGAGGTCGTGGTGATCTCGGGACGCGACAAGGGACAACGGGGCACCGTGCTTCGGGTCATGCCTGACGAGGGCCGCGCCCTCGTCAGCAATGTCCACATGGTGGTCCGCCACCAGCGCCAGACCCAGACCCAGCAGGGCGGCAAGGTGCGCAAGGAGGCCCCGATCCACCTTTCGAACCTGGCGCTCGCCGACCCCGGCGACGGCAAGCCGACGCGCGTCGGCTTCCGCCTGCTCGAGGACGGCCGCAAGGTGCGCTTTGCCCGGCGGTCCGGCGAAGTACTCGACTGAGGACGAACCATGATTCCGCGCCTCCAGGAACACTATCAGACCACGGTCCGCGACGCGCTCCGCACCCAGTTCGGCTACGCCAACCCGATGCAGGTGCCGCGCCTCGACAAGGTCGTCATCAACATGGGCGTCGGCGAGGCGATCGCCGATTCCAAGAAGGTCGACGGCGCCGCCAAGGACATGACGGCGATCGCCGGCCAGAAGCCTATCATCATCCGGGCGCGGCGCTCGGTGGCCGCCTTCAAGCTGCGCGAGGGCATGCCCGTCGGCGTCAAGGTCACGCTCAGGCGCCAGCGCATGTACGAGTTCGTTGACCGGCTGGTCAACATCGCGCTGCCGCGCGTGCGCGATTTCCGCGGCCTGTCGCCGCGGAGCTTCGACGGCCGCGGCAACTACGCGCTCGGCCTGCGCGAGCAGATCGTGTTTCCAGAGATCGACTACGATTCGGTCGACGAGTTCCGCGGCATGGACATCGTCGTATGCACCACGGCACCCGACGACGCGCAGGCGCGGGCGCTGCTCGGCGGGCTCGATTTTCCGTTCACCGGCTGAGGGACCAGGAGGGGCGCCATGGCTAAGAAGAGCGTCATAGAACGCAACCGCAAGAGGCAGCGCCTGGCGCGCAAATACGCCGCCAGGCGGGCGCAGTTGAAGGCGATGGCCGAGGACCGCTCGCTGGCGATGGACGAGCGCTTCCAGGCGCGTCTCAAGCTCGCGAAGCTGCCGCGCAACTCGTCGCCCGTGCGCGTCGGCAACCGCTGCGAGATCACCGGGCGGCCGCGCGGCACCTACCGCAAGTTCCGGATGTCGCGCATCACCCTGAGAGAACTGGCCTCGCTGGGCCAGATCCCGGGGATGGTGAAGTCGAGCTGGTAGGAGGGGCAAGCATGACCATGACGGATCCCATCGCCGATCTGCTGACCCGTATTCGCAACGGCCAGCGGGCGAAGAAGGCCGCCGTGACCTCGCCGGGTTCGAAGATGCGGGTCGGCGTGCTCGACGTCCTCAAGCGCGAAGGCTACATCCGCGGCTATCAGGTCGAGGAGATAAAGCCGACCATCACGCAGATCCGCATCGAGCTCAAGTACCACGGCGGTTCGCCCGTCATCCGCCACATCCAGCGCGTCTCGAAGCCGGGGCGCCGGGTCTACTCCAAGATCAGGGACCTGCCGCGCATCTATAACGGCCTCGGGATCTCGATCCTGTCCACGCCCGCCGGCGTCATGTCGGACAACGAGGCGCGCGCTGCGCGCGTCGGCGGCGAAGTCATCTGCGAAGTATTCTAGGAACGGAGGCGTTCGATGTCGCGAGTTGGCCAGTCGCCGGTCGAGATCCCGGAAGGCGTCGATGTCCGTATCGAGAACGGCGCCGTGACGGTCACCGGCAAGCTCGGCGAGTTGACGATGAACATTGACCGGCTGGTCGAGGTCGAGAGCGGGGACGGCGCCGTCCACGTGCGGCCCACCGGTCCGGGCAAGCGGGCGCGCGCGATGTGGGGCACGACGCGGAGCCTCGTGGACAACCTCGTCGTCGGCGTCTCGAAGGGTTTCGAGAAGAAGCTGCAGATCGTCGGCGTCGGCTACCGCGCCCAGATGCAGGGCCGCGAACTCGTGCTGCAGCTCGGCTACAGCCACGAGATCCGCTACCCGGTGCCCGATGGCATCACCATCGAGACGCCGAGCCAGACCGAGATCACCGTCTCGGGCATCGACCGCCAGAAGATCGGACAGATCGCGGCCGAGATCCGCGGCTTCCGCAAACCCGAACCCTACAAGGGCAAGGGCGTGCGCTATGTCGGCGAACACGTCCTGCGCAAGGAAGGCAAGAAGAAATAGCCATGGCCGTCCAACGCCAACTGAAAGTGCGCCGGCAGGGCCGCGTGCGCCGCCGCATCCGCCGGGCGCCGAATGCGCGTCCGCGGCTGTCGGTGTTCCGGTCGAACCGGCACATCTACGCCCAGGTCATCGACGATTCGCGCGGCGAAACGCTGGCCGCCGCATCCTCCCTCGAGGAAGCGGTCGCCAGCGCGTCGGGCCGCGAAGCCGCGGTCGCGACGGGGCGTCTCGTCGCGGAACGCGCCGTCGACAAGGGCCTGCGCGAGGTCGTGTTCGACCGCGGCGCCTATCTGTATCACGGCCGCGTCAGGGCGCTGGCCGAGGCAGCCCGCGAAGCCGGGCTGGTATTCTAGGGGAGTGACCGATGGCACGTAATCCGCGGCGGGGCCGCGAACAGCCTGAGGAACGGAGCGACCTCGTCGACCGGCTGGTCAGCATCAACCGTGTTGCCAAGGTGGTCAAGGGCGGCCGCCGCTTCGGTTTCGCCGCGCTCGTCGTGGTCGGCGACCAGAAGGGCCGGGTCGGCTACGGCGTCGGCAAGGCGCGCGAGGTTCCCGAGGCGATCCGCAAGGGCACCGAGAAGGCGAAGCGCAGCATCGTGCGGGTGCCGCTGCGCGAGGGCCGCGCGCTGCACCACGACGTGCAGGGACGCTACGGCGCCGGCCGGGTGGTGCTGCGCACGGCGCCGCCGGGCACCGGAATCATTGCCGGCGGACCGATGCGCGCCGTTTTCGAGAGCCTCGGCGTGCAGGATGTCGTCGCCAAGTCGCTCGGCACCCAGAACCCCTACAACATGGTCAAGGCAACCTTCCAGGCCCTGACCAGCATGGAATCGCCGCGCAACGTCGCCGCCCGCCGCGGCCGCAAGGTCTCGGAGGTCTGGTCGCAGCGCGATGGCGGCCAGGCCGAGGGCTAGCATCATGGCCGGACGCAAGACCCTGCGCGTTACCCAGGTGCGGAGCGGCATCGGGCGCCCGCAGGACCAGCGCGCGACGCTCGCCGGGCTCGGGCTCAACAAGCTCCAGCGCACGCGCGAGCTCGAGGACACGCCCGCAGTGCGCGGCATGATCAACAAGATCCGGCACCTCGTCCGGGTCGAGGACCAGTAGCGCGGCGCGGCACCAGCGCGCGGCGTTTCGGGAGACAGGCAATGCGCCTCAACGAACTCTCCGGCCGGCCCGGGGCGCGCACGCCCCGCAAGCGGGTTGGCCGCGGCATCGGCTCGGGCACCGGCAAGACCGCGACGCGCGGGCACAAGGGCCAGAAATCGCGCAGCGGCGTGTCGCTGCTCGGTTTCGAGGGCGGGCAGATGCCGCTCCACCGCCGGCTGCCCAAGTCGGGCTTCACCAACATCTTCCGCAAGCGCTACCGCGCCGTCAATGTCGGGCGCCTGCAGCAGGCCGTCGATGCCGGCCGGCTCGATGCGGGCCAGCCCGTCGACGCCGGCGCGCTGGTCGCCGCCGGCGTCATCAAGTCGGTGCGCGACGGCGTGCGGCTCCTCGGCGGCGGCGAGATCACGGCCAGCCTCGAGATCACCGTCGCCGGCGCATCGAAGAGCGCGGTTTCCGCGGTCGAGAAGGCCGGCGGCCGGATCACGCTTGCGGCACCGGCGCGGAAGTCCGGCGCGAACGGCAGCGGGACGGCGGCGTCCGAGGACGGCTGAGCAATGGCATCGGCGGCCGAACAGCTCGCATCGCAAATCAGCTTCTCCAACCTGGCGAAGGCGACCGAGCTCAAGAAGCGGATCTGGTTCACTCTCGGGGCGCTGATCATCTATCGCCTCGGCACCTGGATTCCGCTGCCCGGAATCGACCCCGCCATCCTTGAGGACATCTTCCGCCAGCAGGCCGGCGGCATCCTCGGCATGTTCGACATGTTCGCCGGCGGCGCGTTCGGGCGCATGACGATCTTCGCCCTGAACATCATGCCCTACATCTCGGCGGCGATCATCATGCAGCTCCTGCAGGCGATCCACCCGCATTTCGAAGCGCTCAAGAAGGAAGGCGAGGTCGGGCGCAAGAAGCTCAACCAGTACACGCGCTACGGCACCGTGGCGCTCGCCGCGCTCCAGGCCTACGGCATCGCCGTCGGGCTCGAGGGCACGACTGGACAGCAGGGCTCGGCGGTCATCGACCCCGGCATGTTCTTCCGCGCGACCACGGTTATCACGCTGGTCGGCGGCACCATCTTCCTGATGTGGCTCGGCGAGCAGATCACCGCGCGCGGCGTCGGCAACGGCATCTCGCTGATCATCTTCGCCGGAATCGTCGCCAACCTGCCGGCGGCGCTTGCAGGCACCCTCGAGCTCGGGCGCACCGGCGCGCTGTCCGGACTCGTCATCCTGTTCCTGCTCCTGCTCGCGCTCGCGGTGGTCACCTTCATCGTCTTCGTCGAGCGCGCCCAACGCCGGGTTGTCGTGCAGTACCCCAAGCGCCAGCAGGGCAACCGCATGTTCGGCGGCGAGAGCAGCCACATTCCGCTCAAGGTCAACACCGCCGGCGTCATCCCGCCGATCTTCGCAAGCTCGCTGCTGCTGCTGCCGATCACGGTGGCCAGCTTCTCGGCGAACTCGGGACCCGAGTGGCTCGGCGCCGTGACCGCCTATCTCGGGCGCGGCCAGGCCGGGTATCTCTTCATCTACGGCGCCTTGATCTCGTTCTTCGCCTTCTTCTACACCTCGGTGGTCTTCAACCCCACCGAAACCGCGGACAACCTGCGCAAGTATGGCGGGTTCATCCCCGGCATCCGCCCGGGGCGCAACACGGCCGAGTATCTCGATCACGTGCTGACGCGGCTCACGGTGGTCGGCGCCACCTATCTGACCGCCATCAGCATCCTGCCCGAGATCCTGATCTCGCAATACGCGGTGCCGTTCTATTTCGGGGGCACGAGCCTCCTGATCGTGGTGACGGTGACCATCGACACCGTGGCCCAGGTGCAGTCGCACCTGATCGCCCACCAGTACGAGGGGCTGGTACGCAAGTCGCGGCTCAGGGGGCGGCGGCGATGAACCTCATACTCCTCGGGCCGCCGGGCGCCGGCAAGGGCACGCAGGCAAAGGAGCTCGAAGAGGGCCACGGCCTCGCCTGGCTTTCGACCGGCGACATGCTGCGGAGCGCGGTGGCGTCGGGCAGCGAGATCGGGCGCCGCGCCAAGGCGGTCATGGAGCGCGGCGAGCTGGTCTCGGACGACATCATGATTGCGATGATCGGTGAACGCATCGGCCGCTCCGACTGCGCGCGCGGCTTCATCCTCGACGGCTTTCCGCGCACTGTCGCGCAGGCCGAGGGACTTGACAGCATGCTCGCGCAGGAGGGCCGCAGCCTCGACCGCGTGATCGAGATGCGCGTCGATGACGACGCGCTCGTCGACCGCATCTCCGGGCGTTTCAGCTGCACCGCCTGCGGCGCCGGCTACCATGATCGCCATCGCCGGCCGCGCATCGAGGGCGTGTGCGACAGCTGCGGCGGCACAGAGTTCTCGCGCCGCAAGGACGACAATGCGGAGACCGTGAAGACCCGCCTCGCTGCCTACCATGACCAGACGGCGCCTCTGCTGCCCTACTATCGGAAGCGCGGTGCGCTCGCGACGGTCGACGGCATGGCGTCGATCGACGAGGTGAAGCAACAGATCGCCGCCGTCGTGGAGGCTGGCGATGTTTGACGCGGCTGCGGCGGTCATGCTATGCTCCAAAGGGCGCGGAGCGAGGCAGTCCGCAGACCAGTCCCTTCTTCAGATCGGAACCCAGAAACTCGGGAGATAGCGTCGTGGCACGCATATCGGGCGTTAACCTGCCCAACAAGCCGGTGGAAATCGCCTTGACCTACATCTACGGCATCGGCCGGTCGACGGCGGTCACTATCTGCGACCGCGCCAACGTCCCGGGCAATGTCCGGGCCAACGACCTCGGCGACGACGAGCTCGCGCGCATCCGCGAGGTCATCGATCGCGAATGGGTCGTCGAGGGCGACCTGCGCCGCGAGACGGCGATGAACATCAAGCGCCTCATGGATCTCGGCTGCTACCGCGGCCTCCGCCACCGCCGCGGCCTGCCGGTCAGGGGCCAGCGCACCCATACCAACGCGCGCACCCGCAAGGGGCGCGCGCGGCCGATCGCCGGCAAGAAGTGATCGCGGGCTACGGAGAGCACGATGGCGAGACAGACACAGGGCCGCGTCCGCAGACGCGAGCGCAAGAACATCACCGCCGGCGTCGCGCACGTGAACGCGACCTTCAACAACACCATGATCACGATCGCCGACGTCCAGGGCAACGTGATCGCGTGGTCGTCGGCAGGCTCGCAGGGCTTCAAGGGCTCGCGCAAGTCGACGCCCTACGCCGCGCAGATGGCCGGTGAGGAAGCGGGCCGCAAGGCCCAGGAACACGGCATGAAGACCCTCGAGGTCGAGGTCAAGGGCCCGGGCTCGGGCCGCGAGTCCGCGCTCAGGGCGCTTCAGGCCATCGGCTTCACGATCACGGCCATCCGTGACGTGACGCCCATTCCGCACAATGGCTGCCGGCCGAGGAAGCGCCGCCGCATCTGAGGCAGCCGCGCCGCCTGCGGCGCATCGGTCAGAACCCGGGGACAGCTCGCGGACTCCATCGCGAAAGGACGATTGCATGACGGTCATCAGCAAGGATGTGCAGGAACTCATCAAGCCTGCCGGTCTTAACATACAAGGCGGCGAGGATCCGATGCGCGTCGCGACGGTGACCGCGGAGCCGCTTGAGCGCGGCTTCGGCATGACGCTCGGCAACGCGCTGCGGCGCGTGCTGCTGTCGTCGCTGCAGGGCGCTGCGGTCACCGCCGTCGAGATCGACGGCGTGCTGCATGAATTCTCGTCCATCCCCGGCGTACGCGAGGACGTGACCGACATCATCCTCAACATCAAGTCGCTGGCGCTGAGCAAGATCGGCGGTGACAGGAAGCGCATCACGCTGCGGGCCGACGGACCCGGCGAGATCACCGCCGGCATGATCGAGACCAGCCACGACATCAAGATCGTCGATCCCGACACGGTCATCTGCACGCTGGACCGCGGCGCCAAGATCTCGATGGAACTCACCGTCGAGACCGGCAAGGGCTACGTGCCGGCGGCCGAGAGCCGCGAGGAGGACTGGCCGATCGGGCTGGTGCCCGTGGACGCCATTTTCAGTCCGGTGCGCCGCGTCGCCTACAAGGTCGAGAACGCCCGCGTCGGCCAGCGCACCGACTACGACAAGCTGATCATGGACATCGAGACCGACGGCATCATCTCGCCCGAGGACGCTGTCGCCCAGGCGGCGCTGATCCTTCAGGACCAGCTCAAGACGTTCATCAATTTCGAGGAGCCGAAGGCCGACCCGGAGATTGCCGAAACCGTCGAGCCCCGCTTCAACCGCCACCTCATGCGCAAGGTCGACGAGCTCGAGCTGTCGGTGCGCTCGGCCAACTGTCTGAAGAACGACAACATCGTCTATATCGGCGACCTGGTAAGGAAGACCGAGCAAGACATGATGCGGACCCCGAACTTCGGACGGAAGTCGCTCAACGAGATCAAGGAGGTCCTCGCCGGCATGGGCCTCGAACTCGGCATGGATTGCGGCGACTGGCCGCCCGACGAGATTACCGGCAGTCTCGACGAGACCTACTGAAGAGGGACAGGCGAGGCGAAGAGAGGGAGCGGACAATGCGCCACCGGATGAGCGGCCGCAAGCTGAACCGTACCAGCGCCCATCGCAAGGCGATGTTCGGCAATATGGCGGCAGCACTTATCAAGCACGAGCAGATCAAGACCACCCTGCCCAAGGCGAAGGAACTGCGCTCCGTGGTCGACAGGCTGATCACGCTGGGCAAGCGTGGCGACCTGCATGCGCGGCGCCTCGCCGTGGCCCGTCTGCACGGCGATCGCAAGCTCGCGGACAAGCTGTTCAGCGTCCTCGCTCCGCGCTACAGCGACCGGCCCGGCGGCTATACCCGGGTGCTTCGGGCGGGTTACAGGTACGGAGACAACGCGCCGATGGCGATCATCGAACTCGTCGACCGCGACGAGGACGCAAAGGGCCTGGATTCGGGTCCGGTCGAGCGCAGCGAACCCGTCGAGGAAGACGCCGCCGCATGATCTAGCCGGGTGCCGGAGGAGGCATGGGCGCGATCCGCAGAGACCGGCCGGGACGGCCGCGCCACCGCGGCGCCAGCCGCGCGGGGCGGCTTCTCTGTGCGGTCCTGCTCATGGCCGGAGGTGTAGCCGCGGCCGATGTCCGCGTACCCGCCTCGCGCGCCGAAATCAGCCTGTCATTCGCGCCGCTCGCCAAGGCCGCCGCTCCCGCCGTCGTCAATGTCTACACCACGCGCCGCGTTCGCGCACGGCGCGCCGGATCGCTTTTCGACGACCCGTTCTTCCGCCGTTTCTTCGGTGGCGCCCACCCGTTCGGCAACGCACCCCGCGAACGCGTCCATAATTCCCTCGGCTCGGGCGTCATCGTCCGCCCAGAGGGGCTGGTCGTCACCAATGACCACGTCATCGAAAATGCCGACGAAATTCGCGTCGTGCTCGCCGACCGCCGGGAATACAGCGCCGAGGTCGTGGTGCGCGACAGCCGCACCGACCTCGCCGTGCTGCGTGTTGCCGCCGCCGGCCAGCGGCTGCCCCATCTCGAACTCCGCGATTCCGACACTCTCGAGGTCGGCGACATCGTGCTTGCCATCGGCAATCCCTTCGGCGTCGGCCAGACGGTCACAAGCGGCATCGTCTCGGCGCTCGCGCGTCCCGCCGACGGCGTGTCGGACTTCAGCTTCTTCATCCAGACCGACGCCGCGATCAACCCGGGCAATTCGGGCGGCGCGCTGATCTCCGGAGACGGCCGGCTCGCCGGCATCAACACGGCGATCTACTCGCGCGCAGGCGGCTCCAACGGCATCGGCTTCGCGATCCCGTCCAACATGGTGGCGACGGTGATCCGGGCTGCAGTGGCGGGCGGCAAGGTCGTGCGGCCGTGGCTCGGCGCCGGCGGTCAGAGTGTCGACCGCGAGCTCGCCAAGGGGCTGGGGCGCTCGCGCGCCGTCGGTGTGCTGATCAACCGCCTCCATGAAGGCGGACCCGCCCAGCGCGCCGGCCTTCGCGTGGGCGATGTCGTGCTGTCGGTGAACGGCAGGGAGATCGCCGATGCGAACGCGCTCAAGTTCCGCATCGCGACGCTCGGGACCGGAGGCACCGCCCGCCTCGAGATCCTGCGCCGGGGACAGCGCAGGGCGCTTCACGTGGCGCTGGCGCCGCCGCCCGAGGAACCGCCGCGCAACGTGACCGTCCTCGGGGGCCGGAACCCGTTCGCCGGCGCCGAGGTCGCGAATCTCTCGCCCGCGCTCGCCGAGGAGCTGTCGCTCGACACCGCCCGCGCGGGTGTCATCGTGCTCGGCGTCGCCGACGGCTCGCCGGCGGCGCGCGTCGGCTTCGAGCGCCGCGACATCGTGGTAGGCGTCAACGGCCGCCGAATCGGCCGCGTGCGCGATCTCGGCCGCGTCCTCAAACGTCAGGCCGGACAGTGGCGGATCGAGATCGAGCGCGGCGCCCGCCGGCTCAGCGTCGTGATACCGGGTTGAATCCTTGACCGGCGACGGGGCAACCCTCTTCGAGAGCCAGGCGCCGCGGCCCCTTGCCGATCGCCTGCGGCCGGCGCGCCTCGCTGACGTGCTCGGCCAGGACCACCTGCTGTCGGCCGACGGTCCGATCGGCCGCATGGCGGCGGCGCGCCGCGTCGTCTCAACGGTGCTGTGGGGGCCGCCGGGCTCGGGGAAGACCACGGTCGCACGGCTTCTCGCCGACGTCAGCGACATGCATTTCGAGCCGCTCTCCGCGGTGTTCTCCGGCGTCGCCGACCTCCGCCGGATATTCGAGGCCGCGCGCAACCGCCGCGGCGGCGGCCAGGGGACGCTGCTGTTCGTCGACGAGATCCATCGCTTCAACCGTTCCCAGCAGGACGGTTTTCTGCCCTACGTCGAGGACGGCACCGTCACCCTCGTCGGCGCCACCACCGAGAACCCGTCCTTCGAGCTCAACGGCGCGCTCCTGTCGCGTTGCCAGGTGCTTGTCCTCCACCGGCTTGACGATGCGGCCCTGGAGGAGATGCTGGCGCGCGCCGAGCGCGAACTCGGCCACCGCTTGCCGCTGGCTGGCGGCGCCCGAGAAGCATTACGCGCGATGGCCGACGGCGACGGGCGTTACCTGCTCAACATGGTCGAGGAGCTGGCGCTCCTCGACGCCGGCGAAGCGGTCGATCCGGCCCGGCTTGCCGAACTCGTGCAGAAGCGGGTGCCGCTCTACGACAAGGCCCAGGAGTCCCACTACAACCTGATCAGCGCCCTTCACAAGTCGCTCCGCGGCTCCGATCCCGACGCCGGCCTCTACTGGCTCGCGCGCATGCTTTCGGGTGGCGAGGATCCGCGCTACATCGCGCGGCGCCTGACCAGGTTTGCGTCCGAGGATGTCGGCCTCGCCGATCCCGCAGCGCTTGCCCACGCGGTCTCGGCCTGGGAGGCGTATGAGCGGCTCGGCTCGCCCGAGGGCGAACTCGCGCTCGCGCAGTGCGTCGTCTATCTCGGCACGGCGCCCAAGTCCAACGCCGTCTACCGCGCCTTCGGCCAGGCCATGGCGGCAGCCGCCGAGAGCGGATCGGAAGCGCCGCCGAAGCACATTCTCAACGCGCCGACGCGGCTGATGAAGGATCTCGGCTACGGCAGCGGCTACAGCTACGACCACGACGCCCCGGAGGCGTTTTCGGGCCAGAACTACTTTCCCGATTCGGTGCCGCCGCGCACGTTCTACCGCCCGACCGGCCGCGGTTACGAGAGCGACGTGGCGGAGCGCCTCAAGCGCTGGCGGGAACTCCGGCGCCAGCAGAATGCGGACGGCGGGACATGAACGCTGTTCTCATGGTCGCGCTCGGCGGCGCGCTCGGCGCAAGCGGGCGCTATCTTGCGGGCGTGGTCATTGGCAATTTCTGGGGCGGAGCCTATCCGTGGGCGACGTTCGCCGTCAATTCCGCAGGATCCGTCCTCCTCGGCCTCCTCGCCGGCTTCATGGCGTTTGCCTGGACGCCGTCGCCGGAGATGCGGCTGTTCCTCACCGTCGGCGTGCTCGGCGGGTTCACGACCTTTTCCGCGTTCTCGCTCGAGCTCGTGCTGCTCCTCGAGCGCGGCCGCGCCGACCTCGCCGCGCTCTATCTCGTCTCGACGGTGGTGGTGTCGGTCGGCGGCCTGTTCGCCGGGCTGCGCCTCGCGCGCCTGGTCGCCTGACATGGCCGGTGTGGCTTTTCACAGCGTCGGGCCGGGCGAGGCCGATATTCGCCTCGACCGCTGGTTCGGCCGCAACTATCCGGGGCTGACCCACGGCCGCCTCGAGAAGCTCCTGCGTACCGGCCAGATCCGCGTCGACGGGCGCCGGGCGCGCTCCGGCACGCGCCTGTCCCCGGGCCAGACCGTCAGGGTGCCGCCGCTCGACGACGCCGCAGCGCGGCCGGACGGCCCCCGCGGGCGTGTCGTCTCGCCGTCGGACCGCGCCTGGATCCGCGCGCTGGTCATCCACAGCGACGACGACGTGATCGTGCTCAACAAGCCGCCCGGGATCGCAGTCCAGGGCGGAAGCGGCGTCGACACCCATATCGACGGCATGCTCGCCGCGCTCGCCGGCGATGGCGTCGGAGCGCCGCGCCTGGTCCACCGCCTCGACCGCGATACCGGCGGCGTGCTCGTGGTCGCCCGCCACGCGGCGGCGGCGGCGGCGCTCGCGGCGGCGTTCCGCCGGCGCGACGTTCACAAGACCTACTGGGCGTTGGTCGCCGGCGTGCCGCGTCAGCGCTCCGGCGTGGTCGACAGCGCGCTCGCCAAGACCGTGGGCAGGGACGGGCGCGAACGGGTCATGGCCGGCGCTGCCGGCGGCCGCCAGGCGGTCACCAGGTACCGGGTGGTCGAGGCCGCCGGCCGCCGGGCGGCCTGGCTGGCGCTCCATCCGCTCACCGGCCGGACCCACCAGCTCCGGGTGCACTGCGCCGGGCTCGGGACGCCGATCATCGGCGACCGGAAGTACGGCGATGCCGCGGATCTCGTCGCGGGCCTTCCCGCCGGCCGCAGCCTCCATCTCCACGCCCGTGCCATCGAGATCGCGCACCCGTCGGGCGGCACGCTCCGGGCCGAGGCGCCGCTCTCCGCGCCGATGGCGGAGACCTGGAGATTCCTCGGTTTCGACCCGAACGCGGAACGCTCGTGACCGGGCGCCGGAAACTCGTCGCCTTCGACCTTGACGGTACGCTCCTCGACAGCATCCCGTCGATCGTCGTCGGCGTCACGGCGTGTTGGGAGGCGCTCGGCTTTCCGCCGGCTCCTCCGGAGGCGATCAGGCAGATCATCGGCCTGCCATGGGAGCGCGGCGTGGAGATGCTCATACCCGGTGGCGGCGCTCGCGAGGTCGAGATGATCAGGCAGTATCAGGCCGAGGTTGGCCGCGGCGAACGGCCGCGGCCAGCACGGCCGCCCGAGCGCCTGTTCCCCGGGGTCGACGACCTTCTCGACCGGCTGGCAGCCGACGGCTACGGCTTCGCGCTGGTGACCAGCCGGTCGGGCCGCCGCATCGACGAGCTGATCGCGCAGGCCGGGCTTGGGAACCGGTTCCTGTCCGTGCAGACCGCCGATTGCGGTCCGGGAAAGCCGGATCCGTTCCTCCTTCTCCAGGCGATGCGTGAGGTGGGCGCCGATGCCCGGGACACCGTCATGATCGGCGACACGACCTATGACGTCGAGACCGCGCGCAATGCCGGCACCGGCGCCGTCGGCGTTGTCTGGGGCGTTCATGACGCGAGCGAACTGCGTGCGTCCGGCGCCCACCACGTCGCCCGCCGGCTCGAGGATCTGCCCGGCCTCGTCGCGGCCCTTGCCGGAGCCGCGCACCGGCAATGAAGCGGCGTTACGCAACAGTCGACGCTGCGCCCTGCGACGGCGGGACCGCGGTCCGTCTCGACGGCCACCCGGCGCGGACGCCGCGTGAGCGGGCGCTCGTGCTGCCGAGCCGCGCACTCGCCGAGGCAGTGGCGCGGGAATGGTCAGAGCAGGGCGAGGAAATCGATCTCGCGGCAATGCGCCTTACCCGCCTCGCCAACACCGCCATCGACCGGATCGCCGGCAACCGCGAGGCTGTGCTCTCCGAGATTCAGCGCTACGGCGAGACGGACCTCGTTTGTTACCGCGCCGACAGGCCCGAGGATCTGCGCCGCGCCCAGTGCGCGGCATGGGATCCGCTCGTCGCCTGGATGCGGGAACGGCATGGCGTGGCGCTCAACGTCACCGACGGCATCCTGCCGGTGCCGCAACCGCCCGGTTCGCTCTCGCGGATCCGCGAGCTTGCCGCCGCTCACGGGAACTTTCCGCTCACCGCCGTGCACGCGGCGACCGGGATCTGCGGCTCGGTGGTGCTTGCCCTCGCCCTTGCCGGGGGCCGGATCGGCGCGGCCGAGGCGTGGGAGGCCTGCCGGCTCGACGAGAACCGGCAGCTCGAGACCTGGGGCAGGGACGGGGAGGCCGAAGAGCGCGGCGCCAGGCTCCGCGCCGACCTCGAGGCTGCGGCCGCGTTCCTGGCGCTCGCGGAAGAAGGCCGGTGAAGACCGTTCACGTCCTCGTTGCGGGCCGCGTGCAGAACGCCTGGTACCGCGCCTGGCTCCGCGAGACGGCGGGGCGGCACGATGTCCGGGGATGGGTGCGAAACCGCCGGGACGGGAGCGTCGAGGCGGTCCTCTCCGGATCGGAGGCGGCAGTCGACGCCGTCCTCGATGCCTGCCGCTCGGGGCCGCCCGCGGCCCGCGTCGATGAGATCCGGGTCACGGATGCGGAGCCGCCCGGGGAAGACGGGTTCTCCATCCTGCCGACGGGCTGACCGGCGGCTACGCGAATACCTGCGCAAACGATGCGCGGAGTGCGTCGTCGATGTCTGCCGGAGAGGCGCGGACGCCGAGATCGGCGAGCGAGGTCACGCCGTGGCCGGAGACCCCGCAGGGCACGATCCCGTCATAGTGGGAGAGGTCGGGATCGACGTTGAGCGAGACGCCGTGATAGGTCACCCAGCGGCGCACGCGCACACCGATGGCCGCGATCTTGTCCTCGCGGCGCCCCTCGCGGGTGACCCATATGCCGACCCGCCCGGCCCGTCGCTCGCCGACGACGCCGAATCCGGCGAGGGTGGCGATCATCCACTCCTCGAGGCTGCACACGAAGCTGCGCAGGTCGCGACCCCTGCGATTGAGGTCGAGCATGACATAGGCGATGCGCTGGCCGGGTCCGTGATAGGTGTATTCTCCGCCGCGTCCGCTCCGGTACACGGGGAACCGCTCGGGATCGAGCAGGTCCGAGGCGCGGGCGCTGGTTCCCGCCGTGTAGAGCGGGGCATGCTCCAGCAGCCACACGGTCTCGCGCCCCGTCCCGGCGGCGATGGCTGCGACATCGCGCTCCATGGCGGCGACGGCGAGGTCATAGTCGACCGGGCCGGCATCGATGCGCCAGTCGACGGCAGAAGGGGCCTGCATCGCGATTCCGTCCTTGCAACCCTGTCGGTGATCTGATATGCCAGACACTCCCCGGAAATCAAGCGTTCGGGAGATCTGCAGCACGGAGCGGTCGTGGCGGAATTGGTAGACGCGCAGCGTTGAGGTCGCTGTGGGAGAAATCCCGTGGAAGTTCGAGTCTTCTCGACCGCACCATTTACAGGCCCGCCCGCCGTCGCGCGGGCTTGATTTCTTTGGAACCAATTTACTCGACTAGGCACCTGTCCGTTTCCGTCTTCGCGGGCTGCGGAAGGGGGGCGTGATGGCGGAATTTGCGACGGATCCGGAGACGGCGCCCGCTGTGCAGCCGGTCCAGGCCGAGGATCTCCTCGGGCTCGACGCCGAACTCGTGCGCAGCGCGGTGGCGGCGCTTGACGCCGGCGACGACGACGCCCTTCGCGAGATCCTGGCGCCGATGGGGCCGGCCGGGGTCGCCGACCTCATCGAGATCCTCCACGGCGCCCAGCGGACGCTGATGGTCGAGCACTTCGCCGGGTTCTTCGATCCGCTGGTCCTCGCCGAACTCGACGAGACGGTGCGCGAGGAGGTCGCCGCGCAACTCGGCACGGCGGTGATCGCGCGCGCGATCGCGGCACTGGATTCCGACGATGCGCTGGCGCTGATCCTGACCCTCGGTGAGGACATGCAGCGCCGCGTCCTCCATGCGGTGCCCGAAGCGCTCAGGAACATGCTCGAGGAAGGCCTCGCCTTCCCCGAAGACAGCGCCGGCCGCCTCATGCAGCGCGAGCTCGTGGCCGTGCCCTCGTTCTGGACGGTCGGCGAGGTCATAGATTTTCTCAGGGAGAGCGACGACCTGCCCGACGACTTCTACGACATATTCGTCGTCGATCCGCGCCACCGGCTGATCGGGATGATCGCGCTCAGCAGGGTGCTGCGGACGCGGCGTCCGGTGGCGATACTCGACCTGATGGCGCCGGTGCTTGTCACCATACCGCTTGAGATGGACCAGGAGGAGGTCGCATACGTCTTCTCCAGGCAGGACCTGGTGTCGGCACCGGTCGTCGACGCGTCGAACCGCCTGATCGGGGTGATCACCGTCGACGATGTCGTCGATGTCATTCACGAGGAGGCCGCGGAGGACATCATGCGGCTTGGCGGCGTGCGCGAGGACGACCTCTATCACGCTGTCCTCAATACCGGCCGCTCGCGGTTCGGCTGGCTGTTCTTCAACCTGCTGACCGCGATCGCGGCGTCAATCGTGATCGGCTTCTTCGAGGGCACGATCGAGCAGATCGTCATCCTCGCCGTGCTGATGCCGATAGCCGCGTCGATGGGCGGCAATGCCGGGACCCAGACACTGACGGTTGCCGTCCGCGCCATCGCGATGAAGGAGCTGACCGTGGCCAATGCCGCGCGCATGCTGTCGAAGGAGGTCCTCGTCGGGCTCTTCAACGGTGTCCTGTTCGCGGTCATCGTCGGAGGCGTGGCGTGGCTGTGGTCTGGAAGCCCTGCGATCGGGGGAGTGATGGCGGCGGCCATGGTGATCACGATGATCGTCGCCGGCCTCGCCGGCCTCGCGATTCCGCTCGGCCTGTCGCAGACCCGTTTCGATCCGGCCGTCGCGTCGGGCGTGTTCCTGACGACGGTCACGGATGTGGTGGCGTTCCTCGCCTTTCTCGGCCTTGGCGCCTGGTTCCTGTTGTAGGCGCGACGGACCGGACGGCGATGACGGTGCATCTCGTCAAGCTTGCTGTCGGCATCCACAGCGTCTCGGGGCTTGCCGAGCGCCAGCGCCTCCGGCTCGAGGCGGCGCGCGCAGCGGAAGGCCCGGCGCGGCTCCGGCACGTGACCCGCGCAACGCCGCGCCGTGCCGCCGAGATCCTCGACGGCGGCTCCATCTACTGGGTGATCAGGCGCGCCATCCGCGCCCGCCAGGCGATCCTCGGAATCGAGCCCGCCGTCGGCGATGACGGGCGGACGCGTTGCGCCCTTATCCTCGATCCGGCGATCGCACGGGTCGAACCGCGGCCGAGCCGCCCTTTCCAGGGATGGAGATATCTCGAGGCCGCCGATGCGCCCCGCGATTCCGGTGCTGGCCATGACGGCGTCGAGGATCTTCCCGACGAGATGGCGGACGAACTCCGCTCCCTGGGGCTTCTCTGACGCGGGCGGCGGCGCGAAGCCGGCGCGGACACCGGGACCGGATCAGGACCGGAGGAGTTTCTGCAGGCGGACGTCGGGATCAGCGAGCGCCGCGGCGTCATAGGTCCGGTCGGCCATCATCAGGCGCCGGGTAAATCTCAGGTCGCGGGGATTGTTGACCGCCGCCGCGCCCTGAAGACGTCCGCCGGCGAGGTAGAACTCGATGAAGCTGCCCTCCTCGCGGCTGCCGCGGATG
Organism: Alphaproteobacteria bacterium; assembly: GCA_022822405.1. Taxonomy (GTDB): domain Bacteria; phylum Pseudomonadota; class Alphaproteobacteria; order MPNO01; family UBA830; genus JAJEBT01. The sequence continues at coordinate 22,964 of JAJEBT010000050.1, forward strand.
GCGGTCTCGTCCCAGCTCTCCGGCAGGCCCATGAGCTGGATGTTGGCGTCGTACTGGTCCGACCAGAACCATGGGATTTCCGCGTAGGGCGTGGCGTTGCCGAGCATAGCCTTTGCGGTGTTGATGGCCTGGTTCTGGGCGTTTTCCCAGGATTCGAGGCGGACGCGCCGCCCCAGAACCGGATTCGGGTGGTTGGTGACGTCGCCGGCCGCGTAGATGTCGGGATGCGACGTGCGGCCATGCTCGTCGGTGACGATGCCGTTGTCGATCTCGAGCCCGGCAGCCGCGGCGAGACCCGTGTTGGGCACCAGCCCGATACCGATGACGGCGACATCGCAGGGCACTTCGCTGCCGTCCCCGAGCACCGCGGTGCGCACGCGGCCGTCGCCCTCGAAGCGGACGATCGATTCTCCAAGGCGGATGTCGACGCCGTGGCGCTGGTGAAGCCCGAGAACCCACTCCGACATTTCGGGGGTCAGAGCCCGCGCGCAGACGCGGTCGGCGGCCTCGATGACGACGACGCCGGCGTTGCGTTTTCTTGCCGCCGCCGCGACCTCGAGCCCGATCCAGCCGGCGCCGACGATCAGCACGGCGGCGCCGTCGGCCAGGCGCGGGCGTATCGCCTCGGTGTCCGCGATCGTGCGGAGCGTGAATATCCCGTCGAGGCCGGATCCGGGGATGTCGAGGGTGCGCGCCGAGCCTCCCGTCGCCAGCAGGAGCTTGGTCCATTCGAGAGTTTCGCCGCCTTCGAGGGTCAGCGCATGCCCTGCCGGGTCGATCGATGCGACGCGCTCCGAAAGACGCAGCTCGATCCCTGCGTCGGTCAGCGTCTCCGGCGGCCAGAGCAGGCAGGCCTCCTTCTCGGCGTCGCCGACGAGCACCTCCTTTGACAGCGGCGGGCGTTCATGGGGCGCGTACGGCTCCTCGCCGATGACGACGACGCGCCCTTCAAATCCTTCGTCGCGAAGCGTTTTGGCCGCCCAGCCGCCGGCCTGTCCGGCGCCGACGATAGCGAAGGTGGAGTTCACGGCGCGGGCGCCGGCCGGTGTGGTCAGCCGCTGGCGACGGCGACGAGGATGTCTTCGCCGTCGACTGTGACCTCGTAGCTCTTCAGGTCTTCCGTTGCTGGCGGCGTTTCGGCCTTGCCGGTCCTGATATTGAACTGGGCGCCGTGCAGCGGGCATTCGATGCAGTCGCCCTCGATATAACCGTCGGCCATTGATGCATAGGCATGGGTGCATATGTCGTCGAGTGCGAAGAACTCGCCGCCGAGATTGATGATTGCAATTTCCTTGCCGTCAACGAGCACCTGCATGGCCTCGTCCTCGTCGAGATCGGACGTACTGGCGACTTTGTGTAGGGTCGTGTCACTCATGGGGGATCGGCTTCCTGTGCATGTTGGGATTGTCAGCCTGCCGTGCGATCAGGCGAGCGAAAGTCGGCGGATACTACTCAAGTCCCCTCAAGACCTCAACCTTTGGCGGTGCCTCAGAGCCCCGCGGCCAGGGCTTCGAGCGGTTCCATTTGCGGCCCATGGTCCCCGACGATGTCACCTGGTCCGGGGCGGGCGCGCGATCCTGGCCTGTGTACCGTCAGGATGTCCTCAGACTGGCGAGGGCGTGAAGATGCTCAAGGCCGAGACCGCAGCAGCCGCCCAGCGCCTGCACGCCCATGTCGCGCCAGACCTCGGCCTCCCTCACCAGATCGTCTGGCGAGATGACTTCCTCGAACTGCCATTGCGGCATCGTGAAATGGCCGGCCTCGGGATAGGCCATCATGGGGCCCGGCCAGCTCTGCCTGAGAAGTTCGAGGGCCGGCGTGGTGACGTCGACGTCGCTGTGCATGACGCCGACGACCTCGGCGTTCCCGGCAAGGCCCGCGGCGATACTCTCGGAAAACGGAAACCTTTCTCCGGCAAAGCTGACAATCGCACCGTTCTCGCGCACGGCGCTCAAGCCGCACCAGTAAGGCAACCCGCTCTCGTCGACGACCTGTAACGCGAGGGCGATATGCTCGGGGCGCGAGACCGCTTCGAGGATGATCATGTCGACGCCTGCATCGACGCCTGCGGCAACGAGTTCACGGAAATTGTCGAGCAGTTGACGGGATGGCGGCCGCCGCTTCGGATCGCCGTCGCCGGTTCCGGGTATCAACGGCATTTGATGGGAAAGCGAAAGCGCAATGGCGACATCGCGCCCGCCCGCGGCGCGGTCCCGCGCTCGCATGGCTGTCTCCACCGCACGCCGCGTGAGGTCCGCGACCTTGTCCGGAACCCCGGCCTCGTCCAGCATGTGGCGCGCGTTCGAGTAGGTATTGGCAGTCACGATGTCGGCTCCGGCGCGGACATAGTCCTCATGAATCTCCAGGAGCAGTTCCGGATTGGTTTCCGTTGCGAGCGCGCACCAGGCGCCGCCGTCCATGGGCGCCCCGCGGCGCTGGAGTTCAGTTCCCGTGGGACCGTCCAGAAGGATGATCTCGCCCGAAGCGAGACGGTGCCGTATCGATTGCATCACCATTGCGTCATATTCCAGGTCGGATATCTGCACGCCCGGAGAAGTACCGGGCGCGGGCATGCGGTCGACTCAAGACCATACCACGAGCCGCTGCCTTCCCCGTCTCATTCTGATTGGCTCGGGTCTCAAGTTTGGTCAAGTAAGTCAGACAATCGCCTGATGCGATGATCGTGCATCGGTCTCGATTTCGGTTGAGGGTCGGGACAATCGCAGTGCTTCTACGGGCGCGGCTGGACTGGTCCGGTCCGATCAGGCTGCCTTGGTTGGCAGGAGTAGCATAAGCATGGGTGTGTGTGCCGGACTCCGGATGTATAGGAAGTCGCGCCAGAACCATGCTGAGTTCTGTTGAGGTGGCTTGGGAACGGGTAATGGGCACGTCTCTCGTTGCTTGCGTGATGATTTTGAAACTCTTCGGTGAAAAGCACCGAGATACGATCAGGCCAAGACTGCTGCGAGACGCTGGACGGCTGAAAGTGCGGTTGTGAATTCGGGGATTTCGTCCTGGCGGCCGTAGCACATGGCTGCGACGAACTCCCGGTAGTCCGACAAATGTTTCGGGTCGGTTTCGAGAATGTTCAGAACGGTCGACACGCGCTCGGTCGGTTGAAGTGCAGCGAGGTGAGGGACACCCTTCATTCTTGAGGTGTCTTCGGTGATGCGCGTCTCGAGCAATGCAGGAAAGTCCGGATGGTTGAGTGCGCAGCTTTCGAGAGCCGCCAAGTCGTGAAGGTGACGTACTACAGTGGGGTCGTCGTCCGCCCCATGATGCTGCGACAGAATCCGCCAGGTCAGGGCGCTGAGTTTGTCGGCAGCGGTTTCCGCCGGCACGACGCAATGGATTTCGGGGATTTCCGGAGGATGGTCCTGCACCTGCGCCACCAGTGAACGCAAAGGCCTTTGCTCCGGACGGAGGGCCGGAGGCTTCAAGGTCATTTCCAGCCTGATGCTTTTGCGCAGTGGTTGGGAGGGCGTGTACATCGGAGAATATGTTATGTCGTAGCGAAGGAATTGCCCTTTGTCGCCGACGAATATGTCGTCTTCCGATAGTGTCCAGTCTCCACCGGCCCGAATCGCATCCGTGACCGCAGCGCGATAGCTGCGGCGAGTATCGCGATCGATACTGGAGCTCGGCAGCAGGAGCTTGAAGTCGAGGTCTTCGGAGAAGCGCTGTATAAGACCGTAACCCTTCGACAGGCTCGTGCCACCCGAGAAGACGAGCGCTGGTTCAGCGGAACCCCGCGCGGTGATGCCGGCAATAATTTGGGTGGCGTGCCAATCCTTCTCGACGAAGGACGGGTCGACGGCGAGTTCGGTGGCGACCGCCTCAAGAAGCTCTTGACCGGGAGAGGCGCTCAAAGGAGACGTATTTTCCGTCGTAGCCGATCTTGCGGGAGATACGGCTCCGAACCGCGATCATGCGTCCGGTGGGGACTTGGGTGCTGGTGCCTGCACTATTGGCCTGGGCAAATGTGGATGGCATGGCTTGCACGTCGAGCCGCTCCAGAGCTTCAAGCGTAAGCGAGGGGAGGGGCTTGGCGACGACAGTCCTTCCCGATACGGGCGAAATGACGGTGCGGGCGTACAGGCCATAACCGATCTTGACGAGGTGGCCCTTGGCGGTGAGGCGTTTCAGCGCGCGACCGACCTGGTCGTAGCCGCCAAGATCCTCGAAGTCACGGCGCAGGAAGACGTTGGCCCTCTTGCGCGCAATGCGCCGGGCGATCCGCTTTTCCAAAGGTTGGGGCCGTGATGATGCCATGTTTATCAACTTGCAAAAATACGACACTCAATAGTATGTAGATATAGTGTCAGCGAGCTGCCGTCAAGGCCTCAGGAGAAGGTTGACAGGAGCGCTGTCGATGGTCTGGAGCAGTGCAACTCGGTTGAGGTCTTCCATGTCCCGGCGGAGTTGTACGGCCGGATGCGTGGAGTCCGCCACCACATCGGACCACCGGACAAGCTGTCCCTTCGCGAGCGGGTTGACCAGACGAATCTGATGGGCCAGGCCCATGGGCAAGGCGGCTTCCACCAGTGAGCGCGCGGCCGGCATCAGCTGGCCCGAAACCGTGTAGCCGCCCTCGCCGTCGAGCATCTCGCCCGCCTGCAGGTCGCGCTTGGCGACGGCTACGATGTCGGCCCGCCAGCCTGTCGCCACGCCGGTAGGTTCGCGGCGGAGCGCCACGCTGGCGACGCTGACGCCGAGCTCCAGCCCGATCAGATGCCAGCGCTTGTACATGGCGGCATGACGGCCGCTGTCGTTGGTCTGCAGGCCGTATTCCTCGAAGCACCGGGCGATGTAGTCGGTGTCCGCCTCGAACGCAACGAAGACGCCGAACCGGATGTCGTAATCGAGAGAACGGCCGTCGCATCGCAGTTCAGCAAGGCATTGCACCGTGAACGTATAGATCGATAACGGAAATTTTGCATAGTAACATTGATAGTGTTAGTATGCATCATCACGTTAGCAAGAAGCCACGAAATGAGACAAAGTGAGACAATGCCTGTCGCCGTCGCGCTCCAGCGATATCTCGAAAGTACCCTTCACGAATCCGCGAGGATCGTCGTACTCGAACGCGTACCGAGCCTCCCCTCGTTTCTTTCCCGGATGTACAGCCTTCTTGAGGGCCACGTAGCTGGAAGGCGATGCATCTTCCTCGCGACCACACACAACACGGCTACACCGTCCGAGATCGCAAAACATGTCGCCCTAGTCCGCTCCGCTACTGGCACGATCGTCGGCTTCGTCGCTCCGTGGCTGAGTGCGCACAACCGCTCACGCCTCGTCGGACAAGGGGTTCCGTTCGTCGTGCCCGGCAAACAGCTCTACATCCCTGATCTCGCGATGGATCTGCGCGAACGTTTCCGCACGCCAAAGCCGCGCCGCGCAGCCGGTCTGTCGCCGGCGGCTCAAGCGGTCTTGTTCCATCGCCTCCTGCGGCTCGACGAGACCGCGACAACCCCATCCCTCGTAGCGCCGCAGTTGCACTACTCGGCGATGTCGATCGGCCGTGCGTTCGACGATCTGGTCAGTGCCGGGCTTGCCCATACCGAAAGACATGGCAGGGAGCGTCGTATCCGGTTCAAGGCCGAAGGGAGGCAACTGTTCGATGCCTCGCACGACCTGTTGCGCAGCCCGGTGCGCGCCGAGAAGTTCATCCGGGACGTTCATGCTGCTCCACCGTTGAAACATGCCGGCGAGAGCGCGCTCGCTGAGTTGACCGACTTGTCCCCGCCGCCGCTACCGGTTTTCGTGGTCGCGGCCACCGATTGGAAGACCATCGCCCAAGCTTGCGGGTTCGTTGAAACTGACCGGGACCAAGCTTTGCATATCGTCGAAACCTGGTCATATGACCCCGCTGCCTTGACTGTGGCACCTACCGTGGATCCGCTGTCGCTCTATGCGCAATTCCGCAATCACCGCGATGAGCGCATTTCCATGGCTGCGGAACGACTGTTGGACGGAATGCCATGGTAACCGGAATCGACAAATTTCGAGAACACTTCGCGGCCCACGAGGGTCAATACGCCATCATTGGCGGTACCGCCTGCGATCTGCTGTTCAACGCGGCAGGTCTCGATTTCAGGGCGACCAAGGATATCGACATGGTGCTCTGTGTCGAGGTGGTAGACACCGAATTCGGAAGGGCCTTCTACGCATTCCTGAACGCCGGCGGATATCAGGCCCGCGAACGGAGCGACGGGCGAAGGGAATTCTACCGCTTCCACCGACCGGCCGACCGGAGTTTCCCCTTCATGATCGAGCTCTTTGCGCGCCCGCCGATTGACCTCGATCTGCCCGAAGACGCGATCTACACGCGGGTGCCCGTAGACCATGACATAGTCAGCCTTTCAGCAATCCTGCTGGAAGATGCCTATTTCGAGGCGCTCCAGGCCGCCAAGCGCCAGGTTGACGGCGTCACGATCGTCGACGAGACCCTGCTCATACCGTTCAAGGCCCGCGCGGTTCTCGATCTCACCGCTCGGTCCAAGGAAGGCGCGAACGTCGACCGAAAGGACATCAGGAAGCATCGGAACGATGTATTCAGGCTGGCACAGCTTCTGCCCCAGGATGCACAGATAGCTCTACCGGAATCGGTCCACCGGGACCTCCAAGCCTTTGTCGACCTTGTTCACAACGACGAAAATCTGAATCCTAGGGCCTTTGGCGTTCCTTTCACCCGGGACGAGGTAACCGATCTGCTCCGTGCAGCATATGGGCTGACATAGAAGCTATCTTTCAGGTAACTGCTGCGATAACCAACGTTGCTGTTCCCTCTGAGCACAACATGCGCGTCAAGGACCATTGGATGTGTACAAATACGTTGCCGAGCGTCGAACTGCACCGGACCGTGCGCCGCGGTTGTTCGCAATCATTGCTCTTGTTCAAACACATGCGGGCAGAATCCGGCCCATGGAACGGCGGAACGCGCCGGCTACACCCGGAAAGGTGGAGCGGACCGAGGCGTCATCCGATGGTCTGGGGCAGTGCAGGTCGATTGAGGTCTTCCATCTCCCGGCGGAGTTGCACGGCCGGATGCGTGGAGTCCGCCACCACATCGGACCACCGGACAAGCTGTCCCTTCGCGAGCGGGTTGACCAGACGAACCTGGTGGGCGAGGCCCATCGGCAGGGCGCCTTCCACCAGTGAGCGCGCGGCAGGCATCAGCTGGCCCGAAACCGTGTAGCCGCCCTCGCCGTCGAGCATCTCGCCCGCCTGCAGGTCGCGCTTGGCGACGGCCACGGCGTCGGCCCGCCAGCCGGTCGCCACGCCGGTAGGTTCGCGGCGGAGCGCCACGCTGGCGACGCTGACGCCGAGCTCCAGCCCGATCAGGTGCCAGCGCTTGTACATGGCGGCATGACGGCCGCTGTCGTCGGTCTGCAGGCCGTATTCCTCGAAGCACCGGGCGATGTAGTCGGTGTCCGCCTCGAACGCAACGAAGACGCCGAACCGGATGTCGTAATCGAGCGGCCGGCCGTCGCGTTGCAGCGACGAAACGACCTCAACCTGTCCCTTGTGGTCGAGCGCGCCGCCCTCGGACCGCAGCCGGCAGACGTTCGGCAGTTGGTCTATGCTGGCGGGCGGATAGCCAAGCCCGTCAGGCGCCGGCGTGAGCCCGGTGGCGTTGGCGACCGCCGTGCTCTCGATCGCCGGCTTGGTGCCGTCGAGGAAGGACGTGAACATCTTCGGGTTGAGGCCGCCCTGTTCGGCCTGTTGCGGCGTCAGGCCGTAACCGTCCCAGACATTGTCCGGGGTGTAGAACTGGTATTGGGGCAGCCATTTGTGGCCGCGGCCGGCGGCGGTGACCTCGAACCCGCTGGTTCGCGCCCAGTCGACAAGGTCGCAGATCAGGGCCGGCTGATCGCCATAGGCCAGCGAATAGACGATGCCGGCCTCGCGTGCCTTCTGCGCCAGCAGCGGCCCTGCCAGGGCGTCGGCCTCGACATTGACCATGATGATCGACGTGCCGTGGCGGCAGGCCAGCAGGACATGCCGCACGCCGCACGCCGGATCGCCGGTGGAGTCGATCACGAGCTCGATCGAGTCCTCGGCGAACAGCGATTCGACATCTTCCGTGATCCAGGTGCCGCCGGAACGCAGCGCCTCCGCGCAATCCGCTGCCGCAAGGCGTTCGGCCGGCCAGCCGATGCCCGCCAGCCTGTGCCGTGCGGCCTCCGGGTTCAGATCGGCGATGGCGGCGACATGGATGCCCGGCGTGCGGATCGCCTGGGCCAGGAACATCGAGGCGAACTTGCCGCAGCCGACAATCCCGATCCGGACGGGATCGTCCAGAGCCTGGCGTTCGAGCAGAAGGCGGTGAAGGTTCACGCCGCCCGTTCCGCTGCCCCTGCTTGTGCCGCCTCCGGCGCGGTCAGGCAATCGTCCGCAAGCGCCTCGATGGGCGCGAAATCGCGGTGCGCGATCCATTCCGGCCTCTTGAAGCGCCGGATGTGGTTGTCGACATGGCACAGCGAGAGATAGACGATCGTCCGCCCCCAGGGCGACAGGTTGGGTGAGGACGCGTGCACGACGTTGCTGTGGAACATCAGCACGCTGCCGGCGTCACCCTTGGCCGAAAAGATGCCGCCCCGTTCCGCCAGTCTGGTGACCGTCGCCTTGTCCAGCGTCCACAGCGGGTAGCTGGTCGTCTTGAGGTCGTGGCCGGCATCGAAAACGCCGTCGCGGTGCGAGCCCGGTATGATCCACAGGGGGCCGTTGAATTCGGTGACGTCGTCGACGAACAGCGCGATGTTCATGGCCCGCGCTTCGGGCATGAGGTCGTCGCGCGACCAGGTGCCGTAGTCCTGGTGCCATTGCCAGACATCGCCGTCGAAGGCCACCTTGGCGTTGACCTTGTACTGATGCATGTAGACGTGCCCGTCGAGGAGCTGCATGACCGGCTCGATCAGGCGCGGATGGCGGCCGAGCCGCCGGAAGGCATCGTGATAGCAATGCGCCGCAAAGGCGGTGCGCGGCGACACCCCGTCCTTCTCGCGCAGCACCTCCTCGCGGTCCATGGCGTAGACCTCGGCAGCCGCCTGGCGGAGGACCTGCGCCTCGGCCTCCGAGAACAGGTTCTGCAGCATCAGGTAACCGGTCTCGTGGAACCGGTCGATCTGGTCGCGATTCAGCTTCATGGCCGTGCTCCCTGCTGCTTGGAACGCGATGGCCAAAGGCTAGTCGGGTGCCGGCGAACCGTCAACGGCGGGCGCCGCCGCCAACGGCGCGTCCTGTCTCAGGAACGGTTCGCGCGCCTGAGCGCGCGCACGAGAAACGGCACCGGCGCCGCGACGATACATATGACGACGGCGCCCATGACGAAGAAACCAAACGCCATGTCGGTGGCGGCGATCACCGCCCCCATGATCACCGGAATCGTCAGCGACGCTGTCCTGTTGGTCGTGGACCGCAGTCCGGCGCTGAGCCCCTGGTCGCCGACGGATATTTCCCGGGTCAGGATCGACAGGACCAGCGGGAAGGCCAGCCCCGTGCAGATTCCGGTCGCCAGGGACACGACCAGCAGCGGCCAGAACCCCGTGAACAGGGGCAGGGTCGAGAAACTCAGGGCGCCGAGCATGGTCGCCGCTATCGTCAGCCAGTGCGGCCGGACATAACGCGACAGATAGCCGACTGTCAGGCCCGCAACGCCGCCCGAAAGGGCCATCGAGCCGAAGATGATGCCGATTTCGGTGCCTTGAAAGGCGATCCCGTCGAGATAGGCCGAGAGAAAGGTGTGGCGCATGGCGTAGGTGGCGGCCAGCGCGGAGGAGATCACCATGAAGCAGGCGACGATCGGCGACCGCAGAAGCCCGAATCCGGCCACGTAGTCGGCCCATTTGGGGACCAGGTCCGCGGGCCGGACAGGCGCGCCGGACGCGGCGCCGCCGGCGCGTGGGGTTGCGGTGGCGATCAGGGCAAAGGCGAGCGACCAGCCCGACACCAGCGCGAAGGCGCCCCACGGTCCGAGGAACTCCCAGACCAGCCCGACTAGGAGGGGGCCGAGGAAGGTGCCGAGCGTGGTGACGAAGGTGAAGCGGCCCATGGTTCCCGGGTTGCCGCCGGCGAGGGTGCCGATCATGGCTTGGGCGCCGATCCAGCATGTGACGTGCAGAAAGCCGAGGACGGTCTGCAACAGCAGCAGGCCGGCGATCGAGGGCCACAGGGGATAGGCGAGCGCGAGCAGTGCAGCGGCCACGCCGAGAGCGCCGCAGACGCGCGCGGTGCCGAGCCGGTCCATCAGCGCGCCGGCCTGGATCGAAAAGAACATTGCGAGGGCGGCGCGCAGCGAGACCGTGATCCCGATCCACAGCGGGCCGGCGCCGATGTCCGCCGCCCACAGCGGCACGATGAGCGTCATCATCGGGATCTGGCTCAGGCTGAAGAAGCCGGCCGCGAAGACCGCCAGCCTGTTCAATGGCGTGATGTCGGCCGCGCCGGCCTCGCGGGGGGCTCTCACCGCTGAAAATCTGCGCCGGCAGGAAAAAGCGCGGAACTACTCGTCACGACCCGTATCTCCTGCCGTCCCGCTCACACCGGTTCCCGCGACCAAGGCTTGCACATGGTCCGGGGCCGCACAAGCGCCGGAATTCCCGCGGCCCGCCGGCCCGCTCCCGGCGCGGCCCCGCGCCCGGGTTCCGATAGCGCCCCCGTCCGGACGCCGTCCCGCGACCGGGTGGCCGACAGATAGCGATTATGTATGATGAGGCCGAAACATATAGCAAATCGCGATGGAAGGACACGGATGGACATCCGCCAGCTTCGCTATTTCGCGGAAATCGTCGAGGCCCGGAGCTTCACCCGTGCTGCGGACCGGCTGCGTGTCGCCCAGCCGGCGCTCGGGGCCCAGGTCAAGAAGCTCGAGGAGGAACTCGGAACCCTGCTCCTCGTCAGGCATTCGCGGGGGGTCGAGCCGACCGAGGCGGGAGAGCTCCTTCTCAAGCATGCCGTCGCCATCATCCGCCAGGTCGAGCGCGCGCGCCACGAGGTCACCGACCTCTCCGGCCCGCCGCGGGGTGAGATCGCGCTGGGCATCACGCCGACCGCGACCGCGCTCCTGGCGACGCCGCTGATCTCCGCGTGCCGCGCCGCCTATCCCGAAATCGCGCTCAAGCTCGTCGAGGGCATGAGCGAGGAGATCATGCAGAGGCTGGACGAGAACTCGGTCGACATCGGCTTCACTTACAATCCTGCGGCCGTTCGCGGTATCGTGGCCGAGCCGCTCCTGGTCGAGGACCTCTATCTCGTGCGCCCGGGGCGGGCGTCGGAGTCCGGAGCGGCAGTGTCCCTCAGCGAGGCCAGCCGTGAACGCCTGATCCTCCCCGAGGCCGGGTTCGGGCTTCGCGAGACCGTCGAGGCAGCGGCGCGGGAACGCGGCCTGTCGCTCGATATCTGTCTCGAGATCAACTCGGTCGCGACCATGCGCGAACTTGTCGAGGGCGGCATCGGCGCGACGATCCTGCCCTTCGCCGCGGTTCGGTCCCTCGCCGAGGCCGGCCGGCTCTCGGCCATGCGCATCGCCCGCCCGCGGGTGTCGCGAACGCTCTACTTCGCCCGCGCCTCCGACTACCTCGAAACCAACGTGTCCCGCGCCGTGCGCCGGATCATCGATCAGGTGATCGCCGACATCGTCGCCACGAGCGGCGGCCGCTGGCGCAATCCGTAAATCGACTGTCGAGCGCCACGACATAGGATTCCGATATATCTCGTATCGCCCGACAGTGTTTGAACGCGGCTGTCCTTGGGGGATAGACTCGGAGCCCGTGACCAACACCGGACAAGAAGGAGCGCCAGCATGAGCGCCAAGACCGTGATCGCCGAACTCGACAGGGTCGTCGACAACTATTCGAAACGCGTTGCCCTGATCAACCAGCCGCTGACCAAGGGCCGGGCCTACACCTTCGTGATGCAGCACCGCCAGAACACGCGGCAGCGCAATTCCGTCCTCAAGCTGCGGGTCGCGACCAACTGTCCCGAGTGGGACGTGAAACTCGGCATCCTCGAGGCCTGTGTCGAAGAGATCGTCTCCGACACGGAGCATGGCGACGGACGCCCGCACTGGAAGGTGCTCGAGGATCTCGGCGTCGATTGCGGGATGAAGAGAAAGGACATCACCGGCGCGCCGCTCCTGCCGTCGACCCGTCTTGCCTGGCGTGCCTGGGACGGCCTGATGAGCAACCGGCACTGGCTGCTCGGCCTGATGGCCAACACCTGCGCCGAGCGCTCCAACATCCCGGGTTACGGCAAAGGCGAGGTCCGGGACAAGGGCTGGTTCGGCAACGAGAACCGGCGCTGGGGCAAGATGTTCGGCCTCAACGAGGTGCAGCGCCTGTTCTTCGGCATGCATTCCGAGGCCGATATCAAGCACTCGAACCTCGGATGGCAGACCGTCGCCAAGTATGCGAGCAAGCTCCGCATGGAGGACGAGGTCGTTGATGCCTGCGAGGAGAACCTGATCGTGTGGGAGCACTATCTCGACGGTATCGCCAAGGCCGGCGACGAGATGGACAGGCAGATGCGCTGGCGCAAGAAGGTCGCCTGACCGCGGCGCTTGCTGTGGCACTGTGCGAGACGGTGGGCGTCAGGCCCTTTGAAATGTTGGCAAGGCGGGAGTCCGGACAATGAACGCACTGACGCTTACCTTCGCGGGCAGCGACTACGAGCACATGCGGGACCTGACCCGCGGCGACATTGGTGTCGAGGGCATAGACCTCCGCTACCTCAACCTGCAAATCGAGGAAACGTTCTTCCGGTTCACCAAGTTCCGGGAATGGGACGTCTCCGAGATGTCGTTCGGCAAGTATATCGCGCTCAAGTCCCAGGACGACGACAGCATCACCGCCATTCCGGTGTTCCCGTCGCGCGTGTTCCGCCAGTCGTCGCTGTTCGTGCCGGCAGGAAGCGCGATCAAGGACGCCGCCGACCTTCGCGGCAAGAGGATCGGCATTCCGGAATGGGCGCAGACGGCGTCGATCTACACCCGCGGCTGGCTCGTCCACAATGTCGGCATCCCGCTCCAGGAGATCGAATGGGTGCAGGCCGGCGTCAACCAGCCGGGGCGCCAGGAGAAGGTGCAGCTGCATCTTCCCGACGGGGTCTCGTACACGCCGCGCCCCGACCGGTCGCTGACCGACCTGCTTCTTTCCGGCGAGATCGACTGCGTCATGGCTGCCCATCCGCCGGCGCCGGTCGAGGACGGCAGCGACGAGATCGTCCATCTCTATGCGGATTATCAGGAGGTCGAGGAGGCCTATTATCGCGACACCGGGATCTTTCCGATCATGCATGTCGTCGCGATCCGCGGCGACGTTTTCCGGGCCAACCGCTGGATCGCGATGAACCTGTTCAAGGCCTTCGAGGAGGCGAAGGACCGCGCCATGGCCCGCGCCCTCGAGATCACCGCCACGCGCATGCCCTTCGCCTGGTGCTACGAGGGCGCGCGCCGCGCCCAGCGCCTGTTCGGCGACGATTTCTTTCCCTATGGCATAGAGAAGAACCGCACCACCCTCGAGGCATTTCTGCAGTACGGCTTCGAGCAGGGCGTGTGCCGGCGTCGGGTCGCGGTCGAAGAACTCTTCCCCGAAGAGGTGCAGAGCGAATTCCGGGTATAGGCAGGCGCGCCGCCTGCCTCCATTGCGACTATGGGGTATCCTGTCGCGGCCGTATCACACCGGGTCGCCGGCCCTGCTCGGGCCGCGCCCGCCGCCGGTGCACGATTTCCGGTGCGTACCGGCCCCTGAACCGATGCAGGAGGCGTCATGCTGATAATCGACAACGCCCTTGTTTCCGAACTCCTCTCGATGGAGGAGTGCATAGACGTTCAGGAGCAGGCCTTCCGCGCGATCCCGTCCGGAAACGCCGCGTACCGGCCCCGCCTCGACATGTACGCACCGTGCGAGCGCGATGACGGATACTATCGCTGGGGCACCATGGAGGGCGTCTTCGACGGAATCTTCGCGATCCGCATGAAGTCCGACGTCATCACCTGGCCGCGAGATGCCTCGGGGCGCTGGAGCGAGGACAAGTACTGCGTCGAGCCCGGAACCTATTGCGGGCTCGTCCTCCTGTTCTCGATCCGGAACGGTGAGCCCCTGGCCGTGATCAATGACGGTGTGATCCAGCACATGCGGGTAGGCGGCGGGGCCGGAATCGGTGTGCGCCATCTGTCGCGGAGCGATTCCGGCATCGTCGGCCTGCTCGGTTCGGGAGGCATGGCGCGCACCTACCTCGAGGCCTTCTGCGCCGTGCGCAACATCGAGAGCGTGAAGGTCTACAGCCCGACGCCGGCGAACCGTGAGCGTTTCGCCGAGGAGATGGGCGGCGAACTCGGAGTCGAGGTCGTGCCGGTCGACAGCGCCCGCGAAGCGGTGCGTGGCGTCGATATTCTCGCATCGGCGACGGATTCGATGGAGCCCACTTTCGAGGCGGACTGGCTCGAACCCGGCATGCATGTTACCAATCTCGGCCCGGACGAGATCAGCCGCGCCGCGCTCGAGCGTTTCGACGTCCGAATCCGCCAGGGGACTCCGGGAATCGAGGTCGAGGAAGGCCCGCGCCTGAAAAGCGGCGTCGGCCATTCGCCGATGGCCTTCATCGCGGGCACCGAAGACGAGATGCAGCGCCTGCCGCCGCAGAGCCACGGGCGGAGCAATTTCCGGATGGCCTATCCCGACTATTGCGACCTCGTCGGCGGCACGGCGCCGGGACGGAGTTCCGAAACCGAAATCACCTTCTACCAGAATGTCGGCAACCAGGGCCTCCAGTTCGCCTCGGTCGGCGGCCTCGTCTACCGCAAGGCGCTCGCCGAAGGGCGCGGCCGGACGATGCCCACCGAATGGTTCCTTCAGGACATTCGCGACTGAGCCCGAGCGGTTGGAAAGAGATGGAAAGCCAAGACTTGGACACGATGCCCGGTGCGGCCGCACGCCCGCCGGCGAAGCCGGACCGGGGCCGGACGGCGCCATGACGCGCCCGACGGTGCTCGTGACCTTCGCCGCCAGAGAGGCGGAGCGCGCAGCGATAGCGGACGCGCTGGCGGACATCGCCGAGATTCGCTATTGGCCCGACGAGAAGGACAGCGATCGCGACGCCGTCCTTCGCGCGAGCGATGTCCTGCTGAGCTACGATCCGTTCACCGATCTCGGCAGTGACGCCATCGGCAGGCTCGACAACTGCCGGCTCCTCCAGTGCCTGACCGCGGGGATCGACTTCCTGCCGCTCCGTTCCTGGCCCAGCCATATCCTGGTGGCCTACAACGCCGGCGCCTATGCCGAACCGATGGCCGAGCACGTGCTGGCCATGGCCCTGAGTGCGGCAAAGCGCCTGCCACAGGAACACGAGGCGATGCGCGGCGGCAAGTTCAACCAGTTCAAGCCGACAAAGCGTCTCGCCGGCCGGGTCTGCGGCATTCTCGGTTACGGCCAGACCGGCCGCGAGGTCGCACGGCTCATGCGGCACCTCGATGTCCGGATCCAGGCGCTCAACCGGTCCGGGAGAACGGAGGATCCGGTCGATTTCATCGGCACGCTCGACGATCTCGACCGGGTGCTGGAGGCCTCGGACATCCTCGTGATCACGGTGGCGCTGACGCGGCGGACCGAGGGAATTCTCGATGCCGCCCGTCTCGAGCGCATGAAGCGGGACGCCATCCTCGTCAACGTCGCGCGCGGCGAGATCGTCGACCAGGAGGCCCTGTACCGCCACCTGCAGGCGCAGCCGGAATTCACCGCCTGTCTCGAGGCCTGGTGGGTCGAGCCGATCCGCCACGGCCGGTTCGCGCTCGACTATCCGTTCCTTGAACTGCCCAACGTGATCGCATCGCCGCACAATTCGGCGATCACCGATGGCGCCATCGCCGGGTTCGTCCGCCGCGGCGCCGAGAACGCGCGCCGGCTGCTTGTCGGCGAGGAGCCGCGCTTCATCGCCGGCGAGGACGATCTGCTGCACTGATCGGGAGCGGATCTGCCGGCTTGGGGCGCGCTACGAGACGGCGCCCAGGCTCGTGGCGACGTCGAGCACCGCGACGCGCCCTTTCTCGACCTCGCGCACGGCTTCGCCAAGTGCCCGGGCGAGGCTGTCCGGGTCGCTGATGGGACCCTCGGCCCAAGCCCCGAAACCGCGCGCGACTTCGGCGAAATTGATCACCGGATCGCGCATCGCCTGGCCGATCCAGGCGTTTTCGGGCGGTCGGCTTCGATTGTGCGCGACCTCCATCTGGTGCACCTCGTCATTGCCCCAGGTCGAGTTGTTGTTGATCACGTAGAGGAGCGGAATGCCGTAATGGGCGGCCGTCCATATGCAGCCGGGCGCCATCAGATAGTCTCCGTCTCCACCGATCGCGACGCAGAAGCGGCCCTGGCTGCGGCAGGCGAGCGCAGCGCCGATCGCCGCCGACGCATTGTAGCCGACGCCGCCCCCGCCGTCGGCGCCGAGATAGGCGCCGGCGCCGGGAAAACTCCATACCGCCTCGCTGAAACTGCGGTGGTTGGCGGTTGCGAGCAGCCAGGGCCGGTCCTTCACCGCCTGATAGACCTCGTGGATCATGCGCTCGATCTTCAGCGGTGACGAATCCCAGCCGGTCCGTGCCGCCTCGGCCTGGGCTGCGCGCAACGCGTCGTGGCGCGCTGCCAGCCTCTCCTTGCGCTCCGCAATGCGCGCCTCGGCGGTGGTACTCTCTCCGATCGCCGTCTTCAGCTCCGCGACCAGGCATCGCAGCCCGTGCTCGGGCTCGCAGGCAATCTGCAGGTCGATCGGCGGAACCGGGCCGCCGAATCCTGACCAGGAGTTGTGATCGACGGCATTGAGCGAGAGGTCGATGACCTTCGGCGGCGGCGTCTGCCTCGCCTCGAGCTGATCCGACCGCCTCCGAACCGCGTAGGTTCCCATCGTCTGGTTGACGTCGATGACGTCGATGCACACCACCACGTCGGCTTCAAGAAGTGCGTCGCGGTCACCCGAGAGGTTCTGTGGATGATCGCTCGGCCAGCAGAAGACGGCGCGGTCGTTGAGGCCGCCGGCGCCGGACAGGTCGAGAAGCTCGATCAGGGGCGCTCGCATTCTCTCGTGGATTCCGAGGCGTCCGCCGACGATGACGGGAAATTCCGCATCGGCGATCCATCGGGCAGCCCGGGCGAGGGCCTCGGCGTTCGGCGCCATCGGCGCCGGCGGATCGAAACGCGCAAGGCCCGGATCCGGCATCTCGATGTCTTCGCCGGCGGGCTGCTCCTGGACGTGGCTGTCGATGGAGACGTAGACGGGCCCGGCCGGCGCGGTGGCGGCGATCTTGCGGCCGCGGAGAATGGATTTGAGCATGGTGTTGGCGGTCGGAGGCTCGTCGGCCCACTTCACCCACTTCTTGACGATATCGGACTGAGTGCTTGCGGAATGAACCCAGTCGATGAACCGCCTCCGGTCGGGGTCGAGCGGTCCCGCCCCGCCGAGGAAGACCACGGGCGCGCGATCGCACCAGGCGTTGTAGAGGCCCATGGAGCCGTTCATGACGCCGACGAGGTCGTGCAGTATGCAGAGCGACGGCTTGCCGGTGGCCTTGGCGTAGCCGTGCGCCATTGATGCGGCCGAGAGTTCGCTGGTCGCGAGAATGATCTGCGGGTTCAGGTTGCGGTTGTGATTGACCAGGGAGTCGTGCAGGCCCCGGTAGCTCGCGCCGGGAAGAAGGAACACGTACCCGAAATCCATCGCGCCGAGCAGCTCCGCGATGGCGTCCGAGACGTATTCGGGGTCCGCCCTGTTGGACGGCAGGTTGACGGGAGTTTCGTGGCGGGAAAAATCGTCCGGAAGGTCGTGCATGTTGTCCTCGTCCGCTGTCGGGCGTTGCTTCCCGGGCCGGGAAGCACCCGGGGTCCGGGCAGGGTATGACATGGCGGAGCGGATTGGAACGCGCGCGACGGCCGCGGTCCGGGGCCGCCGCGGGAAGCGCGTGTACACGACGGGAGAAGGATCATGATCGGAGCGCTTGTTCGCGGGATTGCCGACCTGCGCGATGCCCGGATACGCGCCGCCCTCGTGGCAATCGTGCTCTGGACCGTTGCACTGTTTGCCGCGGTGCTCGCGCTGCTGCTTGTCGGCATTGGGAGCCTCAATCCCGGCGCGTGGGCGGCGGGTCTGCTCCCCGGCTGGCTGGCCAACGTCATCGCCGGCGTTCTCGCGGTGGCCGGTTTCGCGATGCTGCTGTGGTTCCTCTTCGTCTTCGTCGCGCACAATGTCGCTGCATGCTTTCACGATCGCGTCGTCGCCCGCGTCGAGGAGATCAACTATCCGGAGCTGCCTCCGGCGCCGGGGCTTGGGCTGGCCGACAGCGTCACCGACAGCATCCGCTTTACCGCGCTTCTCGTCGCCGTCAACCTCGTGGCCGCCCCGATCTACCTTGTCGGGCTCCTGGTTCCGGTGGTGAGCCTGGTGCTGTTCTACCTGGTCAACGGCTGGCTCGTGGGGCGGGAATATGCCGATATCGTGATTCTGCGGCGGCTGTCGCGGGCGCAGGCCGCGGACTGGCGGAAATCGCATCGCCGCCTGCTGTTCGTGGCCGGTGTCGTGATCACCTTCACGATGACGATTCCGGTGGTCAATCTCCTGGCGCCCGTCCTCGGCGCCGCGTTCGCAACCCATCTCTTCCATGGGACAAGGGCGCGCGAGGCGCGATGATCCCCGGGCCGATGCATGCCCGCGTCCGCTGCCACCCGGGGCCTGCTTTGCCGATGCCGGGCGGTGGGTTCCGTCGCCGGATCCGGGACCCCCATGTCCCGTGACCCGTCATTGATCATGAGGTGCCGATTTGCGCTGCGGGGCGGATCGGCGTAATATCGACGGCGATCAGCAGGACATCGCGCGGCGGGCGGCAACCCCGGTCGCTATCCGGCAATCATCAGCAAATCAGCAGAAGGAAACAGGCTAATGGCCGACGATATGGGAAATGCGATTGGCAAGGTGTCGGACGGACCCGTTGCCCTCGCCCCGAACGAGCTTCGCATACCGTACGACAATCTTCGCGACTGGCTTGAGGAAGCGGAGAAGCTTGGCGAAGTGAGGCACGTGGAGGGCGCGACCTGGGAACGCGACATCGGCATGGCCTCGGAAGTGGTGCTCCATGACGAGAAGGCGCCCTGCGTGGTCTTCGAGAACATTCCCGGATCGCTCGACGGCTCGCGGGTGCTGGTCAACTTCTTCGCCGGCAAGCGGGCCAACATGACGCTTGGCTTCGACGCCGAAATGCGGAAGCTCGAGCTCACCGATTCCTTCCGTGAGAACTACATGGCGGATCTCCGCGAGATCCCCCACGAGATCGTCACCGAAGGCCCCGTCCTCGAAAACGTCAAGGAAGGCGACGACATCGATGTCGAGGCTTTCCCGACCCCGATGTGGCACGAGCAGGATGGCGGCCGCTACATCGGCACCGGATCCTACAACGTGACCCGCGACCCCGACACCGGCTGGATCAACATCGGCACCTACCGCGTCATGGTCCACAGCAAGAACGAGGTCGGCTTCTACATCTCGCCGGGCAAGCACGGGCGCATTCACCGCGACAAGTACCAGCAGCGCAACGAACCGATGCCCGCGGTCATCGTCTGCGGCGGCGATCCGATGACCTTCCTGATGGGATGCTCCGAGGTTCCGCCCGGCGTCTGCGAGTTCGATGTCGTCGGCGGCTTCCGCGGCAAGGCGATGAAGATGATCGAGGGCCGGCACACCGGCCTTCCGTTCCCCGCCGACGCGGAAATCGTGCTCGAGGGGTTCGTGCATCCGGCCGACAAGAGGCCCGAGGGCCCCTTCGGCGAGTGGACCGGCTATTACGGTTCGCTGATGCGCGAAGAGCCGGTGATGGAGATCAAGGCGGTCTATTATCGCAACAATCCGATCATCCTCGGCTGCCCGCCGCAGCGTCCGCCCGACGAGCTCGCGCGCTATCGCGCCGTGACGCGCTCGGCGCTCCTCAAGGAGAACATCGCCAAGGCCGGCGTACCTGACGTCAGCGCGGCATGGCTTCACGAGGTCGGCACCGCGCGCATGCTGATCGGCGTCTCGATCAAGCAGCGTTATCCCGGCCATGCCAGGCAGGCCGGCCATATCGCCTGCCAGTGCCATGTCGGCGCCTATGCCGGCAAGTACGTCATCGTCACCGACGAGGATGTCGACGTCTCGGATCTCGAGGAGCTCATCTGGGCGATGCTCACGCGTTCGGATCCGGCAACGTCGATCGACATCGTCAACAACGCCTGGTCCACCCATCTCGATCCGCGGATCCCGCCGTGGGAGAAGGAGAAGGGCAACCTCACCAACAGCCGCGCGATCATTGACGCGTGCCGCCCGTTCCACTGGAAGGACGAGTTCCCGCCGGTCAACGCGCCGTCACGGGAAATTGCCCAGGAATCGCGCGAGAAGTGGGGCTACCTCTGCGACTGACCTGATACGGCCGGGAGCCGCGCGCTGCGGCTCCCGGCTTGTCCCGCTACCAGCCTCGCGCCGCCGTCCGGTCCCGGAACAGATTGCCCGGCCGCTCTGCCGCCGGGCCTTCCGGCCGTCCGCGGCGCGGCCGGTGCGGACGGAGAAACGAAATGACAGGCCAGACCGGCGCCAACCGGCAGGTGCAGACCGATCTCCGCGATTTCCTTGCCGCGGTCGCCGATGGCGACGAGTTGCGGACCGTCGACGGCGCTCACTGGGACAAGGAAATCGGCGCCGTCACCGAGGTTCTCTATCGCGAGAAGGTCGACCGCTCGCCGCTGCTGCTGTTCGACCGCGTAACGGGCTATCCGGAGGGCTTCCGCTGCCTCTACGGCATGCTCGGCTCGCCGTTGCGCCTCGCGCTCGCGCTCGGGCTCGACCCGTCTGTCTCAGGCGACCGGCGTGCCATGCTCGACCTCTACAGGAAGCGGATCCGCCAGTACGAGCCGATGCCGCCGCGCATCGTCGCCAGCGGTCCCGTGCTCGAGAACATCGACCGCGACGACGAAGTCGATCTCGAGAAGTTTCCCGTGCCCGTGCACCACGAGAAGGACGGCGGGCGCTATATCGGAACCGCCTGCGGCGTCGTCACCCGCGATCCCGACACCGGCCGCGTCAATGTCGGCACCTACCGCGTCATGCTCAACGGCAGGAACCTCGCCACGTCGTATATCTCGAACGGCAAGCAGGGCCGGATTCATCGCGACAAGTATCTGGCCGCGGGCCGGAAATGCCCGATGGTCATCGTCGTCGGCATCGACCCGGCAACCTATGTCGCCGCGCGCTACACGCTTGCCGACAACGTCCCTGAACTCGACTGGGCCGGCGGCCTCGCGGGACAGCCGCTCGAATGCGTCGAGGGCGAGGTTACCGGACTGCCGTTCCCGGCCCGCTCGGAACTGGTGCTCGAGGGGTGGGTGTCTGCGGACGAGACCGCGCTCGAGGGGCCGTTCGGCGAATGGACCGGCTACTATGCCGGCGCCGCCCGGGAGGAGCCGCTGATCCATATCGAGCGGGTCTATTATCGCGACGATCCCATCTTGACCTGCGCCGCCAGCCAGAAGCCGCCCCATTCGCACCTGTTCGAGCGCTGCTTCATCCGTTCGGCCGGACTTCTCGATTCCCTCGAGGGCGCCGGCATACCGGACGTCAAGGGTGTCTGGGTCCATCAGGCCGGGTCGGGCCGCACCTTCGTCGCGGTGTCGATCAAGCAGCGCTATTTCGGCCATGCCAATCAGGTCGGGCTCGTGGCCTCGCAGGTCAACCCGACAGGCTATGTCGGGCGCTACATCGTCGTCGTCGACGATGACATCGATCCGACCGACATCAACGACGTCATCTGGGCGATGGGAACGCGGTCCGACCCGAAGCGCGACTTCACTGTGCTCGACCGCAACTGGTCGTCGCGTCTCGACACGATGGTCTTCGACGACCGGCTCTACAACAGCAGGGTCGTCATCGATGCCTGCATCCCCTACGAGCATATAGACGACTTCCCGGATGTCGCGATGACGTCGCCCGAACTGGCCGCCGAGGTGCGGCAGAAGTTCCCCGAGGCGTTTTCCTGAGCCCGGAAAATGGTGCGGCGGACGATCCGCCGTGATATGATCCCGCCAGCGGGCGGTTAGCTCAGCTGGGAGAGCGACGCGTTTACACCGCGTAGGTCGGCGGTTCGATCCCGTCACCGCCCACCAGCACCCCTGTTCCGACGATTTTCAATGTGCTCCGAGGCGGCGTCGGACGGGCTATAGCGGATAGACGACCGAGTCGGGCAGCCGCGGGGTGTCGTAGACGACCTTCTTCTCACGGAACAGCAGAATCCCGTCCTGCTCCACGATCAGGTCCTGAATTTCCGCCACCATGAGCAGCAGTGTGTCGTCGTCGGCCGAGGTGTGATAGATCGCGACATTTGTCCGGGCCCGTATGCCGCCGTCCCCACCGCGCCGTCTCGCCCACAATCACGCTCGTTCCGGGGTCCCGGCGCGGATAGTGGTCCTACCAAACAGCGTGGCGTTTGCAGGTGGGTGTAGAACGTGGGACGAATGCCCACAATTCCTTACTCAAGACGGAGCACCTGCAGGGGCTCGAAGCGTGCGAAGTCACGGTCATTGGTGAGGATCGTGTCGACGCCGTTCTCCTGACAGAGCGCTACGATCTGCGCGTCGAAGATCAAATTGCCGCTTGCATCGGCTTGACGGGCACTTGCAATCAGCAGATCGAGAAACTCGGGTCCGGGCTGGAGCAGTTCGCAACTAGGGGCGGCAGTGAGCCCCTCAATAAACGCGGCGGCTTGGGCCACGGTGGTCGGTGGATTGAACACGCGCCGATGCGTGACCACCCGCATGAACTCAGTGACGCAGAAAATCGGAAGAGCCCACCGCTCCACGCCGTGAGCCAATGCGGTGAGTTGCAAGGTGGCTGCGCGATGCAGATCTGTCTCGCCGCGATGGGCGTAGATCAGGATGTTGGTGTCTACGGCGATCACGCGTTGTCAATCACTTCGTAGAGTGCGTCGCGGTCGGTAATGTCGACGTTGGGCGGAGAAGTTCCGGTCACCGTTTCAAGTCGCAGCCGGAAGCCTCTTTTTCTGGCGCGCGCGTCGGCGAGGCGCGCGCGCAGAGCGTCTTCGACAAATCTGGTGAGCGTGATGCCGTCGCGTGCCGCCCGTCCTTTGGCTTGACGCAACACTTGATCGTTCAGATTGAGCGTAGTCTTCATCGCTGCATTGTCTGGATGGGGTGCGTATGGCTGAACCATATCATGGACGGCCATGCAAAGGAAAGGGGAATTATATACTTGATTAGCCGAGCTGCACGTCGTCGCGGCGGCTGGCAAGTTCCGTGTCGCTCAACTCCCAGCGCCTTGACCAAGACGATCAGACAAGTCACAACGCCGCACCATTCCCAGCGCCAAAAGCTTGATCAGCGGGTCGATCGCGATGGCGTCGTTCATGCCGACGGGCAGAACTTCCGACTTGTCGAGAATCGTGTCCGCTACGCGATCTCAAATCCTGCGTCTCGTTCACTCTACAAGGTGTCTAGTTCCTCCGGCGCCGAGCCAACTTGACAGGATGTTCTCCGCTCACCGCAAACCGGACCATCCGCATTCCGCCCGTCTTGGGTTTGTGCGTCGGTTCGCACACGGAGTTTCGCATAAGGAGGGGTCTCAAGGTGGGTTTGAGGCCCGAAAGTGGAAATCCGTTGCCACGGTAAAGGTTCCGTCGGGCCGTGGAAGCCGTCTGCCTGATTGATCGCGCATTCCGCCGACACCGAGGATTTTACCGATTGAGTGTGCGCCGCCAATCGCGCCGGAGGGGCCGGAGCCAGACGTCCTTGCGGGGCTTGTCG
>JAJEBT010000210.1 GCA_022822405.1 Alphaproteobacteria bacterium
CGAGTGGTGCGGGCAGCGCAGCAGCCCCGATTCGCAGGGAGCGTCAGCGACCATGCGAATCAGGCTGCCAGCAACCCGGTCGCCGGCGTGCCTTGACGCGCGCAGACGCGGATTTGCCATGATTGGACTTCACACGAGGAGAAAAAATACATTTCCCGCCAGTGCGTTGGCGGCTCGAATTCCCCCGGGGCAAGCGGAGCGCGCAGGGAGCGCCAGCGACCGGAGGCGATAGCATCCATGTTTTGAGTCAAGCCCGGATTCGGACTTTTGGGGCAGTTTTCGGGAATCCGGATCGTGGTTTTCCACATTTCTGTCCACACCCCCGCACCAGGCAGGCACGACAAAAACGCCCGGCCACGGATCCTTGGCCGGCCGTCTGATTCGTTCCGGGCCTGGTGGACCGGCGCGAGACGCGGCCCGTCCGGGCTGTCAGCTGGCGGCGTCCGCCATCCGATCCTCCCACATGCGCCGGTCGCGCAGCAGGGCGTTCGCGGTGACGATCAGCTTGCGCATGATCGCGGTTACGGCAACTTTATGGGGCTTGCCCCTTTCCTTGAGCCGTCCGTACGCCTCGGCCATCTCGGGATTGTACATGCAGGCCGCCATCGCCGCCATGTAGAGGACGTCCCTCGGCCTCCTCCGCCCGCCGCTGACATGGCGCCCGCCCTTCATGGTGCCGCTGTCGCGGGCGAAGGGCGCCACGCCGATCAGGGCCGCGGCCTGGCGGTTGCCGATGGCGCCGAGCTCGCCCATCCAGGCGATCAGGGCCGCCGCCGTGACAGGGCCGATGCCTGGCACCGAGGTCAGGATCGCGTAGCTCTCGGCATGCTCCTTCGAGCCGGAGATCTGTTCCTCGATCGCCCGGTCGTGCTCGGCGATGGCGCACTTTAGATCGGACAGGATCGTCTCGACGCTTCCATCAGACAGCGGATCGCCGACCTCCGACATGACCGCATTCAATTGCGTGCGATGGTCGACAAGCGCCTCCCGCAGCACCAGCAGGTCGCGGAGCCGGTCGAGGGTCGCGTCGACCGGCGCGGCCGGCTCCCTGTCCGGGAACGCAACCCCGAATGCGGCGAGCAACTTGGCGTCGATCCTGTCGGTCTTCGCCAGTGCGCCGGTGGCCTTCGCGAAGTTCCGGGACTGGCGAGGGTTGACCAGGCAAACCTCGAAGCCCCTGTCCTGGAGCGACTGCAGGATTCCTCTGTGCATCCGGCCGGTGGCTTCCACGACGACCCTTTCCGCCCCGCCGTCACTCAGGATGCCGGCGATCTTGCGAAAGCCGTCCGTGTCGTTTGTGGCGGTGTCATCCCTGCCGTTGATGTGGACGTTGAGTGATTTCTTGCTGACATCAATTCCTGCAACTACGATGGCCATGGTCTCCCGCTCCTATCCTCGCGATGATTCGGTTCAAAACCCCGGCATCCATTCAGGACCCGGGAGACTGACGGGAGGACGGGCCGACCACGCTATCGCACGGATCCGTTAGTCCAAGGATCTTTCGGTCCGACCCGTCCTGCGGAGCAAGCCCCGCAGCGCCGCCGCCAGGCGGGACCCGGCGGCGGCGGTCCCGGCGCAGGAATGACCAAGGCGGCGGGGCGGTGCAAGCAACGGGTTTTCCACAGGAATCCGCGCCCAACTTATCCACAGCCACCCTCCTGGTCACTTCTGATTCTCCGAACATACGAGCGATTCGGCGTCGCTCAAATGGCGCTGACCGAATCTATGTCGTGGACGGCGGCTATGCTGACGACGGGCGCAAGATAGTCGATCACATCCATATGAACTATGGTGCGGACTATCGCGTCAACCACGTCGTCCTCACCCATTCCGATGCTGATCACGCATCCGGCCTGACGACCGTGCTCGATGAGATTCCCGTCGACTGTCTCTGGATGAACCGGCCGTGGAGACATGTCGATGCTCTTATGCCCTTGTTCAAGTGGTTTCAGGATCGGGACCGGCTCGTCACGCGCCTCCGGAGCGCTTTCCCCAAGGTCGCCGAACTTGAGGGAATTGCGGATGCAAGGGGCATCCCAATTCGGGATGCATTCCGAGGCCACCAAATTGGAGACTTCAGGGTCCTGTCTCCGGACCTTGCCACCTATCTGCACCTCGTCGCAGAGTCCGACAAGACGCCGGTAACTGTCCCCGAATTGGCTACGCTTCTGGGAGAACCGGTATTCCAAGCTGCATGGGGTGTGGAGCGCCTGAAGGGTGATACAGAAGGCACGAGCCCCGACAACGAGACCAGTGTCGTCCTGTTTGCCGACGCCTGCAACACCAAGGTACTTCTTACCGGGGACGCAGGGGTGCGAGCGCTGACCGAAGCCCACCTTGCCGCTCATCAGATGGGCATCTGGACAGCGCCAATCGACTGGTTCCAGGTCCCGCATCATGGCTCCCGCAGGAATCTGTCATCTCACGTTCTCGACCTGTGGCTCGGCGCCAAGCAGCCGCCAGCGATGGCGCCGGCCACATTGTGGGCGGTCGTTTCCGCGAACCGGAACGACCGGAATCATCCCAAGAAAGCCGTGATCCGAGCTCTTGTCCATCGAGGTCGAAGCGTTTTCCAGACCGATGGAACCTTGTGCATGCGCTCGGCAGGTGCGCCTGACAGAGGCTGGCAAAACGCCCAGCCCCTCGCCTACCCGCAAGACCAAGAGGGCTGAGATTCCTTGAGGCTGTCCAGCCTCCTCATGGCACCGAACCAAGGCAGCACGCCCGTTTACGGTGCAAGCAGCGCCGAAAATATGATCTTCAACTGGTGCATCCACGCCGCGAAGCCGGATTCCCGGCCCGTCCGCCCTTGCGGAAATCCGCGAATTCCGGGAAACGTCACGGCAATTGCCGACGGCGCCGCCGGGAGGGATCATGAGCCTGCATCTCGAATTCTATGAAGACACCGCCTGCTTCCGCCATCCCCCGGAATACGAGAC
>JAJEBT010000170.1 GCA_022822405.1 Alphaproteobacteria bacterium
TCGCCTGTACCCGCCCCCGACAGACCGCCATGGACGCAACGCAGGGCAAAAAATGACCCCCGGAACCCCAAAGATCCCCGCAACAGCGCTCCAGCAGACAAATTCAGAGCTCACCACCCCCGTGGTGATTTTTGCGGGCTAGTGGTGCGCGCGCCCGGCGGCGCTTGTCAGCCTCCTCCGGCAGAGCGCTGACAGCGTAGAGCAATATGTTGGTGTCAACGAACCGCTTCACGGTCGTGGAGCGTCTCGCGGGAAATGTTGTCGGCCGCCTCGAATCCGCCGCGCGTGGTGAGGATGTTCTCGAACAAGTCATCGAGGAGCCTGCGGTGGCGTTCGTGTTCCGTCTCCAATACGTCCGATTCAGGCGCAGCCTCGACCTCCCGGTCTCGAATGAGGCTCCTCAGGTAGCTCCTCACCGGTGCCGAGACGGACGTATCCAACTCGACCGCTCGGATACGGGCGAGTCAATGGGTCTCGTCGTCAACTGATACCGTAATGTTCTTCACGAACAGTGCCTCAGGTTTTCTGTGTTTCACAGTGTCGGGGCACGCCGGGCGCATCACAACACCAAAGCGCGGCGATCAGGTGCGCTTCTCGCGTTGGTCGAGATCGGCCAGATCCTCCCAGCGTGAGCTGCTCCACTTGACTTTTATATTGTCTAAAAATATCGTGTTGCCTGGAATGCGCAACATGGTAATACAAGACAACATAATGATGCGCGATGCCCAGGAGGTACTCCGGGCACGGTTGCCGGACGGCTGGCGGATCGATTTCGACCAAGCAGAGGGCGCGCGCAACAACAAAAGAGCCGATACCCGTCTTCAAGTAAGCGGACCGGACGGGCGCTCGGCGCGTCTGGCGGTCTATTCAAGGCGGTCGCTCCAACCCCGTGGCGTGCTCGTGCTTCGTGCGCAGCTTCAGGATTTCCCAGAGGACGATTTGATGGTCGTGGCGCCATACCTCAGCCCGTCGGTCCGTGAGCGCCTCGTGGAAGCCGGTCTGGGGTTCGTCGACCTCACCGGGAATGTGCGGGTCGCGCTCAGCAGCCCGGGCCTGTTCATCGAGACCAGCGGCGCCGACGTGAATCCGGATCGGTCAGCTCGCCCTTCACGGTCACTTCGCGGGGGCAAGGCAGGCCGCATTGTCCGGACGCTACTCGACCGCAAGGAACCATCCGGTGTACGTGCGCTCGCCGCGATCGCCGGCGTCAACCCTGGCTACGTCTCACGCATCGTGACGCTGCTCGACGACCAGGCTCTGATTGAGCGGAGCGGGCGGGGGCGTATCGTGAGCGTGGACTGGCCTCGTCTTCTCGATCGGTGGTCGCAGGATTCCCCCTTGTCCTCGCGCGGCCCGCAAGCGATGTGTCTGGAACCGAGGGGCCTCGCCGAACTGACGTCACGGCTTGGCACATCCGGCCTCCATTACGCGGTCACGGGGACGTTGGCCGTGTCGGGGCTCGCTCCCGTCGCGGCTGCGCACCTTGCCGTCGTCTATGTCGACGATGTCCGCTCTGCGGTCTCGGCCCTCGACCTTCGTATCGCCGAGAGAGGGGCCAACGTCATGCTGATCGAGCCGGAAGACGAGTGGGTCTTCGAAGGGAGTGCTTTACGAAGCGGCCTGAGTGCGGTTTCGATCAGCCAGGCGGCGGCCGACCTGCTCACAAGTCCCGGTCGTGGCCCTGCCGAAGCCGAGGCACTGATTGCGTGGATGCGCGAGAACGAAGGGGCATGGCGTGGATGAGCTGTACGTCCTGGCTCGGCGAGTGCTTCTCGATGCGCTTAATGCGCTCGGGTCACATCGTGACGCGGTCATCGTTGTCGGTGCGCACGCCGTTTACATGCGGACAGGGGACGCGGACCTCGCGGTCGCCCCGCACACCACGGACGGCGACCTCGCCATCGAACCGGCAGCTCTCGGCAAGACCCCGCCTCTGGAACAGGCGTTCACGCACGCGGGTTTCCTGCCAAGAGGGGGCGACAGCGTCGGCGTATGGGTTACGCATCGCCCTGCTTCAGCAAACACGACAACCGAATTTGCCATCGATCTGCTCGTTCCGGACTCGATCAGTCCCGGCACGGGCAGACGCGCCGCAAGACTGCTTGGACACGACGATCGTTTGGCCCGAAACGTAAAGGGGCTTGAGGGGGTGATCGCCGACGCGGATGTCATGGGCGTTCGAGCGCTCGATGCATCGGACGACCGAAAGTTCGATGTCCGGGTCGCGGGCTCCGCCGCGTTGCTGGTGGCCAAAGTGCACAAGATCCAGGATCGCTCCGGCACGGCGCGGTCGACCGACAAGGATGCTCTCGACATCCTTCGCCTCCTCCGCGGAACGGCGACCGATGATCTCGCCGGCCGCATGCAGCAACTTCTGCGAGACAACGATGCGCGGCCGGTCGCAGAAGAGGCTCTCGATCTGCTCAGGTCGCTGTTTGCCAATCGTGCCGGAGAGGGGATCGAGATGGCCGTCAGGGCCATCGGTGCGCTCGGCGATCCGGTGGAAATCTCCGCCTCTTGCGAGGTGTTGTCCGGCGATCTGCTCAGAGCCATGGGCCGCTAAGCCGCATCCTGCATGAAGCCGGAGATTTCTGTTTTCTGCGCGCTGACCCGCATTTTTCGGTCAGTACTGGAGTCGATTGCGCCCGAGACAAATCGGTTCCCCACAGCGCGGTGCGGCGCATCGTCTCGAGCAGGGCGTAGGCCAGTGCCGCGAGCAGCACCCGGTACTGATTGGTCCACCACTTCGTGCTCGAAGTGCGTCGTGGTCCGATCGCGGGACAGCCGGTAGGTTTCCTCGTCGACGGATACGGTGACGTTCTTCATCTTGGGAGTCCTCGGCCTCGGATTGAGCTCCGAAGTTCAACGTTTGGGATGTCTCTCCACAAGGGCAGCGTGGCAGGGGTCGGTCTTGCCTGCGTTACCAAAGTTTCGGCATAGGCCGCCGATTGCCGGTGATCGGTCGCTACCGGAACGGACAGGACGTGGAGAGGCATTTCCGCGCCGGTTACGCGGTATGCGTGACCTCCGCCGTCATCGCCAGCGCGCCGGCACCGGTCATCGCCCAGAGGAGGCAGCCATCGTCCCGGGGAGCACCGTGCACGGAGAAATCCGCAATGTCGTAGATCGGTGCCACGGCCCGAAGGTCCATCGATGTGAGCGTTGCGTCCGGCATCTCCCGGCGGAACAGTTCGAGCATCAACGTCATGGTCAACGGGCCGTGCACCAGCAGGCCGGGATGGCCCTCGACCTCGCGCACATAATCCCGGTCGTAATGGATGCGGTGGCTGTTCATGGTCAGCGCCGAGTAGCGAAACAGCAATACGCTCGACGGGTGGACGGTGTGGCTCCAGACCGCTTCGACGGGGGCCGGTCGCGGCCGTGGCGGCGGGGCGTCGGGATCGGGCGCCCCGCGATAGACCCGGGTGCGCTCCTCCCGCGTCGTCAGCCGTCCGTCCTCGCCCAACACGTCCTCGGTCGTGGTAATGAAATGAAGCGGGCCCGTCTTTCCGTCCTTGACCGAGATGTCCGATATCGTGATCACCTTGCGCAGCTTCTCGCCGATGCGTATCGGGTCTTGGAACTGCATCTTCGAGCCTGCCCACATGCGCCTTTCTGCCGGAAACGGCGGCGTGAAATCGCCTTTCTCCGCATGCCCGTCGACCCCGGTGAGCGCCAGCGGCACCGCCTCGTGGAAACAGAAATAGTGCCAGCCTGGCGGCAGCGGGTCGCCATCCCGGAACGGCGGATCCTCCTGATCGAGCGTGGCGGCGAAACAGTTGGCGGCCTGCGCCGTTGCAAGGCCGTCCTCGGCCACCGAGCGGCCGACCCAGTCCCCGAAATCCCCTGACGCTGTTCCGTTCATGCGGCAAACTCCTTCCTGATCGCGTCCGAATGCACGCCTGCCGCGGGGATCGGGCCCGGTACGCGGACACGGCCGTCGAACCGCGCCGGCGGCGCCACCATGTCGACGGGGCCGCTCGGGGCGTCGACGCGCACCCGCTCAAGCGCCGGATGGCGCGAGAGCCCGCCGATGTCGTTCACCTCGCCGAAGGCGATCCCGGCATCCCGCAGACGCTGCACCAGCTCGTCGCGATCGGTGTTCGCGAAGATCGCGTCGATGACGGCGTCGAACTCGCTGCGATGCGCGCAGCGCGCCTCGTTGTCGGCGAAGCGCGGGTCGTCGGGAAGGCTTGCGTCCTGCAGCACCCCGGCGCACAGGCGCGCGAACTCGCGCTCGTTCTGGATTGCGATCAGGATCTGTCCGCCGCCGCGCGTATCGTAGGCGCCGTAGGGGTGGATCGAGGGATGGTTGAGGCCGACCCGTTTCATGGTATGCCCGCCATAGTCGTAATGCAGCAGCGGAACCGTCATCCAGTCGGCCATGCCCGCGAACAGCGATGTCCGGATCGACGTTCCCTCGCCCGTCCGCCCGCGCGCGATCAGGGCCTCGAGCACGCCCGCATACGCGTACATGCCGCAGGCGACGTCGCAGGCCGACACCCCGACCCGACCCGGCCCCTCGGGACGCCCGGTGATCGAGCACAGGCCCGATTCGGCCTGGACCAGGAGGTCGTAGGCCTTCATGTCGGCATAGCTCCCGGCGTCGCCATAGCCCGAGATGTCGACGGTGATCAGGCGCGGATTGCGCCGCCGCAGGTCCTCCGAACCGAACCCGGCGCGCGCCGCGGCGCCGGGCGCGAGGTTCTGGACGAAGACGTCGGCGCGCTCGAGCATGCGGCAGATCAGGGCCTGGTCGCCGGGGTCCTTGATGTTTGCGGCCAGCGACTCCTTGCCGCGGTTGAGCCACACGAAATAGGCGCTCTCGCCGTGGACGACGCTGTCGTAGTGGCGCGCGAAGTCGCCGTCGGCGCGCTCGACCTTGATGACCCTGGCGCCGGCATCCGCGAGCCGCGACGTGCAGTAGGGCGCGGCGACGGCCTGCTCGATGGAGACGACGAGGACGCCGTCGAGCGGTCGGGGAATGCCCTCGGCCATCAGTAGGATCGCGGCAGTCCGAGCACGTGCTCGCCGACGAACGACAGGACCAGATTGTTGGAAATCGGCGCGATCCGGTAGAGCCGGGTTTCCCTGAACTTGCGCTCGATATCGTACTCTTCGGCGAAGGCGAAGCCGCCATGGGTCTGCATGCACATGTCGGCGGCCTTCCACGAGGCCTCGGAGGCGAGATACTTGGCCATGTTGGCGGCCGGGCCGCAGGGCTCTCCGGCCTCGAACTTCCGCGCTGCCTCCTCGACCATCAGGTTGGCCGCCTCGGTATGCATGTGGGCTTCGGCGATCGGAAACTGGATGCCCTGGTTCTGGCCGATCGGGCGCCCGAAGACGTTGCGGTCGCCGGCATAGTCGGTGGCCTTGCGGATGAACCAGCGGGCGTCGCCGATGCATTCGGCGGCGATCAGTATCCGCTCGGCGTTCATCCCGTCGAGGATGTAGCGGAACCCCCGGCCCTCCTCGCCGACCAGCGCGTCGGCCGGGAGGTGGAGGTTGTCGAAGAAGACCTCGGTGGTCGCGTGGTTGATCATGGTGCGGATAGGCTTGATTTCCATGCCGTTGCCGCGTGCCTCGCGCATGTCGACGATGAACACGGACAGCCCTTCGGTGCGCTTCTCGACCTCGGCGGCCGGTGTCGTCCGCGCCAGCAGCAGCATCAGGTCCGAATGCTCGGCGCGCGAGGTCCAGATCTTCTGGCCGTTGACGATGTATCCGGAATTACCTTCCTTAACCGCCGTGGTGCGCAGGCTCAGCGTGTCGGTGCCGCTCGTCGGCTCGGTCACGCCGAAGGCCTGGAGGCGGAGGTCCCCGGACGCGATTCCGGGAAGGTAGGCCTGTTTCTGCTCCTCCGAGCCGTGCCGCAGGATCGTGCCCATGATGTACATCTGGGCGTGGCAGGCGGCGCCGTTGCAACCGGACTTCTGGATTTCCTCCATGATCACCGATGCCGCCGTGAAGCCGAGGCCGGAGCCTCCGTAGCGTTCGGGAATGAGGACGGACAGGTAGCCGGCTTCGGTCAGGGCGCGCACGAATTCCGTGGGATAGGAGCGGTCGGCGTCGAGCCGGCGCCAGTACTCGCCGGGAAAGCGTTCGCAGAGCCTGCGCACCTGTTCGCGGATGTCGGCATGAACGTCGGTCATGTTCGGCACCTTTCGGTTTCGGCGCGATGGCGTGGACATGGTGCGGGGAGCGCGGTCGGAGCCGTTGGGATCGCGGACGCCTGCCACGGCGGCGAAATGCTCCCGAAACCGCCGCTGCGCCATCCGTTTCCGCGTCGATTTCAATGAACGACCGTCGCGCCGGAGCAATACGCCAATGCCCGTTCGATGGCAAGTTCGCGCCGCTGTAGCCACCTGTCCGATAGGCGGGCGAGGGCGGCGGGCGGCTGGAGCGCCGGCGCGCAGGCCGTGCGGTTCAGCTCTCCGCCGACGGCGTTTCCGGCTCGCCGAACGGGCACGCGGCAATGTGTCCGTGGCCGACTTCGCTGAGCAGCGGGCGCTCGTCGGCGCAGGACGAACGGGCAACCGGACAGCGGGTCCGGAACACACAGCCCGAAGGCGGCGCGAGCGGTGATGGCGGATCACCTTCGAGGACCGTTGCACGGCGTGCCGCTTCCGCTTCCGGATCCGGGATCGGCACGGCCGAGATGAGCGCGCGGGTATAGGGATGGCGCGGCCTCTGTACGAGATCCCGGGCCGCGGCATATTCCATGACGCGGCCGAGATAGAACACCATGATGCGATCGGAGATGTGCTTCACGACGCTCAGGTCGTGCGCAATGAAGATCAGCGAGAGGCCGAACTCGCGCTGCAGGTCCCGGAGCAGGTTGATGATCTGCGCCTGGACGCTGACGTCGAGCGCCGAGACGGGTTCGTCGCAGATCACAAGCCGCGGCTCGATGATCAGGGCGCGGGCAATGTTGATGCGTTGGCACTGGCCGCCGGAGAATTCGTGCGGGTATCGGTTGACGTGGTCGGGAAGAAGACCCACGCGCTCCATCATCGCCGTCACTCGCGCCCGGATACGGGTCCGCGGCAATTCGGGTGCATGGACGGCGAGCGGCTCGGCGATGATTTCGCCCGCGGTCATTCGCGGGTCGAGCGATGCCAGGTGATCCTGGAAGATCATCTGGATCTCACGCCTGTGCGCCCGGCGCTCGGCACGGCCCATGGCCAGCAGATCCCTGCCGTTCCACAGCGCCCGCCCGCCTGCAGCCGGCACCGTGCCGACTAGCGCCCGCGCCAGCGTCGATTTTCCCGATCCGCTCTCGCCCACCACGCCGAGGGTTTCGCCCGGTGCGAGATCGAAGGACGCACCGCTTACGGCGTGCAGCCTGCGGCTGCGATCCCACGGGCGTCCGCTGTCGGGGCGCACGGCGAAGGTGACCGACAGGTCCCGGACGGACAGGCCCGCGGCGCTCATGTCCGGCTTTCCCCCGCCCTGTGGCAGGCGCTCGCATGGCCGGGCGCGCGCAGGACGAGCGCCGGAAGTTCGTCGTGGCAGCGCCCGATCACGGACGGGCAGCGCGGAGCGAAGGGACAGCCGGCGGGCCGGCGGGCCGTGTCGGGAGGATCGCCGGGTATGGCCGCGAGGCTGTCGTCGTCGCGGTCGAGGCGCGGCACCGCCTGCAGGAGGCCGCTGGTATAGGGATGCTGCGGCGCCGCAAAGACGCGCCGCACCGGACCGCTTTCCATGATCCGGCCGCCATAGAGGACCATCACCTCGTCGCAGTTGCCGGCAACCAGGCCAGCATCGTGGGTCACGAGGATGATCGCGGTGCCGAACTCGGCTCGCATCCGGGCGAGCAGCTGCATGATCTGGGACTGCACCGTGACGTCGAGAGCGGTTGTCGGTTCATCGGCGATCAGCAGGCGCGGCCGGCACAGGAGCGCCATCGCGATCATGACGCGCTGGCGCATGCCGCCGGAGAACTCGTGGGGATACATGGTGATGCGCCGCCCTGCGTCGGGAAGGCCCATCGCGTCGAGGAGTTGCACCGCCTCGGCCAGCGCTTCGCGCGGTTTCATGCCGCTGTGGACGGTCAGCACTTCGGTCATCTGGTCCGAGATGCGCATGTACGGATTGAGCGAGGTCATCGGATCCTGGAAGATCATCGCGATCTGCCGTGCGCGCACCCGGTTGAGCGCGGCCTCTCCGAGCCCGAGGATCTCGGTGCCGTCGAATTCGACCGACCCCGTCGCGGCGCCGTTGCGGGCGAGAAGGCCCATGATGGCGAACATGATCTGGCTCTTTCCGGAACCGCTCTCGCCGACGACGGCCACGGATTGCCCGGCGCTGACCGCGAGATCAACGCCGTTCACCGCGTTGACCTCGCCGTCGGCGGTCTCGAAAGACACATGCAGGTTGCGCACCTTCAGCAGGCTCACGGCTCAACGGTCCCTGGGGTCGAGGGCATCGCGCAGCCCGTCGCCCACGAAGAAGAAGGAGAACAGCGTCGTGACGAAGAAGAACAGCGGGAACAGCAGTTGCCAGAGAGTGCCGTACTGCATCTGGCCGGCACCGTCATTGATCAGAGCGCCCCAGCTCGTGTTCGGTTCCTGAACTCCGAGTCCGAGAAAGCTGATGAAGCTTTCGTAGATGATCATCGAGGGCACCAGCAGCGTCGCGTAGACGATCACCACACCGAGCAGGTTGGGGATCACGTGCCGCATGATGATCCGGGTGGGCCGGACGCCGATGGCCACCGACGCCTCCACGAACTCCCTGTTCTTGATGCTGAGGGTCTGGCCCCGGGCGATGCGGGCCATGTCGAGCCAGCTGACCAGGCCGATGCCGATGAAGAGCATCAGGATGGATCGGCCGAACACGACCAGGAACACGATCAGCACGAACATGTAGGGGACGGCCATCAGTATGTCGACGACGCGCATCATCACGCTGTCGAGCCGCCCGCCGAAATAGCCGGCGGTAGCCCCGTAGAGCGTGCCGACGACGACCGAGATCAGGGCGCCGACGATGCCCACCATCAACGAGATCTGGGTGCCCTGCACGGTTCGCGCGAACAGGTCGCGCCCCAGCTTGTCGACCCCGAAATAGTGTCCGTTGCCGAGCGACGGCGCCCCGTCGCGGGCCACGTTGCCGAGCATTGACCAGTCGATCTCCTCGTTGGACCAAGGCGTGACCAGGTTGCCGAACAGCGCGAAGCCCGCGATCAGCGCGAGCGCGACCAGCCCGGCCATGGCGGCGCGGTTGCGCAGGAAACGCGCGCGGGCGTCGTGCCACAGCGAGCGCCCGGGAGGAGTTCCCTCCGAAGCGTGTCCGGCGATTGCAGCGACGGTGCGTCGTCCGAAGATCAGTGGCATCGCGTCAGTACCTGATCCTGGGATCTATCCAGGCATAAAGGACGTCGACGAGGAGATTGAAGAGCAGGGTCAGCGCGCCGGTCAGGATCGTGATCCCCATCAGCACGGGGTAGTCGCGATTGAGCGCGGAATTGACGAAGAACTGCCCGATGCCGCCGGTGGCGAAAAACACGTCAATGACGACGGACCCCGTGACCATCGCCACGAACACCGGACCGAGATAGGAGATGACCGGAAGCATTGCCGGCTTGAGCGCATGGCGCAGCACGATGCGCCGCATCGGCAAGCCCTTCGCGCGGGCCGTGCGGATGAAATCGGCGTGCAGCACTTCCAGCATTGAGGCTCGCGTGATGCGTGCGATCGATGCCATGAACGACGTCGAGAGCGCGATGACCGGCATGATGACGTAGGGCCAGTGCCCGCCCTGCCAGCCGCCCCCGGGCAGCCACCCCAGCCACAGCGTGAAGACCAGGGTGAGGATCGGCGCCATGACGAAGTTCGGCAGCACCTGGGCTCCGATCGAGACGCCCACGGCCAGAAAGTCGAGAATCGAGTTGTGGCGCAGCGCCGCCGCCACGCCGAGCGAGACGCCGGTAGCGACGGCGACTGCGAAGGACCACGCGCCGTAGGTCAGCGTCACCGGAAAACCCTGGCGAATGATGTCGTTGACCGTCTGGTCCGTGTAGCGGAAGGACGGGCCGAAATCGAACTGGGTGACGATCGAGACGACGTAACGCCAGATCTGCATGACGAGCGGCTGGTCCAGACCGTATTTGCGTTCGAGATTGGCGAGAATCTCGGGCGGCAGCGGGCGCTCGGAATCGAACGGTCCGCCCGGTGCCGCGTACATGAGCGCGTACGAGACGATGATCAGGATCAGCAGGACCGGTATCGCTACGGCAAGCCGCCTGAGGACGTAGATCAGCATTCCGCCGTCCGCGGGGCCGGCGCCGTCCCGCCGAGGCGCCGGCCGGGGCTATTTCGCGACGCGGTAGAGGTTCTTCGAATACCAGTTGTTTTCCACATTGTCGTACGGCCAGCCCTTGATGTCGTCCGACAGCAGGAACGTGTTGGCGTAGTGGTAGATTGGCACGATCGCCATGTCCTCGGCCGCGATCCGCTCCACCTCGGCATAGATGCCGGACGGGTCCTTCGCCGTCTTCGATTTCCGCATCAGCTCGTCGACTTTGGCGTTCGAGTACTTGCCGACATTGGCGCCGTGGGTGGTGGTGAGGAGGTCGAGGAAGGTCGAGGCCTCGTTGTAGTCGCCACACCAGCCCGAGCGTGCGATGTCGAACTGCTGGCTGGCGCGGATCTTGAGGTAGGTCTTCCACTCGAAATTGGCCAGTTCCGTCCTGACGCCGAGCTTCTGTTTCCACATCTGGCTGATCACGGTGGCGACCTGCTTGTGGGATTCCGAGGTGTTGTAGATCAGCCTGAGCTTGAGAGTTCCCACGCCGGATTCGGCCATCAGCTTCCTGGCCTTGCCATCGCGCTCGGCCTGGCTGAGCTTGCTGTAGGCGATGTCGGGCATCATGAAGCCCGCGGTCTTGAAATGGGTGAAGTTGTAGGCTGGCCACTGGCCGCCCTTGAGCACCTGCCTGACGATGACGTCACGGTCGATGGCAAGACTCAGCGCCCTGCGGACACGCACGTCGCGAAGCGCCGGGTTGCCGCTCCGGGAATGGTTGATCGCGTAGTAGTAGGAGCACAGGCGCGGCACGCTGACGGCCTCGGCGGGCCGCTCCTTCTTCAGCCGCGGGTACTGCCCGGGCGGAAGCGGCTCGAGATGGTCGAGTTCTCCGGCGCGGTAGCGGGTCAGCGCCTGGTTGTCGTCGTTTATGACCAGTCCGGTCACTTTCTCGATGATGACCCTGCCAGCGTCCCAGTACATCGGGTTCCGGACGCGCGTGTGATACTCGTTCAGCACCAGCTTCTCGAGGGTATAGGCGCCATTGGAGACGATCTTGCCGGGCGCGGTCCAGTCGGCGCCATGGGCTTCCACCGTCGGACGGTGCACCGGATACAAGGTCGCGTAGGTCGTCATCGCCGGGAAATAGGGAAGCGGCGCTTCAAGCCGGACCCTGAGCGTGCGGTCGTCGGGAGCGCTCACACCGAGTTCCGCCGGGGGCCGGTTTCCCGCCAGGATCTCCCTGGCGTTCACGATCCCTGTAAGCTTGAGATACCAGCCATAGGGAGACGCTGTCGCGGGGTCGGCGGCGCGGCGCCAGGCGTAGACGAAATCATGCGCCGTCACCGGATCGCCGTTGGACCACCGCGCGTTGTCGCGCAGCGTGAAGGTGTAGGTCGTGTTGCCGCCGGACACCGTATAGCCGGTGGCTACGCCCGGCACGAGCCGGCCCTTCGCATCCTGGTTCAGGAGCCCCTCGAAGATATCGCGGATCACGTGAAAACCGGCGACCTCCTCGTTCAACTGCGGATCGAGCGTGGGGAACTGGTCGAGCAGCCGGTAGGTGAAGGTCTGGTTGTCCGACAACCGCTCGCCGGTCTCGGGGTGGACACCGGCGGCGCCTGCCGGCAGGGCGGCTGCCATGGCGACGAGAACTGCCGCAATCCATGTCAGCTTCAGAGGCCGTGTCGCCGTGTTCCACATGTGTCTTTCCGGGATTGTGGTTGCCTGCGGTCCGGTCCCGGCGGGCTCCCGCCGGCTGCAGACCGGTGCCGCTGATGCGTACTGCCGTACGCGCCGTTCCCGATTATCAGGATTTCGGCCGTGACGGGCAAGCCGTCGGACCGGGACTGCAGGCGTCGGTGTCGGCGCTACGCCGGCGGGGGGCTTCGGTTCTGCCGTTCTCGCCGGTGCCGCCGGAGGGCTATCGCGCGTCCGCTCCCGCCCTTCTCTTCTCTTCCCACCACGTCTCGAGGACGGTTCCGTAGAGCGGCGTGACCTCGGGCCGGCCGAATCGGTTCCAGTAGGCTATGCGGTCGGTCTTCGCGTGGTAGAGCGGGATGAAATAGTGGCCCCACAACAGCACACGGTCCATGGCGCGGACGGTATTGGCAAAGGCTTCGCGCCCGCGGGCCTTGGTCATGAGGTCGATGAGGCCGTCGACGACCGGCTCACGGATTCCGGGATAGTTGCGCGTGCCTTCCACGTCCGCGGCGGCGCTGCCCCAGTAGAAGGCCTGTTCGTTCCCGGGCGACAGCGACATCCCCCAGCGGTAGATGATCATGTCGAAGTCGTAGGCGGTCAGGCGGTTCTGGTATTGCGACGAATCGACGGTGCGGACCTCCGCATCGATCCCGAGCCGTTTGAGGTTGCGGGCGAACGCCAGCGACAGCTTCTTCTTCTCCGGATCAACGAGCAGGATCTCGAAAGCCATGGGCAATCCGTCCGGTCCGCGCCTGAGTTTCCCGTCGCTGACGCTCCATCCTGCTCCGGCGAGCAGATCCCTGGCCGTCTTGAGATTGGCGCGCGCCCGCCCGCCGTCTCCGGGCGGCGCGTACGGCCTCTCGAACAGCTCCGGCGGCAGTCGTTGGCGATGGGGCTTCAGCAGGTCGAGTTCGCCTCCCGCCGGCACGCCGCGCGAGGCGAGTTCCGAGTTGTCGAAGATGCTGCGGGTGCGGGCATATGCGTTCCGCAGCAGGGTCTTGTTGATCCAGGTGAAGTCGAGGGCGTGCGCCAGCGCAAAACGCACCGTGCGGTCGGCAAAGATTTCCCGTCGCGTGTTGAAGGCCAGGGCCAGCATCCCCGACGGTCGGCCGTGCGGGACGACCTCGAGCTTGACACGGTCTCCCTTCGCGGCCGGAAAGCGGTATGCGGTCGCCCAGCGCGTGGCCGAGTATTCGCGGCGCAGGTCGTAAAGCCCGGCCCTGAAGGCCTCCATCATGACGCTGTCGTCCCGGTAGTAGTCGTACCGGATGCGGTCGAAATTGTACTGGCCGCGGTTTATGGGGAGGTGCCGGCCCCAGTAGTCCGGGTTCCGCCTGTAGGTAATGCTGCGCCCGGCGTCGAGCGTCTCGACGGTATAGGGTCCGGTGCCAAGCGGCGGCTTGAGTGTCGTCCTGTCGAAGGGCGCGGCCGAGAAATGGGCTTTCGACAGCACCGGCATGAGGCCGATGATGAGCGGCAGTTCCCGGTCCGGCTCGTCGGCATCGAACACGAAACGCACGGTGCGGTCGTCGGGGCGCTCCAGGCGTTTGACCTTGCGGTAATAGAGCCGGTGGTTGGGCCGGCCCTTTTCCTTCAGCGTCTCCCAGGAAAACACGACGTCGTCCGCGGTGACCGGGCTGCCGTCATGGAAGCGCGCCTCCGTCCGCAGCCTGAACGCGATCGAGGAGCGGTCGTCGGGCATCTCGACCGATTCCGCGATCAGGCCGTAGAGCGAGAACGGCTCGTCCCAGCTCCGCTTCATGAGGCTTTCGAACATCAGGTGCCGTCCGTGCGCCTTGGCGCCCTTGACCATGAAGGGGTTGAGGTTGTCGAAGGTGCCGATGACGGCGAGTCGAAGTTCCCCGCCCTTGGGGGCGTCGGGATTCACGTAGTCAAGATGGCGGAAGTCGGCAGCGTATCGAGGCGCGCCATGCATTGCGATCCCGTGTGTCTCGCCCGCTGCGGCGGGGCTGCTGGCGACCGACAGGGCAATGAAGGCGGCGGCAAGACACGCCGGCACCGTTGTCCCGATGCCGGCACCTCGGGCTGGCCCCCGTCCCGGTGCCGATCCGGCACGCTTGTCGCACATGGTCTTCAAGACTGCTCTCCCGCCCTGCCGCTGCTTCCGGCCTCCATCGTACCGCGAAGCGCGATGCCGGGTCGAGGAGACCGGGCATCGCCTCTGTGGCGCGCCGCCTTCCGGTTCCGCGTCCGTTTCCGGATCAGTTGCCGGGGGCCGGTCGGATATCGGTCCGCCGTTATTGTGATATGATCCCGGCCTTGCCATCCGGAGGTTCCGACATGCCTGTCATCAACCGCATCGCCGAATTTCACAAGGAGATGATCGCCTGGCGACGGCACATTCATGCGCATCCGGAAACCGCCTTCGAGGAACACCAGACCTCCGATTACGTGGCGCTCCGCCTCCATGAATTCGGCGTCGACGTCCATCGCGGCCTCGCCGGAACCGGCGTCGTCGGAACGCTGAAGGGGAATCGGGCGGATGGCCCGGCCATCGGGCTCCGCGCCGACATGGACGCTCTCGACATCGAAGAGAAGAACGAGGTCGAGCACAGGTCGCAGAACCCCGGCAAGATGCATGCCTGCGGGCATGATGGACATACCGCGATGCTGCTCGGCGCGGCCAAGTATCTCGCCGAGACACGGAACTTCGCCGGGACCGTGCACTTCATCTTTCAGCCCGCCGAGGAGAACGAGGGCGGTGCCCAGGTCATGGTGCAGGATGGCTTGTTCGAGAAGTTCCCTGTCGAATCCGTCTACGGAATGCACAATATGCCCGGCATTCCGGTCGGCGAGTTCGCCGTGCGGTCCGGACCGATCATGGCGGCGTCCGATCTGTTCGAGATCAAC
The DNA here is from genome assembly GCA_022822405.1 of Alphaproteobacteria bacterium. Lineage (GTDB taxonomy): Bacteria > Pseudomonadota > Alphaproteobacteria > MPNO01 > UBA830 > JAJEBT01. The sequence goes on from JAJEBT010000170.1 coordinate 14,821, forward strand.
CTGACGGGAACCGGAACCCATGCAGCGACGCCGAATCTCGGCCGCGACGCCATCGTGGCCGGCGCTCAGCTCATTACGGCGCTTCAGACCATCCGCAGCCGCACGACCAGCCCATTCGACGCGGCAGTGGTCTCGGTCACCCAGATGCGTGCAGGCACTACCTGGAACGTCATTCCGGAAGAGATCGTGGTGCGGGGCACGGCGCGCACCTTCAGCAGCCGTGTCCAGAGCCACGTCGAGGCCGAGATCCGGCGGATTGCCGACGGCGTGGCGCGAACCTTCGACGTCGCCGCCAAGGTCCGCTACGAGCACCACTATCCGGCGACCGTGAACACGCCCGAAGAGACCGGCCTCACCACCGACGTCGCACGGGAGGTGGCCGGTTCGGGCAAGGTGTCGCTCGACAAGGATCCGATGATGGGGGCAGAGGATTTCGCGTTCATGCTGAACGAGAAGCCGGGCGTCTACATGTGGATCGGCAACGGTCCGCGCGACGGCGGATGCATGCTGCACAATCCGCATTACGACTTCAACGACGATATCCTGCCGCTCGGCGCAAGCTACTGGTCGCGCCTGGTCGAGACCCGGCTCCAGGACGCGGGCTGACGCGGGGCCGCGCCGGACGCGCGCCGGCTCTCCGAACGGACCGGCCGGCGGCAGCCGTCCCCGCCCCCGCCCCGCCAGCGGTCTTCCGGTTTCCCAGGCGCCGGGGCGCGGTTGACTTGCCGGCGTCCATTGCTGACAGTCGGTCGCGGCGTACAGGAGAACTCTCATGGCATCCGATGTCTTCGCGGGCGTGCGTCTGGCACGCTCGCCGGTCTACGGCACCCGCGGCATGGTCGTCTCGGGGCATTCCCTGGCCTCCACCGCGGGGTTGAGAACGCTGGACCGCGGCGGGTCCGTGGTCGACGCGATGATTTCGACATCGGCCGCCCTGTCGGTGACAATTCAGCAGGCAACCTCGCTCGGCGGCGACGCGTTCTTTCTCTATCACGATGCCGGAGAAGGGAAGACGGTCGGGCTCAACGCCACGGGCCACGCTCCCGACGGCGCGACGACGGACTATTACGCGGCCGGTATTCCGTCTCGGGGCCCGAACGCGGTGAGCCTTCCCGGCATGGTACGGGGCTGGGAACGGCTCCACGAGAGATACGGGGTCCTCCCGTGGCCGGGCTTGTTCGAAGACGCAATCGAACTGGCCGAGGCGCATCCTGCATCGCGCGTGCTGACGGCCGGGCTCGACCTGTTCCGTGACGACGTGCGCGCGGATGAGGGCTGCCGGGCACTCTATTTCTCCGGTGACGACCGCATCCGGGCCGGCGACATATTGCGCCAGCCGGCCCTCGCCGAAACGCTTCGCAGGATCGCCGCCGGCGGCAGCGCCGCCTTCTACGAAGGAGAGATCGCGGAAACCCTCGGCGCATGCATCGCGGAGCATGGCGGTCTGCTCGATGCCGGACAGTTCGCGGGTTACGAACCCGAATGGGTCGAACCGCTGTCGACCGACTATCGCGGCCTTGCGGTTCGGGTCATGCCCCCCAACTCCTACGGCATGCTGATGCTCATGCAGCTCAACGGCCTGTCGGGTCTGCGATCCGAACAGCTGGCCGGCGACGATACCGACCGGCTGGACTATCTGATTCGGGCGATGCAGGCCGCGTTTGCGGCCGGGCAGCCCTACATCGCCGACCCGCGCGGTGCGGACATCCCGGTCGACAGGCTTCTCGGCGCGGAGATGACCCGGCAACTCCAGGACTGCGTCGTCAACGGCGCGCCTCCGACGACATTCCGAAACGGCGGCGGAACATCGTGCATCGTGATCGCGGACGGCCGGGGCAACGCGATGTCCGTGGTCCAGAGCGTGTTCCACGTGTTCGGCAGCGCCTTCCTCGATCCGGGTACCGGAATCCTGATGAACAACAGGATGACCGGTTTCCGGGTCGATCCCGGGGACAGAAGGTGTGTGGCGCCGCGCATGCGGCCGCCCCATACCCTGAATCCGGTCATGGTCCTGCAGGACGGTCGGCCGAGATACCTGATGACGACGCCCGGCGGCCCGGGACAGACCCTATCGATGGTTCAGGTCCTGACCAATCTCGTCGACCGCGGCATGGAACTGACCGCGGCCGTGGAGGCGCCGCGCTGGAGCGTCAGCCTCGATGGCGAGTTCCTGCTCGAGGAAGGCTATCCCGAAACGGTTGCGCGGGGGCTCGAGGAACGCGGACACAAGGTTGCGCACGGGTCGGGTTCGTCCTATTTCGGGTCGGCAAAGACCATAGAGGTCCTTGCCGACGGCGTGCTCGCGGGCGGCGCCGACACCCGGAGAGAGGCCTACGCGGCCGGCCGCTGATCTGCCGCCTGCCGGAACGGGGAAAGGCATGTCGGAACCTGTAGCCGATCTGATTGTCACCAACGCCAGGATCATCACGGTGGATGCCGCGGACCGGACCGCCGAGGCGGTCGCCTGTCGGGGCGAGCGGATTGCCGCCGTCGGGTCCGCGCGCGACATCCACGGGCTCGCCGGCGAGCGGACGAAGATGGTCGACGCCGGCGGTAGGGCCGTCGTCCCCGGCCTCATTGACGGCCATGCCCACATGGACCGTGAAGGGCTGAAGAGCGTCTTTCCCTCTCTGGAGGGATGCCGTTCGGTCCGGGACGTGCTGGATCGCATCGAGGCCCTGGTGAAGGATGCGGCTCCTGGCGAGTGGATCGTGACCATGCCGGTGGGCGATCCGCCCTACTACTGGAACGTTCCCGGATGCCTGAAGGAAAACCGCTTTCCGACGCGCCGCGAACTCGATGAGGCCGCTCCCGACAACCCGGTCTACATCCGCTCGATATGGGGATTCTGGCGCCACGAGTTGCCACTTGAATCGGTCGCCAACAGCCGCGCCCTCGAACTTGCCGGCATCGGCCGCGACACCGAGCCCGAAACCGCAACCATCGAGTTCGAACGCGACGGTGCCGGCGAGCTCACCGGGCTGATCCGCGAAACAACCTACATGCCGGTGGCGGAGCTCGGTTATTTCCATGTCGCGCCGGGTTTCACGCATGAGGATCGCGTCGGCGGCCTCACCCGGGCAATGCGGATCTACAACTCCACGGCGACCACGAGCGTTCTCGAGGAGCACGGCGCGGCCCAGGAGCTGATCGACGCCTATCGCGCGGTCCATGCCGCCGGCACTGCAACAGCGCGCGCGCGCCTGGTGTTCAGCCCGCCGTGGGGCGGCGCCCCGGACATAGATTACGCGAAGGTGCTGGGCGAGTGGGCCGGCTGGCTCGGCGGCCTTGGAGAGGGCGACGACTGGTTCCGCCTCGGAGGGATGTTCACCGACACCAATCTCAACGCCGACGCGCTGTTCCGCGCCACTGCCGCACCCTACACGGGATGGTCCGGCTTCAACTACGACACCGGCGTTCCCGAGGAGCGCATGATCGAATTCATGACAGAAGCGGCGCGCTGCGACATCCGGCTCGCGGTGATCGGCCCGCGGTTTCTCGACCTGTTCGAAGAGGTGGACAGGAAGGTTCCGATCGCCGGCAAGCGGTGGATCATCGGCCATCTCGACGTCATGGACGACCGCAAGATCCGGCAGGCCGCGGACCTCGGTGTGGTCATGACCACCCACACCAACCGCTACATCTACAAGCACGGCCACGTCCTGCGGGACGAACTCGGACCTGCGCGGGAGGACGACATCGTTCCGCTGCGCCGGCTGCTCGATGCCGGAGTGAGCATCGGACTTGCCACCGATAACGTGCCGACGACGCTCTTCTTTCCGGTATGGCACGTGGTTTCGCGCTGGAACATGTTTTCCGAAGACCGCATCGCTCCCGGGCAGGCGCTGTCCCGCGAAGAAGCCCTGCGCTGCGCGACGATGGGTGGAGCGTTCCTGACCTTCGACGAAGCGAGCAAGGGGTCGATAGAGGCCGGCAAGCTCGCGGACATGGCGGTGCTGTCCGACGATCCCCTTACCTGCTCTGAGACCGCGCTGAGGGACATCGTTGCCGAGACCACCATCGTTGGCGGGAAGATCGTTTACGAAAGGGGCGGCGAAGGATGAAGGTTGCCGAACTCGACACCCCCGTCCTCCTGCTCGATGCCGATGTCCTGGCGGGCAACATCACGTACATGAAGGAGATGACGGAGGCTGCCGGAATCCGGTACCGTCCGCATTCGAAGACCCACAAGTCGCCGGTCATCGCCCGCATGCAGGCCGAGGCCGGAGCGGTGGGAATCTGTTGCGCCAAGCTTGGCGAAGCCGAAGTGATGGCCGCGGCCGGCGTCGACAACATCCTGATCACCACGCCGGTGGTCGGCGAAAGCAAGATCGGCCGCCTGCTCCATGCCCGGAACACGGCCAGGATCGCCGTGGTCGCCGACAACGCGGACAACGTTGCCATGCTGGGCGACTGTGCCCGGATGTCGGGAACCCGACTCGACGTCCTCGTCGAGGTCGATGTGGGCCAGGGGCGTTGCGGCGTAAGGCCGGGAGCCGAAGCGGTGGAACTTGCCCGCGCGATTCACCGCCATCCGGGGCTCGAGTTCGCCGGGTTGCAGGGCTACCAGGGCCGTATACAGATGGTCGAGGATGCGGCCGAACGCAGGGCGGCAACCGAGTCGGGGCTTGATCTTCTTGAAACGACGGTCAGGGCTGTCGAGGACGACGGCATGCCCGTCCCGGTCAGGACCGGCGGCGGTACCGGCACCTCGCCGTTCGATCTCGGACGGGACACTCTCACGGAAATCCAGCCCGGAAGCTATGTCTTCATGGATTCCCGCTATGGCGGCATCGGCTGGCCCGACCGCAACGCGCCACCCTTCGGGCAAGCGCTCCACATCCTTACGAGTGTGGTCAGCAGGCCTGCGGCCGACCGCGCCATCCTCGATGCCGGGCTGAAGGCGGCGAGCTGCGACCACGGACCGCCCCGGATTGCGGATCTGGAAAACGCCCTGTTCGAGTTCGGCGGCGACGAGCACGGCATCGCGCGGATGGAGGGGGGCGGCGAGGTACCGCTCGCGCTTGGAGAAAAGCTTCGCCTTGTGCCGAGCCATTGCGACACGACGGTCAATCTCTACGAGCAGTTCATGATCGTGCAGGGCGGCAATGTCGTAGACGTCTGGCCAATTGAAGCGCGGGGACGCGTTCAGTAGACCGGTTTCCCGATTGGCCTCGACGGTGCCGCGCCGATACCCTTGTGCGGGTTGGCGTCGATGTTGGCATGGTGCTGGTCCAGAGGGTCCGTTTGGGCATGCCGACCACCTTCGGACCATCAAGGAGATCAGGAGACCGTCTGCACCGCCTTGGCAAAACGTTCACGGACAGCGTTTGGCTATCCACTCCGCAAGATGGACGCTCGTTTCAGTGTGGCGGGGGCGGCTCAGCCGAACAGCAGCATTGGAACTTGACCCGACACATCCTTTATTATATTAAAATATAATAAAGGAGACGCATATGCATACCACAAATCTGCGCAAGGTCGGTGGCTCTGTGATGCTTACCGTGCCTCCAGCGCTTCTCGACCTCCTGAATCTCGGGGCTGGCGCCAAAGTAGACATTGGCGTCGAGAATGGCCGCCTGATCGTTGCGCCGAGGACGCGCCCAAGCTATTCGCTCGACGAACTTCTGGCGCAATGCGAAGAGACCGCCCCGCCCGACGACGGGGATCGCGCCTGGCTTGACGCCAAGCCTGTCGGCAATGAACTGCTGTAATGGAACGGGGGGATATCTGGCTTGTCAGCCTCGATCCCACCGCCGGCCATGAGCAGCAGGGGACCCGGCCGGTCGTGATCGTATCTCCGGCGCGGTTCAACCAACTGACCGGAACGCCGGTCGTTCTGCCCGTCACCACCGGCGGCAGTTTTGCACGCCGACGCGGCTTCGCGGTTTCGCTCGACGATGCAGGCACTCGAACGGTCGGGGTGATCCGTTGCGATCAGCCTCGGGTCCTCGACCTTGCCGCTCGCAACGGGAAACACGTCGAAACCGTTCCCGAGCCGATCATGGACGAGGTGCTCGCCCGCCTTGCCACGATCCTGACATAGACGGCGAGACAGGAATTCCCTGTCTTTCAGTCCACGGATGGCTCGACCGGTCTGTCTCCATGACGATCGGATGCTCCTTGCCAACAGGAGACCGCTCGATCCGAACGAAATTCGTTTTTTCCCGGGGCAGTTGCCCTTCCGAGAATTCGGCGGAATCCGTCAGGCCGCGTTCCTGAAACGCTCAAAACGCATTGCCAGCCGATCGCGGTCCGGTTGGTCCTGGTCCCGATTCGGGAGATGCAGCCTGTTGCCCTGAAGCTGCTTCAGCGCTTCCAGGAGCGGCCCGTCCTGCTGTCCGAGGAGGCGCCCGGAAACGTGTACACGATAATCCGGATCGATGCCGATCAGGTGCGAATCGAAGGCGGCGTGGTGAAGCTTCGACAGCGGCAGGCCGTTCTCCACGACGGGCTGACCCATCGTCTCGTCCGTGTCGGAAACGATGTGCGCCGCATCGAGAAGACGGGGCTCGCGCAATCCCGACAGGGCGCAGCGGCCCCTGTAGGCTGTGATCACGGCTGCCCGGAACGAGGCCTGGTGCAGGCGCCGTTTCACGGCGGTCAGCGCATAGCGGCGTTCGGTATCGTTCCCGGGCGCTGTCATACGTTCCTGGTCGGGGACGCCGAAGACGACCTGCGCCTTGAGCGCTGCCGGATCCCATCCGGAAATGAAGCTCGGGACAATCGCATGATAGCGACCGGGAGCAATGCCGAGGAAGTAGATCACCGGAACCCGGTTCTCGTGCGCCTCGCGTAGCCATCGGTTGTCGGCCGCATCTGGATTCGCGCCCATGAAGGCGTAGTCGACAGCTTCGTCGCCCTCGAAGATCTGCCGGTGTACGTGGCGCTGGTCGTCGTACCAGACCCGGCCGCCAGGTCTCGGGAAGACGGTCTTGATCGACAGCAGGAATCGCATCTCCCTTGGCTTGAAGATGCCCCGCTGCGGATTAACGAGGGGTATGCGCCTGCCCTCGAAGGTGAACCCCGGCTTGAACTCGGCCGCCGTCAGTTCGCCGTGGATCTCGGACAGCTTTCGAACCTGTTCGAAAGCCGCAAGGCGCATCCGGGCGTCGGGTTCGGGCAAATCGGAAATGTCGATCATTGCGCGTCCGGACGTATCAACCTTCTGATCGACCCATGATTCCCGTTCGTCCGTCGCGGCTCAAGCCCGGCATGGCGGCAGGCTGAAGGCAGGGTCTGCTCCGCCTGTTGGTCCTGTCGGCGATCAGGACAGCCGGACCTTTCCGCCGAGGTCCGCGCAGTCCTCGTCGGCCCTGAAGCCGCAGACGCGAATCCCGTGGGTCGCCAGCTCGTCATCCCGTTCCTGGGTGTCGCCGGTGACGCCGACGGCGCCGATGACCTGCCCCTCCGAGTCTCGGATCAGGCGTCCGCCGCCTTCGGGAAAGATGCGGTCGTCCGAAGCCTTGATCAGGTACTCCATGAAGAGCGGCCGTTCCTCGGCGCGAATTCGGACCAGGTTTGAGGAGCGACCGAGCGCAAGCGCTGCGTAGGCCTTCCCGTAGGCCATTTCGAAGCGCAGCATGGCTCCGTGATCCTCCTTCTGGAACGCCTTGACGACCGATCCGGGCTCGACCACCACCACGGCAAGCGGCCGGCAATCGAGTTCGCGGCCCCGGGCGAGTATCGCGGCGATGACGGCGTTTGCCTGACTGAGAGTGATCATGGCCGACCTGTCTCCTTGCTCCGGGAGCCGGCAGCGCCGCCGAAGCGGCGGGCCCGGCCTGCCCGCGTTGCGCGACGGCGGCGCCTCATGGCGCCTCGGATGCGGCTCAACTGAACAGCAGCGACGGATACCAGATCACCGCCACCACCCTTTCGAACATGACATAGAGAAAGACCGCCCCGCCGCCCGCATACAGCAGTCCGAGGCGCCAACTGTAGCCGCCCCAGGCAAGCATGTAGAGCGCCATGAACAGCGGCAGGGCGACAAGCTGCCCGGCGATGACGGTGGCAAGGCCGAGTCCTGCCAGCCACAGGAAGAAGTTGCCGGCCCGGAGCAACACGGGAAGTTCGAGGGCTGCCGCCGCGTCTTCCCGTCCCGCGAACGCACGGAAGGTTTCGAACAGCGCCAGCAGGCACAGCGCGAGGCCGGGTATCGCCGTGACGATCGGGATGCGCCCCGAATCCGCCGGCCAGGAAATGGCGGGGACCAGCGAATAGACGAATGCCGCGACGATCAGGACCAGCGTCAGCAGCGACATGCGCGGATCCCAGGTCTCGGTTTCCGCAAATCTCTTGCGGTTTTCGCTGCGGCGCTCGCGGATCCGCGCCCGCGCAGCAAGTACGAGCGCCGCCAGGATGATCGCGACGATGATCAGCGATATCGGGCGCGTCGCCAGATCGGACCAGCTGTATCCCTCGGCCGTGATGTGAAGGGCGTCCTCCATGATCGGTCCGAGTATGAAGCCGAGGACCAGGGGCGGCCGGGGAATGCCGCCCTGCTTCATGAAGTACCCGACAACCCCGAAGATCAGCACGGTAGCGAGGTCGCCGGGACTGTTGTTCGAAAGCCATGCGCCCATGAACACGAACATGCACACGACGGGAACGATCAGGTGGCCGCGGACAAACGTCACCTTGGCTATCTGCTGGCCCCAGATCATGAGCAGCACGGCGCCAGCGACATTGGCGATCACCAGGGTCCACATCATCGAGAAGGTGATGTGGAGATTCGTCGTCAGCATCTGTGGTCCGGGCTGCAGTCCCTGGATGAGCAGCGCCCCGAGCAATATGGCCATCGAGGCGCTGCCCGGAATGCCGAAGGCAACCGTCGGAATCAGTGCACCGCCCTTCATGGCGTTGTTGGCCGTCTCCGGCGCGATCACGCCGCGCACGTCGCCCTTGCCGAACATCGACTTGTCGCGAGAGCTCTGCACGACATGACCATAGGCCACCCAGTCCACGATGGCGCCGCCGAGCCCCGGCAGCATGCCCACATAGGCTCCGATCGCAGTCGATCGCAGGACCAGCCACCAGTTCCGCGCCGCGTCCTTCATGCCGTGCACGATCGAGCTTCCTGCCTGGTCGCGGGCGACGCGCGATATCGAGGTGTCGCGCACGGCGAGTTCGAGTATCTCGGGCAGGGCGAAGAGCCCGAGCACGACGGGGATGAGCGGTATGCCGTCGAGCAGATAGGTAAGGCCGAGCCAGTAGCGCGGGGTTCCGCCGGTGACCGAATAGCCGACATAGGAAAGGGTCAGGCCGAACAGTGCCGCGACAAGACCCTTGACCATCGAGCCGCCGCTCAGCGAGCCGACCATGGTCAGGCCCAGCACGCCGAGCAGGAAGAACTCCGGCTGTGCGAAGGACAGGATGAGCGGCTTGACGATGGGGATGGATATTCCGAGAACGATCGCGCCCAGCAGTCCGCCGACGGCCGACACCGTGAAGGCGGCCCCGAAAGCCCTGGCGGCCTCGCCGCGCATGGCCATCGGGTAGCCGTCGATAATCGTTGCCTGAGAGGCGGCGGTGCCGGGGATTCCGAGCAGCACCGAGGCGATCGTGTCGCTGGTCGTGGTGACGGCGAACATGCCGAGAAGGAACGCAAACGCGGAGACCGGTTCCATCCCGAAGGTGAACGGCAACAGGATCGCCATGCCGACCAGGCCGGAAAGGCCCGGAACGGCGCCAAAATAGAGCCCAATCAGTACGCCGAGACCGAGCCAGCCGACGGCCGGCCAGGCGACGACCGACAAGAGACCGGTTGCGACCGCTTCGAACATCACGCTGTGCCCTGCGTCCCGAAGCCGTCAGGTCCGGGACGCAGGGAATGCGGCTTTCCGCGTTCCGGTTACTTCTTCTTGCCGGCTGCGGAGAACTCCTTCAGATAGGCGACGATCTTTGGATCGACATTCTTGAGGGAGTCGATGTGCTTGCGCGCGCCTTCGGCGAGAATGATCTTCGGCGGCGCCTTGAAGGCCTTGGTGTATTCGGCGGCGAAATCCTTGTCGCCGGGCAGCGCCGCCCAGGCCGTGCGCAGTTCCGCCAGCGCCGCTGCCGGCACACCCTTCGGCACGTAGGATCCGCGCAGCATGTAGGTCGTCAGGTTGTTGACGAACCTCAACACGTCCCACTTGATGCCGGACGGCTTGCCTCCCTTCACCTTGGCGTAGAATTCCTGGAAGGTCATGATCCCCTCGAGGTCGGCGAACTTGATGTCGCTGCCGTCATCGCCCACCGGCGCATAGTAGTAGGTGGTCGATGCGATTCCGGGCTTGATCAGCGTCGGCTCGACCTTGCCCCGGAAGTTGGGCACGGACCCGCAGGAATACTGGGTCTCGTTCTGAAGGACCGCGGCCGAAACCTTTGCGAGCCCGCGATAGCCGGTCACGTAGGTGTATTTCGCGCCGAGAAGGTCGAGGGCAAGGCGAAGCCGGAGATCATGGCTCGACGTGTTGCGCATGCCCGCGGCCTTGAAGCCGGAGATCTTGGTGATGTCCGCCGTCGACTTGATACCGCCGCCCGCATCCTTGCGGACATAGCATACCTGCGGCTGTCCGACTCCGGCGAGCCATTCGAATTTCGAGAAATCGGCCTTGAGGCCGGGATCGCCCAGGACCTGGGACATCACCGGTGGCGTATGGATGGCCACGGTCATCCCGTCGGGCTTGGCAACCTCGGCCATGAAGTTGGTGCCGACGATTCCTCCGGCTCCGGGCCGGTTCTTGACCACCACCCGCGGCTTGCCGGGAATGTGCTTGGCGAGATGCTTCGCGATCAGCCGGCCTTCCACGTCGGTCGGGCCGCCGGCGCCGTAGTTGATGATCACCGTGATGCTCTTGCCCTTGTAGAACTGGGCCCCGGCCGGTGTCGCGGCCAGCACGAGCAGGGGTGTGACGGCGAGCAGGCCGTTCCTGAGAATCTTCTTCACTGTCTTTCTCCCTTGTCGCAGTTTGCAGTCTTGCCGTTGTTGCGGCGCTTCCCTCAGTTGCCCTTCTCTTCGTCGGAGCCGAGCTTGAAGGGTTCGAAAGTCGGCTTGTAGCTCTTTTCGTCGAGGAACTGGCTGAGTCCGGTATTGTAGGAATCCTCGGTGTCTCCGACCTTGATGGCCATGCCCTTCTCCGCCAGGTAGTCGTAGGACTGACCGAAATCCATCGACCGGACATTGCGCACGGCCTGCTTGGTCGCCCGCAGCACGCGCGGGCTCTTGGCCATGAGCTTGTTGGCAAGTTCGGTGACCTTGTCCTCGACCTTGGTGGGCGGCACGGCGAAATTGACCATGCCGATGCGTTCCGCCTCCTTGCCGTCGAAGGGCTCCCCGAGGCAGCAGTAGTAGAGCGCATGCCGCGGCAGCACCGTGTCGGCGACGACCTTGCTCACCAGGGCGCCCGGCAGGATGCCCCAGTTGACCTCGGAAAGGCTGAAGGTCGCGTCCTCGGCCGCGACCGCAAAGTCGGTTGCGAGCAGCTGCATGAACGCGCCGCCGACGCAGTACCCTTCGACCATCGCGATTGTCGGCTTGTCGTAGTTGTAGAGGAGTTCCCAGCGCCAGCGGTTGGCAGCACGCTGGGCCTTCTTGCGGCCGAGCGGATTGTTCTCGTTGGCGCGGAAGAAGAGTTTGAGATCCTGCCCGGCGGAAAAGTTGCCCCCGGCGCCGGCCACCACCACCACCTTGGCCTCCGGATCGACCTCAAGCGTGGTAAGCGCCGCTTCCATCTCCTCGTGGAGCTGGGGGCTCATGGCGTTGCGCTTCTCGGGCCGGTTGAGCCGGACCCAGGCTATGCCGTCGGCCAGCTTCACGTCTACGCATTCAAAATTGTCGTACATGGGCTTCTCCTGCTCCTGTTCCGCAATGGGCGCTCCCCGGAACACATGCCTCGTCCATACAGCCGGGGCTTACGGGCTCACGGCGCCTGCCCGATCATGGCGATCAGGGGTGTTCGACCCGTCGCGTGCCTGTCTGGTGACGGCCAGGGCGCTGCCTCGGGCACCCCCGTCGTCGGCGATAACGAACTTCGGTGCAGTTTGCTCCAATAATTGCGAACCACGCAAGCAAAATCTTGGCGGCCGGACGCCGTCCGGCCGCCGATTCAGGATCCGTACTGGCGCAGGACGTGGCGCGCGAGCGCCATCTTGAGGATTTCCGTCGGACCTTCGGTGATGATGAAGCTTCTCTGGTCCCGCCACATGCGCTCGATCGGCAGGTCCGTCGTCAGACCGAGCCCGCCATGGATCTGCATGCATCTGTCCGCCGCCTCGAACGACTTCGTGTCGCCGAAATACTTCACGATGTAGGAATCGTAGCGGACATCCTCGCCGGCGTCGTGCCGGGCAGCCGCGTCGTAGACCATGAGCCGCAGCATGTGCAGGTCGGCATGGGAATCGACCAGCATCCACTGCACCGCCTGGCGTTCGGCAAGCTTGCGGCCGAACGTCACCCGCTGCTGCGCGTACGAGGTGCCGAGCTCCAGGCAGCGTTCGATCACGCCGATGCCGCGGGCGCCGTGGCGTATGCGCCCGGCCGTGATCCAGTTCTGCGCGAACCCGAAGCCTTCGCCCTCCTCGCCGATGCGGTTCTCGGCCGGCACTCGCACGTCTTCGAACGCGATTTCCCACGGGCGATCGTGCATCATCGTTTCCTGCTGGCGCAGAAGCCTGACGCCGGGAGTGTCCATGTCCACGAGGAACGCCGAAATGCCGCCACGCGACCCCTTTTCCCGGTCGGTGGCCGCAAACACCTGGGCAAAATGCGCGTCGCCGGCGCCGGTGATGAACCGCTTGGTGCCGTTGATCACGTAGTGGTCGCCGTCGCGGACAGCCGTTGTCCGCATGGCGCCGGGATCGCCGCCGGCATCCGGTTCGGTCTGCGCGAAGCAATGGCGGAGCTTTCCCTCCAGGACCGGGTAGAGATAGCGTTGTTTCTGTTCGTCGTTGAGGAAGTAGAGGATCGGGCTGACGTTCGGGCCGAAGACGTACGCCGCGCGCGAGGGCAGCGCCACCGTGCGCGCGAGCTCGGCCCACACCACTGCCCGGGCGAGCAGCCCGAGGCCCTGGCCGCCATACTCGGTCGGGACGTCGTAGAGCCAGAGTCCGACGGCCTTGGCCTTTTCCTCGAGATCGGCCTGGAGATCGGCCCGCAGTTTCGGCCCGTCAAGGCTTCCGTTCTCGACCGGGATGAGCTCGCGATCGACGAAACGCCGCACGGTCTCCTTCAGCATGCGCAGTTCTTCGGGGAGCTGGTAGTCCATGGGCGACCTTTCCTGCGGGTCTCAGGCGTCCGGAGCTCGCGCGGCAATGCGGAGATCGACGGCGCACACGCCCTCCCCCCGGCCGAACACGACCAGCGGATTGATCTCGATGCCGTCGAGGCAGTGGCAGAATTCGGTATAGGTCTCGCACAGCGTCACGGCCGCGGCAACGAAGGCATCGACGTCGCGCTCCGGGGCTCCGCGGACGCTGCCGAACAGGGCGCTGCATTGCAGTTCGCCGATCATGGCGGCGACATCGCCGTCGGTGACGGGAAGCTGGCGAAACACGACGTCGTTGATCGCCTCGACGAGGATGCCTCCGAGGCCAAGCGCCAGCACGGGCCCGAACTGCCGGTCGGCATGTATGCCGACGATGGTCTCGAGCCCGGTCACCATTTCCTGGACGACGAAGCCGTCGATTCGGGCCTCGGGATGCACGGCCCTCAGCCGGGCCTCCATCTTGCTGGCGGCGTCGATTGCCTCGTCCGGCCCGGTGACGCCGAGCGCCACGCCGCCGACCTCGGTCTTGTGCACGGCCTGCGGCGAAACGATCTTGACGGCCACCGGAAAACCGACCGCGCCCACGGCATCGCCGACGGCGGTGGAGGATGCTGCCTGGGCCGAGCGCGGCGGCCTGACCCCCCGCGCGGCGAGCAGTTTTTCGATTTCGGCGGGTTCCGCGATCCGTGCCAGCGGCGGAACGAACGGCGCCGCGCCGCGCCTCCGCGCCTCCGCGCAGGCCGACATGGCGCGGAGCGTCCGCCCCACTTCGGGCAGGCGTTGCAGGAACGGGATGCCCGCGGCTTCCTGGAAGGCGCGCCCGGCGTCAGTCACGGTCTGCGACATGCGGTTGTGGGCGATGACAGGTTTCTCCGTCGATTCCCTGACCGCACGGAACAGTTCGGGGTCGCCTTCCGCCCCCTCCGCGAGCGGCAGCTGCCCCTGCACCGAGACCATGTCTATGTTGGGGTCGGCGGCGACGATCTTGCATATCTCGGCAAAGTCCGCGAAACGGCGCGCCAGCCCGGCTCCGGTGTCGAGCGGATTGCTCGGCGGCACGCCGGCATCGATGCGTTCCGCGAGCTTCGCCCTGGTGTCGGGCGTGAATTCGGGCAGATCGAGTCCGATCTCGTCGGCATAGTCGCTGAAGAGGCCCTTGGCGCCGCCGGAATATCCAACCATCGCGATGCGCGGTCCGGCGGGCAGGCGGCCGTTCGCGAACGCCAGCGACGCCTCGATAAGCTCGTCGAGGGTCTCGACGCGGGCAATGCCGTATTTGCGGCAGAAGGCGTCGAAGACCCTGTCGTCGCTCGCCAGCGCGCCGGTATGGCTGACCGCCGCGGCCTCGCCCGCGGCCGAACGCCCGATCTTGAGCATGACAATGGGCTTGCCGGCCTCGAGCGCGCGCGCGGCAGCGGCCATCAGGGCGTCGGCGCGGCGCACACCTTCCATCATGCAGGCGATGACCCGGGTATGAGGATCGTCGACGAGGAAATTGATGTAGTCCGCGGCATCGAGATCGAGCTCGTTGCCGCTCGATACGGCGTAGGAGTAGCCGAGTCCCCGCGCCGCGCCCTGCTCCAGCCAGAACTGGAAGGTCCCGCCCGACTGGAAGATCACGCCGACCGGCCCGGCGCCGATCCCGCGCACGCGGGCCGTGGGGTAGAGCAGGAGCCGTTCGGGCAGCGATAGCGAGCCCATGCAGTTGGGCCCGGCGATCCTGAGCCCGGTCTCGGCGGAGAGCGAACGCAGCCGCTCGGCCCGGCGTGCGCCGGCGGGGTCGCCGCCCTCGCCAAAGCGCGCCGCGTAGACGAGCGCGCAGCCGAGATCTGCTTGGGCGGCTTCGGCGAGCACGTCGGGCACCGCCTCGGCCGGGATGATCACGATCGCGAGATCGATGCGTTCGGGCAGCGAGGCGAAATCGGGGTAGACCGGGCGGCCCCAGAGCTCGTCGCGGCGCGGATTGACGAGATGGACGCGCGCCGGGAAGTCGTGATGGGCAAGATTTTCATAGACCCCCCGGGGCCAGCCACCGCCGCCCCGGTCCGAGGCGCCGACGATGGCAACGGTCCTGGGGCGAAAGAGGAACTCCGCCGATCTGAACATTCGCGTCTCCGCATGGCCGGGTGTTCCTCCCGGGTCCCGGTTTCCCTGAGCGGGCAGTATTTCCGGCCTGCCGGATCCGGTCAAATGCACTGCGGCGGCTTGCGAGGAACCGGAGTGGACAGGATGTCCGCTCGACAGATCGATACATGCGACCATTGCCCATGGAATATCCCTGAGGAAATTTTCGGCCTGCCATCGTTTGCGAAATCGAAAATCTGTTCGATATCCGGGGTGGCTCCGCGCTCAGGCATCGACTCGCACATGGTCACGTTTCGGGTGGAGAGTGCCGCAATCCGGCCTCGATCCATGCCTGCCGGGTTTCGTCTCGATTCGGTTGCTCTTGACGTTTCGTCTGATATCCTGCGCGCTTGTACCGTCACGTTTTCCACGAATAATCCAGAAGACCAGACAGAACAGTTGATGCACGACATCGCCCGGCACTGGCAGGCCCGATTTCCTGTTGCGCGCACCGTGCGCGCGGCGGCCCGCCACCTTGTATGTCCGGCGGTCACCATTGCCTGCGTTCTCATGGTCCTGTTGCCGGGAGGCCCGCTTGCCGCAGCGCCCGGCGACGGAGTCCAGCCGCGCCAGGCCGGGCTAGGCCCGCAACCGGCCCCCGCGGTTGCCGCGCTGTCATTGCCGTCTGCCAAGACCGCGGTCCGCGAGTTCCGGGTCCGGCGCGGCGACACCCTGGCCAGGATCCTGCGCCGCGCCGGCATAGATCGCACCCAGGCTCACGACGCAGCCATGGCGCTCGGCAAGGTCTTCGATCTGCGCAAGCTTAGGCTCGGCGAGGTGATCCGGATCACGCTGTCGGCGGAAAAGCGCCTTCAGGAAATCCGCATCGACCGGGGGCCGGAAGAATACGTGCTGACGCGCGGGGACGAGGCCGGCGTCCCCTTCGCCGCCGTCAGGACGGAAAAGGCGCTGACGAAGGAGCTCGTGCTTGCCGCCGGCAGAATCAGCACCAGCCTCTACGTGTCCGCCAAAAGGGCCAAGGTGCCCTACAATATCCTTGCGCAGATGATCAGGCTCTACAGCTGGTCGGTGGATTTCCAGCGCGAGATCCAGCCGGGCGATACCTTCGAGATCGCCTATGAGCGGTTCTCGGATGCGGCCGGGAACGTCCTGGTGGATGGCGAAATCGTCTATGCGCAGATGGTCCTGTCAGGCGATGACATGCCGCTGTTCCGCTTCGAGACCAAGCCCGGGAGGATCGAGTATTTCGACGACAAGGGCCGTGGCGCCCGCCGCACCCTGATGCGTACACCGATCGACGGCGCGCGGTTGTCATCCCGTTACGGCAAGCGCCGGCATCCCATCCTCGGCTTCACCAGAATGCACCGCGGAGTCGATTTCGCGGCGCCGCGCGGCACGCCGATCTACGCCGCAGGCGACGGCGTTGTCAGATACCGCGGATGGAAGGGCGGATACGGGCGATACGTCCAGATCCGCCACAACAGCACCTATTCGACGGCATACGGGCACCTGAGCAGGTACCGGCGTGGCGTGACCAGGGGGTCACGGGTTCGGCAGGGCCAGATCATAGGCTATGTCGGCAGCAGCGGTCTTTCGACCGGTCCCCATCTCCACTACGAGGTTCTCGTGAACAACCGCAAGGTCAACCCGTTGTCGCTCAGGCTCCCCGCGGGCACGCGGCTGAAGGGGCCGGCGCTTGCGCGTTTCCACGCCGAGCGCCGGCGAATAGCCCGCGAGGCCGCGTCACTGCGCCTGCTTGACACTGCCGGGCTTCTCTAGGCCGCGCGAAGGGCCTTCGTCACGCTGCCTCCAGGCTCTTTTCTTCCTTCCCTGAGATCACGAGGCCGGTCGCGTCGGCGCGGACCGAAACGGTTTCGCCGTCGCCGATGCTGCCGTCGAGAATCCTGGCGGCAAGCGTGTTCTGCAGGCTGGTCTGGATGACCCGCTTCAGCGGTCGCGCGCCGTAGGCGGGGTCGAACCCTTCCCTGGCCAGCCAGGCCAACGCCGTGTCGTCAACCTCGAGCGTGATCTTGCGGTCGGCCAGCATCTCCCTGAGGCGGTCGAGCTGGATGGCGACGATATCGGCCATCTGCTCGCGGCCGAGGCGGCTGAACAGCAGCAACTCGTCGAGCCGGTTCAGAAACTCCGGCCGGAAGGCGGCGCGCACGATATCCATGACCCGGTCGCGAACAGCGTCGACCTCCTCTCCCTCTTCCTGGCCGGCCAGGATCTCGCTGCCGAGGTTCGAGGTCAGAATGATCAGCGTGTTGCGAAAGTCGACGGTCCGCCCCTGGCCGTCTGTCAGCCGTCCCTCGTCGAGAACCTGGAGCAGGATGTTGAAGATGTCGGGATGGGCTTTCTCGATCTCGTCGAACAGAACCACCTGGTAGGGGCGTCTGCGCACGGCCTCGGTCAGTGCGCCCCCTTCCTCGTAGCCGACATAGCCGGGCGGCGCCCCGATCAGCCGCGCTACGGCGTGTTTCTCCATGTATTCCGACATGTCGAGGCGCTGCAGGGCGGCTTCGTCGTCGAACAGGAAGGCGGCGAGCGCCTTGGTCATCTCGGTCTTGCCGACGCCGGTCGGACCGAGAAACAGGAACGAGCCGAGGGGACGATGAGGATCCTGCAGCCCGGCGCGGGCGCGGCGCACGGCGTTGCTGACGGCGGCCAGGGCGGTCTCCTGGCCGACCACCCGCTGCCCGAGGACCTCCTCCATCCGCAGGAGCTTCTCGCGTTCGCCTTCCAGCATCCGGTCGACCGGAATACCGGTCCAACGCGAGACGACGGTGGCGATGTGGTTGTCTGCCACCTCTTCATCCAGCATCCGCTGCCCGTTGCTGGATTCGACGTCCAGCTTCCGTTCCAGTTCCGGGATGATGCCGTAGGCAAGCTCGCCGGCCCGCGCCAGATCGCCGTCCCGCTGCGCCCGCTCCAGATCGCTGCGTGCGGTATCCAGTTCCTCCTTGACCCTCTGCGACGCCGCCAGCAGGCTTTTCTCCGACTGCCAGACATCGGTCAGTTCCCTCGACTTCTCTTCCAGCCCGTCAAGATCCTCCTCGAGCTTCTCAAGGCGCTCCCTCGACGCCCTGTCCGGTTCCTTCTTCAGCGCCTCGCGCTCGATCTTGAGCTGAATGATGCGCCTGTCGAGCTCGTCGATCTCCTCGGGTTTAGAATCGACCTCCATGCGCAGCCGCGACGCCGCCTCGTCCATCAGGTCGATCGCCTTGTCCGGCAGAAACCGGTCGGTGATGTAACGGTCGGACAGGGTTGCGGCGGCGACCAGCGCTCCGTCGGTAATCCGCACGCCGTGGAAGACCTCGTATTTCTCCTTCAGTCCGCGCAGGATGGAAATAGTGTCCTCGACCGACGGCTCGGCCACGAAGACGGTCTGGAAGCGCCGCGCAAGGGCCGCATCCTTCTCGATATGCCGACGATGCTCGTCGAGCGTGGTGGCGCCGATGCAGTGGAGTTCGCCGCGCGCGAGCATCGGCTTGAGCATGTTCGAGGCGTCCATCGAGCCCTCGGCGGCGCCGGCGCCGACAAGCGTGTGCAACTCGTCGATGAACAGGATGATGTTACCGTCGTCCGCCTGGATCTCCTGGAGCACGGCCTTCAGCCGCTCCTCGAATTCGCCGCGGAACTTGGCGCCGGCGACGAGCGCGCCGAGGTCGAGCGACATCAGGCGCTTGCTGCGCAGGCTCTCGGGAACGTCGCCGTTGACGATGCGCTGCGCGAGGCCCTCGACAATCGCGGTCTTGCCGACGCCGGGTTCTCCGATCAGCACGGGGTTGTTCTTGGTCCGGCGCGCCAGGACCTGCATGGTCCGGCGAATCTCGTCGTCCCGCCCCGTGACCGGGTCGACATCGCCCTTTCTCGCGCGCTCGGTCAGGTCGACCGCGTACTTCTTCAGCGCATCGTAGCTGTCTTCAGCCGTGGCGCTGTCCGCCTTGCGCCCCTTGCGCAACTCCTCGACGACCTGGTTGAGCGATTGGGGGGTGACCCCGGCACCCGCCAGCGCGTCGGCCGCCGGCGTGCCGGTGGCCAGCGCCAGCGCGATCAGGAGCCGCTCGACGGTGACGAAACGGTCCTCGGCCTTGTCGGCAAGCTGGCGCACGCTCTCGAAAAGCCGCGCCATCTCGGGCGCGAGATAGAGCTGTGTCGCACCCGTACCCTCCACCTTAGGCAGCCGGTCGAGCGCCTCCTGCACGAGCTGCCGGGCCTTCTCTGGGCTGCCGCCGGCGGCGGCGATGAGGTTCGAGGAAAGGCCCTCGCCGTCGTCGAGAAGGACCTTGAGCAGATGTTCGGGCTTGAAGTGCTGGTGTCCGGCAGTCTGTGCTGCCATCTGGGCAGCTTGTACGAAACCGCGCGCTTTCTCGGTATAGGAATCGAAATCCATGGTCGGCAACTCCGCTGTCAGACGTTGCGATACTGCCCCCGCAGAGCGGCAGGCAAAAGTGACGGACCCGCCAGGCGGCGTCCGCTATCTGATATGGGAGAGTGCGCCCGAATTGCAAGGGCGACGCCGGCACCGGCGGTCGCACGCGGCCGGTTCCGGAGACGCAGGAAATGCCAGGTCAGGCGCCGGCGGTCTTCTCCGCCTCGTCGTTCTTGGCCTCGGCGGCGGGAGCGTCGCCCTTGTCCTCGGCGACGAAGACCTGCGGCTGGGGTTCGTTTGCCGGATCCCGGGTGGGCTTGGGTGGAGCCGGGTTACGGTGGCCGGAGGCGCCGCCACCCTTTGCCATGACCTCGGGCTGTCCGCCGTTGAGGTCAGCGGACGCCGGGGACGGCGCCTGAGCCGGAGCGTTCTGTGCCTGTCCGGGTTCGCCCGTGCCTGCGCCTGCGTTTCCGCTGCCATAGCGCCGGTTGTTCGGCACGTTGGCGGAATTGAGTATGCGAAAATAGTGTTCGGCGTGCTGGTAATAGCTTTCTGCGGCGATCCGGTCGCCGGACGACGAGGCGTCGCGCGCCAGCGCGAGATACTTGTCTACGACCTGCTGTGCGTTGCCGCGAACCTTCACGTCGGGACCGTTGCTGTCAAAAGACTGGTTGCGCGGATTGGGCAGTCTCCTGCCATTGCTCCGCCCCCTCATGCGCTTGTTGTTGTGCGGACCCTGTTTCATCGTGTCTTCCGTATGGTTATTGGTCTGGTCAGTGTTCGTGCGTTGCTATCGATCGACGGCGTCCTGTTCCACGTGGGCGGCATCGCCACCCTGTTGCCTGGCGCGGAGCCGGGGCCGAAATTTGCGCCGCGACCACGAACTTGTCGCCGGGTTGTGCATGGTCCGGCTGATCGCCTGGCCACCCGGAATTCCGTATCGGCGCGGCCGTGTGCGGTTTTCGAGCCCTTGTCCTCACCTCGGCCGCCGTTCGCATCCTGAACAGGCCTTCAAGCGACCCGTCCCGGCGGTTTTATGCCCTTCCGACCCGCCGGCAACCGTCCTGTCCGTCTGCCAACGTCATGCATGGCTGCCCGTTCCTTCGATTTCAGCAGCAATGCCGAACCGGTTCATCCGCGGCCGGTCGTCTCTTCCGGTTTCAGCAGTTCTTCTTCGCGGCCTGCTTCCGTCGCGCCATCCCCGCCGGCGGATCACCACCCGGTGCCGGGGCGCCTTGCCAGCCGATCATGCTTCGAACGTGGCGGCGAGGGCCTTTCGGCGACGCAAGGCGAAAACGTATGGACCGGGTGTCCGGATCACCGGAACCGTTCACATGCCTGCCCGTGAACCGGTCCACCATACCGGCACCCTAGCCCGAACAGGTGCGGTCCATCCCGTTGCCGCAATCCTAGAAGGAATCCCGCGCCGAGGCAACCATCCGCAACGGGAAACTCTCAAGGCGGCGGAATCCTAGCATCCTGCGGCGGCATGTCAAAGCCCGGTGGGAAGGCGTGGTGCGGAGTTCAGCGCGGCAGGTCGATACGGACCGACAGCTCCTTGAGGCGGTCCTCCGGAACCGGCGCCGGCGCATTCATCATCAGGTCCTGGGCCTGCTGGTTCATCGGAAACAGCGTTACTTCCCGGATGTTGGGTTCGTCGGCAAGGAGCATGACGATGCGGTCGACGCCGGGTGCCGATCCGCCGTGCGGCGGGGCCCCGAACCTGAAAGCGTTGAGCATCCCGCCGAACTGCTCCTCGACCTCGTCTTTCGCATAACCGGCTATCTCGAACGCCTTGTACATGATCTCGGCCCGGTGATTCCGTATGGCGCCGCTCGACAGCTCGACCCCGTTGCACACGATGTCGTACTGGTAGGCGAGAATGTCGAGGGGATCCCGGGTCTCGAGCGCTTCCAGTCCGCCCTGGGGCATGGAGAACGGGTTGTGGCTGAATTCGATGCGGCCGGTGCTCTCGTCGCGCTCGTACATCGGGTAGTCCACCACCCAGCAGAACCGGAAACTGTCGCTCTCGATCAGTTCGAGACGCTCTCCGATCTCGCTTCGCGCGCGCGCCGCAAAGGCCGCGAAATCCGCCGGCTTGCCGCACACGAAGAACACCGCGTCGCCGCCCTCCGGCGCGTGGCCGGACGGAAAGGCCTCGCGCAGCAGCCGGAGCCTGTCTTCCCCGAGATTGCGCGCGATCGGTCCCGCCGCCTCGTCGTCGCGATAGAAGATGTAGCCGAGTCCCGGTTGCCCCTCGCCCTGGGCCCAGCTGTTCATGCGGTCGCAGAAGGCGCGCGATCCGCCGCCGGGAGCCGGAATCGCCCATACCCGGATGTCGCCGTCGCCGGCGATCATGTCGGCGAAGATGCGGAAATCCGAACCCCGAAAAACATCGGTGACGTCGCGCATCTCGATCGGGTTGCGCAGGTCCGGCTTGTCCGTGCCGTAGCGTGCCATCGCGTCCGCGTAGCTGATCCTCGGAAACGGGCAGTCGGAGACCGTGCGCCCCGCGGCAAACTCCCCGAACAGGCCGTGAAGCAGCGTTTCGACGACATGGAGGACATCGTCCTGGGTCGCGAACGACATCTCTATGTCGAGCTGGTAGAACTCGCCCGGAGAGCGGTCGGCCCGCGCGTCCTCGTCGCGAAAACAGGGCGCGATCTGGAAGTACCGGTCAAAGCCGGCGACCATGATCAGCTGCTTGAACTGCTGCGGCGCCTGCGGCAGGGCATAGAACCGGCCCGCGTGGAGTCTGCTCGGTACCAGGAAGTCCCGCGCGCCCTCGGGGGAGCTCGAGGTGAGGATCGGAGTCTGGAATTCGGTGAACCCGAGCCCGTTCATCCGCGTCCGGATGCTCGTGATCACCTGCGAGCGCAGCATGATGTGGTCATGGACCCGGGCGCGGCGGAGGTCGAGGAAACGGTAGCGCAGCCGCACCTCCTCGCCGTAGTCGCGGTCGCTGTTCACTTCCAGGGGAAGGGGGTCGCTCGGCCCCAGCACTTCGCAGGCGTCGATGCGGAGCTCGACCTCGCCGGTCGGGAGGGTTTCGTTGCGCGTCTCCTCGGACCGCCTCTCGATGCGTCCGGTGACGCAGATCACGGTCTCGAGGCGGAGCGCGGTGATTTCGTCGAAGCCCGGTGCGTCGACTTCGATCACGCACTGGGTCAGGCCGTAATGATCTCTCAGGTCCACGAACAGGAGATTGCCATGGTCCCGCTTGCGATGGACCCAGCCCGACAGCCGTGCCTCGGTGCCGGCATCGGTGACGCGCAGTTCACCACATGTGTGGGTGCGATAGGGATGCACGATTTGCCCCTTTTTTCCGGCAGGAGGCGCGGCCGGGCAGGTGGTTGCGGGCACCCGGCCTGACCGTGCGGATTTGCGGCGGTTTGTATACCCGTATCCGCGGCGCTTCAAGTTGCCCTTGCCGGGGTGTATACACGCGCATGCACCCGATCATCAGCAGCACCCCGGACCTCGCCGCGTTCTGCGCGCGCGCCGAGGCCTTCCCGTCGGTCGCCGTCGACACGGAGTTCATGCGCGACCGCACGTTCTGGCCGGTGCTCTGCCTTGTCCAGGTCGCCACCCCCGACGAGGCGCTTGCCATCGACGCGCTTGCCGACGGCATCGACCTCTCGCCGCTTTTCGCTCTGCTGTCCAACCGCCGCGTCCTCAAGGTCTTTCACTCCGCACGCCAGGACCTGGAGATCTTCCACATGCTGACGGGCCGCGTTCCGGAACCGGTCTTCGACACGCAGCTTGCGGCCATGGTCTGCGGCTACGGCGACTCGATCGGCTACGAAAAGCTCGTCCGCGACATCACCGGCCATTCGGTCGACAAGGCCCTCCAGTTCACCGATTGGGCGAAGCGCCCCCTGAGCGAGAAGCAGGTCGCCTACGCGCTGAGCGACGTGACGCATCTGCGGAAGGTCCATGCCAGCCTTTCGAAGCGGCTCGAATCGCGGAACCGCGGCCCGTGGCTTGCTGAGGAGATGGCGATCCTGGCCGATCCTGCCACCTACCGGAGTGATCCCGAAGACGCCTGGAAACGCCTGAAGGCCAGAGCCCGGAAGCCGCTCAACCTGGCGATGCTGCGGTCGCTCGCCGCGTGGCGCGAACGCGAGGCCCAAGCGCGCGACGTGCCGCGCAACCGGGTTCTTGGCGATCGGATGATCACCGAGATTTCGGCGGCGGCGCCGCGCACCGCATCCGAGCTCCGGTCGCTCCGCGCCATCGACCGGGGGCGCCTCGGCAAGGACGCCGCGGCGCGGATCGTGGCCGTTCTCGATGAAGTCAGGAACGCCGATCCCTCGTCCTGGCCGCGGCCGCCCGACGAACGGCCGCAGCAGCAGGGCAACGGCGCGGTGGCAGGCCTCCTGAGGCTCCTGCTGCAGATCAGGTGTGAGGAGCACGGAGTCGCCCCGAAGCTTCTCGCCTCGTCCGCCGATCTTGCCGCGATCGCGCAGAGCGACACGGCCGATGTCCCGGCGCTTCAGGGCTGGCGCCGCGAGATCTTCGGGGCCGATGCGTTGAGGCTCAAGCACGGCGAGATTGCGATCGTCATCCGGGATTCGCGGCCCGCCCTGCTGGAGGTCGGTTCCGGGGTGCCGGGCGGAACGGTCATTCCGGCTCAGGCGGGTGACGCTCCAGAGCCTCCCGCACCACGGACAGGGTCACGCCGCGCCGCGCGGCGAGCGCGGCGCGGTTGATCTCCGCGACCAGCCTTTCCGCTGCCGCGAAGGACAGTTCCATGCGGGTCACGAGATAGGTCAGCACGTTGTCCGCGATGTCGAGATGCAGGTCGGCAAGCATCTTGACGACGATCGCCGAGATCAGCGCCTCGTCGGGTGAACCGATGCTGGCCGTCGGCGCCGCGGCGAGCCGCGATACCAGATCGGGCAGGCGCCCGGCCCAGCGCGCCGGCGGCTGCCTTGCCGTGACCAGGACGTGGCCGCCGTTCTCGATGATCGCGTTGTAGAGGTGCAGCACCGCGGTGTCGCTTGCCTGCCTGTCGGCGTCTTCGATGATGACGCTGCCGCTGCCGCTTTCCCCGAGCCCGGGGACCGCGTCCGCCTCGAAGACCCGCGCCTGCGACCTTGTCCGCCACACCTGTCCGAGATGGCTCTTGCCGCTGCCCGGTGGGCCGACGAGCACCAGGGCGGGGCCGGGCCAGTCGGGCCAGCGGTCGATCCATGCCGCGGCTTCGGCATTCGATGACGATACCAGGAAATCTTCGCGCCCCATTGCCGGATGATGGCGCAGGTCGAGTGCGAGCTGCCGTGTCCCGTGCTTCATGGCGCGGCCGGCGGTCCGTTCTTCCCGTTGCCGGCCGTCTGGCGGGCCCAGTAGACCAGGTAGCTGGCGCCGGAAGCCGCGGTCGTCGCCGCGACGAGATAGATCATCGCGCTTTCCACCAGGTCGACGTGGACGTCCAGCGCCAGCTGCCCGAGTACGAAGGCGGCAAGGCCGATCTGGACGGCCGTGTTCAGCTTGCTGATGGCCAGCGGCCGGATCCTGACCTCGACCCGGACCAACGGCGCCAGCACGGCGCCGCCAATGATGAGGAGATCGCGGAAGACCACGAGAACGACAAGCCAGTTGGGGAGGTCTCCCTGCAGGCCCAGCGTCACATAGATGCTGACCAGTAGCGTCTTGTCGGCAAGCGGGTCCAGGAACGCGCCGAGCCGCGTCGTCTGGTTGTAGCGCTTGGCCAGGTAGCCGTCGAGGGCGTCCGATATCCCGGCCGCGACGAACAGCAGGAATGCGGCCATGTACGCCGTCTGCATCAGCAGGTAGACGGCGACCGGCACGCTCAGAAGCCGGCCAAGCGTGATGAGATTGGGAAGGTTCACTGTCGGCGTCCGCTGCCGGAGCGCCGGGAAGAGGCGGCGGTGAGCGTCCACGACCCGGCCTTGCCGGCGAGAGCTATCCCGCGTTGGGCAAGGGCCAGGCGGAACTGTTCGACGGTGCCGTAGAATCCGAGCCGCACGGCCGCGGCGCGGCGCGAGACAGCGATCAGCTGCATGTCCCTCAGCATGGCGACGGAGCCCAGCGTCCGGCGAACCGCGATCCAGTCGGCAAGGCGGGCAAGCGGCATGTGGGCAATGATCTCGTCGCGGCTCGCGAAACGGAGCAGTGTCCGACGTTTCCAGTCCTCTTCGAGCCGCGCCGTTACTTCCCGCGCGGCGCGGGCAATGATCGTGTCGCGGTCCTCGTCCTGCCCGCGGGCCAGACTCACGATCTGCGGTTCTTCCGTCTCGCCGCCGCCGAACCGCCGGAGCGAAACCTCGAGTATGCGTCGGCCAGAGCGGAGATCGGCGCGGAAGCGGGCAACCGCGGCGAGCACCGACACGGCGCGATAGCGTGCCGCGAGCGCGGCCACCGGCCGGCGGTCGCCGGCGACGGCCTGTCCGGCGCCGAGATCGCGGATGTCCGCAAGGCTGCCATCCGGCAGGAATATCGGGACCAGCCCGTCGGACGGCGGCAGCGCCTTCCACGCCTCGAACCACGGGTTGGGCCGTTCCCAGAGCGCAAGGGCGCCGGCATTGTCAAGGATCGGAAGAACGAGTATCGGCCGCGCTGCGGTCTCGGCGAACTCGATGCCGCGCGACCGCAGCAACCGGCGTACTTCTTGGCGCCGGAAGCGGAAAGTCATGGCGGCCAGATAGCGGACGTCGGATGTCTTCTCCGAATCAATCGTGAAGCTCTCGACCAGCGGGGCGATCCGCGCCGCGTCCGGATCCGGCAGCCGCGGCCACTGCGTGCGCAGCACCAGCCGGCGGACCAGCCGGCCAAAGGCAATGCGATGCGCCGTGGAAATGGCCGTTTCGCGGGCGGCGGCGGCGGTCTCGGCCTCCTCGTCGACCCGCACGTCGCTGATCGCGAACACGTCCCCGAGAAGGGCATCGGGAGAAGCGCCGGCGGCACCAGGAACGAGAAGGCAGGCGGCTGCCAGCGGTGCCAGCAGGCGGGCGGCGGCGGCGGCCGGCCCGTTCCGGAGGGCGAGGGTTTCGGCTATGCTGCGGAAGCGTGATGTCCGGTTCGGCTTCATGCGTCCATTCTACAATCTTCATTCGGGGCTTGGCAGCCATCAGCGAATCCGTACCCAGCTACCGGGCTTCCGGAGTGGATATCGACGCCGGAGCGGAACTTGTCGAGCGTATCCGGCCGCTCGCGGACTCGACCGCCCGTCCGGGCGTGATGGGCGGGCTCGGAGGATTCGGCGGCCTGTTCGACCTCCAAGCGGCAGGGTTCTCCGATCCCGTCCTGGTCGCGGCGACGGATGGCGTGGGCACCAAGCTCAAGGTCGCGATCGACGCCGGCATGCATGTGTCGGTGGGGGTCGACCTGGTCGCGATGTGCGTCAACGATCTCGTGGTCCAGGGGGCCGAGCCCCTGTTCTTCCTCGACTACCTCGCCGTCGGCAGGCTCGATCTCGGAACGGCGGAAACGGTCATTGCCGGGATCGCCGCCGGATGCCGCGAGGCCGGCTGCGCGCTGATCGGCGGCGAGACCGCCGAGATGCCCGGCATGTATGGCGGCGCCGACTACGATCTTGCCGGCTTCGCGGTCGGCGCGGCGGAACGGGGCGCGCTGTTGCCGCGCGGCGACATCGGTCCCGGCGATGTTCTGCTCGGATTGCCCTCGAGCGGTCTGCATGCCAACGGATTCTCGCTGGTCCGCCAGCTGCTTGCCCAGGACGGGATCGGTTACGGCGCGCCGGCGCCCTTTGCGCCCACGAGGACATGGGCGGAGGAGCTGCTGGTGCCCACCCGCATCTATGCCGGGCCGTGCCTGAAACTCCACGCGGCCGGGCTGGTGAAGGGGTTCGCACACGTCACTGGCGGCGGCCTCGTCGAGAACATCCCGCGCGTGCTGCCCGACGGGCTTTCGGCCGTACTCGATCCGTCGGCGTGGCCGCTGCCTCCGGTCTTCGGCTGGCTGGCCGGGCACGCCGGGGTCCCCGCCGACGAGATGGCGCGCGTCTTCAATTGCGGGCTCGGGATGGTTGCCGTCGCCGGCACCGACCGCGCCGATCACGCCGTCGCCATGCTGCGCGGGGATGGCGAGGAGGTGTACCGGATCGGCGAAATCCGTGAACGGGAGGACGGCCGGCGGGTCGTTCTCGCCGATCCGGAGGCGGCATGGCGCGGCTGAAGGTCGCGGTGCTGATATCGGGCCGGGGTTCGAATCTCGCGGCGCTTGTCGATGCCGCGCGCGATCCGTCCTGGCCGGCGGAGATCGTGCTCGTCGTCTCGAATGTCCCGGAGGCTCCCGGGCTCGCGCATGCCGCCGAGGCGGGAATTGCTGCGGTCACGGTCGATCACCGGCGCTACGCGGACCGGGAACGGTTCGAGGACGCGATCCACGAGCGCCTGGTTGCGGCCGATGTCGGACTCGTCTGCCTTGCCGGCTTCATGCGGCTCCTGACGGCGGGTTTCGTCGGTCGCTGGACGAACCGGATGATCAACATTCATCCTTCGCTGCTGCCCGCCTACAAGGGTCTTCGCTGCCACGAGCGCGTGCTCGCGGACGCCGCGCGCATCACCGGGTGCACGGTCCATTTCGTGAGCCCCGGAATGGACGAGGGGCCGATCATCCTGCAGGCCGCCGTGCCGGTGCTCGACGGCGACGACGCGGCCGGCCTCGCCCGGCGCGTGCTGGCGGCCGAACACCGCTGCTACCCGCTTGCCGTCAGGCTGATCGCCGAGAATCGGGTGCGCGTCGAGAACGGCCGGGTCCGGGTCGATTGCGGCGTCGAGGAGGATGCGGTGCTGTTCTCGTCGATGCCGGCCCGGGGACGCTGACGCCGCTCCGCCGCGGGACTCCGCTGCTGCGTCCCGTTCTTGAACGGGTCCGATGCGTGCTGTATTTTCGCGCCGTCTAAACCGGCTCGAATGGATCTGGAGAGTTTGCAGATGGCCCTGGACATGGAGAAGGAGATCGCCCGCCACACCAAGGGGTGGGAAGGTTTTGCGAAGTTCCTGTTCATCTCGACGGCGGCCGTGATAGCCGTTCTCGGGCTGATGGCGCTCACGCTTCTCTGACGGGGCGGCGCCCGCCCCATGCGCCACGGCGTTGGAGTGGCGGGCGCTCTGCAGGATCTCGGAAGGCTGCCGGACCCGGCCGCCGGCCGGTCTTGCTGGCCGGTCTGCTCTCCCGTCAGCCGACGATATCGGTTCCCGAAAAGAAGAACGCGATTTCCGCCGCCGCGGTTTCCGGAGCGTCGGATCCGTGGACCGAATTCGCCTCGACGGACTCCCCGAATTCCTTGCGGATCGTTCCCTCTTTCGCATTCGCGGGGTTGGTGGCGCCCATCACGTCGCGATTCCTGGAGATCGCGTTGTCGCCCTCGAGGACCTGGACGACGATCGGCCCCGAGGTCATGAAATCGCAGAGGTCGTCGAAGAACGCCCTGTCTCTGTGCACGGCATAGAACTGTTCGGCCTGGGCGCGGTCTATGCGCAGCCGCTTTTGCGCGACCACCCGCAGGCCTGCCTCCTCGAGCTGAGCGGTGATCGCTCCCGTAATGTTGCGGCGGGTGGCGTCCGGCTTGATGATCGAAAGCGTGCGTTCCACGGCCATGAATATACACTCCTGATGCGAAATCGGTGGCCTTATAGACCGTTCCATGACAGCGGGCAATAGCGGGGGACGGACCCTCCGACACGCTCGCCCGGCCTGTGGAGGCAGGAATCGGGGCCCGGATTCCCTCGCCCGCCCGGGTCAGCCGGCCTTCTTTTCCCAGCCGCCCCGCGGGGTCTGCTGCCAGTAGGTCAGCGAATGTCCGGCGTCCCTGCACTGCGCCCAGCGCCGGCGCGCCGCTGACAGCGAGGCCGCGTTGCGGCCGTCGAAGAGGTCGAGGCAGCGCTCGAAGCCCGCAAGGTCCGATGCCTCGGCGCCGTCGACCAGGACGAGGATTCCGGCGCTGTTCGGGTTCTCCTCGTCCGGCGTGATCCAGAGCGGCTGTTCTTCCGCGTCGCCGTCGCGCGCCGTGCCGTGGGCCAGGAACGAGCCCTGATCGGCGGTCCACAGCAGGTTGCTGAGGAACTCCGCGCGCTCGCCCGACTCGGTGCGGATCACCGCGCGCGCGCCGCTGTCGAGGACCTTCTGCATCAACTGAGGAAGCGCCTGTTCGAGCGGCGTGCGCGACAGGTGATAGAAGCCGATGTCGGTCATCGACCGGGGCCGCTCAGCTCTCGTAGTGTTCCGATACCAGTCGGTCCAGCAGGCGCACCCCGAATGCCGTTCCGCCCTTGGGCACCGTCGCGGCGCTCTTGTTCGACCACGTCACGCCGGCGATGTCGAGGTGGGCCCACTTGACGTCGTCCTTGACGAAGCGGTTGAGAAACTGGGCCGCGGTGACGGCGCCGCCCCAACGGCTGCCCACGTTCTTCATGTCGGCGATGTCCGAATCGATCATCTTGTTGTAGGCGTCGCCGAGCGGCATGCGCCAGACCGGTTCGCCGACGGCTTCCGCGGCGCCCGCGAGCCGCCCCGCCAACTCGTCGTCATTGGCGAACAGGCCCGCATTGTGGTGGCCGAGGGCGACGATGATGGCGCCCGTCAGCGTCGCCAGATCGATCATCGTGTGGGGCTTGAACCGATCCTGGCAGTACCACATCGCATCGGCGAGCACGAGGCGGCCTTCGGCGTCGGTATTGATCACCTCGACGGTCTGGCCGGACATCGTGTGCACGACGTCGCCGGGCCGCTGCGCGGTTCCTGACGGCATGTTTTCGACGAGGCCGACGATTCCGACGGCGTTGACCTTCGCCTTGCGCCCGGCAAGCGCCTTCATCAGCCCGAGGACGACGGCGGAGCCGCCCATGTCCCACTTCATGTCTTCCATGTTGGCCGAAGGCTTTATCGAGATTCCGCCGGTGTCGAACGTCACGCCCTTGCCGATGAAGGCGATCGGTCTTCCGCTCGGCGCGTTCCCCGTCCCGTCCCAGCGCAGGACGACGAGCCGCGGCTGGTGGGCCGAGCCCTGGGCGACGCCGAGCAGCGCGCCCATCTTGAGGCGCGCCATCCGTTTCTCGTCGAGGACCTGAACCTTGACCCCCATCGTGGCCAGTGTTTCCGCCTCCTTGGCAAGCGTTGCGGGATAGATGACGTTCGCGGGTTCCGAAACGAGGTCGCGGGTAAAGAAGACGCCGTCGGCAATCTTGTCGAGCGGCCGCCACAGCCGTCTCGCGGCGGCGGCGCCGTCCGTCGAGATGGTCAGCCCGTCGAGACTCGGCTTGGCGTCGGGTTTCTCGCGGGTCCGGTACTTGTCGAAACGGTAGGATGCGAGGCGGGCGCCGTAGGCGACGTTGGCCGCGATGTCGCTGCCGCCGAGATCCGCGCCCTCGATCGCGTCGACGGCGATCGTTGCCGTCTTGTTGCCGTGCCCCGACACATGCCTGTAGGCCGCACCGCCGAAGGCCTGGGCCGCAAGGCGGTTGAACTTTGCCGGGTCGCCGAGACCGATCAGCACGACGCGGCTCGCGCCGGTTCCGGCCGGCGCTAGGATGGTGAGGGATTGTCCGCTGTCGCCCCGGAAACGGCCGGCCTTCATGGCCCTGCCGACCGCTCCGCCGGTGATCTCGTCCACCTGCTGCGCTGTATCCAGAAGCTTGCGGTCGGCAAGTACGCCGACGACGAGCGGATTGGCCTTCGGCAGGGTGGGCGATGCAAACCTGATCTTCATCTTCGAAACTCCATCTTGTCAGGGTCCGGAGGGCGGCCCCGTGTCCGGAAAGCCGCGACGTCCCGGCGCGGCGAGACCGGCCGCGACAGGGGCTGCCAGCGCTTCGATCGGGCCGCGGGACGGGCGGTTGAAGGTGCGCGGCTGATGGCAACGCCGGGCCGAGCGACTATAATGAGTCAATGGGTAAACTCCAACTGTACATCCTCCGGCAGTTGTTCTGGGCCACGGTGGCCATCATCGTTGCCCTTGCCTGCATTGTCTGGCTCACCCAGTCCCTGCGTTTCGTCGACATGATCGTGAGCCGGGGCCTTTCGCTGACGGCGTTCATCAGTTTCACGCTGTTGCTCCTGCCGACCTTTCTCGCGATCATCGGGCCGATCGCCCTGTTCGTCGCAACCCTGTTCATCTACAACAAGATGATGCACGACCGCGAGCTCGTCATCTTCAGCGCGAGCGGCCTCGGACCCGGTTTCATCTCCCGTCCGGCCATTTTGCTGGCTCTCGTGCTGGTGGTTTTGGGCTATTTCAACACGCTCTATCTCATGCCGACGGCGTTTCGCGAATTCAAGGACCTCCAGCGGGCCTTTCGCGCCGATCTTTCGCACCTCTTCGTCCAGGAGGGCGTGTTCAACTCGATCATCGATGGCGTAACCGTCTTCGTCCGCGAGCGCAGCGGCCGCGGGCGCTTCAAGGGCATCGTGGTGCATGACGAGCGCGATCCCGAGATACCGGTCACGATCATGGCCGAACAGGGTGCGATCCTTTCCGGCAACCGTGGGTCACGGGTGGTGATGACGAAAGGCAACCGCCAGGAAGTCAGCCACAAGGATGGCCGGCTCACGTTGCTGCATTTCGACAGCTATACGCTCGACCTCGCGGCGCTGGATTCGGGCGGGACCACCTATGTGCGCGAACCGCGCGAACGCTTTCTGCACGAACTGTTTCTTCCCGAACCCGTGTCGGGCCCGTCCGCCAACCACCAGAGGTTCAGAATGGAGGGGTTGTCGCGCCTGGCCATGCCGCTTCTCTATCCCTGCTTCGCGCTGATCGCCCTCGTTGCGCTGCTGTCGGGCGGTTTCGATCGCAGGGGGCATCTGCATCGCATCCTGGTCGCCGCATGCGTGGTTGCCGTCGTGCAGCTCGGGTTCTTCGGCGCCATGAGCGTGGGCACGGTGATGCCTGAGCTGGAATCGCTGATACTGGTCCTGCCGGTGGCCGCCATCGCGATCTTTGCGATCCTCCTCGTCAGGTCGGGCCGGACAATGAACCGTCGGCGCATGCCTGCCGGACCGGGAGTCCCGCCGTGAGACCATTCGGATCGCTTTCCGTATATCTCGGGCGCCAGTTCCTCTTCTGGTTCGTCTGCTTCGCGTTCGCGCTCCTGGCCGTCATCATGCTCGTCGACATGGTCGAGATCTTTCGGCGGGTGTCGCAGCGCGGGGAGGGAGGCGGCCTCTTCGTGGTTCTCCGGATGGTCCTGCTCAAGGCGCCGTCCATGCTGGAGAAGGCGATCCCGTTCGCGGCGCTGTTGGGCACGGCGGCAATGCTGTGGCGCCTCAACCGTCACCACGAAATCGTGGTGATGCGGGCGTCGGGCGTCTCGATCTGGCAGATTCTTGCGCCGGTCGTGGTGCTTGCGATCGCCATCGGCGTGGTCAAGGTCACGGTGATCAATCCGTTCTCGTCGGCGGCACTGCTGAACTACGAAATTCTCGAGGCAAAGCATATCCGCGGCAGGACAAACCTCGCCGCGGTCGCGAGAAACGGGCTGTGGTTCAGGCAATCCCTGCCCGAGGGCAGTTACATCCTGCATGCGCGCTCGATCTCGATCGAGGATGTCCGCCTGAAGGACGTCGTCGTGTTCCGTATGCGCGACGGCGACAAGTTTGTTGCTCGGATCGATGCCCCTGCGGCGGTTCTCGAAGGCGGGCACTGGCGGATCGAGAACCCGACCATCGCCGCGCCGGACTCGCAACCCACCCGCCCAGAAACGATCCGTCTGTCCACGGACCTGACCCCCGAGAATATCAATGACAGTTTTGCTCCGCCGGAGACGATCTCGTTCTGGGCTTTGCCGTCCTTCATCCGTGTCCTCGAGAATGCCGGATTCTCCGGCATTCGCCACAAGCTGCACTGGCATGCCGAACTCGCACTGCCGCTGCTGCTGGCCGCCATCGTCTTGCTGGCGGCCACGTTTTCCCTGAGGCCGGCAAGACAGCGCGGCGGCATCGTCGTCGTGGCGGCGAGTCTCGGCACGGCGTTTCTGCTCTACTTCCTGACCGACATTGCCCATGCGCTGGGTTCGTCAACTAGGATCCCGATCCTGATGGCGGCGTGGGCGCCGGTGCTGGTCGGTCTCTTTGCTGGCGTCGGCGTCCTGTTGCATCTCGAGGACGGCTGAAATGCGATCCGCTGCCAGGCTGGCCGCGGCGGCCGCCCTGCTGCTTGCGCTGCCGGTGGCGGGCGCGGCTCCGGCAAGCGCACAAATTGCGGATCCGTCCGGCGATACCGGGCCTGTACTGTTCGAGGCCGACGATGTCCGCCATGACCGCGAGACCGGCCTCGTGGTGGCAATGGGACGTGTCCGCTTCAGCCGCGGCGACAGGACCCTGCTCGCCGACCGCGTCGCCTACGACCAGCGCGCCGGCACTGTTACGGCTTCCGGCAACGTCCGGCTGCATGAACCGACAGGGGAGGTCGTGTTCGCCGACAAGATGGTCCTGGACGATCCGCTCAAGGAAGCAGTCGTGGAGAATATCGCGCTGCGGTTCACGGATGACTCCCGCGTCGCCGCGGCCAGCGGACGCCGAACGGGCAACGGGATCACGGAATTCCGAAAGATGGTGTATTCGCCGTGCAAGCTCTGCGAGGACGATCCTGACAGCGAGCCCATATGGCAGCTCAAGGCCTACAAGGCGACCCACGACCAGAACACGGACGACATCATCTACGAGGGCGCCTTTCTCGAGTTCTTCGGACTTCCGGTATTCTATGTGCCATGGTTTTCCCATCCCGATCCCACCGTGGAACGGCGATCCGGTTTCCTGCTGCCCTCATACATAAGCGACGACGATCTCGGCGTGGTCGTCAAGACGCCCTACTACCTCGATCTGGCGCCGAACATCGACCTGACTTTGACGCCGGTGCTGACGACGCGCGAAGGTGCCGGCGCCGAGATGCGGTTCCGGCATCTCCTCGACAATGCGGAGTACGACATATCCGGCAGCGCCTATTACGAATCCGATGCCGACAGCGCCGAAGTAGGCGAACTGCGGGGCGCCGTGCGTTCCCGTTCCCGCCTGCATATCGACGACATCTGGCGTGCGGGCGCCGACCTGCGTCTGGCATCGGACGATACCTATTTGCGCAAGTACGAGTTTGTCGCCGAGGACACGCTCGAGAACCGGTTGCGCCTCGAGGGCTTCATGGGCACGGACTACGCTGCGGCAACCGGCTACTATTTCCAGAGCCTGAGGCCCGACGACCGTTCCGGAGAGATTCCGGTTGTGCTGCCGATGCTCGATTACAGCTTCGTGGGCGATCCGGGGCCACGAGGCCAGTTGTGGAAGGTGGACACCAACATCCTCAACCTGTACCGGGCGGACGGCACGGATACCCGCCGCGCTTCGGTCAGGACCTGGTGGGAGTTGCCCGGTGCAACCGGCGCCGGGGACATCTACCGCCTGTTCGGGTCGCTTCAGGCAGATGCCTACTGGACCAACTACGCGGATTCGGACGGGGCCAGCGAGCGGGGCCGGCTGTTTCCGCAGGTCGGCATCGACTGGCGCAGGCCGCTGTTCCGGGTGTCGCGGAGCCACACCGAGATCCTGGAACCGGCGGTGACCCTGATTCTCGCGCCTGACGCGCAGAACACGAAGCGCATTCCCAACGAAGACAGCATCGGCGTGGAGTTCGACGACGCGAATCTGTTTGCCACGAACCGCAATACCGGAATCGACCGGGTCGAGGGCAATCCGCGCATCAGCTACGGGCTCCACGGCGGTGTCTACGGCAAGCAGGGCGGCCTCACCACGTTCTTCGTCGGGCAGAGCTATCGCTTCAGCGGCGACAACGATTTCGGCGCGCGCACGGGGCTCAAGAGAAAACTGTCGGATGTCGTGGGCAGCGTCCGGGTGTCGCCCGGTGACAGATTCGATCTCCTCTACCGGTTTCGCATCGACAATGCGAGCTGGTCGATGCGCCACAGCGAACTCCAGAGCTCGGCCGGAGGGTCTCGGCTCCGCCTCGACGTCAGCCACCTGCTGATCAAGGAGCAGGATGCCGGAGTCTCGGTCGACCCGGACTATCCCTTCGACGAGCGCGAGGAGATCAGGGCGGAAATCTCATCGGGTTTCGCGCGGTACTGGCGCTCCGGGGTCAATCTTCATCGCGACCTCACCGGCGGCGGCCGCTCACTCCGCCACGGCGCATACCTGATGTATGACGACGAGTGCTTTCATTTCCGCATCGACTATTCGCGGAGGTTCACCCGCAGCCGACTGCTGCGGCCGCAGGACACGATTTTCCTTCGCGTCGGCCTGAAGACGCTGGGCGAGTCCGGTTTTCCGGGGTTCCTGAAGCCGCATCGCGGCCAGTAGTGCGGGCCGCGGCCATTCAAAATTCGATCCGGGACGCAATGTTTTGCATTTTTATGCCATCGTTTCATTTACCCTTCGGCAAGTGTTTGAAAATCCGCCGATCAACCAAAGTCATTCATCCAAAGGTTCAAACATTCCATCCCTTGTTCGTGAAATTTTAATTCCATCGTAATATGCTATTGTACCAAATTTCGAAGCATCCCAGTTGCGAGATACAAAGCTACGATATACGCCGTATTTGAAATATACTCCTTTCTGGCAAAACATAGTTTTGCCCTTATAATTGAATTTTAGTTTCCCATTTACCCAGATTTGGAACCAACCGTCATCTGAACGGGACCATTTGGCGTGAACTACAAAATCCATCCATTTGTTTATGTAATCGGTTGTCAAGAAATAATATGACCTTAGCCAGTTGTCGGCAGACGAATTGAGTCTATCGGCATTGGGAAAATAGGCCATGACTTCTCCCTTGTCGGACCTGATTTTTGTTTCCAATAATTGGAATATAGGACCGCAACCAAGAGGCTTGAATTCAGCATAAGACACTTTTGTTTTCCATAAATTTTTGTGGCCTTTGGGAATGAATAGCGACCACCTGTACCAATATTCATCGTCATTGTGATATATAATATCTCTATTAGATGCCATTTCTGTGCGTTCCCTGTCATTTTCGCAATCGCTCCATTTGCCGTTTTCCGTAACGCCGCAATCCCCGGGCCGGACGTCAAATCGCTCGCTTCGCTTTCCGTATCGAACCGGATGCCCATTGTCGGACGAGACCACTTGATGATTGTGGTTGTCCAATCCCCAAGGCGTATTTATGCGAAAATTCCACCCATCATGGCTAATCCTGTTGAAATTGGATGATGCCATTGCCAAGTCGATGGTCATGGTAATAACCACTATCGCTGCCGGGATCGGATTTTTCACGGAGCCGCCCTTTGGGCCAGTTTCGCGAGGCTGCCCAAATTGTGTCGGGCCGTTGCGAAGTCACAAAAAGCGTTCGCGCTTTCCCGCCTGTTCGCCGGACATGGGGCATCAGGCAGTGGGCGCCATATTCAGCGGGCGACCCGAACTGGCGCGGGTGCCTTTTGGTCGTTCACGGGTGGAACGCTAGTCAGGGCAAAAATGGCTGTCAAACCACCAAGTCCCGACAGGAAAGCGGCTTTCCCCCTCTTCACGGGAATTTGCCTGCCTGGCCCTGGATTTCGCCCGCAAAGGGATGGGCGGTGTCAGCGATGATGCCCTTCCTCGTCTTTTCGACGAGCGCGCCGGCCGGTTTTGGACGGAAGGTCTTCTGCGCTATATTCGGCCTGATGCCCCTACCGAATTTTCCCGGCGCCCGGTCCGATGCTGCATAGCCGAATCCTGCTGCAAATGTTTCTGGGTTGCGCGCTTGCAGCGCTCGTTGCGGTCTCCGGATTCGCCCAGACGAGCCACCGCATCGCTGCCGTCGTCAATGACGACATGATTTCCGCCTATGACCTCGATGCCCGCACCGGCCTCGTCATCTTCTTCGCGCGCCTCGAAGACAGCCCCGATGTCCGCAGGCGCATCAGGGGCTCGGTCCTGCGCTCACTGGTCGACGAGCGCCTGAAACTCCAGGAGGCGCGGCGGAGCAGAATTTCCGTGAGCCAGAAGGATATCGATCAGGAGTTGGCGGATTTTGCGCGGCGGCAGAATCTTTCCCGGGGCGCGCTGGAGAGGATTCTCAGGGACCGGGGCATATCCGTGAACACGCTGCTGGCGCAGTTGAGGGCCGAAGTCGCATGGGCCAGGTTCGTCGGGCGCCGCTTTGCCCCGCGGGTCCAGATTGGCAACGAGGAAGTCCAGGACGAACTCGATCAGCTCAAGGCTCGCCAGGGCCAGACCGAGTATCGTCTGGCCGAAATCGTCCTCGCGGTCGACCGGCCTCGCGACGAGGCGAGAATCCGCGAGGCAGCGGCCCGGCTTGGTGCCCAGATCCAGCGCGGCGCGCGGCTCCCTGCGCTTGCGCGGCAGTTCTCGCAGAGCGCCACCGCCGCTGTGGGCGGCGACCTTGGCTGGGTCAACCGGTCGGCGCTCGACGAAGAACTGCGCGCCATCGTTCCGCAGATGGAGAGGGGCGCGGTCTCGGATCCGATCAGGACTGTTGACGGCTACCGCATCGTTCGCCTGGTCGACAGGAGGAAGGTTGCCCAATCGGACGAGGATGACGTCGTCGTTTCGTTGCGCCGCCTGCTTATGCCGTTCCCGGCCGAAGCCGGCGGCGATGCCGCACGCAAGCTGGCGGCACGGGCGCGGAGCGTTTTCGAAGGCACGAACGGCTGCGACGATTTCGCCGGTCGGGCGCAGGCGGCGGGGGTGCCGGCACCGTCCGGCGTCGCAAAGCTGGCGTTGCGGGAACTGGCAGCCCCCATCCGCAGGATCGTCCGCGGCCTCGAAGTCGGCGCGGCGAGCGCGCCGCTGCCGGTGCGCGAGGGCGTAGTCGTTCTCGCGGTCTGCGCGCGTGAGACGGCAGGATCGGACCGCGGCCTGCCTGACCGCGATGCGATTGCCGACCGCCTGCTGCAGCGGCGCCTCGCGCTTCTGGCCCGGCGGCACCTGCGCGATGCCAGATTGTCGGCGGTCATCGACGTGCGCGGATGATCCGGTGCCGGCCGATCTTCCACTGGCCGTCACCATGGGGGACCCGGCGGGAATCGGCGGCGAGATAGCGCTGAAGGCGTGGCGGGACCGGCGCGCGGACCTGCCATGCTTCTTCATGCTCGACGATGCGCGGCGTCTTCGCCGCCTGGCCCGACGGACCGGTCTCGACTGCCCCGTCGAGACGATCGGCTCGGCAGCCGAGGCAGGCGGCGTCTTCGGCGACGCGCTGCCGGTCCTGCAGCTCAGCGGGGAGGTGAACTGCGAACCCGGTGGGGACAGCACGTCCTGCGGCGCCATGACGATCGAGGCGATCGACCGGGCCGTCGACGAGGCGATGGCTGGCCGCGTGGCCGGCATGGTGACCAATCCGGTCACCAAGAGTCGTCTTTATGCGGCCGGTTTCCGGTCTCCGGGCCACACCGAATATCTCGGCGAACGCGCCGACCTTGACGGGCCGCCGGTGATGCTTCTCGCCGGACCCCGCCTGAAGGTCGTGCCGGTGACCGTCCATCTCGCGCTGTCACAGGCAATCGAGGCGCTGACGACGGAGGCGATCGTCCATGCGCTTCGGACGACGTGGCAGGCGATGAGGGAGGATTTCGGGATTGCCGATCCGCGAATCGCGGTGGCCGGCCTCAACCCCCATGCCGGCGAAGGCGGCCATCTGGGCCGTGAGGAAGCCGAGCTGATCGCGCCCGCGATCGCCAGCCTGCGCGCCGGAGGGGCCCGCGTCTCGGGTCCGCTGGCAAGCGATTCGATGTTCCACGAGGCAGCGCGGGACAGTTATGACGTTGCGGTGTGCATGTATCACGACCAGGCGCTGATCCCGCTCAAGACTCTGGATTTCGACGAAGGGGTGAACATTACGCTCGGCCTCCCGTTCGTGCGCACCTCCCCCGACCACGGCACCGCCTATGACATCGCCGGGACCGGAACTGCGAACCCGTCGAGCCTCGTGGCCGCGATACGAGCCGCTGCCGAAATCGCCGGATGCCGCCGCCGGCTTTCGCGGCCGCGCGCGGCGACCGGCACGGCAACCCGATGCCCTTCGGCGGCGTCCTGACCGGCAGGCCGGCGGCGCGCGATGCCGCCGGTCTGGCCTGACGGAACATGCCGTTGGCCGAATTCCCGGCAATCGCCGCCCTTCCGCCGCTGCGCGAAACCATCGCCGCGCACGGGCTGTCGGCACGGAAATCCCTTGGCCAGAATTTTCTCCTCGATCTGAATGTCACCCGGCGCATCGCGCGCGCCGCGGGACCCTTTGACGGGGTTTCGGTGCTTGAGATCGGTCCCGGGCCGGGCGGCCTCACGCGGGCCCTGCTTGCCGAAGGCGCCGGACATGTCGTCGCCGTCGAGAAGGACCGGCGCTGCATTGCCGCGCTCGGCGAGCTTGCCGCCGTGGCGGACGGCCGGCTCGAGATTGTCGAGGCCGACGCGCTCGCTGTCGATCCCGGGCAATGGTCCGGGGATACGGGACGGCTGCGTGTGGTCGCCAATCTGCCGTA
The DNA here is from genome assembly GCA_022822405.1 of Alphaproteobacteria bacterium. Lineage (GTDB taxonomy): Bacteria > Pseudomonadota > Alphaproteobacteria > MPNO01 > UBA830 > JAJEBT01. The sequence goes on from JAJEBT010000170.1 coordinate 54,960, forward strand.
CAACATAGCTACCGCGCTGCTTGTCCACTGGCTCGACGATGTCGGCATCTTCGACCGGCTGGTCCTGATGTTCCAGAAGGAGGTTGCCGACCGGATGGCGGCCGGGCCCGGGAGCCGGCGCTACGGGCGCCTCTCGGTCGCCGTGCAGTGGCGGTGTGACGTGCAGCGCCTGTTCGACCTGCCTCCGCAGGTGTTCGTGCCGCAGCCCGCGGTCCGCTCCTCGGTTGTGATGTTGACGCCGAGAAGCGCTACGCTCGGCGCCGCTGATCCTGGACTGTTCGGAGAGGTCGCCTCGGCAGCCTTCGGACAGCGGCGGAAGATGCTGAGGTCCGCGCTCGGTGCCCTTTTCGCGTGTCCGGACGCGGCGCTGGAACGTTGCGGAATAGTCCGCGACGCCAGGGCAGAGAATCTCGAGGTGGAGGCGTTCAGCGCCCTGGCGCGGGTGCTCGAGGAAGAAAGGGCGGCGCAGTGACCCGGGCCGGAGACCGTTTGACCTCGCTAACGGCCGCTGTCAGGTTCCGCCGCATGGAAAACGGGAACCGACCATGAGCATTCTGCTGTTGAAACCCTCCGACCTCCAGGGACTCGTCGGGATGAAGGACGTGATAGATGCGATCGAGCAGGGCTATCGCGAATCGACGGAGTTCCCGGTGATCAACGCGCCGCGGCGGCGGGTCCATTCGCCGGCCGGCGTGCGCGTCTCGAACTTTCCCGGCGGCGTTCACGGGCTCGGTGTGATGGGAGCGCAGGTGCGTGCCGAACTCGTGGTGCAGGACGGAGCGAACCAGCGATACGCCCATCGCGAACACCCGGTACACGTCCTCCACGACTCGTCGACCGGGCAGATGCTCGCCATCCTTTTCGGCGAGATCGACGAGAAGACCATCGGGCCGACGAGCCTGATGGCGTTCCGCACGGCCGCGACCAGCGGCATCGGCTTCCGCCATCTCGTGCGCGAGGATGCGGAAACCGTCGGGCTCTTCGGCACCGCGGGCCAGGCGGCGAACCAGCTCTGGGCGCTGAAGACCGAGCGCGCAGGCATCCGGTCGGTAAAGGTCTACGGGCGCGATGCCGGCAGGCGGAAGAAGTTCGCTGAGACCTGGAGCGAGAAATTCAGCCTCGACATCACCCCCGTCGACGATCCTGACGAGGTCATCGAGGATGTTGACGTGGTGCTGTGCGCCACCAATACCAATGTCGAGCTGTTCGACGGCGACCGTCTCGTCGCGGGCCAGCACGTGACCGGAATCATCGGCGGCAACAAGCAGCTCGTCCAGGGCGGATTCCTGCCCCGGCCGCGGCGCGAGATAGATGACAACACGGCGGTCCGGGCCGGCGTCATCGTGACCAATCTCAAGGAGTCCATGGTTTCCGAGGAGCAGGGCGACCTCTACGGGCCAATCCAGGCCGGCCTTATCGGAATCGACGACGTGTTCGAACTCGGCGATCTCGCGACCGGACGGCATCCGGGCCGGACTTCGGCGGATCAGATCACCTATCACAAGAACAACAACGGGACCGGGTCGTCCGAGATGGCGATCGCCATGACAGCCTACCGGGCGGCCCGCGAACACGGGCGCGGCATCGAAATCGATCTCGACTGACCGTCCCGCACGGAAACCTCCCGGAATGTCCTCGGTCCGGCCGGCCGCGGCGCCGGCGCGGATGAAGCCAGGCCCGGCGCGTGGGCTCTGATCCACGGGGCGCGACATGACGATCGATCTCGATATCACCTGGGCCGAGGCGGCCATCATCGCCGCGACGGCCTTCGTCGCCGGCGTGATGCGCGGATTCTCCGGTTTCGGGTCGGCCCTGACCATCGTTCCGGTCACTGCCGCCGTGGTCGGGCCGCTGGTTGCGGTGCCGGCGGTGGTGGTGATGCACATCGCGACCAGCGGCCAGCTGCTTCCGGGCGCCCTTCGCGCTGCTGACTGGGGCCGTGTCTGGCCGTTGTCGATATCCGGCGTAATCGGGGTCCCTGCAGGCGCGTGGCTCCTGGTATCGCAGGATCCGGAACACCTGCGGCGCGGCATATCGCTGTTGATCGTCCTGTTCGCGCTCCTGATGCTGCGGGGGTGGCGCTACCGGGGTCGGATCACCCACTGGATCACGACCGCGGTAGGCGGCTTCGGAGGAGTCGTTTCCGGCGCCGCCATGATCGGCGGACCGCCGGTGATCATGTTCCTGCTCGCGGGCCCCCACCAGGCGGCGCAGAACCGCGGCACCATCATCCTGTATTTCCAGTTCACCCAGCTCGCCGCCTTCGCGATCTACTGGTTCGAGGGCCTCCTGGTGTGGGTGGTCCTGTGGGTCGCCTTGCTCACCGCTCCGACGCTCATGGCCGGGATGTGGTTTGGCCAATGGCTGTTCTCCCGGGCTTCTGAAGCCATGTTCAGGCGGGTCGCGCTGTTTTTCCTCCTGGCGGTCGGCGTGACCACGTTCTTCGCTTAGCTGGAGGCGGATCGCGAGGACCGGCGACTGGGCCCGCCTGCCTGAGCGATTTCACCGGGAGACCGAGCGCGATCATGTGGCGCTGATCCCACGGTACCGTTGAATCTCGGTGATCGGGGCGGTCCAGATGGCGGGTTTGCAGCTGTCCGGACAGGCCCATGCTGCGAGTTGGCTGTCCGTAAAGGAACGGGGATGGCTGGCGCCAGCACAATGACGACAAGGCTTTCGGTTTCTTCCCAATGGGCAAAACGGCGTTGATCGCGGACGGGCGAGGCTCCAAAATGCCTGGCATTCAATGTGCCGGGAGCCGAACATGTACATCGACATCTATACTCACATCTTTCCGGCCGAGTTCTACCAGCGAATGGGCGAGATCGCGCCGAGGCTCGAAAACATCGGCAAGCGGATGCAGTCGGTAACCGAGGTCCACGATCTGGACGCCCGTTTCCGCGCCATGGACCCGTTCGGCGACTACCGCCAGATCGTCTCGCTCCCCAACCCGCCGATCGAGGACATCACCACGCCCGGCCAGGGCATCGAGCTCGCCCGCATCGGCAACGACGCCATGGCCGAGCTCGTGGAACGGAACCGCGATCGTTTCCCCGGCTTCGTCGCCGCGCTGGCGATGCATTCGATGGACGAGACTATGGAGGAACTCCACCGCGCCATTCGCGACCTTGGCGCCGTGGGTGTCCAGATATTTACCAACATTGCCGGCCGACCGCTCGACCATGATGATTTCGAGCCGGTGTTCGCGGCGATGGCCGAATACGACCTGCCGATCTGGATGCATCCGGCGCGGTCGGCCGCGATGACCGATTATGCGGCCGAGGAGAAGTCGCGCTACGAGATCTGGTGGGCGCTCGGCTGGCCCTACGAGACCTCGGCGGCGATGATCCGCCTCGTGCTGTGGGGCCTGTTCGACCGCTATCCGGACATCAAGATCATCACCCACCACCTCGGCGGCATGATTCCGTATTTCGAGGGGCGCGTCGGGCCCGGGCTGGATGTCCTCGGTGCGCGGACCTCGGACGAGGACTATTCGCAGGTCCTGCCGTCGCTCAAGAGGCCGCATGCGGAGTATTTCCGGCTGTTCTACGGCGATACCGCGATGTTCGGATCGCACCTGGCATTCCAGGCCGGCATGGAGTTCTTCGGCCCCGAACGCGTGGTCTTTTCGACCGACGCACCGTTCGCGCCGGTGCGCGAGACCTTCGAGTCGCTCAAGGTCATGGAATTCGACGACGAGGTCAGCAGGAAGCTCTACAGTGAGAATGCCGAGCGCCTGATGAAGCGCAGTTTCGCCTGACCCCGACCGCTTTCGGAATTCCCGTTCCCGGAAGCTGGGGCGCGAAGACCGCGCTGGCCGCGGGCCCGGAGAGCCTATTCCGCGGCTTGGGGCACGGCCTTGGTCTTGCGCATCCGCCTCTGTTCGACGATTCCCACGGTCATCGACATCATCGGTGGCACTATCGCCATGGTGAGAACCGCCGAGAGTGCCAGCCCGCCAAGGACCACGGATCCGAGACCGCGGTAGAGTTCGGAGCCGGCTCCCGGGAACAGCACCAGCGGCAGCATGCCGAAGACCGAAGTCAGTGTCGACATAAAGATTGGCCGGATCCGGTTGGCCGTCGCCGTCTCGATGGCCCAGATCACGCTGTGGCCGTCGACCCGTATGTGATACAGCGTCTGGTGAACGAGCAATATGGCGTTGTTGACCACAATGCCGACCAGAATGACGAATCCCAGCATGGTCAGCATGTCGAGGGGCTGGTTGACGTAGACGTTGAGCAGCGCCAGTCCGCCCAGCCCGCCCGCGGCGGCAACCGGGACGGAAAGCATGACGACCCAGGGGTACAGGAAGCTTTCGAACAGCACCGCCATCACCAGATAGACGATCACCAGAGCGAGGAGCAAGTCCATCACCATGTGGTTCCAGGTCGTCAGCAGCTTGTCGGCGCTGCCGGACATGCGAACCCGCACCCCCTCGGGCAGCCCGCCGATGCGGTCCGGCGTGAGCACCTTTTCGTCGATCAGGTTCATCGCCTCCTGAAGCGGCATCGTGCGTTGCGGACTGACCCGGATGGTCATCGTTCGCGCCCGGTCGATCCTCTGGATCTCGGTTGGCCCCGTAGTCACGGCAACGTCCGCCAGATTGCCGACGGACACTATTCGGCCGTCCGATGCGACCACCGGCAGTGCGCGGATCGCCTGGGTGGACTCCCTGTCGACGTCGGGGCCCCTGAGAGTCAGGTCAATTCGCTTGCCGTCGACGGTGATCTTGGCGACGCGGACTCCGTCGTTGAAGGCGTCGACCGACTCGCCGAGTTCCCGGGCCGACAGGCCGTTGTCAGAGAGCCGCACGCGGTCCGGGGTGATCCTGACCTCCGGTTCGCCAAGCGTCAGCGCCGGACGCGGGCGCACGCGATGCCCCTTGTTCGGGGGCATGGCGCTGCGGGTCGCAAAGAAGATGTCGCGACCGGCACTGTAGACGGTCTCGAGATCCGGTCCGGCAATCTCGATGTCGATGGAGCGGCCCGAACCTATCGACCGGCCGAACAGCGAGGGCTGGAACACGAAAGCCATCACGCCCGGCTCGCGCCGTGCGGGAGTCTGCAGGATCGGTATCAGCTCATGCGCCTTGCGCGGGTCCACATGGGTGGCGGCTATGAACATGCGGCCGAGACGGGCGACGTAGAAGAAGCGGTCGATCTTGCGGTCTTCGGGCGGATTGGCCTCTGCACCGGGACCGCGCGACCAGTGTTTCCTTGTGGCATCCGAGACGTTCTCGGCGATCGCGTGATTGGTGTCGATGTTGTAGCCGGCAGGGGGAAGGATGAAACCGATTGCGAAATTGCGGTTGCCGGTCGGCAGGTAGTCGAGCTTGGGCATGATCGCCACGGTGATGACGGACGCGCCGGCGACGATGGCGGCGACGAACACCAGCGCGACGGGCTTGTTCTGGGTCACGAGGCGCGCGTAACGAACCCAGAACCTGACGAACCACTTCCCGAAACCGTCGATGACGGGAAGCCGCACCCGGAAGTCCTCCTGGTCTATGCGTGCGCCGAACAGGCTCTTGGACAGGGCCGGGATGAGGGTGACGGCGACGAGCAGGGACAGCATCACCGAGACCGAAATCGCGACCGCTATGTCGCGGAACAGCTGGCCTACCTCAAGATCCATGATCAGAATCGGAATGAAGACCATAACCGTGGTCAGCGCCGAGACGAGAACGGCCGGCCACACCTGCTGCGCACCGTCATAGGCCGCCTCGACCGCCGATCTGCCCTGCTGGCGCATCCGGAAGATGTTCTCGAGAACCACGATCGCGGCATCGACGACCATCCCGACCGCGAACGCTATTCCGGCCAGGCTGATCACGTTGAGCGACCGGCCGAGGACGGCCATGGCGACGAAGGAGCCGATGACCGATACCGGGATTGCCATCGCGACCACCACCGTCGGCCGCCACGAACGCAGGAAGATCATCAGGATGACGATCGCCAGAATGCCGCCGACATAGATGTTCTGGATGACGAGATCGATCGAGGAGTTGATGTAATCGGTCTCGTCGTAGACCTGCTCGACGTCCAGTTGCTGCCTCTTCAGCGGTCCTTCCGCCAGTTCTGCCACGGCCCGGCGGACCTCGGCCATCGTCTTGATGACGTTGGCGCCCTGCTCGCGCGTGACGTTGAAACCGAGCGCCGGCTCGCCGAGCTGGCGCAGGCGCGCCTGCGCCTGCTTGTAGCCGAGCGAAACCGTGCCGATGTCGCGCAACTCGACGCGGCCGATGCCGCGGCGGTTCGAATCGGACCGCAGGACCACGGACTCGACCATCTGCGTGGTGGTAAGCTCGCCGTCGGTCCTGACCACATAGCGGCGCTTGCCTTCCTCGACATCGCCGCCGGTGATCGACGCGTTCGCAGCCCGGAGGCGGCGCAGGACGTCGCTCACCGTCATGCCGTAGCGCGCGAGCGCGTGGGGGGTGACGGTGACGCTCATCTCGCGGTCGGTGTCGCCGAAGATGTTGACGCCGGCCACGCCCTCGACCCGTTCGAGCCGCTCCTGGACGACATTGATCAGGAAGTCGCCGTAGGACGTCATGTCCCGAGTGTTGCCGTCCGCCCGCGTGAGCACGAACCAGGCGATGGCGTTGTCCTCGGTTCCCGAGGTGGACAGCACCGGTTCGTCGGCCTCGGCCGGATAGCCCGATATACGGTCGAGGCGATTGGCGACGAGCAGCAGGGCGCGCTCGAAATTCACCCCCGGGGAAAACTCCAGGGTGATCGTGGCGCGACTGCGCTGCGCGCGCGAGGTCATCTTGTTCACGCCCTCGATGCCCTTGAGTTCGTCTTCCTGCGGATTGACGATCTCGCGCTCGACCTCGGCCGGCGCCGCGCCGCGCCAGTTGGTCTTGACGATGATTACCGGCTGGCGAACGTCCGGCGCCATCTGGATGGGAATTCTTTGCAGGGCGACATAGCCGAACAGGATGATCATCAACACCAGCGCAACGACGGCGATCGGGCGTTGAATCGAAAGGCGGATGATGTTCATGGCCGGCCGGTCTCCGTCGGGGCAAGCCTGTTGGCGATGACGCTCACATCAGCGCCCGGAGGCAGGGCTTCGTTTCCATAGGTGATGACCTTGTCGCCGGCCTTCAGGCCCGAGAGCACGATGAAGCGGTTGCCGATGGCGTCGCCGAGCCTGATCTGCCTCGGAAACGCCTTGCCGCGCCGCGCGATATAGACGCTCCGGTTGTCGCCGCGATGGACAATGGCGTCCTTGTGGACCGTGGTGACCTCCCTGATCTCGCCGATCGGAACCATCACGGTGACGCTCTGGTTCACGGCAAACCGCGCCGAGGCGTCCGCGAACTCCGGGATGAAACGGACCGGCCGGGTTCGCGTGCGCGGATTCTCGTTGGGGATCACGGCGCGGACCGTGCCGCGCAGCCAGGTTCCGTTGTCCAGCTGAAGGCGGACCCGGACGCCCTCCCTCAGCGCGGCGATCCGGTCGGACGGAACTTCGGCTTCGACTTCGATCTCCTTGTCGTTGATCAACCTGACCACCGGCGTTCCGGTGCCGACATAGGCGCCGACCTCGACGTGCCGTTCGATGACGGTTCCGTCGTAGGGCGCGCGTATCTCGGTGTTGTCGAGGTCGATCTCGATGCGCTTGAGATCGGCCCGCGCTTCACGCTCGAGCGAGCGCCGTTCCTCGACCACCGCGCGGCGCGTCCGCACGTCGCTCTCGAGGTCCTCGAAGCGGGCGCGCGAGAACGACGACGATTTCCTGAGCCCCTTCATGCGTTCGAATTCCCGCTTCTTCTTGGCAAGTTCGGCCTCGGCCGTCTTGACCATGTTGCGCCTGGTGGCAAGCGCGGCGGCGAACTTGTCGCGGAGCGCGGTCAGGGATTCCCGATGCAGGGTTGCGATGACGTCGCCCTTGCTCACGCGGTCGCCGACTTCGACATCCATCTTCTGCACGGCGCTGCTGATGAGGGCCGCGACACTGCCGGCGCGGCGCGCGACCAGACGCCCGATCACGGGATCCGTCTGCGACTGCGATTCGACGATCACCTCGTCGACGCGAACGGGGCGCGGCGGACGTCCGCCGGATCGCGGCGCGGCTCCGGTCCTGCCGGCGGATCGGGCCGGCCCGCCGGCGGCGGGTTTCGAGGCGGGGGCTGCGGTGGTCTTCGGGCATCCCTGTCCGGTAAAGAAACCGCGGATTTCTGCGCCGTCGAGGGTTCCGGACTTGTTGCAGTCCATGTCATCGAAGTTTGCGGCAAGCGGCCCTCCGGCCTCGTTGCGGTCGATGACGCCGTTTCCGTTTGTGTCGCGTTCCTTGGCGCGGCCGCCGAGCGGCGGGGTCTGTGCGGTGGCGGCCGGTTTCGGGGTGGGGGCTGCGGCTGTTTTCGGGCATTCCTGTCCGGTGAAGAAACCGCGGATTTCTGCGCCGTCGAGGGTTCCGGACTTGTTGCAGTCCATGTCATCGAAGTTTGCGGCAAGCGGCCCTCCGGCCTCGCTGCGGTCGATGACGCCGTTCCCGTTTGTGTCGCGTTCCTTGGCGCGGCTGGAAAGCGCCGTGTCCTGGGCAGCCGCGAAACCTGTCGCCGCAAGCAGCAGGATCATGGCGCAGAAAACGGCCAGACTCGAACCGGTTGTGCGGCCCAGGCACCCAGCGATGGGGTTTCGGGTCGGGATCGGGCCTCCGTGCTGTCCATCGGACCGGCGACCTGGAACTGTCGCCGATGCGCGGTGCGCGGTCGCCCTGTCAGGATGTCGCGCCAGCCCGGACGCCTGCAATGTTTCGTTCATCTGCGATATTCCCGTCACCGGAACATCGGACCTGCCCTGTTGCGCGCACGCTGACGTATTGCGTACGCGGGGATGCCCGATACCCATCCTTCGATTCCTCCCGGGCGCGATGCGGTCCGGTTGTCGCGGGCGGGTTGCCGGTATGCATTATGGCCCCGGACAACTCGATCAACGGGAGCCTCTTTCCGGCAACGCCACCGACATCGTTTGCCACGGACGAGGTGAAGCCGCCGTTCTCCGGGCCCCGCCAAGTTTGGTCATCCGCTGCCGAAGCCGTCATCTCACCAGACTTTGAGCATATTATATGGTGGAGTTCCCGTATACGGGCAATCTTTCATGTTAAAATTTGTTACATTCGGGATCCGGAGCGCATCGCGGAGACCCGAAGATCGGCGCGCGACTGCGATGTTCACGCGCTGTCGGATCTGCCGCCAATCCGGCCGTGCCATAGGCTCGGACCTCTACGAAAACAGCCGTCCGTCCGGGGTCAAGATCTCCGATGCTCAGACGGAAGACCTGGCCATCCGCCGGCATGCGTCTCCGCGGAGAGCGCGCCCCTGCCTTGACGCCACGGCCATAACGAACAACTTGTTGTGACAACGCCCCCTGTGTCTGCATGGCGTATCCAGGGTGCATGATCGGCCAGAGCGCCCGATTTGACGAGAGATTCCGAAAGGCCCCCCATGAACCACTTGGTCAAACCCGTTCAAACCCGCCGCGATGTGCTGATCGGCCTCGGCGCCGTCGGTGTGGGCCTTGTCGCCGGCCCCGCCCTTGCCGGAGACCGGCCGATGATTTCCACGGGGCGCAACACGGTCTGCAACAATGCCGGTGTGCTTGTCTCTGACCTGTCCGGTCGCATCGCGACGACTGCCGATTTCACCGGTGCCGCAGACTGCGCGCTTTCGCGTGACACGGTCGAAGGCCCCTACTTCATTTGCACCGATACGATGAACGCCCGCAACATTGCCGAGGGCCTTGACGGTACGCCGATGACGCTGGCGATACGGGTCACCGGCCGGGGATGCACGCCGATTCCCGGCGCCATTGTCGATGTCTGGCAATGTGATGCCCGCGGCAATTACTCCGGCCATGCCGTCAGTCCCGACGATCCTCCGAGAGTGGGCCGGGGCAGGCCCCGGGAACCGGACGCCTCCACCCGTTTCCTGCGTGGCGTGCTGGCCACTGATGCCGAGGGGATTGTCGAATTCGATGCGATCTATCCGGGTTACTATCATCGTCGCGCGATCCACACCCATTACAAGGTGCATGTGGGCGACACGGCCTATCTGACCAGCCAGGCGCTGTATCCGGAGGAGTGGAACGACAGGATCGTCGCAAACCCGATGTATGGTGAAGGACGCAGCGTGAAACGGGCCCTGAATGCGGATGACTATATCGCCAGGAGCGCAGGGCTCTTTGCTGTCTCTGAGCGTGGCGGCCGGCTGCTGGCGACGATAAACCTCTCCGTCCCGGCCTGAGTGTCCGTCGGCTCCGTGGCATCGAGCTGGAGCATTGTCCGTGTCCGTTTCCGGTAATGCCGGTGATTGCCAGGACGACTGTCGGGCCCGTCTGCCGGGGCCGGGATTGTGCGGGCTGATAGGCTTTGCAACAATTGCCGGAGCGCCGTTCCGGCCCCGTTTTCCCTGCCGGACGATCGGAGCATGACGATGTCGAACCACGAAGCCGTGAACGCCAGGCTGATTTCGCAGAACACGCTCAAGGGCTTCGGCGGCATCGGCGAAGGCATGATGGTCCAGGAGGCCAGGGGTGGCCGGCGGATCATGTGGCTGGCGCATGAAGGCGCGCCGAAGAATTTCACCGGGGTCGACGTCACCGATCCCCGGAATCCGAAGGTGATCGTGCAGACGGACCTGCCGCACAAGAACATGCGATCGAACTCGCTCGACCTCTGCGGCGACCTGCTCGCGGTGGCCTACCAGACCCTGGGGCCCAGGGGGCTCGGGGATCCCGGTCTCGACATGGACCCGGCGGGCATCGAGCTGTTTGACGTCAGCGATCCCGAGAATCCCCGGAGCATCTCTCATTATTCCTGCAAGGGGCCGGGCTCGTTCGGCGTGCACCAGCTCTGGTTCGCCGACGGCGAATACATCCATTTCTCGGGCGGCGCATCGGATTTCGTGGCGCGAAACGTCGACGACTCCCAGTTCTATCAGTGCATCGACGTGCGCGACCCGACCTCGCCGGAGGAGGTCTGCCGCTGGTGGCTGCCGGGAACCCGCGAGGGTGACGACGAGCCGCCGCCGAAGCGCCATCCGCGGTTCGATTCCGGCTTCAGGGCGCACAACACCAATGTCTATCCCGAGCGGCCCGACCGGCTGTATGTCTGCTACCTCGACGGCGGCACGTTCATAGTCGACATCTCGGACAAGTCCTCTCCGACAGTCGTCGGAAGCTGGAATCCGCATCCCCCATTTCCGGGTTTCGCGCACACCGCGCTGCCGCTGTTCGATCGCGACCTGCTGATCGTGACCGACGAGTGCGTCCGCAACCGGGCGGAGGACTGGCCGAAGCTGACCTGGGTTGTCGACATGCGCGTCGAGAGCAATCTCGTGCCGATCAGCACCCTGCCGCTGCCGCCGGTCGAGGAGATGACCAAGCGCCCCGGCCGCTACGGTTCCCACAACATCCACGAGAACCAGCCCGGCAGCTTCGTGTCCGACACGCTTGTCTTCGGCGCCTATTTCAACGGCGGCATGCGCGTGCACGACATCACGAACCCGTTCCAGCCGAAGGAGGTGGCAAGTTTCATCCCGGAGACGCCCGAAGGCTCGCGGGCCGGCGCAATCCAGATCAACGACGTGTATGTCGATCTGGACGGTACTGTCTATTGCGTGGACCGGGTTGCCGGCGGCCTTTACGCCATCGAACTCCTTGTCTGATGATCGAAGGCGTTGCAGCGCCTGAGGAGGCGGCTGCGCTGCCGAGAGTACAACAGCATAACCTGGATGCCTGGTTGCGGGAGCAGCAAAGTCAGGGGTGAGTGACAGGCCGGCCCTCGGCGTGGCCAGTGAACATCCGGAAGTCGCCGTTGAGGCAATAGCTCCACCAACCGGTTACTTGACCGCTGGCTGAGTCGCCCGATCGAGTTCAAATGGCGCGACTAAGTACCGGAGTGCCGTGGCTCCCGCATCCCTTTAGGTGGATTACGACACCTCTGGCCTGCTCATCAGTGCCGCGACGCGACACTTTCTTGAGCCTGGGAAACGGCGCGCCTGAGCCAATGCCAGAAGGCTGCGAGAAATTCCATTCAGTCATGCTGTCAGATTCCTGCCTCGGTGTCGCGCAAAATTGTGACTCTGGCATAAAATTCCCATGCGAATGCTGGCCGGATGGACGGTGCAACGGAATGCGATAGGCCTCAGGGCAAGGTTGACAACAGAATCGTTGCCAACTATTTTGATGCCAACAATATCGTTGGGATTGAGTCATGATCCGCAAAGGCGGCAGCAACTGGGTCGACGGAGAGAACTTCTTCGACCGCAAGACGGAACTGGGAGCGCTGGAAGAGCGGGTGCGGGAAGGAACGCACACCCTGCTGACCGCACAGCGGCGTATGGGCAAGACGAGCCTGGTGCGGGAGTTGCAGCGCCGTCTGGCCGAAACGGGGGAGTTCGAGGTCGTCTTCGTTGATCTGGAGGCGGCCACAGATCCGGCCGATGCGATTGCCGAAATCGGGATTCAGGCGAAACCGGTGCGCGCGGCGTGGGATTGGATCAAGACCGGCTTCGGCAATCTGGTGAGAAGTGCCGGCGGTCGGATCGAGGAACTGTCGGTTGCGGATCTGAAGGTGAAACTCCGGGCCGGGATCGATGCCGGCAATTGGCCGCAGAGAGGTGACGCGATCTTCGCTGCCTTGGCGGAAAGCGGTCGGCCGGTCGTGCTCGCGATCGATGAATTGCCGATACTCGTAAACCGGCTGCTGAAGGACGATACGGGACGTGTGACGCCGGAGGGGAAGCGAGAAGCGGACGCGTTCCTGAGCTGGCTGCGCAAGGCGGGGCAAGCCCATCGGGACCGGGTCACGCTGATCCTGTCGGGCAGCGTGAGCCTGGAGCCGTTGTTGGAACAGGCCGGGCTCAGCGCCCAGGCGAACATCTTTTCACCCTATGACTTGAAGCCGTGGAGCGAGGAAACAGCCGTTTCCTGCCTGGAGGCGCTTGCCCAGTCCTATGAGGTCGGTCTTGGGCTGGAAGTCCGGAGGGACATGTGCCGCAGGCTGCGTTGCTGCATCCCGCACCACGTCCAGATGTTCTTCGACATGATGCACGATCACCTGCGGCGCGCTGGGCTGAAGGACGCCTCGCTGAATGACGTCGAATGGGTCTATGTGCGGGAGATGCAGGGCGTCCGGGGGCAGGTGGACCTGCAGCATTACGAGGGCCGGCTGGAAATGGTGCTCGGGAGAGCGGGTTACACGATTGCGCTGGAGATCCTGACGGCAACGGCAGTCGACGGCAATATCACCGCGGAAACGATCGACGGGTACCGCAACTATTTTGCGATGGGAAACGCGCACGACGGAGACGACGCTCCTGCGGTCGATCATGTCCTGCACATGCTGCAGCACGACGGCTACGTGGAACCCGAGGACGGCGGGTACCGGTTCGTTTCCAGGCTCCTGGAGGACTGGTGGCGAGGGCGTTATGGGCAGAGGTTCGTGCCCGTGTTCGACCGGTAGCGATGAGGACGGGAGTCGGATCGATGGCTGTGACCGCCAGAAAATACAACCCGGGATTTCTCTCCGTCGACGAGCTGGTCGCAACCTTCTGCGTCCGAACGGCTGAGTATGAATCCCTGATCGAGGCGCTGCGCGAATGCTCGGGCAGCGCCAACACCCATCAGATCGTGATCGGGCCGCGCGGCAGTGGAAAGACAAGCCTGCTGCTCCGGGTCGCTGCGGAGGTGCTGCGCGATGCCGATCTCTCGGTGCGCTTCTTTCCGATCGTGTTCGCGGAGGAAAGCTACGAGGTCTCGACCGCCGGCGAGTTCTGGCTCGAATGCGTTTCCCGACTGGCCGACCAGGCGCCGCGGCAGGATGGAGATGTCGATTTGCAGCGCACTTTCGAGGAGCTGCGCACCGTCCATGACGACCGGACGCTGGAGGATCGATGCCTTGGGGTGCTGCAGGACTTTGCTGACCGAGAGGAAAAGCGCCTTGTGCTGATCGTCGAGAACTTAAACATGATGTTCAGGGACATGGGTGACGACGATGCGGGCTGGCGGTTGCGGAAGGCGCTGCAGACCGAACCTCGGATCATTCTGCTGGCGAGTGCAACCAGCCGATTCGACCAGATGAACGACCCGAAGAAAGCGCTCTACGAGCTTTTCCGGGTGATCCAGTTGTATCCCCTGGACACGGAAGGCTGCGCGACCTTGTGGCAAACCGTGTCAGGGCAGGCGCGGGCACCGCAGACGATCCAGGCTTTGCGGATTCTTACCGGTGGCAGCCCAAGGCTGCTGACGATCGTGGCCCGGTTCGGCGCGAATCTGTCCTTCCGCGAGTTGATGGCCGATCTGCTCGACCTGGTCGACGACCATACCGAGTACTTCAAGAGCCACCTTGATGCGCTCCCGGCGCAGGAGCGAAAGGTGTATCTCGCCCTTGCTGGTCTCTGGAAACCGGCGAATACGCGCGAGATCGCGGAGCGGGCCAGGCTCGGAACCAGCCAGTGCAGCGCTCAGCTTGCCCGCTTGGTCGATCGGGGCGCGGTCGAGGCGAACGGTGGCAGCTCGCGGCGGAAGCTCTATTACCTGACAGAGCGGCTCTACAACATCTACTACCTGATGCGCCGGGCGCGCGGGCCGGCGCCGCTGATCGATGCGCTGATTCGCTTCATGGAGGCCTACTACTCGACCGACAAATTGAAGGAAATCGGCGCCCGCATGGCGCGGGAGGCGCTGGGGTCCGACGGCGGCGCGTTGGCGATCTACCGGATGGCGTTCGAGCGCCTTGTCGGGCTGCCGTCCCTGGAAGCGCATCGCGAGGAGTTGCTTTCGCTTGCGGCACCTGCCTTTGCGTATGCGCCGAGCGAGTTTTCGGCGGTATCCCCGGCGCCGTCGGCCGCGAGGGGTCTCCTGGGGGAAGCGCTGGCGCTCGCGGAAGGCGGTCGGTTGCAGGAGGCCGTGGCGATCTGGGACGAGGTCGTCCGGAAGTTCGGGGCAAGCGACAAGCCGGCGGATCGTGAACAGGTGTCGCTGGCGCTCGTCAACAAGGGAAAGGCGTTGGGCCGGCTCGGGAACGCGGATGAGGCATCGGCAGTGTGGGACGACGTGGTGCGGCGTTTCGGGGCGAACAATGGAGAAGGCCACCCCTTGGCGGTGGCGACGGCGCTCGTCAACAAGGGCGGAATGCTAAGCGCCATGGACCGACACACTGAAGCGTTGGCAGTCTGGAGCGAGGTCGCGCGACGCTTCGGCAAGAGCCGGGAGCCGGCGCTCGAGGTCCTGGTGGTGAACGCGAAGATTGGGACGGCGGTCGCGCTGAACAGGTTGAACCGGCATGGGGAAGCCCTGGAGGCCTGCGATGAAGTGGTCGAACGCGTCGGTAATCATGATTCGCCTGGGCTTCGCGGTGAAGTGGCGGTGGCCATGGTCGGACGGGGTCACGCGCTGATCGCATTGAACCGCGTCGACGAGGCGATAAAGGCCTGGGGCATTGTGGTAGACCGCTTCGGGAGGAGCGACTCTCTCCGAATCGTCGAACAGGTGGCCTCGGCGCTTGCGAACATCGGCACGGCGCTCTTCAAGTCGGGTCGGCTGGAGGAGGCGCTGAACGCGTTCGACAGAGTCGTGCAGAGTTACGAGGGAAACGAGGCGCCGTTCCTTCGGGAAGTGGTAGCGCACTGTTTCGCCAACAGAGGCGACGTGCTGGCCGCGCTGAAGCGGGAAACGGAAGCACTCTCGTCATGGGAAGAAGCGATCAGGGGTTTCGAAGCGGGCGGTTCGCCGGATACGGTGGAACCGTATTGCAACGCGCTGATGAACAGGGCGGCGGCGCTGCACAACGTGGGAAAGTCCGAGGAAGCCTTGCAGCTGTGGGGCGATGTGGCGGAACGCTTCGAGGGCGACAACCGGCCCGGGATCCTGGCCATGACTGCGAAAGCCCAGACGAACAGGGGGGCATTGCTGGAACAACTGGGCCGTTACGAAGAGGCGCTTGCGGTCTGGCAGCAGGTCGAAGACCGTTTCGGGACCAGCGACATGCCGGAGAGGGTCGCTCTGGTTGCCAGGTCGTTCGTGCAGAGATGTGCCGACCTGTTCGAACTGAACCGGACGGAAGAGGCGCTCGCAACCTGCGACCTGGCAGTTGATCGCTTCGGGGAGAGTGACGTACCGGCAGTTGTCGCTGCGGTTGCAGGGATTCTCCTCAACAAGGGCATCGTGCTCTTTAATACGCACAGGGACGAGGAGGCGCTGGCGGTCTGGGACGAGATCGAACGCCGTTTCGGAAACAGTGATGAGCCGGAAATTTTGAAACGGCTTGCCTCGGCCCTCGTTAGCAAGGGTACGGCGCTGGTCAATATGGACAGGGCGGAGGACGCGGTTGGGGTATGGAGCGACGTTGTGCGCCGGTTCAGGGAGGGCGATGCATCCCTGGTCTGCGAGGAAATTGCTACGGCTGTCCTCAACAGGATAATCGTGCTGGGCTCGTTGAACCGGCCAGAGGAGGCGCTTGAGGCCTGTGACGAAGCGCTCCAGCGGTTCGGGAGCAGCGACGAGCCCTACAACGTGGAGGCAGTCGCACTGACTCTCGTCAACAGGGGCGCCTTGCTGATCGCTCTGGACCGGGTCGATGAGGGATTCGCGGCGTGGGACGAGGTTGTCCGGCGCTTTGAGGCGAGCGATGCGCCGGCGCTTCGCGACGCTGCGGAATCGGCGCTGTGCAGGCGGGCACAGCACGAATTGACCGAAGGCCGTGCCCGGACCGCCCTCGGATTTCTCGACCGTGCGCTTCTGCCCCATCGGGCGGGAATGCCGGACAGCAGACTGCAGGGCCATCTGGTCCGGGCACGGGCGCACCAAGCGGAAGGCGATGGCGAAGCATGCGCCGGGGATGTTGAGACGGCACTGTCGATCCTTCCCGAGCTGAATATATTGCCGAGAGATGTGCTCGTGGCTCTGGCCGATCTCTCGATGGTTGTCGGGCAGGAGAGGATGTGCGATCTGATTAAGTCGTCGCCTGCCAGCGATCTCCTGCTGCCACTGAGGACGGCGCTGGAGAAGGAACTCGGGTTGGAGCCGAGGGTGGCCAGGGAAGTCGAAGAGGTTGCAGAAGACATGCGCCGGGAATTGCTCGCCCGGCCTGACGACAGTAGTCAACGCCGGTAGCGTGCAGAGATCCGGGGTCGGACGGTACCGACCTCTTGGCCGGGCGATCACCGCGCCTCTGAGTGCGGGTCCTCCCCGGCACCGTTTCGAGCAGTTGACACGGCCCCGTGCCTGCATTGCCTTAGGAATCGGGACAAACCACACGGGGAGGATCAAGATGCCGGTTGAAGATATCATTCACGTCAACATTAAGACGCTCGATCTTGAGGCAACGGACCGGTTTTACACTGAAGTGTTGGGAATGACCTTTGCCGACCGACCGGATCTTGGTGTTCCCGGATCATGGTACGATTTTGGTAAAACCCAGGTGCACGTGCTCGCTGGAGATGCTGCGCTGGATGCCGACGGTGGTTTCACGTCCGGTGGCGGCGCCATCGATCATGTGGCGCTCTCCGCCCACGGCTATGACGGGATGCGGGAGGTTCTAAGAAAGCATAACTGCTATTTTTGCGAAAACGATCTGCCGGACGCCAACCTCTGGCAATTGTTTGTCAAGGACCCGAACGGAGTCACGTGGGAACTGAATTTTCCGATTTCTGAAGAACCAGAAGGCGCCGAGGGCCCCGACCATAACAATCTCTATGTGCCGGGAAAATTCTAGGTTCCACGGACCGTTAGCAACGGATCGGCGTGAACTGAGATACGACAAGGGCGCTGCGGTTTAGGCCCCTCGGTTCGTATAATCAAATCTGCACCTGGGGAGGAGACTGTCATGGACGTAACCCGCGAAGAATTTGTTGACCGAGCCAGCGCACTTGTGCCGGCTTTGCGGGAGCGCGCGGCGACAGCGGAGCAAGACAGGCGAATGTCGAAGGAAACCCACAAGGATTTCCTCGCTGCCGATCTCTATCGAATATTCCAGCCCAAGCGGTTCGGAGGTTACGAGATGGACCTCGGCCTGATGGTTGATGTCGCCTGCGAAGTGGGCCGCGGATGCGGCTCAAGCGCTTGGAACTTGACCAATATTGCGGTGCAGGGCTGGATCCAGGGCATGCACCTTCCCGAGGTACAGGAAGAGGTTTGGGCCGACAATCCCAAGGCCCTCATTGCCTCATCGTTCCCCGGAAAAGGGTCGAGCGTGAAATGGGTCGATGGTGGTCTCGTTGTCGACGGGCTGTGGAGTTTTGCCAGTGGCGTGGATTTTGCGGACTGGAACAACCTCCAGATATTTGTGCCACGCGAGGGTGGCCCGCCAGACCACTACTTCGGTCTTGTACCAAAGTCCGAATTCGAAATCGTCGATGACTGGTTCGTCACTGGATTAGCGGCCACTGGTAGCCGCTCGATCAAGCTGTCGAAGGTTTTCATCCCTGAGCGGCGACTTCAATTTACTTCCAACATCAAAGGCGGCGATTCCCCGGGCAGCGCGATTAACCCGTCTACCCTGTACAAGCTTCCCGTATTCAGCGTTGGGCTGAAGCACTTCTCGGGCTCCGCCCTGGGAATAGCCCGAGGCGGCATTGAACTCGTTGAAGAAGATATGCTCGCCAGAAAAACGGTCACCGGAATGACACTTGCCGAACAGCCGTCGGTTTGGTTGCGCATTGCGGAAGCGGGGGCCCAGGTTGATGCGGCGTGGGCGCTGTTGCTTAAGGATTGCATAGATGCAGAGCGCATGCTGGATCAGGGCCACAAACCCTCTGTTGAGCAATGCCTGAAATGGCGCCGAAATGATGCTTATGCGGGACGGCTGGCGGTGAACGCCATCGAGCATGTATACAGTTTGGCCGGCGGGCGGGGATTGTCTTCGGGAAGCGCGTTTCAGCGTGCCTGGAAAGATGTTCATGCAGCTGTCCAACAAATGTTGATGTCTTGGGATATGCACGCGCTCAACTATGGGAAGGTTCGCATGGGGCAGCCGTTCAGCGATCCAAGAGTCTAAATTTAGTCTACGCAAAATATGACGCCCGACAGAGCATCACAGAAATCATCTGACACTGATAAAAGCAGAAGTTGATGTCCGCTTTGGGTCATGAAGTGACCTATGGCGATTGGCTTGAATAAGGTCAATTTCTAGCCAGAATCGGTCATTACTCGCTATAAAATGGGAGCTCAATACAAACCACTCGCATTGCCCTTCACTGGGCAGCCTGCGTAAATGGCATCGTTACTTGTTGGTCATCGGCGAGGGGGATTGGGACAGCACATTGTGTCGGATCGTCGGTTTCGCCTCGAATCATTTCCTCCAGCAAACGGCGGCCCGCTACCGGACCCTTATCTGTCTTCACCGCCGATTGTGGGATATTCGGCATATTCTCAGCCTTCAGCCGTTGATCCTGGAGTTCCAGGATCTCACGATCCTCCTCGAACGTATGAGTCACCGAGGAAAACATACCGTCGTTTAGCCCGTCGTCGTCCAGGCGGAAGTTGCGAGCGAGACCCCAAATGTAATGCGAAGAGTGTTCTGTTTCCGGTGTGATGATATGAATGGGGCGCATCATGAGATGGTTCGTCGTCCGGTCGGTACCAACGGGGTGAAAACCGACCTCCGTCATATTGAATCCCGGCGCCATATAAATGGCGATCTGCCAGCGATTTATGCGTCCGTTGTTGCCCTGTGCCTGCGCGAAGAGGGGCGGAGGTTCGATATTCGGCATCTCGCGATGGACACGGACCACACGGTTGCCAATTACCTCGGTGACGGCGGGCGAGTCTGCGACGGCATCATTGCCGATGGTGTGTTTGTGGATATAGGTCTCATGGGAAAGATCGAGCAAATTATCGTTGATGAGCCGGTAGTCACAGTTGAAATGCAGATAACCGGTTGTGGCCTGCCAGCCCGGCGCATCAAGCCAGTGCAA
This sequence comes from Alphaproteobacteria bacterium, assembly GCA_022822405.1. GTDB lineage: Bacteria > Pseudomonadota > Alphaproteobacteria > MPNO01 > UBA830 > JAJEBT01. The sequence goes on from JAJEBT010000170.1 coordinate 74,890, forward strand.
ATCAGGAATGAGGTTTTCATCCGCGAGGTCCGCCACGCCCATCCATATCCAAATCAGGGCATGACGCTCGGCGACGGGATATGTTTTTACACGAGCAGCTTTCGGCACCTTGCTCTGTCCAGGCACAAAGGCGCATGCTCCATCTGCATCAAAACGTAACCCGTGATAACCGCATTCTACCTGGCCATTGACCGTCCGTCCGGTGGACAACGGTACAAGTCGGTGAGGACAGCGGTCTTCCAGCGCAACAACTCTGCCACCTGTTGTGCGCCACAAGATTACCGCCTGATTCAGTAAGGTCCGAGCGAAAAGCGCGTCGTCAATTTCGTGCGCGTGGGCAACAACGTACCAGCAGTTTTTGGCGAACATCAGAGCCTCCCAGGTTGTCTGGCTTGTCGTAACTTCTCTCAGCAGTGACGTTTGCTGGGCGCATCTTTGGCATTTAGGCATGATATGACAATAGCAATGGGGACCATATACGATAGTGCCCACGCGGAAAATCGCCATTACATAGCCAGATGAGGAACCCAGCGGCTGAACAGATTGCGGCCGCATCAACAGTGTCCACTCCCACTATAGGTAGACACCAAACACGGCCTAGAATTCAATTTTTTCAGCAGCTTCGGCTAAGAGCCGACAGCGAATGCGGACCTTGAGCTGGTCGCTTTCTGCCCCAAAGCGGACCCTGTTCAAGTCAGATTCGTTGAGCCCGTGTCAGGTCAATCTGCCTTATCGATCCGGCAGACGTTGTCCCCGACGGGCACGTCGGCGCCTTCCTCGACGAGATGTTCGAGCATCGTGCCGCCGCACGGGGCTTCATATTCGTAGGCGACTTTCTCGGTCTCCATCTCATAAAGGATATCGCCCTCCTTGAACGCCTCTCCTGGCTGGACACGCCAAGTGACCAGTGTGCCTTCTTCCATATTCATGCCGATCCGTGGCATTTTCAGTGCAACTTTCATGACTTACGCCTCCGGCCCGGCCGGTTTGCCCAATAGGTCCCGCACGGTGGCCGAGATGCTGCCTTCGTTGGGCAGCAAGGCTTTCTCCAGCGGCGGCGAATATGGTATCGCCACATCGGGAACGGTAACTCGCTTGATTGGCGCCTTTAGCGCTTCAAAGCACTGGTCGGCACAAACGGCGGCCACGTGAGACGCGGCCGAACACAGGTCCCGTGCTTCATCAACCACCACCAGCCGGCCGGTGCGGCGAACCGATGAAATGATCGCATCCGTGTCCAACGGGACCATCGTGCGCGGATCTATGAGGTCGACGCCAATGCCGTCTTCAGCAAGTTGCTTTGCGGCGCGAAGGGCAGGGCGAACCATGGCCCCAATGGCAACCATGGTGACATCGTCCCCGTCGTGCACGGTGGAGGCCTTGCCCAGCTCGAAGATCAATTCACCGTCCGGCACTTCGCCGGACTCGCCGCCTCGGCCGGCCGCCTGCAGGAAGACCACCGGGTTGGGATCGTGAATTGAGGCGCGGAGGAGCCCTGCCGCGTCAGCGGGTGTCGCCGGCAGTGCAACCTTGATTCCGCCTAGGTTCATGAACATGGGGTGCATGGCATCGGAGTGTTGCGCCGCGGCAGAGCGACCGCCCCCGAAGACGCTCATATAGACGATCGGCAGGCTAATCTGGCCGGCTGTCATGTAGCGAAGTTTGCTGGCCTGATTGGCGATGCTGTCGAAGCCGGTATACATGAAGTTTCCGAACATCATGTGGCAGACGACCTTGTAGCCAGCCGCCGCGGCGCCGACCGCCATGCCGCTCATCACCGTCTCCGAGATGGGCATGTTCCTCACGCGATGCGCGCCGTGCTTGCCCTTCAGACCGACGGTATCGCCGAAGAGGCTGATTTCCACATCCTCGCCAAACAGGATGATCTTCGGATCCTTGGCCATCTCGCTGTCGAGTGTTTCGTTGATGGCCTGGATCATGCGTTTCTTTGCCATGGGTTTGCCTCTCCTCAGGCGAACATGTAGCCGGTGCCCTGGTCAGCAGGGTCCGGATAGGGTGATTCCTCGGCGAAGGCGACGGCTTCGGCCACCTCCGCCGTGATTTCCGCATCGATCCGGTCGAGGTCCGCCTGGCTGGCCTGACCGGCTTCCAGGATCCGTTTGGCGAACGCGGGGATGGGGTCGCCGGCCTTTTTTTGTTCCACCTCTTCCTCTGATCGGTAGGTGCCGCTGAGGAACGTATGTTCCCCCACGACGTGGCCGCTATGACGATAGGTGCGGGCTTCGATCAATGTTGGACCTTCTCCGTCCCTGGCCCGCTTGATGGCTCTGGCGGCGCATTGCCAAACCTCGATTAGGTCGTTGCCATCGATGGTCTCATGCGCCGCACCATATGGTTTCGCCCGATCGGCGATGCTGCCTGAAGTGACGGTTGAGTATGGAGAGAACTCAGAGAACCCATTGTTCTCACAAACGAAAATCACGGGGAGTTTCCATAGGGTGGAGACATTCAATGCTTCGCACAGCACGCCCTGGTTGGCCGCACCATCTCCAAAGAAGGCGATTCCCACGGCACCGTTGCCGTCGAGCTGAGCTGCCCAAGCCGCGCCTGTGGTGATGGAGATTCCGGCACCGACAATGCCGTTTGCACCAATGATGCCCTTCGAGAAGTCCGCGACGTGCATGGATCCGCCGTGTCCCCGGCAGATGCCGGTCTTGCGCCCATACACCTCCGCCACGAGAAGCTTGGTATCGCCCCCTTTGGCGAGGAAGTGTCCGTGACCGCGGTGGTTGGAGGCAATCCAATCATCGTCCCGAAGCTGGCTGCAGATACCTACTCCCACCGCTTCCTGTCCGATGTAGAGATGGACAGCACCAGGTAAATTGCCGGCCAGGCTGTCTTTTCCGAGCTGCTCCTCGACACGGCGAATGCGCAGCATGTCCCGGTAAAAGCCAAGCATTTGCTCGTCGGAGAAGTTGGTGTCGGCGCCGGAACTGGTCATGAAAATCGTCCTCGCTGTTTCGAACTAGGCCCCGAGCAGGACCATCTCGGAGCGAGAGGATAACATACGAAAGGTATAGAAGTCTAGACCTTTATAACGAGAGGCCGGTAATTTTCATCTCACTGCAGTCATAAGCCGATGAATGTTTCCGATTGGAGGACAGGCCCGGTCCTCGGAAACTGCCCTAGTCGGTCCCGTCGACGGTGAACTCTATCTCGAACTGGAGTGCATCACCCGGATAGAGGAGGGTCGAGGAGTAAATCAGCCGATCGTCTTCGTCGTACATCTCGCGGTTCACCCTGAAGATCGGGGAGTTCACCTTGATCCTCAGAGCCTGCGAAAGTTCGAAGTCGGCGTAGGATATCCGGACCGACTGCCGGGCGGACTTAAGCTTGACTCCCATATCTTCCAATACGCTGATGACGATCTCGGAGGCAAACCGTTCCGGCGCTTTTTCATAGAGCGCGTTGTCCACTCGCAGGTCCACATGACAGAACGGCTTGCCGTCCAGGGAGTGAATCCGCTTCATGCGGTGATAAGCGATGCCGTTTTCGTCCGGCTGCTCATCCTGGGAGTCTTCCACAAGGACCGAAACCTCAAGCTGCGAGACCATGGAGTACAACTGAGACAGCTGTGCCTGCATGTTCAAAGTCTGGCGTGTGGGCAGCTTGGTCTTTTTGACAAATGTTCCGCGGCCGGCGTGGCGTTCGATGAGACCCTCGGTTTCCAGGGCATCCATCGCCTGGCGAATGGTCATCCTTGCCACGCCCAGTTTGCTGGTGAGCTCGCTGAGGGGCGGCAGCTGCTCGCCCGGGGCCAGCGTACCGGACATGATTTGATTGCGAAGAAGTGAGGCCACCTCGGCGTGCAGAGGGACGGCTTCTCGCTTCATCGCAGGGAGATTCATGTTGACTCTC
>JAJEBT010000003.1 GCA_022822405.1 Alphaproteobacteria bacterium
CCGGGGGGTTCCCCGGTCGCCGCGTGGCCACAAGAATCCACGCGGCAGCCGCCTCGCCGTTTGGTTTGAGCGAGCCCGCCTCCGGTTCGGAGTGGCCCGTCGTGCCTGGGGCGGGGCGTCTGCCCGCACGACATCGCGATGATCGCGATAGCGGCACCTGATTGCGCCTTCGCAAGCGCCCACGTCGGCTTCAGCCGACCACGCTGCCGGTGGCAGCTCTGTGGATGGCGGCACCATACCACCCCGTCACGAGAGCCACACGAAGAATTCTGTTAGCAAGATCCTTGCAGCCATTGGCCCGAAGGCCGATTTTGGCGCCTGTCACTACCCGCTCGCCCCAATCCGCCCCCCTTCGCCGGCCGGGGTAGTGACAGGCGTCAGGCCCGCTTGAGCCTCCCCCGAGTCCTCGCCTGCGACACCCCGCGCGAGGATTCGCGCCGGTGCGCTCGACGAAGCACGGGCTCCGAGGAACCTGCGCTCGACGGGGCGGTGTGCCGCGCGAGGCTCGGTCCGCCGCTGGCGTGGCGGCTCGCGTCGGCGTCGACATTGCCGGCTGCGCCTCATTTGCTGTTTGGCGGTGATTCGTGCGATGGTTGCGTGAAGCTGGCGTGCGCACTTCCGGCCGACAGCACGGATGCATGGGCCGGGGTCGCCTTCAACGGGTGGTCACGGTCATGAGCGGACTGTCGGGAATCGGGTACGGGTTGGGTAGCGATATTCCGCGCCGGGGATTGACAAACGCCGGACGGGCTCGCTCTATAATGATCGCCGAGCCGCCGAGCCGCCGAGCCGCCGAGCCGCGTGTTCGTGGCGGCCCCGTCTCTCCCGCCTCGCCGTCCGTCTGAAACTTTCCGTTCCGTCAATCGCCTCCTCCGGCACGGCCGGAACTCTTTTCCCTCCGACAGATTCGATTCCGCCTCTGCTCGCCGCCCAGGCGGCAGCCGCACGATCGTCCCCATGGCATCACATCACAGTCCCGGTACACCTTGTTCCGGCCCTCGGACTGTCCGGACAACCCGAACCACCTCGATGATCAAGTCCACGCCGAGCCGTCTGTCCCGCTACCGCGGCACCGGCGGATCGCTCGGCGCGCATGCCCGTGAGCGGATGCGAGGTCGGATTTCGTTCACGGTCATGACGGTTGCGCTGGCGGTGCTGATGTTCGCATCTGGCGCCGTCGAGGTGCGTGCCCAGACTGCTCCCGGATCGCCCCGGAACCTGAAGCTCGAGGATACGATATTCGCGCAACATTCATCATTCTCGGTCCATAGCGGCTTGAGTGTCTCCTGGGAAGCGCCTGCGAGCGATGGAGGCTCGCCGATCACCGGATACAAGATTCGGTACGAGTACGATAGGCCTGCTTACACGAATTGGCACGGGCAACATATACCCAAGAGAGTGTTCACCCGTGAAGTCGGGGTGCCGTCGGACCTGTCCGTTCTGCCGCACACCATCGGGCCCCTCCGGGCCAACGCGGAGCACAGGGTGTCGGTCATCGCCACCAACGCCGCAGGCGATGGCCTCCCTTCGGCGGAAGTCACTGTGACCCCCATGCACCCGGACGACACCCTTCTCGCTTTCATCGAAGAGGATGTCGTCAGAGTCCATGAAGGGCAGCATCCGTGGCTGCGCAAGACGTTGACGCACATGAAGAATGAGCCCGATTTCGATCTCTCCGTTCGCCTATGGAAGTCCAGCGCGGCAGGGTCGGCAGCGATGGCTTGCAGCAGCAGCTCCGGTACCGCACTTGCGCGGTGTCGGGCGAGTTCCATAGGCATCCACCTCGACTACATCAGGTCCCTTCCGGTCATCGTGCATGAGATGGCCCACGTGTACACGTTGGCCAATGGTCTTCAGTCCAACCCGGGCCCGCTCGCAGCGGCCCATGTGTATTTCCACCGCCTGTACGACCGCCTGAACCTCGGGTTTCAATGCAGCGGCCCCGAACTCTTCGCCGACGTATTGGCAACGACGGTCCTGCCTGGCGAGACGTGGTTGTGGGATAGCTGCAACGGCGGCAACGCAGCACGGACACAGGAGGCTTTGGCGGTTGTCCGCAGTGCGCTTCGGGGCGTGATGCCGGCATGGTTCGAGACCACGTACGGCAGCAGCACACCGGATCTGGAGCGCTTCTGGTCTCACGTCAAGGCACTACACCTTTACACGGGTGGACCCAGACGCGCAGCCATCTACCAGCTTCGGGACGACTTCGGGGGCTATTGCAGCATTCGAACCACAAACGAGTCCGCCTACGAGGATGGTGCGGTGCGCAATCCCTGGAGGGACGGCGGCTGCGTGCCGGGAGCCCCCGGCAACGTCTCGGCGAGCACGACCCAGCCGGGCCATCTGTCGGTGTCCTGGACTGCGCCGGACAGTGACGGCGGCGCCCCGGTCGAGGGGTACAAGGTCCAATGGAAGTCGGGCTCGCAGGACTACGATGCATCCCGGCAGGCGCAGATCGCCGATCCCGACGAGTCGTTGCACGTCATCAAGGGTCTGAGCGTCGGCACCGGGTACTCGGTGCGGGTGGTGGCCTACAACACGAACGGCGACGGCGCGGAGACCGGGGAGGTATCGGCGACCGTGATCGCCGTGGATGGTGTGGCGCCCGTGCTGAAGGGGGCGGAAGCCGCGGGGTCGACGCTGACGCTCACCTGGAGCGAGGCGCTGGATGCGGCCTCCGTGCCCGCAGCGAGCGCATTCACGGTCAACGTCAACGGTGCGCGTCGGGGGATCACCGGCATGGGAGTGGCCGGCGAAATCGTCACCCTGACGCTTGCGGCGCCGGCGACCACGGTCGACACGCTCACGGTGGGGTACACGCCGCCGTCGGACGCCGGCGCGAAGGCGATCCGGGACCTGGCGCAGAACAAGGCGGCGGGATTCTCCGGTCGGGCGGTGGCAAACGAGACCGCCATCGAGATCGTGGCCATCGAAGTGACGTCCGATCCTGGACCGGACGGGATTTATACCTACGGCGAAGGCGGCGGAAGCACGCGCGAGACGATCGAAGTGACGGTGACATTCAGCGAGACCGTGAACGTCACCGGGGCGCCCCGGCTGGCGACGAGTGTCAGGCGAGACGTGGACGTGCCTCGTCGACGGGCGAGCACTTCGAGCGGTGGGGGGCTTATTTTCGGGGCCATCGCTCGGGCCCTGGTGTACCACGGCGGCTCGGGCACGGCCTCGCTGACGTTCCGCCACACGGTGGCGGACGGAGACAGGGATACCGCGGGGGTCAGCATAGAGCCGGACTATTTCGATCTGAACGCTGGGACAATCAAGGGCGCATCGGGACGCGACGCCTTGACGACGCACCGGGGACTGGCCCCGCATTCCGGACAGCGGGTCGACGCCGTGCGCCCCAGGCCGGAGGGATTGAGCCTGGACAGCTCCGGCTTTCGTCACATCACGGCCGGCACCCGCAGCGCGGTCGTGAACGGCAACACGATCACGCTCGTCTACAACAAGGCGCTCGACGGGACGAAGGTGCCGGCGCAGGGCCGCGATTTCAAAGTGTGGGCTGGAGGTACCCGACACCCGACTTACGCGCATGGCGTGGTCGGCGGAACCGAGCTGAGTGTCAGCGGCATTGCGGTGAGCGGCAACAAGGTGGTGCTTACACTGAACGAGCCGGTCGAGCACGACACCGAAGTCAGGGTCGACTTCAATCCCTCTGTCCTCGAGGACACGGTGGGCAACACTGCTCCAGGCTTCTACAGCGACGTCATCGACAACGTGACCCTTGCATCGGGTGCGGCGAGCGTGACCGGATTCACATTTGCGTCCAGCCCGGGGGTGGACGGCGCCTACGGAAGCAGCGACAAGATCGACGTGGGCGTGCAGTTCAGCTCGAGCGTGACGGTCGACACCACGAACGGCACGCCGGTGCTGTTCCTCCGCGTGGGCAGCCACACAGACAAGGCTGCCTACCATGCCGGCAGTGGCACCGCGGAGTTGACGTTCCGCTACAGCGTCTCCCCTTGGGACGTGGATACCGATGGCGTGAGCATCGAGCCGGGCGTCATCATCTCGCTCGACGGCGGGGCGATCGACACGGTTGGCTCCGGGGTCCCCGCGACAAGGAAGCACGCGGGACTTGACGATCAACCCGGGCACAGGGTGGACGGCGTGTCCCCGCACATTTTGTCCGCGTCGGTGGACGGCGCGGTGCTGACGGTGACGTTCAACGAGGCGCTGGACGAGAGCGCGGTTCCGCCGGCGTCGGAGTTCGAGGTGATGGTGAACGGGTCCGCCCGCACGGTCGATACGGTTGCCGTATCGGGAAGCACGGTGACGCTGACGCTGACATCCCCGGTGGCGGGGGCGGAGACGGTGACCGTGGGCTACACGGCCCCATGGGGAAAGGGGCCACGCCGTTTGAAGGACACCGTGGGCAACCCGGCATCGTTTGGGGACAAGGTCCCGGTCTCGATCGCGGGCGGCGACCCGTTGCCGTCGGTCTCCATTGCCGCCAGGGCGGCTTCCGTGACCGAGGGCGGGGCGGCGGAGTTCACGCTGACGGCCAGTCCGGCGCCTGCTTCGCGGCTGAGGGTCCAGATGACGGTGACCGAGGTGGGTGGCTTTGCCACGGCGGGGGCCCACCAGGTGACGATCCCGACGGGCGGCACGGCGAGTTTCAGTGTCGCCACCGCGGGCGACGATGTGGACGAGCCGGATGGTTCGGTGACGGCGGCGCTTGCCGCCAGCGCCGGTTACACGACGGCGGCGTCTCCGAACGATGCGGCCTCGGTCACGGTGAATGACGACGACGACGCGCCGTCGGGGGTCGCGGTGACGCCGCCTGCGCTGTCCGTTGCCGCCGGCGGCGAGGCATCCTACGGGCTGTCGCTGCGGACCGCGCCGGCCGGCGACGTGACGGTCTCGGTTTCGGTCGCGAGCGGCGCCTCGCATGCGGAGACCGACCGGAGCAGCGTGACCTTCACACCCACGAAGTGGAGCGAGCCGCAGCCGGTGAAGATCACGGGCCTGTCCGAGGGCGCGGCGAGCGTCGCTCACACGGTGACGACGGGCGACAGCGGCAACTACGGGACCGGCATTGCCATCGAGTCCGTCGCGGTTGACGTCACGGCGACCAACCCGGTTTCGCTATCGGTGAGCGGCAATGGCGCCGCCGACGAGGGCGATCCGGCGCTGACGGTCACGGCAACGCTGGGGACGGCGAACACGACGGGCGCGGCGCTCGCCATCCCGGTGCAGGTGCGTGCGGCCGGCACGACGGCGACATCCGCTGATTACACCCTGGCCGGGACGATCTCCATTGCCGACGGCGCGACCACCGGCACGGCGACCTTCTCGGTTGCGGATGACGGCGACGTCGAGGACGTGGAGACGGTCGTCGTGGAGCTGGGAAGCCCGCTGCCTTCGGGTGTTGTGACGGGCACGACGGACCACGTGACGATCGAGGTCGGCGACAACGATGCGCCGGCGAACGCCTGCCTTGCGGGGACGGTGCTTGCGGACGTGCAGGGCTATGCGAAGGAGACGGGGAACGGCGATGCGCATGTAACCCGTTGGAAGCAGGCGCTGGCCGCGTTCGGGGCGAGCAACGGCGAGACGGCGATGACCGCCGAGGAGGCACAGCAGAAT
>JAJEBT010000056.1 GCA_022822405.1 Alphaproteobacteria bacterium
CACGAGGCTCATCTCGCCGCGGATCACGTTCAGCGCCTGCGGCAGCTCGTCCAGGTGCCAGCGCCGCAGCACCCGGCCGACCCGGGTCACGCGCGCGTCGCGCCATGCCGCCCAGACCGGGCCCGTGCGCCGCTCCGCCCCGTGCTCCATGGTGCGGAACTTGAGAATCAGGAACGTCCGTCCCCCGCGGCCGAGACGCGCCTGCCGGTAGAGCGTCGACCCGGGGCTTTCCAGCCGTATCGCCAGCGGGATCGCCGCCGCGAGCACGATCCAGAACGGCAGGAGCAGCAGCCCGGCCAGGGCGAGGACGACGAGGTCGAACGGGCGCTTCCACGCGTCGCCGGCCCGGGTTCGCAGGACCGCACCGGGCCTTGCCCGCGACACCGGTCGCAGGCCGCCTGTCCGAAAGACGTCGTTGATCGCCATTCCCATCCTCCCTCGCTCCCGGTGCCGTCCGGCCGAAGGACCCGGGCACCGAGGCACCGGTCCCCGAAGCGGCCGGACGGCCGACCGAAAGATGTCCGAATCATGCTCATGCGTTCGCGAATTGCAACGTCATTGCGCGAAAAGCGTCAGGTTACAGCCAAATGCTGTCGGTGGATTTCCGGGTTTCATGCGCAAAACATGCTCGAATCGTGACGCAGCATGACCAACTCGTGACATTTCGGCGCGCGGGGCACGGGAATGGGAGGACGGGGTCCTGGGCGAGTGCGACGGTTCCGTGCGGAACGGCCACCTGCCGGACGACGCTGAACTTAAGCGCCGTTGAAACTGGAAGTGTCAATGCAGCGACGCTATCAAAGCGCCTTCGGACAACCCGTCTCCCTGCCTGGTCCGCGCCGATAAACGCCAACGCGAACAGCTATGCCTCATGGCTGGCCGTGGCTGACTGCGGCCGGACCGGGCGTCCGGTCGCGACCGCTTGCGAGCGCTCACTCCGCGGAGCGGATCGCGTGAAAGCCTCCGACCATGGCGTCGCGCTCGAATATGCCTCCCGCCTCCTCCCCGTTCGGCCCGTAGAAGCGGCCTTCGATGCTGTTGCCGGCGGTGCCGCCGGCAAAGCCGCCGTCTTCCATCGCGAGATCCTCCCAGTTCAGGTCGGCGTAGGTCGCGCCCGAGGCACCCGTCATCCCGGTGAAGCCGACATCCAGCGTCATCGCGGCGAAGTCCGCCGTCAGGTCGGCGTCGCCCTGGACATGGTCGCCGGCATACGTGTGCGCGCCCACGATGCCCGACCAGGTGGCGGTGCCGGCGGCCGGGTTCCCGTCGGTGCCTTGTCCGGCGGAGTTGGCGATTGGGATGAAGAAGGTTCCGAGCGGTGTCTGGACATGGGAGATCACGAAGGCCCCCCAGTCGCCCCACCCGCTGAAGGCGCTTGAGACGTCCTGGAATGCGGGAAGGTCCGGACGCGGAATGTCGGCATGGGTGACGCCCCGAACGGTCTCGATCGTCAGGCGGCCAAGGTCCGACTCGAACGCCGCTGCGCCCGCCGAGCGTGCCTCGAAGCCCTTGCCCAGGTCGATCGGCAAGGGCTCCGGAGCGAGGTCGGCGCTGAACGTGCAGACGGTTTCCTCGCAGTCCATCGTGAACGAGGCGGGCGGGACGCCGGGAAACGCGATCGTCGTGCTGCAGCTCGCCCCTTCGCAGACCCATTCGAACCGGGCGGCGGGCTGTCCCTGCGGGTCGGCCAGCACGTAGTCGGCGTGCAGCGCGCTGTCCATTGTCGGAGTCGCGGCCCTCTCCGGGCTGGTGCAGCCGCTCAAGGCTGCGGCGGCGATTGCGACAGCCGTTGCGGCGATCATTCGGATGGTCATGGTTCCCTCCCCTTGTTGCGGCCGACCGGCTTCACGGCGGATCGCCGCCCGCCAGGGTCGACGGATCAGGTCCTCGCCGTCAGGCGTCACCGGCATCCCGGCCTGTCCGATCCCGATCGCGCCTGCCCGCAAGGCATTGTCGCGCGGACCCTCGGATTGTAACCGAACGACGGAGGATATTCCGTGCCATGTCGGTGTGAAACTGGACGACTTGCGTACGGATTTCGTGGCTTTGCGGCGAATTCGGCGATGTCCTCGTCCCCGCCGCCCGAATCGGCCGCCGGGAGCCCTGGCCTGATTCGGCACGTCAGGAATAGGGGGACCGGCGATGAACTGCGCGGAAGGCCAGCGCCCAAGCCCCGGGCGCGCCACGAGCGTATCGTCACGCCCGGCGCCAACCTCCTTCTCGCCGCCGCGCCCCGCCTTTGGACTGGCGCAACCTCCCGTCGGCAGGCGCCGCGCCCCGGGCTGCCGAACGACGGCGCCCTTGCCCCTTACCCTCGCTTGGTCAGCGAGTCGTGCGGGCGTCGCACCAAAATGCCGTCGGGCAAAGCGGACAAAACCCGATTACCGACGCGACTCGATTCCTGCGCGGGTGAAACTCAAAGTGTCATCGCGTTCGCATCTCCGAGTCTCTTTCGCAATCTGCGAGGCCACATATGTCCCGCCCAGAAGGTTGCGATGCTGGAAATGCTTGCCGAGACCGCGCGAAATCGTGGTCATACGCGCCACTGCGCGGCGCATGCTTCGAACGACGTGCGCTGGCAGTTCGGATCCCATTCGCGGGTGCCAGTGGCTTGACTTCGAATCCAACACCTCGGGCGAATGTGGCAACCTGGCAATCCGCGCACGAAACAGTCTGGGCAGAGACGTGCGCGTCACGTCGGTCCAGTCAGGAAACTACGCCGTGTCACGGGATCGAATCAGGTCCGCGTTGCCGGAAATCGATTCGGGTGCCACAGGGCGATGATGCCATCCAGACCGCCGAAAACGCACGGAAAAGCATGAAATTCGCGCATCTTTGCACACACACCGCATGATCTATCGTGTAGCTTTCAGCACTTGTGCAATCGCTTGCCCGGCACAGTTGCCGTGACGAGACGCAATGCTGACCAGGAGGGATTGACGCATGACATCCTTGAACAGGCAGCCGGCAAGAGCCGCGACGCCGGCCGCTTTCGCCGCATTCGCGACGCCGGCTCCCGCGCCTTGACCGCCAGCCTGAAACCACTCGCTTCCGCCAAGACAGGATCGCTCGCATTCCCGGGAAGGGCGGCGCCGGTTCGGGAACGATCGAATGGGCGGGAACCGGCCGTGACAGGCGGGACTCCGGACGTGGCTTCCAAGGGCCGGATGGCGTTCAGGAAAAGTCCGTCGACTCCAGTGGCGAGGACGAGGCGCCATCAGCCCGGGGTCGTCTGCTGCAACATCTCGGTCAGCCGCCGCCATTCCTGCAATGTGTTCGACTCGCGGCTGGAACAACCGAGACTCCGCCCGAGCACACCCTTGTCCGACCGGCAGGATGCCGAGAATTCGAGGATGTCAATTTGAACGCCAGGAAGCATTCGAAGGAGAGAAGCAAACAATGACACGATTCGACCAACGCGTGGACGAGCTTGGAATCTCGCTGCCGGAGCTGCCGGATCGGCTCGGCAACTACGTTCCCTGCCGCATCAATCGCCATCAGGTCTTCATCTCGGGCCAGGTGTCGATCACCGCCGACGGGAGCGTTGTGGGCGAGGTCGGCGGCAACCTGTCCGTCGAGGACGGATACAGGGGCGCGCGGCTTTGCGCCCTCAACATCCTGGCGCAGCTCAGGGCGGCGCTGAAGGAGGACATCGACCGTGCGCGGGCCGTCGAGCTGACCGGTTTCGTGAACGCGGCGCCGGATTTCACGCAGGCCTCCGCGGTGATGAGCGGCGCGTCCGATCTCCTGGTCGAAGTGCTGGGCGAGGAAAGGGGCAGCCATGCCCGGTCCACCGTCGGCGTCTCCTCGCTTCCCGCTGGCGCGGCCGTCGGAATCAAGGCCGTGTGACGCCAGGCACCCGTGACACGTTTCGGCAGATCGCCGAATGCGTCTCGACTTGCACATTGGAGCAAGGCACGGCATCGAGACCGGCAGCGACGTTGACCGTGCAACAGGGAAGCGGGGAACAGGAGAATGCGAGAAACCACTTCAAGGTTCAGCAGCGCGCCCGTGATCGTGCCGAACGATGCAAGGACACCTGCAGATGTCGGATGAAGATGCACCGCTGGTCGGCTTCATGGTAGACCCGGAGGCCGCGCAGATCGTCTACGCCGCGTTGACAAAGCTCGCGGCTTCGTTGGATTGCTGGTGCCCAGGCTGCCGCCGAGACCTGCCGGACATGGATGCGGGAACGCGCGACCATGTCCGCGAGCGCACGATGGAGATGATCGAGGCGCTCGACGAGCAGCTGGACGCGGTCGAGCTTGACCTGGCGTTGCCGCCGGACGCGCCGATGCATTGAGACGCGGCATCCAGCCGTTATCAGCCTTCCGGCATGCGAGGACGTCTTGGCTCTCGAATCGCTGACGTGCCGGACACGACGTGTTCGGAAGCCCCGCGTCCCGCAACCGGACGCATCCCGGATCCACTGCAAATCGGCGTCGCCGGGCAAATCACGCCCCCGG
>JAJEBT010000159.1 GCA_022822405.1 Alphaproteobacteria bacterium
CCACGGGTGTAAAATCAAAAAGATCCGGGGTACAATCTGTGCGCATCGGGGAACCCCTCCAATCCGGGTCAACTATTTGATCGCACAGATATTTTCCCAGATTCGGAGCCCCGATGCACCTCTAGTTTGAGAAATCCGGGCCGTTGCTTCGGGCGTCAGGACCGGCGGGTCACGGGAAGGCTCCCGAAGGACGATTGGCCGCGTTCCGTGCGGAACGTCGTTCGGATAGGCAAGCTTCGGACTGAAAAGGACGATATCCACCCTGTGTCACCGGTCGGGCCCCCCCGGCAGTGCGGAGAACCGACCATCCACACTGCCCCCCAAGGATGGGGAACGGCCATCGCGGTATGAGACGTTGCGCGTCGACGTGCTGAGCGGATCGGTGGCGCTACGACCGGACAAGAATGACATTTCCCCAACGCGTCCGGGCTTGTTCGCGATAGCCGCGGGCGGCAGCGCGGGCCAGCCAGTCGGTTTCCCAAGAGCCGCTCCAGATGTGTTCCGCGACAATCAATCGCGGCAGTAGCGCGTCAGGCGCTTCCTGCAGGAAAGGGTCGAGTACGCGGTCCTCGAAACCTTCAACGTCGACCTTGATCGCATCGATATGATCCAGCTTCTCGGTCGCGGCGATATCGGACAGCGTCCAGATCTCGATTTCGATGGAACCCTGGTCAGAAACCCGGGTTTGTCCAAGGTTGCGCGCGTCCTCCGCCAGCTTGCCCGGACGAGCGCGATCGCCCACGGCGCAACCCAGGACCCGCACTGGAAAGGCCGGATTAATGCTCGCGTTGAAAGCAAGCCGTCGTCGCATTGCCGGATGGGGCTCGATTCCGATAATGCGCCCCGCTCCACCGGCCGCCTGGGCGACCCGTAGGGAGTAGAAGCCGCAATTCGCGCCGACATCAACGAAAATGAAGCCCGGCCTGCCAGCCAGACTGACGATAGATTCGATCTCGACCGGTTCGAATGCTTCAGGGCGCAGCAGCAGCCGCGCATCCGCCACGTTGCCGTGCCGATACAGCCGCCAGCGCAGGCCGAACCGCTCGACGTCCACCATGTCCCGCGTCCGGGTGGAACAAAACCGCTCCAGCCAACGCAATCTGCCGAAGACCCGCCGGCCGGCCCAGCCAGCCTTGTAGATCTCGTTCATGACGGCGTGAAACCGCTGGCGAACGGGGCCGGGGCGGTACCGCCCGAACGGGCTGGTATCGTCAACCTGAATGGCCGTTTCCAACATGTCTGACATATGACCCCCTGTGTACGCGCAGACGGCTCGAGGCAAGCTCCGGAATCTCGTGAACCGGCTTCTTGGCAAACACCGCTCAATAAACTATAGCGTTGGGTTCGACAGCACAAAGAGTATCGAGGGTCGTGGCGTTGAAAGTTGTCGTCATCAGTCTGGAAAAGGTGGTCGAACGACGTGAACGCGTGGCCGCCGGTTTGCGCGAGCTGGGGTTAGAGTTCGAGTTGCGCAATGCCGTGGACGGGCAAAACGTTCCGCCTGAAATTTCCCCTTGGCAGGCCATGATCGAAATGGTCTCCGACCATTTTCGATCAGCCCAATTTGTTCCGGAGACATCAGCCCCGCACGAACAAAAAATGGTCCTGAATGCAAAGTTCTGCCGATTGAAAAATCAGCAGAGCTGGAGACCGATTGTCATCCAACAGACCGGAGCTCAACCGGAAAAGTCGTGAGGATTTACCAATTGTCTCGCGGTATTGCGCTGTGAAGAAGTGAAATGGAATTGCCGATCTATGACCACCCAGATATCTGCGTTTTTGATAGTGAAGAACGAAGCTGAACGACTTCCTCGAACTTTGAAGGCGCTGCACAGCTTGGCTGACGAGATCGTTGTCGTCGATTCAGGCTCAACCGACGCTACGGTGAAAATTGCTGAGAGCTTCGGGGCGCGCGTATTTGTTCGAGAATGGCTTGGTTACGGCCCACAAAAGCGCTTTGCCGAGGAGCAGTGCTGTCATGACTGGTTGTTAAATGTCGATGCAGACGAAGTTGTAACTCCCGAACTTGCGAGTGAAATTCGCAGTACCATCGAAGCGCAGGGGGTCGGCGCGTGGCGAATTCGGATTCGCACTGTTTATCCGGGGGACCGTAAGCCCCGTCCGCTCGTCAGCGACTACAATGTCGTGCGTCTCTATCACCGTTCAGTAGGCAGGTACCGTGACGATCCGCTGTTCGACCGCGTCGAGACCAACATCAGGCCGGGACAATTGCGATCGCCGATCTGGCACTACTCTTTCGTCAATTGGCATGGACTGCTTGAGAAAGTGAACACTTATACGAGCTATTATGCCGATACGGGACGCAAACGATCCCGCAGGTGGCTACGGTTCCGACTTCTTTTCGAATTGCCCTTCGTATTTCTGAAGATGTATTTTTTTCGGCTGCATTGTTTAGGTGGTTGGAAGGGCTATCTCGTATCCGTAACCTCCGCATACATGCGCTTGGTGCTCTTAGCCAAGATACTGGAAGGTCAACACAGCGAGCTGCGGCGCAGGACGAATGAATAAATCCCCGCCAACCACGGCGGAGAAGGGGTATCGATGGAATCGCATACGGATAAACCCATAAAGTTTGCTCAAGTCATGTTGGCTCGTCGGCTTGGTGGTGCGGAACAAGTGTTCCTTGACCTGTGTGCGGCGCTCGCCTCGCGTGGACATGAGGTACTTGCCATCGGCACACGGCAAAGCGAAGCTATGAATATCTTGGATCGTCGCGATGATCTGCAGCGCCTGCGCGTACGATGCCAAGGTCCTCATGATTGGTTCTGTCGATGGTCAATTGGTCATGCACTGCGCCGATTTGGCCCTGATATAGTGCAAACACATCTGGGCAAGGCTAGCCGTTTGGCCGGTCAAGCTGCTCGCACAGCTGGGTACCCGACGATCTCCATACTAAACAACTTTCCAAAGTTGAAGAATTACCGAACCATCGACATGCTTATTCCAACGACACGCGACCAAGAAGCGTATCTGCACCGGAACGGGGTGGCGACGGAGCGATTTATACGCGTCCCTCATTTCCGCTCGCTCACGCCGATCAAGGAGGTGAAAGTGCCTTCGCGGACCGGCAGAGTTGTCAAGTCACTTGGTCGCTTAGTTCCCGAGAAGGGATTTGACGTGCTGCTGCGAGCAGCCGCCCTCGCGGAACGCCAAGGCTCTTGTTTCCGATTGGAAATAGGTGGCGATGGACCTGAGCGCAAGGCGCTACGTGCACTCGCCAGGCAACTCGGGATGGGGGGGGTGACGTTCCCTGGCTGGATTGACGATGTCCCCGCCTTCCTCTCCGATGCTGACGTGTTCGTATTGGCGTCGCGCCATGAAGCCTTCGGCCTCGTAATTCTTGAAGCGATGGCCTGCGGCGTCCCCATCGTGGCGACACGGGTGAGTGGCCCAGCAGAGATTCTGGATAGCAAGACCGCTCTTCTGGTAGATCCGGACGATCCATCAGCCATGGCAGCAGCCTTGGCAACGGTGTTCGCGGAACCGGACGCCGCGGCGGACCGTACCCACCGCGCACTGCACCGCTTTGAGCAAGACTATTCCGAGCCAGCAGTTATCGGGCGGTACTTGGCGGCATGCCGCCGCCTTTTGGCTGGCTGAGCCTGATTTCCAAACAAAGACATCTGCCAGAGGGTGAGGATACTTAGAGTATGTCACTAACAGACTATCGAATCTCATGTTTAGCGCAATTCAGCCAGCCTCGACATCCATGATCGCAGCTAGCACCGGCCATGATCCCTGCTGAAAGAATACTGTCGCGGCCCGCCCATGTGGTGGCCGCTCTGTGCGCCATGCAAGCGCTTGTGTGGACCCTGGCCCCGGCGCTTACGCATAGCGCGCCACCGCTCGATGTGGTCGAGATGCTGGTCTGGGGCCGAGAGGGGGTTATTGCAACCTACAAGCACCCCAACCTACCCGGACTGCTTCTCGAAGCCGGGCGGCGTCTGTCCTTCGGCATGATATGGCCAGCTTACCTCCTGGCACAGGCCTGCGTCGCCGCAAGCTTCATCGCCGTCTGGCTGCTCGGGCGTGACCTTCTGGGAGCAGGCCGCGCTCTTGCCGGCACGCTGCTGCTGACGGGCATCTTCTACTACTCCTGGCCGACGCCGGAGATGAACCACAATCTGATGCAGATGCCGCTCTGGGCATGGACCTGTCTGGCCTTGTGGCGGTCGGTTCAGGGTGGCCGGATCGTCTGGTGGCTTCTGCTGGGCGTCCTGGCGGGGCTGTCGCTCTGGGCGAAATATTCCTCCGGCTTGCTTCTGGCGGCGGCGGGTTTCTGGATATTGGCGGATGCGCAGGCGCGTACGCATCTCGCCCGCATCGGGCCTTGGGGAGCGCTCGCGGTCTTCGCCACCGCCGCTGCGCCGCAGGCGCTGTTCCTGGTCGAGACGGACTTCCTGCCATTCGACTACGCGCTGGCACGGGCCGGATCGAGCAGAGCAGGGGGGCCGGCCTCCTTCCTGCTGACGCAATTGGCGGACCATGCCGTATTCCTGCTCATGGCGCTTGTAGCCGGGCTTTTCGGCAGGGGCGCTGTCCGGCTGGCGCCGCAGGAAGCGCGCGCGCGCCGCTTCCTGCTTGTCATGGGCCTGATGCCCGCCTTGCTGGCGGTGCTGATCGCCGGCGCGGGCAGCATGGGGCTCAAGGATATGTGGGGCATGCCGATGTTCAACCTCTCCGGCCTGTTGCTACTGGCGCTGCTTCCGGGCCGTTTCGATATTCGCAGTTGCACCCGGATTGCCGCCATGGCGTTGGTACTGCTCACACTTATACCGGCCGGCTATGCGGCTTCGGTACTGTTTCGCGCCGAGCGATCGGACAAGCCCTCGCGGGTCGTCTGGCCGCAGGAGGAGATCGCTTCCCGGCTTTTACGCGGTTACGAGCGTGAAACGGGCGTCAAGCCACAGATCATCGTCGGGCCGGTCTGGGAAGCCGGGCTGATCGCCTTGGTGGCGCTCGGCACGCCCTCGGTCTCCATCGACGCCGACGAGCGCAAGTCTCCCTGGGTGCAGGCGGAGGACATCGCGCAGAAGGGCGCGCTGGTCGTGTGGCGAACAGGCTCCGAACCGGCGCCGGGCCTTGCTGCCCTGGCCACCGGGCGGCAGCTGCGGCAGGAGGTCTTCCGCTGGAGCGGCGCCGCCACCGCCCGCCCGATCAGGATGACCTGGACGATCATCCCACCACAGGCTCCCGGAACACGAAAAAGCGGTTCAGAAGATAGGTGAGGATGGCCGCCATGCCGGTAAACAGCAGGAAACCAATCCGGTAGTCCAGACCTCCGATATCCGCCCATAGCGCCATCGCTCCGCCATGCAGCGAGACGACCGCCGCATAACAGGCGAGAAAGCGCGTGCCCGCCCGACGGTGGGGCGCGCGGCTCCTCATCACGAAAGCATGGTTGCCGGCATAGGAGACTGCGATGCCGCAGACGGCTGCGAGCGCGTTGGCGAGCGCCGCAGACGTCATTCCCGCGCCTTCGATCAGCGCTGCCAGCGCTCCGTAATGCACAGCCGTCGCGAACAGACCGTTCAGTACGAAGCGCAGAACCCGACCGGCTTCCTCACGCATCGGCCGGATCGTCGAACCCGGTCTTTTCCGTCTCCAGAATGAGCGATGCCGCCGCCGTTTCGAGATCCGCCGGCGAGCGGTAGCCGAGCGCGTTCATGATGAGCGCAACGAGGCTGAGCAACGCGGTCTGGAGGAAGACAAGGACCAGAAAGCCGGTCACGAAAGTGAGCCAGCCTGGCGTAGTCTGGCCCGAAAGCTTGAGCGCGAGGCCAGCCATGAACACCAGCACGCCGGAGATCGCCGCTCCGGCGCAAACCGCGCCCATTCTGGTCAGGACGGCGTCATCGAACACGGCAACCGCCCTTATGCCATGCAGCGCCAGATCGTAGAAGTTCATCCGCGACCGTCCGTCGTAGCGGACGCCGCGATCGCAGGAGAGTTCGACGCGGCTGAGCCGCGACTTGATGATCGCCGCCGCCAGATGGATGCGCGTTTCCTGCATCGCCGTCAGCCGCAGCAAGGTGCGGCGGTCGAGGGCGCAGAAATTACCGAAACGAATCTGCCGGCCTGTCAGCAGGCGGAAGAAGCGCCGGTAAAAGCGGTAAAAGAGCCGGAAGGACAGGGACTCGGTGCGCCGCCCCCGCCGCGCCACAGCCGCATGGCTGCCTGCTTCGACGGCCGCAACCAGTGTCGGCACATTCTCGGGCCGATCCTCTCCGTCGCTATCCATGACGACCGCGCCGGCGTAACGCGGCTCGGACGCAGCCACGGCCAGGCCCACCCAGATTGCTGTCTGATGCCCGATATTACGCTTCAGGCGGACGATTCGGCCCGTCAGCCCCGCATCACGGATCGCAGCAATCGCAGGCGGCGCATTGATGCTTCCATCGTCCACCGCGAGGACCTCGAACGCCGCGTCGGCCTCGAGGCGCGCGAGGTCGCGGCAAAGCGAGGCGAAGGACTGGCCGTCCTCATACACAGGCGTGACGACCGCCCAGACGGCGTCACGGCCGGGCGACATCGATCCGATGCTCCGGGATGGTGCGCAGCAGCTCGCGGAACCAGGAGATCGTCGCGCCGAGTCCGTCTTCGAACTCTGTGGCGGGCACCCAACCGAGCAGGTCGGCGGCGCGCGATATGTCGGGACGGCGCCTCGACGGGTCGTCCTGTTCCAGCGGCACGAACACGGTGGGCGAGCGGCTTCCGGAGAGGCGCAGGACCGTCTGGGCCAGCGTGGCGATGCTCGTTTCCTCGGAATTGCCGAGATTGACCGGCCCCGGCACCGGATCGTCGAGCGCCATATAGGCCAGCAGGCCGTCCACCAGGTCGTCCACATAGCAGAATGACCGGGTCTGGCTGCCGTCGCCGGCCAAGGTGAGTGGCCGGCCAAGCAGGGCCTGGACGACAAAATTGGAGATCACGCGCCCGTCCGACGGGTGCATTCGGGGGCCGTAGGTGTTGAAGATGCGGACCACGCGGATATCAACGCCGTGCTGGCGACGGTAGTCAAAGAACAGCGTTTCGGCGCAACGCTTGCCCTCGTCGTAGCATGCGCGCGGGCCGACCGGATTCACATTGCCCCAATCTTCCTCCTTTTGCGGGTGCGATAGCGGATCACCATAGACCTCGCTGGTCGAGGCCTGGAGAATGCGCGCACCGCAGCGCCTGGCGAGATCAAGCATATTGATCGCGCCATGAACCGAAGTCTTCACCGTTTGTACGGGATCGTGCTTGTAATGCACCGGGCTGGCCGGGCAGGCGAGGTTGAAGATACGGTCCACCTCAAGGCGCAGCGGCTCCGTGACATCGTGGCGGATGAACTCGAAATTCGGCGCGCCCAGCAGATGCGCGATATTCGCCTTGGCGCCGGTGAACAGGTTGTCGAGGCAGATGACATCCGCGCCGCCAGCCATCAGGCGCTCGCAGAGATGCGAGCCGATAAAGCCCGCCCCTCCAGTGACGAGCACTCGTTCGGTGTAATGCTTCATCTGAACGTTGCCCTTGTCCGATGCATGCAGCCCCTCCCGTCCGGCGCCCTGCCGGTTTGGTCGCCGGGCCGTATTATAGCGCACGGCGGTGGAGCAGCTATGCGTCGCAGGGCTATTTGTTGCACATCATGGGGCGGGCCGTCGCCAGGGAGCTCAATGCCGATCACTCCGATGCCCGGGGGCCGCACCTGTCCTGCGCGTGCGGCGGCGAGGCCCGCTTCGCGGGACGCCGGGCCAAGACCTTCACCACGGCGCTGGGTGACCTGACACTGGAGCGCGCCTGGTATCACTGTGACAGCCGCGGTCACGGCTTTGCTCCCCGTGACCGCGCCCTTGGCATGAAGGACACCTTCCTGTCGCCGGTGGTGCTGCGCATGGTCGGCCTGGCGGCCTCAAGGATCAGCTTTGCCGGCTCCAGTGATCTCATGCGCGATCTCGCCGGTCTTGCCGTCTCGCCCAAGACCGTGGAGCGCCATGCCGAGGCGCTGGGGCGCGAGATCGCGGCAGACGAGGCCTCGGTCATCGAGCCCGAGCCGTCAGGAGCCTCGACCCTCTACCTCGGTCTCGACGGCACCGGGGTGCCGGCGCGCAAGACAGAGGTCGAGGGCATTGAGGGCAAGCAGGCCGACGGGTCGGCGAAACCCGCGAGGCGAAGCTGGCCGTCGTCTGGTCGGCCGACACCATCAAGGACGGCTCTGCGGTGCGCGATGCCGGCTCCGCCACCTACAACGCGGCCATCGAATCCATCGCCACCCACGACACCGACAAGGAGCCCGCGCCCTTTGCGCAACGCATCCTGCGCGAGGTCGAACGCCGCCGCTTCAACGATGCATCACGCCAGGTGGTGATCGGCGATGGGGCGGCATGGATATGGCGCTTCGCCGACGAGCACTTCCCGGCCGCCATCGAGATCGTCGACGTGTTCCACGCGAAGGGCCATATCTTCGATGTCGCCAAGGCGGTCTATGGACCCGGCACCGACATGGCCGAGCAGTGGGCCAGACAACGGTGCCAGGAACTCGACGAGGAACGCATCGACGATGTGATCGCCGCCATCAAGAGCCACGCGGGAGCCTGTGAGGAGGCCCGCAGGAACGTCGAGTACTTCTCCAGCAACCGGGCACGCATGGCCTACCCGAAGTTCAGGGCCATGGGCCTCGTCGGCGCCAGCGGGGTCGTGGAAGGGGGCTGCAAGAACATCGTCGCCGGCCGCCTCAAGCGCGGCGGCATGCGCTGGACCGTCAGCGGCGCCAACGCCATCATCGCGCTACGCTGCGCCATCGAAAGCAATCGCTTCGATCACTACTGTCCCAGGAAAATCGGATTAATATTCCATAAGGTGCTGATGTAAATACACGAATCTGATTTTCCGGGCGCGGCCGACTTGAACCGGAGTTCCGCTCAAGTCACTCTTCCTCCCTGTTGAGCACCATCAAG
>JAJEBT010000158.1 GCA_022822405.1 Alphaproteobacteria bacterium
GGGCGGCTCGCCCGCGGACGGGCTCCTGTACGAGCCGTTCACGCGCCTTGAAGGCATCCTGCAGAAGGACACGGGCGAGGAGCCGTTCAACTCACCGGTTTCGCAGCTCGACCTGATCCGCGCGGGCGACTACGGCGACTATTACCTGGATGCAATCGGCTCGGTGCCGGTCAATTTCCTTTCCGACCTCGACTCCACCGGCGGCAATTCCGGCTCGGCCACTCTGGACGCCGACGGCAAGCTGGTGGGGCTGTTGTTCGACGGCACCCTGGAGAGCGTGAATTCGGACTGGGATTTCGATCCGGGCATCACGCGCACCATCCACGTGGACACGCGCTACATGCTGTGGGTCATGGAGAAAGTCGACGGCGCTGCCGCGCTGATCGACGAAATGACGATAGTGCGCTAGATCCGGTCCTCGTTCGCGGGAACGCAGCTCAACCGAGGATGCGTTCCCGTTCGTACAGGCGGATGGCCGCGTACGCCAGCAGCGCTCCCAGCAGCAGCGTCGATGCCACGGACAGCGCCAGCATAAGCGGCTCGATGGGTTCGCCCCGGATCAGGTTGGTGATCAGCAGGTGCTGGCTGAGGCTTGGAACCGCCATGAGCGCCAGCGAGGGCCGAACGTTCATTATCGACGCCACGATCAGCGGCAGGGTCGGAACGAGGATAACGAATCCCAGATAGCTCTGGGCCTCCTTGTAGCTCTTCGTGAAAGAGGCCACGGCCGTCATCAGGGCCGCGCCCAGAGGCGCGAAGGGAGTGAGCACCAGGAAGGCGAACAAGGCTGTTCCCGCGCCGAAGGAAGTGCTCATGCCCAATTGCTCGAAGGGCATGAAGCGCAATGCGACCATAAAGCATGCCAGCGTCAGGGCAAGCGACAGGAGCATGAACACGGCGGTTGCCGCCATTTTTCCCAACAGCAGGCTCGAGCGCGGCACCGGCGTCGCGAGCAGCGGCTCCAGCGACTTGCGTTCGCGCTCTCCGGCCGTGGTGTCGGTCGCCAGGTAAATCCCGCCCATCAGGGTCGCGAACAACAGGAAGTAGGTGAGCATGCCGAGCAGAAGGGAGGAGCGTTCGTCCGCGGTGGACACGTCGAAGTTGTCGATGACCAGCGGACGCACCACGGACGGATCGAGCCCCCGGGCCAGCAGCCGCAAGGCGCCGATCTGCTGGGAGTAGGCATTGATCGATCCGCGGATACGCCCGGCGCGCCGGCTCGACGCGCTGTCCGACACGTCGTATACCAGGCCCACGTGAGCGCGGGTCCCGCCCGCCAACTCGTCCCCGAATGAAGCATCGATGAAGACGACCACTTCCCGATCGCCGTTGCGAACCGCGTTCATCGCCTCGTCAATGCTTGTGAGGCCGTGCCCTTGCGAGGCCCTGATGCCGCGGCTGGCCAGAAACGCGACCAGATTGCCGGCGTGTTCGGCGCCGATGATCGGCACGTTGATCGCCCTTTCCGCCGATGACCTGGCCTGGGAGACCGTCAGGTTGATCACCATGACCAGGATTATCGGCCCCAGCAGCGGGCCGAGCAGAAGCGCCGTCAAAACGGTGCGCCTGTCCCGCGAGTTATCGAGTATTTCCTTTCGGCAGACCGTGAGAATCGCCGGGATCATGACGGCTCGCCGCCCACCGCGGAAACGAAGATCTCCTCGAGGTCCCGGTTGCCATACCGGGCGGCCAGTTCCGACGGGGTCCCGCTGGCCGCGATCCTGCCCTGGGCGATGATCACCAGGTCGTCGGCAAGCGCGGAGATTTCCTGCATGACGTGACTGGAGATCAGAATGCAGCGGCCCTCGCGGGCGAGCTCCCGCAACCACCTGCGCAGCTGGCGAACGGCCATCACGTCGAGCCCGTTGGTCGGTTCGTCGAGCAGCAGATGGGGAGGTTCATGGACAAGCGCCCGGGCGAGCGCCACCTTGGTTCGCTCGCCCTGCGAGAACCCCTTGGCCTTGCGGTTCGCGATGCCGCCGAGATCGAGCTGCTGCACGAGACGATCGATTCGCCCGGGGAGAGTCGTGCGATCCACGCCGCAGAGCTGCCCGAAGTAGCGAATGTTCTGGACCGCCGTGAGATGGGGATAGAGGCCGGCGCCGTGCGGCAGGGTGCCGATGATCCCGCGGACCGCCAACGGCTTCGCCACTACGTCGATCCCGCCGAGACGCGCGGTGCCCCTGCTTGGCCGCAGCACCGTCGAGAGCACCCTCAGGCAGGTGGACTTCCCGGCGCCGTTCGGACCCAGCAGGCCGGTAATCCGACCGTCGCGCGCGCGAAAGCTCACATCGGACAGCGCCGAAATCTTGCCGAAGCGCTTGCTGAGCGCGTCAATCTCTATCATGGCAAGCTCGGAATCACCCGCGAAGCATCGGTTCAGGGGCCGGGGCCGGCGGGGCTGAGAAAGAAAGGCGCCGGTATCAGCTGATCGAGGCAGCCGGCGTCGAGGCCTTCTGTCGCCGCCGCATCGATGAACTCCTGCATCAGACGCGGCACGCAGCCGACAGCCGCCATCCCGTGCCCCTGGTCCGGCGCCACCAGGTGGAGGGCGCCGCTGAGGCCTTCGGCGATCACGTCCTCGGCATACTGCGAGGGTGTCGCGGGATCATTGGAGCCCGACAGCAACAACACGGGATGGGCGCTCACCAGGGGCTCCCTGAAGTCGGGATCGACCACGCCTTGCGGCCATTGCGCGCAAATGGCGTTCAGAGAGTCGACGATCGACGTGCCCAGATAGGCGTCCCCAGCGCCGGGGGAGTTCTCCACCTCATCAAACGGGTGATCCTCGCTGCAAATCACCGAGTTGTGCATGGGAAAGCTCAGCGCCCTCTCGAGGTTGTCCTGGATCAGTCGGGCCTGCGCCAGCAGCATTTCGAAGCGCCCGTTCGCGGCTTCGCCGATGATCAGCGGCAGGAGCGCTGCCGACACGTCCGAATAGCTGAACATCCGCGTCACGCCCATCAGGTATTCCCCGGTGACGAGCGTCTCTTCCATTTCCCCCGTCGCCGGGTTTCTTGCCGCCACGGATTCCGGGGATTCCTGTATTCGCGACATCAGGTCGTCAAAAACCCGCGCCAGATCTCCAAAGCGCGTCGCGCAGCCGTCATCGAGGGCACAGCGCTCGAAGATCCCGTCCAGCGCAGCCTGCGCATTGACCGCCATTTCGGGTCCCAGCGCCAGAGTCGGGGGGACCACGCCGTCGAGCACGACTGTGCGGACATGTTCGGGATAACGCCGCAGGTAGTGCTGGGCGACACGGCTGCCGTAGGAAACGCCGTAAATGTTCCACCGGTCGACACCCAGTCCGCGTCTCACGGCATCGAGATCCCGCACGGCTACGGACGTCGTAAAGAAACGCGGATCGCGCTCAAGGCCTGACAGGCATTCGTCTGCCAGGCCCCCGAGGTCGCCCTCGGCGGCAATCTGAAAATCGACGTCTTCGGGCAATTCGCACTGAAATCCCGTCGCAGAGCGCCCGGTGCCGCGTTGATCGACCAGAATGATGTCGCGATCGCGCCGCACGGGCCCGAATGCGCCCCGCGTCTGCATGTAGAAGTCCACGGTGCTCTGTCCGGGACCGCCCGCGATCAGGACCAGGGGATCGGGCTGGGGGTTTGCCCGCTGCGCCGGAATGCGGGCCACGAACAGCTCGATCCGGGCGCCTTCGGGCGCTGCTGGATCAAGCGGGACCTCAAGGGCCGCACACCGCGCATGGCGTTTCGAAACGCCGGGGGTCTCAAGTACGCAGTCCGTCTCATCGATTCCCGCGCCTGCAGGCGCAGCTGCGATGCAGACGGCCATGGCGACGGACACCGTCAGGCCGAGCGGGACCTGCCTGTACCGTCTCATCAGTGGCGCTGCTCGGCCCCGCCGCCGGACTGCGCGGAAAGGGCGGCGGCGAGGAGGCCGGCGCCGCCGGACGCGCCGCTGTTGCTCATGAACACGAGGGCGTCGCCCGGTTGGGCGGACGCAGCTGCGGCTTGCGCGGCCTCGGCCGCGTCGGTGCAAGGCGTCACATTCGCTACATCCGCGAATTCCGCCGCCGGGTCCCATTCGAGGCTGCCGGACGGAGCCAGCCAGACGTGCGCCGCGGCCTCCAGGGCCCCGGGCAGACCTCCGAGGTGGGCGCCGGAACGCATGCTGTT
>JAJEBT010000156.1 GCA_022822405.1 Alphaproteobacteria bacterium
CGGATGCTCGGACGGGCCGGAGACGGGGCCGCCGGTTCTGAATTGCCGCCTCCGCGGCGGCAAGGGCTTGCCGTCCTGCTTGCATGGTCCCTGTGGAACGGATAGGTCTGAACGCACTGCCCTTGAAACCGCAGGCTTCCGGGGCCCGAAGGGGGGCATCGCCCGGGCGTGCGAACAGGCAAGGCGGATTTCCGTGTCCCTGACCGCTCTGGATCGAACCAAGCTCAGGACCCTTGCAATCGTCGTCGCGATTTCGGCTGTCGGAGGCGCGCTTTACGGCACTGTCGCCGTTGATGCGGAAGGGGTCTCGATCGCGCGTCATCCGGTTCTGATTGGTGCCTATGTGGGAGGCGTGATCGGCCTGTCGATCGGCGGCTTCGAGATCTTCTCGACCGCAACCAGGACGCTCTATTGGTTGCGGCGCGCGCCGTTTGCGGTCAGCGTCCTGCTGCGATCGTCCTTCTATCTTCTGGTGTTCGTGCTGGCGATCGAATCCGCGTTCTTCATCTTCGGAATCGTTGCCGCAGGCTGGGAGTGGGGCGATGCCCTCTTCCTGACTACCGTTGCCCTGTCGTTCTGCGCAAGCTTCCTGTTCAACATGATGCTGCGCGTCAACCAGCTGCTGGGGCGCGGCGTGCTCGCCGGTTTCCTGACGGGCCGCTATCATCGGCCGCGCGAGGAGGAACGGATTTTCCTCTTCCTCGACCTCGTGGGCTCCACGGAGCTTGCCGAACGCATCGGTCATCTGGCGTTTCACCGCCTCCTCGGAGATTTCGTTGCCGACGTCACCGAGCCGATTCTCGCTGCGCGGGGAGAAATTCACAGCTATGTCGGAGACGGCATCATCGTTTCCTGGAAGTCGCCGCGCGGATTCCGGCACGGGCGGTGCGTCCGCTGCCTTCTCGACATGTGCCGGACGCTCGAGACCCGCGCTGCGGCCTACGAGGAGGCCTATGGATGTGTGCCGGCCTTTCGGGCCGCGCTCCATGTCGGTCCGGTGATTGCCGGCGAGATGGGAGTCGTCAAGCAGGCGATAGTGTTTCTCGGAGACACGGTCAACACGACGGCGCGGATCGAAGCTGCCTGCAGGGAACTGGACGCGACGGCGCTGGTTTCGGAAGCCGTCCTCGACCGGCTGGAAAATCGCGGCGATTTCGGATTCGAGGATGTCGGGCCGGTGACGCTGCGCGGCAAGGCAGCGCCCCTCAGGCTGTTTCGTCTGAAGCTCTGACCGCGTGCGGCTTAGCAATCGTTCTCCCCCGACTCCGACGGGCCGTTCAGCCAGCCACGTTTCCGCGTTGGCGGCGGTGTTTCCGCCTAATTGTTGTATGCCGATGGAATCAATACGCAAAATGGTGTAAGATAATAGGTATCGACAAGACCGGTTTGCTGGTCCCTCGGCGGGGTAACCATGGCAATTTCCCTTTTTCCGCGTCTGCTGCCGATCCGGGACTCTGCGGCATGATGGTGCCCGATGGACGCCTGGATACGGCCGGCGACTACCCCTTCGACCGGCTGCGCGCTCTGCTTGGCGACTGCCAGCCGCCGGACGGTGCTGTGCCGGTTGCCTTCTCTCTCGGTGAGCCGCAGCAGGCACCGCCTGCGTTCGTCGCCGAAACAATAGCTGCCGAGGCCGCGGGCTGGGGCAAATATCCTCCCATCCGGGGCACCGCGGACGCCCGCGCGGCGATCGCCGCCTGGCTGACGCAGCGTTATCGCCTGCAGCCGGGCATGATTGATGCCGATGCGATGATCGTGCCCGTGTCGGGCACCCGCGAGGCGCTGTTCATGATTGCCCTAGCCGTTGTTCCCGAAAGGACGTCCGGGGTGCGTCCGGTGGCGCTGATGCCGAACCCGTTCTACCAGGTCTATCTCGGGGCCGCAGCGGCGGCCGGGGCCGAACCCGTGTTCGTGCCGGCCGACCGCGAGCATGGCTTTCTGCCCGACTACGCTTCGCTTCCGGACGAGATCCTGGACCGCGCCGCCATTGCCTATTTCTGCTCGCCCGCAAACCCGCAGGGTGCGGTCGCCTCGCTCGATGCCCTCAAGAACCTCGTGGAACTCGCCCGCGCCCACGATTTCCTGCTGGTGTCCGACGAGTGCTACAGCGAACTCTACTATGGCAAGCCGCCGCCCGGCGCGGCCGAAGCCTGCGCCGCGCTCGGCCGCGGGTCCATGTCCGGGGTCGTGGTCATGAATTCCTTGTCCAAGCGCTCCTCGGCGCCGGGCCTCCGCGTCGGCTTTGTCGCCGGGGACCCGGAAGTCATGCGCCGGTTTGCCCGTCTGCGGGACTATGGCGGCGCGCCGCCGCCGCTGCCGCTCCTTTCGGCAGCCGTGGCGCTATGGCGCGACGAGGAACACGTCGAGGCCAACCGGGCAAGCTACGCCGCGCGGTTTGCTGCCGCGGAGGAAATACTCGGCGGGCGCCACGGCTTCTACGCCCCGGAAGGAGGCTTCTATCTTTGGCTCGACGTCGGCGACGGCGAGGCCGCAGCACGCAGCCTGTGGCGCGAGGCCGGTATCCGCGTCATGCCCGGCGAATATCTGGCCCGTGAGACTGACAGCGGCCATCCGGGTGCGGGTTACATCCGCGTGGCGCTGGTGCATGAACTCGATACCACGCGCGAGGCGCTCTCGCGGATGTCGGACACGCTTGGCCGGACAGGCCTGCATAGCGAGGACGGATCATGACAGCGCAAGTCCGTGACATTGGCGGCGACCCCCCTGTTTCGCGAAGCATCCCGGCCTTTCTCGTGCGCCGTCTCCGCGAAGCGGCCGGGGTTTGCCTGCTCGCCGCTGCCGCTGGCGCGGTGATCGCGGTCTTCGGTTACGATGCTTCCGACCCCTCCTGGAATCACGCCATCGCTCTCGGCGCATCCAACCCGCTCGGGGATGTCGGCGCGCGCGCGGCTGATCTTCTGGTGCAATCCGTCGGCGCCGGTACCTATCTGCTGGCGGCCGTGCTGGCATGCTGGGGATGGCGTCTCTTCCGGCATCGTGCAATCACCCGCCCCTGGGCGCGTGTGATCGCTTTCGTTGCGGCGCTGGCGCTCGCGGTTTTCGCGCTCGACAGCCTGCCGTCCGGTGCGGCATGGTCGCATTCTGCCGGAGTGGGCGGGGTCGCCGGGCATCTTCTTGCTGGCTGGCTCTTGCCGCTTGCCGAAGCCGCCGGTCTGGCGAGGTTGCCGACGACGCTGGGCGCCGCGTTAGCCGCGTTAGCCGCTTCGGCTGCCGCCCTCGGCGTGAGCCTTGCCGAGTGGCGCTCAGCATTTGCGGCAGCCCGCCCCGCGGCGCGCAGCGGCGGACGCGGCATCGTCGTGGCCGGAACCAGGATGGCCCGTGTGGCGCGGTGGTTGCGCCGGACGCGGGATGGCGGGGCGTCCGTCGACGAGAGGGTTGACCCGCCGCCGCTCCGCATGGAGCACCCCGGTCCCGCAGCCCCCGCGCCGGCGCGCTCCGGAAAGATTGTCGCCGGGCGCAAACCCAGGGTGGCAGCCGGCAGGAGGGCGGCCGAGGCAGGGCAGGCAAGCCTCGATCTGGGGACCGGCGAGTATGTGCTGCCGCCGCTTGACGCGCTGGACCCGGCGCCGGCCGATGCGGGCGCGCTGCAGCCGGACGACGAGGCGCTGGCGGAGAATGCGCGCCTCCTGGAATCAGTGCTCGAAGACTTCGGGGTGCACGGCCGCATCGTCAAGGTGCGGCCCGGGCCGGTCGTTACCCTCTATGAGCTCGAGCCGGCTCCCGGAACCAAGAGCGCGCGCGTCATCGGCCTCGCCGACGACATTGCCCGCTCGATGAGCGCGGTTTCGGTGCGGGTCGCTGTCGTGCGGGGCAGGAACGTCATCGGCATTGAACTGCCCAACATGGATCGGGAACTCGTCGTGCTGCGCGAACTCGTGTCCTCGAAGACCTACGAACGTCATCGCGGTGCGCTGCCGCTGGTGCTTGGAAAGAACATCGGCGGCGATCTCGTCATGGAAGACCTTGCCCGCATGCCGCATCTGCTCATTGCCGGCACCACCGGGTCGGGGAAATCAGTCGCGGTCAACACCATGATCATGTCGCTGCTCTACCGGCTGCCCCCGGATCGCTGCAAGTTCATCATGATCGATCCGAAGATGCTCGAACTCTCGGTCTATGACGACATTCCGCACCTTCTCGCGCCTGTGGTCACCGACGCCTCCAAGGCGGTCGTCGCCCTGCGTTGGGCCGTTCGGGAAATGGAAGAGCGCTACCGTGCAATGTCGAATCTCGGTGTTCGCAACATTCAGGGCTACAACCAGCGTCTCGCCGATGCGCTGGCGAACGGCGAGCCCCTGACCCGAACGGTGCAGACGGGGTTCGACCCCGAGTCGGGCGAGCCGGTCTACGAGGAACAGGAATACGGTGACACGCCGCTTCCACACATCGTCGTGATCGTCGACGAAATGGCAGACCTGATGCTCGTCGCCGGCAAGGATGTTGAAGCGGCTGTCCAACGTCTGGCACAGATGGCGCGGGCCGCCGGCATTCATCTGATCATGGCGACCCAACGCCCGTCCGTGGACGTCATCACCGGCACCATCAAGGCAAACTTTCCGACCCGCGTCAGCTTCCAGGTCACCTCCAAGATCGATAGCCGCACGATCCTCGGAGAGGGCGGCGCGGAACAGCTTCTGGGACAGGGTGACATGCTCTACATGGCTGGCGGCGGGCGGATCAGCCGTGTGCACGGCCCCTTCGTCTCCGACGAGGCGGTCGAGCGGGTCGTGCGGTTCCTGCGCGACCAGGGGGCGCCGGAATATATCGACGATGTTACCGAGGGAGAAAACGAGTCGCCGTTCCTCCCGCCCGCCGGCGACAGTTCCGGGGGCGCCGCCGGGGGTGGAGATGCACTCTATGACCAGGCCGTTGCCATTGTCTGCAGAGAACGGCGGGCTTCGACCAGTTTCGTGCAACGCCATCTCCAGATCGGCTACAACCGCGCGGCGAGAATGATCGAGCGCATGGAAACCGACGGCGTCATCAGCAAGCCCAACCATGCCGGAAAGCGGGAGGTCCTCGCGCGCGACCTCGACGGTCACGACAGCTGATGTCGACAGCGTCTTTCCGGCCGGCCGCGGTGTTGCCGTTCTGCCTGCACCGTTTTCTGGTGTGCCTTGGGGCTGCCGCGGCCCTGATCTTGACGTCCCCGCCCGCCGACGCCGTCACGCTCTCCCAGCGCGACAGCGTCGATGTCGCGCGCATCGAAGCCTACCTGAACTCGCTCAGAACGGTTCGCAGTTTCTTCGTTCAGGTGTCGTCCAGGGGCGAGACGGCCGAGGGCACCATCTTCATCGAGCGCCCCGGCCGATTGCGCCTCGACTACAGCAATCCGTCCAACATACAGGTTTATGTCAACGGCAACTGGCTCATCCATGTCGATACCGAACTCGAGGCGGTCAGCCATATCCCGGTAAAATGGACGCCAGCGCGCTTCCTGGTAAGCAAGCGCATCGCCCTGTCGGGCGAAGCGACCGTGCGGCGAATCCATCGCAAGCCCGGTCTTATCTCCATCGAACTGGTGCAAACCAGTGATCCTGAAGCGGGCAGTTTTGAGCTCACCTTCTTCGATGGGCCGCTGGCGCTTCGCCAGTGGACCGTCCTCGATGCCCAAGGGGTGACCACGACAGTGACCTTGTCGGGGCCGGTCTTCAACATGTCGATTCCGCGCGAGGTCTTTCTCTTCGATTCGCGCAAGTTCGAATCGGATCCTCAATGAACCAGCCTCCGTTGGGCAGGCCTGCCACGGACGGCGATCTCCGGAAACCGGGCGAACCCCCGATCCGGGCCCTGCGAGCCGCGATTGCACCCGGTTCGCATGACGGGAATTGTTTTCGGAGGAGGGCCGGGAAGGCAGTTCCGTCCCGCGGCCGAGTGGCGCGGCGACTCGCTCCGTGTTGCCCCTGAGGGTCGGACGTGGTAGGCAATCGGCATGTTTGACAGGTCAGTCACTCCGGTTGTCGGCGTCTCGGCAAGCCGTCATTTCATGCCTTCACATACACTCCCCCACCACGGCTCCGGGGAACGCTATATCCTTGCCGTGTCGGAAGGCGCCAGCGCGCTTCCCGTGATCATTCCGGCTCTCGGCGACGAATGCGATTTCGCCGAGCTCGCGCAGCGGCTTGACGGCCTGTTCCTCACCGGTGGCCGCGCCAATGTCGAACCGCACCATTACGGCGGTCCGCCGTTTCCCGACGATGAGATCCGCGACCCGCCGCGGGACCATACCGTGCTTCCCCTCATTCGCGAATGCGTGGAGCGCGGCGTGCCTGTGTTCGGATCCTGCCGCGGTATCCAGGAGATCAATGTGGCGCTCGGCGGCTCGCTGCATTACCGCACCCATCTCGTTCCCGGATACGATGACCACCGCATGCGCCGCGAAGGCGATATCGAGTTCAGGATGGGCCCGCGCCATCTGGTCGTGCTCGCCGAGGACGGGCTGTTCCACAAGCTTGTCGGCGAGCGCGAAGTCATGGTCAATTCGCTGCACGGGCAGTCGGTTGACACCGTTGCGCCGGGCCTCGAGGTGGAATGCGTCTCTCCGGACGGCGTCATCGAAGGACTCAGCCATTCCGGTTCACGGACGTTCTGCGTTGGCGTCCAGTGGCATGCGGAGTGGCGTTACGAGACCCACCCCCTGTCCAGCGCATTGTTCCGCACTTTTGGTGATGCCTGCCGCAAGCGTGCGGCAGAGCGCAGGGGCTACGCCGTTGCTGCAGCCTGAGCCACCCGGGCCCGTTTAGCCATGCGGGTGGCGACCTGGAACGTCAACTCGGTGCGGCTGCGGCTCGATACGCTCCGGCGCGTGGCCGACATTCTCGAACCCGACTATCTCTGCCTCCAGGAGATCAAGGTGCGGACCGAGGACTTCCCGGCCGGAGACGTCGCCGCGATCGGGTTTCCGCACCAGCTCGTGCGCGGGATGAAGAGCTACAACGGCGTCGCAATCCTGTCGCGCCATCCGCTCTCCGACGGCGGCAGTCGGGACTGGTGCGCGCGCGACGATGCCCGCCACGTGGCCGGGATCGTCGAAGGCGGGATCGAGATCCATAACTTCTACGTTCCGGCGGGTGGCGACGAACCGGATCCCGACGTCAACGACAAGTTCGCCCACAAGCTGGCCTTCCTCGACGAGGCGGCGCGATGGTCGGCCGCCCTGGCGCCGGGTTGCCGGCGCGTCCTCGTCGGCGATCTCAACATCGCTCCCCTGGAGACCGACGTCTGGTCGCACAGGCAACTGCTCAAGGTGGTGAGCCATACCCCTATCGAGGTCGAGGGCCTGTCGCGATGGCGTGAGGCGTACGGATGGGTCGACGCGGTGCGGCGGATCATCCCCGAAGACCAGCAGCTCTATTCATGGTGGAGCTATCGCAATCGCACATGGCCGGGCAGCGATCGCGGCCGCCGCCTCGACCATGTCTGGGTCAGCCCCGACCTGGCCGGCTGCGTTACCGACGCCGGGGTGTTGCGGGAGGCGCGCGGCTGGAAGATGCCGTCCGATCACGCCCCCGTGTGGGCCGATATCACGCTCTGAAACCGCGTGTGCCGGATCAGGGATCGGGCGGGCCATAACCCGGGTGCCGTGGGATCTCCTCGTTCACCAGGATGGCCCTGCGGCCGCCGAAGCGCTCCTTCCAGCGATCGATCACCTCCGGGTTGAAGACGTTGTTGGGGACCTCCCCGTTGAGGGCCTGCAGCACCGCGTTGGTGGCCCAGCGATAGCCGGGGCCGAGGCCGCTGCCGGCATTGTCAGAGATCATGTGCGGTGACAGCGTTATCTTGTCGCCGAGATCGCGAAGCGGTGAATCGGCGGGCAGGGGCTCGTCGCGGAAGGCGTCGATGGAGGCGCCGGCGATCACGTCGCTCCGCAGCGCGTCGGCAAGCGCGTTCTCGTCGACATTGCCGCCCCGCGAGGTGTTGACGAAGATCGCGCCGGGTTTCATCTTTGCGAACTGCGCGGCGCCCATCATGCCATCGTTCTCGCGCGTGTAGGTGCAATGCAGGCTGACGATGTCCGAGTTCTCGAGCAGGTAGCCGAACTCGACCTTCTCCGCGCCCTTTTCGGCGAAGCGGCTGTCGGGGATGTAGGGGTCGCAAGCGATGATGCGCATACCCCATGGCGCGAACAGCTGGGCAACGCGCGCACCGATGCGACCGAGGCCGATGATGCCGAGGGTGAGGCCTGGATATCCGTCGCTTGTGCGGGCGCCCAGATAGAATCCGGACAATTCGGGTCCGCGCCACCCGCCGGCCCTGATCGCTGCGTCTCTCTCGGCGGTCTTCTTGAGACGCGCGAGGATCATTGCCACCGTGCCTTCGGCAACGCCGTAGCAGTTCGATTCGGTCGGGGCGTGGCACACCAGTATTCCCAGTTCGGTGGCGGCGTCGACATCCACATCGTCGGTGCCGACCGTGCACTTGGCGACGACGCGCAGTTCGGGATTTGCCTCGAGGACCTTCCGCGTCACCGGGGTCGAGCGGATCGACGTCCCCATCAGCGCGTCGGCGGTGCGGGCATGCGTCGCGACGTCGTTCTCGTGATCGCCCTGTGGCACGTGCCAGGCAGGTTTGCCGAAGGAGAGTTCGCATCCGTAGCGTTCGAGAGTGTCGTGACAGTCTTCGAGGCCCTTGACTGGCGCAAAGACGAATACTTTTGGAGCCGTCATGTAGTGTCCTTTCTGGTCCTGCTTTCCACGCGGTTGATGAAATAGCGGCCCTGCGCAACCTGCGGCGGCGGCGCCAGCGGCGTCCAGCCGGGCGCACGATAGTCCTGATCGCTGATCACGATGCCGCGGGCGGCCATGAGGCCGGAAAGCGCCGGCGCGATGAAGGCCGCAAGCCGGGCGTTCGAGTCCGTATCGCCGGTACCCATATCGCAATGGGCAAGTGCGGCGGGAGCGCCGATGCGGGTGCGGGCGGCTGGCAGAGTGGAGGTGATGTCTCCGAGAATCATGTGGTCGTCATCGGGAACGCAGTCCGGATGAGCAGCGACGCGGCGGTCGAACACGAAGATCTCGCGGTCCGGAAACAGTTCGCGCAGGTGGTCATAGGTGCGGCCGTTGCCGAGACCGAGTTCGAGAACCGGACCCGGAATACCGGCGACCAGTGCTGCCGCCATGTTCAGGCAGTCGCGTTGCGCCGAAACGCGGCGAATGAACGAATCGAGGCGACTCATTCCCCGCCCCGGGCGTCGCGAAGACGGGCCGTCGTCGCGTCGAGCCGTTGGGCCAGCACCCGCATCACCTCGACCGCGATTTCGGGAAACTCCCCGATCATGCGGAAGAACATGTCCTTGGTGATCTCGAGGGTGACGAGTTCCGATACGGCGCGCACCGTCGCGGTGCGTGGCGCATCCATCAGTATCGCCATCTCGCCGATGATGTCGTTCCGGCCCAGGCGGGCGACGGTCATCTCCCCGTCAGGCGTGTCGAGGATCACGTCGGCGCTGCCTTCGAGGACGATGTAGGCGACATCTCCCTCGTCGCCCTGATGGAACAGTTCCCGGCCAGCGGGAAATGTCAGCCTTTCGCTGGTAAACGCGATCAGCTTGAGCTGCGAAGGCGCCACCCTCGCAAACAGCGGAATGCTTCTCAGCGCGTCGACCTCTTCGTTCAGAGCCAATGTCCAGTCCTTTCCCTGGAGACGGCGGACCGTCTATTCCGCCTCGATCAGTTCGCGAAGCGCGGTCCCCTCGCGATCGAATTCCTCGAAACTTCCCTGTTCTACCACGCGGCCGGACTGCATGACGACGACCTGGTCGAACTCCCGCGCCATCGACGCCCGATGCACCGCCCAGATCAGGCCCCGGCCTTGGAATTCCCGCTTCAGATTGTTCAGGATCATGGTCTGTGCGGCGCCGTCGAGGCCGGCCGTGGCCTCGTTGAGGATGAGGATGTCGGGACGTTTGAGGACCGAGCGGGCGATCGCGAGCTTCTGCCGCTGGGCGCCGGTAAGGCGGCCGCCGCCGCTGCCGACGTGGAAATCGAGGCCGACGCTCCGGATGGCGTTCCCGAGACCGAGCGACCGGATGACTTCGGCCATGATCTCGCCGACCCGCTCGCCCGCACCCGCCTGGCCGTGGGCGACCTTGCCGAAAAGGATGTTGTCCTGCAGCGAGGCGGCGGCGTTGAAGCGGTTGACGTCAAAGAACTCGACGGCACCGCGGTATGCGCCGGTCAGGCCCGCCGCAAAGGCGCGGCGCGCTTCAAGGATGCGGGTGCGCAGATCGTCGTCGATGATGCCGAGACGGTGGCGTGCGGGGCACAGCTTGAAGGGCAGCGAGAGAAGCATCGTGCGTTCGTCCGCGTCGAGCGTGTCGATGCCGTCGCGGGCGATGCGGGCGAGGAGGATCTGGAATTCCGGAAGATCGTCCGACGAGATGAAGCTGAACCGCTCGAAGAACGGATGATCCCGCGGCAGGTCGGCGAAGATCTCGACCATTGTCGCGGCAACTCGACGCCCGGCGTCGAGCAGGATGCCGGTCAGCCCGCGGCTTTCGAGAAGCTCGAGAATGTGCGGGTTCTCGGCAAGGTTGTCGATGTCGAAGGTCTTTCCCACCGGTGTGCCGAACAACAGGTTCTCGGCGAGCGTCGCATTGTCGTTGTAGCGCTCGGCGTCGAAAGTCTCCACCAGCCCCGCGAATTCGGGGGACCGGAGTTCCGCAGCAAGCGCCGCGCGCGCTTCGAGGAAACGCTCCGCGAGCCCGCCCTTGGCCTCGGGATCGATCGTTCCGCGCAGCCCCAGTTCATAGATGTCGCGATCAAGCCCGACGAGGCCGAGTACCTCGAAGATTCGGTCGAGGAGCGCGGCTTCGTCGGCGGCTCCGACAGCGTCGTAGTCGATCCAGTTGGCGTCGGGATCATCGCCCGAATTGCCGGTCGCGGCTGCCTCGGCCAGGGCACGGGCGCGCCGTGCCGCCTCCGGCGGATCGTATTGCGCGGCTTGCAGCGGCACATGCCGCACGCCGTAGAGCAGGTTGTCGCCGACCGTCGATGAGAACATGAACGCGACGGATCCGACATAGGAGAGCCGTCGCCCGGTAACAGCTTCGGGCAGGGTGTCGGCCCTCCGGCCGCCGATTTCCAGGGTGCCGACATGCGGATTCACGAGGCGCGCCAACAGCTGCGAGAGCTCTTCCTTGCCCGAGCCGCCGGCGCCGACCAGGGCGACGAAGCCCGCGCAATCGAGTGTCAGCGAGACATTCTCGACCAGGCTCGCGTCGGTGTCGTCGACAAGTCCGACATTCGCGGCCACGACCTCGCCGCGAATCGGCGCGATCTCTTCCGGCTCGTCGAGCTGGAGAGAAGGATCCATCATTCCCTCCGGCTCGAACTGCATGACGACCTGTTCGAACTTGATCCTCGCGTCCTGCTGGCGCTGGTAGAAGTTGAGCAGCTCCTTCCACGGCGCCGCCAGCTCCTTGTGGGCGGCGATGGCGGCGAGCAGCGTGCCGACGTCGAGCTCGCCCTTGATCGTGAGCCAGCCTCCGATCGTGTAGTAGCAGAAAGGTCCGAGCTGGTTGATCGAATTGTTCAGGAACTTGATGACGAACTTCCAGATGTAGATCTGGAGCCGGACATTGTAGATCCCGTCAAGCTGCTGCGAGAAACCAGCCAGTTCGCGACGCGCGGTGTTGTGGGCATGCACCTCCTGGACGCCGGCCACGGATTCGCCGATGCGGTCCGAAAGCCTGCGCACCAGCGCGACACGCTCCTTGGCGAGCAGGTTGACGCGGCGCTGGAGCCGCGGGATGAGATAGAGTTGGAGCGGGTAGAGCGCGACGGCGGCCAGGGCCATGGTCCAGTTCTGGATGAACAGGAAGCTCAGCGTTACGAGGAGGTACCCGCCCTGGTAGACCGGCAGCTTGAAGGCATCTCCGACGAAGCCACCGAGGGGTTCGACCTCGGTGGCGATCATGGTGATCACTTCGCCCTGGGAGGTGCGGCGGAACCGCGACAGCGGAAAGCGCAGGATGCGGCCGTAGAGGTCGTAGCGCAGTCGTCGCAGCATGCGCTCGCCGGTAATGCCGCTGTAGACGTTGAGCGCGTACTTGAAGCTTTGGTTGATGGCGATGAGGACGAGCAGAAAGCCGGTCAGCACGAAGAGGTAGTGCAGTTGTGCCAGTTCGATCGTCCCGAGGCCCCAAAACGCGATCGAGAGGTCGGGCTGTTCCGCCTGGATGGCGTCGTTGACGATGATCTTGGGCAGTTCGAGGAACGCGTAGAGGAACGGAAACGACGCGATCGCCATCAAGGTAAGCACGACCTGCCGCTTCAGGGAAAACCGGATGATGTAGCGGTAGATGCTTGTGTCCATCGCGTTTCCGTCCCCCGTTGCCCGGGATCCGCAGATCCCGGGCGGCGCAACGCCGCTGCGTCGCCGTCACGCGGCTGCGCCGGAACGCCGACAACAGGCGCGATGTTCCTGTATAATGGCTTCCGAGGCAGTATTTTGGCTGCGGCAGATCCCTTGCGGAACGATAGCGGGACCGGGCATGACGGGCAACCACCGCCACCAGCGTATTCTCATCTACAGCCATGACAGCTTCGGCCTCGGCCATCTGAGGCGGTGTCGGGCGATCGCTCATGCGTTGGTCGACAAGAATCCCGAGATGTCGGTCATCATCCTGTCGGGTTCGCCGATCATCGGCAATTTCGATTTCCGGCGCCAGGTGGATTTCGTCCGTGTGCCGGGCGTGATCAAGTTGCGCAACGGCGACTACACGTCGCAGAGTCTCACGCTCGATGTCGAGGAAACGCTGGCCATGCGCGCCTCGATCATCCACCACACGGCGGAGGTCTTCGCCCCGGACGTGTTCATCGTCGACAAGGAGCCGCTGGGGTTGCGCGGCGAAGTTGGCAACACGCTCGAAATGCTGCATGCGCGGGGCACGCCGCTGGTGCTCGGGCTGCGCGACGTGCTGGACGAGCCGGCACTGCTGGCGCCGGAATGGGAACGCAAGAACGTCATGCCGGCACTGACCGATCTCTATGACGAGATCTGGGTGTACGGGCTGCCGCAGATCTGCGATCCGCTGGCCGAGATCCCGATACCCCAGGTGGTCAGACGGAAGATGGTGTTCACGGGTTATCTCAGGCGCGAGGCCGCGCGCGGTGATCTCGCCCGTGAGCACACGGCGCCGTTCGACAAGCCTTACCTGCTCGTCACGCCGGGCGGCGGCGGCGACGGCGAGGTGCTGGTCGACTGGGTGCTTCGTGCCTACGAATTCGATCGCCGGGCTCCGCATCCGGCGTTGCTGGTCTTCGGTCCGTTCATGCAGCAGGACAAGCAGAGCCAGTTTGCAAGGCGCGTCGAGGCGCTGCCGCAGGTCGAGGCGATCACCTTCGACGCCAATATCGAGCCCCTGATCGAAGGCGCCGCCGGGATTGTGGCGATGGGCGGCTACAACACGTTCTGCGAGATCCTGACGTTCGACAAGCCGGCGCTGGTGGTGCCGCGCACCGTGCCGCGCAAGGAGCAGCTGATCAGGGCCGGACGGGCGCAGGAACTCGGGCTGTTGAGCATGCTCATCGACGACGGGATCCGCGATCCGTCAGCCATGGCCACCGCGCTCCGCCATCTTCCCCAGCAGACGCGGCCGTCGGATGTCGTCGTGCCCGGACTCCTTGACGGGCTTGCCAGCGTGAACCGGCTGGCGTCGCGCCTGATGGCAGGCCGCAGCCTACCGCGCGTGGCGATCGCAGGCCAGGCCGGCGCATGACGGTGGGCGCCGGCGGCGGGACGGTGGCGATCGTCCTCAAGGGGTATCCGCGGCTTTCGGAAACCTTCATCGCCCAGGAGCTCTGCGGTCTCGAACAGCGCGGCCTCGCGCTGCGGATCTTTTCGCTGCGCCACCCGACGGAAACGCGCCGGCATCCGGTTCATGACGAAATCGCGGCGCCGGCTTCCTATCTTCCCGAATATCTCCATCAGGAGATCGGTCGGGTGTGGCGGGCATGGCGTGCTGTGCGCCAACGGCCGGGCTATGCCGCCTGCCGGCGCGTCTGGCTCCGCGATCTGGGGCGCGACCGCACGCCGAATCGCATCCGCCGGTTCGGTCAGGCCCTGGTCATGGCGCACGAACTGCCCGGAGATGTTCGCCACATCCATGCCCATTTCCTCCATACGCCGGCCTCGGTGGCGCGCTACGCCGCGATGCTCTCGGGAAGGTCGTGGAGCGTCTCGGCTCATGCGAAGGACATCTGGACCACGCCGGGATGGGAAAAGCGCGAAAAACTCGCTGCCTGCGCCTGGGCCGTGACCTGTTCGCGGTATGCCAGGGACCATCTCGCGGCGCTGGCGCCGTCGCCCGGCACTGTCGAGCTGGTCTATCACGGTCTCAGCGCCCGCCGGTTTCCGCCGGTGCCGACGATGCGTCCGGCGCGCAATGGTGGCGACGCATCCGATCCCGTACGCATCCTGTGCGTCGGGCGCGCGGTCGAGAAGAAGGGGCTCGACATACTGCTCGACGCTCTTGCCGACCTTCCCGGCGAGCTTGACTGGCGCTTCTTTCATGTCGGCGGCGGCGAGCTCCTCGGGACGCTGCGCCGCCGTGCCCGCAGGCTCGGGATTGACCGCCGCGTCGTTTGGCACGGCTCGTTGGCGCATGACGAGGTCGTGGAACAGTACCGCGGCGCCGACCTCTTCGTCCTTGCGAGCCGGGTTGCCCGGGATGGCGATCGCGACGGCCTGCCGAACGTCCTGATGGAGGCGCAGATGACTGGCCTCGCATGCATCGCCACGGAGGTTTCGGCCATTCCGGAGCTGATCGAACACGGACAGACGGGAATTCTCGTGCCTCCCGGCGATCATCGGGTCCTGGCCGCGGCCATCGCGCGCCTTGCCTCCGACCCCGATCTGCGCGCGCGCCTCGGTGCGGCCGGCGCGGCGCGCGTGCGCCGCGACTTTTCCTTCGATGCCGGGGTCGATCTGCTGGTGGCACGGCTCGGGGCGCCGCAGCCTGCCGCGCGGTCCGCCGCCTGAAGGGGTTCGGACTCAATGCCTTTCGTTCCGCGCGCAATCCGGAGCGCCTGCCAGTC
The DNA here is from genome assembly GCA_022822405.1 of Alphaproteobacteria bacterium. Lineage (GTDB taxonomy): Bacteria > Pseudomonadota > Alphaproteobacteria > MPNO01 > UBA830 > JAJEBT01. The sequence continues at coordinate 15,060 of JAJEBT010000156.1, forward strand.
CTGTGCTGTCCGGAGCACGTGACCGTGCGCGTTGCGTTCTATGCGCCGATGAAATCCGCAACGTCGCCGGTGCCGTCGGGTGACCGCCAGATGGCGCGCAACCTCGTGCGGGCGCTGGAGATCGCGGGCCACCAGGTGCAGGTGCCGAGCCGTTTCGTCAGCCGCGACGGCGCCGGCGATAGTCTCAGGCAGGAACGGCTGGCGGGCCTCGGCGCCGCGCTCGCCGACCGGCTGGTCCGCCGCTGGGATGGCGGAAGCGATGTGCCGCAGGCCTGGTTCACCTACCACGTGTATCACAAGTCGCCGGACTGGCTCGGGCCCCGCGTCCGTTCGCGGCTCGGAATACCCTATGTCATTGCCGAGGCGTCCCATGCTCCGAAGCAGGCGGGCGGCAGATGGGCGATCGGATATCGCGGTGCGGAGATGGCGATCCGCGCAGCAGATGCGGTCATCGGCCTGTCGTCGAACGATGCCGCATGCGTGCTGCCGCTCCTGTCGCAACCGGAGCGCTACCACCGGCTTCTCCCCTTCACCGATGTCCGGCCGTTTTCCGCGGCGGCTGCAACCGGGCGCGCCCGGGGCGGGGACCCCGCGCCGGCGCCGGTGGTGCTTGCAGTCGCGATGATGCGCCGCGGCGACAAGCTCGCGAGCTACCGCCAGCTTGCCAGGGCGATGCAGAGCCTTGTCGATCTGCCCTGGACGATGCTCATCGTGGGCGACGGGCCCGCCCGTGGAGAGGTGGAGGCGGCCTTCGGCGAACTTCCGCCGGATCGCGTGCGATGGGCGGGAGCCGTTCCGGGGAGCGATCTGCCGGACATCTGCGCTTGCGCAGATCTCATGATCTGGCCGGCGGTGAACGAGGCCTACGGCATGGCGCTTCTCGAGGCGCAGTCGGCAGGACTTCCGGTCATTGCCGGCCGCAGCGGTGGCGTCGCGGACATCGTTTGTGATGGCGAAACCGGGCTTCTGACGGAGCCGGGAGATGTTGCCGCCCTCGCCGGTGCGGCCAGGACCCTTCTCCTGGATATCGGCCTCCGCCGACGGATGTCCGGCGCTGCTCTCAGGAAAACGCAGGCCGAACACGATCTTGGCGCGGCGGCGCGCCTGCTCGGTTCCGTTCTCGACGGGTGCCGGGCCGCCGCCCTCCGGCATGGCGCTTGCCAGGAAGGGGGAAGCCCTTGAACGGTTTCCGGTCGGGCGGGTGGACGGGATGATCCGCCTCGCCCTCATTCGCCACGGTCCCACCGACTGGAACGCGGAACGGCGCCTGCAGGGACGGGCGGACCGGCCGCTGTCCGACGAGGGCCGGATCAGGGTTGCGGGCTGGCGGGTCCCCGAGGCGTATCTGGGCTTCGAGTGGATTGCGAGCCCGTTGTCGCGAGCCCGCGAAACCGCCCAGATCCTCGGGCTTCCCGTGACCAGAACGGAGGACGCCATCGTCGAAATGGACTGGGGCGACTGGGAGGGCCATACGCGCCCGGAACTCGATGCGCGCTACGGCGCCGAGGTCGCGAGGCGGACGGCGCGGGGTCTTGACCTTCGGCCCCATAACGGAGAAAGCCCGCGCGACGTGCGCGACCGCTTCGCCGCGTGGGCTTGCGCCGCCGCCGGCGCGGGCCAGCCCATCGGCGCAGTGTGCCACCAGGGAATCATCCGGGCCGCCCTGTCGCTCGCGACCGGCTGGAATATGATCGGCAAGCCTCCGGTTCGCATGGACTGGGACAGCCTTCACCTCTTCGAGGCCGATGCCGCGGGACACTTCGCGATCATCGAGATGAACATCGATCTGACGGATCCGGCCGCATGACGGGCCGGCCTGAGGTCCTGTTCTGGGTGCAGCACCTGCTCGGCGTCGGCCATCTCCGCCGGGCGGCAGTGCTCGCGCGCGCCTTCCGCCGCGCCGGCATGGAGGTCACCCTGGTTTCGGGCGGCATGCCGGAGCCCGGAATCGACCTTGACGGCGGAACGCTGGTCCAGCTTCCCCCCGTGCGCGCCGGCGACAGGTACTTCAAGACCCTGGTCGACAGTGGCGGGACGGTCATTGACGAGAGTTTCCGTCAGCGCCGCCTCGCGCTCCTGCTCGATGCCTGGCGCGCCGCGGCGCCCGACATCATCATCACCGAACTGTTTCCTTTCGGGCGCCGGCAACTCCGGAGCGAGGTCCTCGCGCTGCTCGATGCCGCGGGGGCCCGCAGGCCCCGGCCGCTGATCGTCTCTTCGGTCCGCGACATCCTGGTCGAGCCGCCCAAACCTGAAAGATCGGAGGAGATGCTGGACTGGACCAGGCGGTTCTATGACAGGGTCCTGGTTCACGGCGACCCCGATCTCATCGCGTTCGACGAGACCTTTTCGCTTGCCGCCGGTATAGCCGACCGGGTCGCCTATACCGGCTATGTCGTCGAAATGCCGACCCGCCGGCCGGGCGGGCCGGGCACGGGAGAGGTCGTTGTGTCGGCCGGTGGAGGAGCGGTGAGCGAGGAACTGTTCCGTGCGGCTCTTGCCGCCCGCCCGCACACCTGCCTTGGCGGACATGTGTGGCGGCTGCTGGCTGGCCATGCGCTTGCCGACGATACGCTGGCCGAGCTTGCGGCAATTGCCGGGGATGGCGTCGTCGTCGAGCGCGCGCGGACGGATTTCACGTCGCTGTTGGCCAACTGCACGCTGTCGATAAGCCAGGGTGGGTACAACACGGTCATGGAACTGGCGGCCGCGCGGGCCCGCGCGGTGATCGTTCCCTATGCCGGAGGCCTCGAAACCGAGCAGACATTGCGTGCCCGGCTCCTCGAAACCCGCACCGCGATCCGCAGCGTTTCCGAGAACGGGCTTGGCCCCGAAACCCTTGCCGCCGCGGTCGACGCCGCGATGGAAGGGCCGGAGCCGGAGCTGCCCGATATCCGCATGGACGGCGCCGGGACTAGCGCCCGCCTGCTTCGCGAATGGCTGTCGTGACCGGTTCGTGGCGGCATGTAGAGGAGGAGTTGGACGCCTGGACGGCGGTGGGCCGTGTTGCGGAATTCTGGTGGCGGGACGATGATGCCGCCGCGGCTACGCCGGCATTTCTGCGCCTGCTCGACATGCATCGCCGAACCGGCGTGCCGCTTGCGGTCGCGGCGGTTCCGGGGCTGGCGACGCCCGATCTTGCCGCCGCCGTCGAGGACCGCGACGATATCTGTTTCCTTCAGCACGGCTATCTGCATGTCAATCACGCGGCGCCGGGCGAAAAGAAGGCCGAGCTGGGACTCGGGCGCGAACTGGCGCAGGCCTGCCGGGAACTGCGGACCGGCCGGGATCGCATGGCCGGAATGTTCGGCGGACGTTGGGTTGCCGATGTGCTGGTCCCGCCATGGAACCGGATCGGCGGTCAGGTCGCCGCGGCGCTGCCGGAACTCGGCTTCCGCCGGCTGAGCCTGTTCGGCCGGCGCAAGCCGGAGGCCGAACCCGCCGGGGTAGTTTGCGTCAACACGCATGTCGATATTGTTGACTGGCGGGGCGGCGGCGGTTTTGTCGGTGACGAGGCAGCCACGACCGCCGTTGCCGGATGCCTCGCCACCATTCGGGCCGGCGGGGTCGGGCCGGCCGAGGCCGTCGGCGTGCTGACGCATCACGCGGTTCACGATGACCGGTGCTGGGACTTTGTCAGGCGCTTCGCCGACGTGGTCTCAACCCATCCGTCCGCGCGCTGGCGACGCATCGTCGATCTTCAGGGAACAGGCTGAGCGGCGGCATGTGCCGGTGCCGGCGTCGCCGCCCGGGACGGCCTGTGCTACACTGCTGCCCTGCGCAAGGCTGGTTCTTGACCGGGTATCACCGGGCAATGCCGGATCCCTCCGAATTCCCGCAGTGAAATGCCCGATCTAGCTTGCGGGACAGCGGACCGGGCGGGAATTCCCGCCCTCATGCGCAAGGATGACCCTGATGACTGAACGATTTCTCAGGAATTGCTGGTATGTCGCGGCGCTTGACCACGAAGTGGCGCGCATGCGGACCCTGCGGCGATTGATCCTCAATGAACCCGTCGTGTTCTATCGGACGACGGAAGGGACGCCGGTGGCTCTCGAGGATCGCTGCTGCCATCGCCAGGCGCCGTTGTCCAAGGGCATCGTGAAGGGCGATGACATCGAGTGTCCGTATCACGGCATGCGCTACGGGCCGAACGGCAAGTGCGTGAGGGTTCCCGGCCAGGAAGCGATTCCGGACGGAGCGCGCGTGCGATCCTACCCGGTGATCGAACGCTACAAGTGGATCTGGATCTGGATGGGCGATCCTGAGCGGGCCGATCCCGGCCTGATCGAGGACTTCCACTGGCGCGACGACCCCGGCTGGCAGTCGAAGGGTGAATTGCTGCCGTTGAAGGCCAACTACAGGCTGCTTGTGGAAAATCTTTGCGACCTGACCCATGTTCCGTTTGTCCATCCGACATCGCTCAACGAGACGATGATCGACTGCAATGACGAGGTTCCGGTAAAGACCGCGCGCGAGGGGCGGGCGGTAAGGGTCGACCGCTGGGAATTCGACGTGCCGGCGCCGTCCTACTTCCGCGCCATGGCCGGCATGTCGCGCGAGGATCGCGTCGACCGCTGGCTCAATCTTGTGTACACGCCACCATCCTTCGTCCGCCTCGATATCGGCGCGGCGCCGGCAGGACGGGGGGCCGCGGATGGTGACCGGTCGTCGTACCCGACGACTCGAAATCTCAATGCGATCACGCCGGAGACCGCGACGAGCACGCACTATTTCTGGGCGAACGCCATCAACTTCAGTCTCGAGGATGCCTCGCTGATGGAAATCGATTTCAGGTTGGTGCATGGCGCGTTTCTTGAAGACATCGACATCATCGAGGCGCAGCAGCAGAACATGGAGGCTGGATCCTGGACGCGCCTGAACATTGCCGGCGATGCCGGCGGTGTGCAGGCGATACGCATCCTCGATGAGGCGATCGCGGCCGAACAGGGGTAGGCGACGGGCACCGGCAATGGTCCAGCGCCTCCGCCGCGCTCCGCGAGCTGCGACCCCGCAGTGCACGGTTTCCCGCTGCGTCCGGTCCGGCTGCCGGTTCGCCCCGCCCGGGCGGCCCTGATCAGGGCCGATACGCGCCATGGTCTGGAAAGAGCGGCCCTGGCTGCCGCAACCGGATTGCCGATCCTCCCTGTTCCAGGCGAATGGTCACGTTGGACATGACGGTACACAGACATGACTTCCGTTCCCTCGGAGGAGATTATCTCCGGGCCGGCCTCGGCCTCGCGCTGACCTCGGGTCCGCTCGTTCTCGTGCCGGTCCACGCCGTGCTGGCGTGGATGTTCGGCGCCGTTGGCGTCCTCATGGTGATTCACGGGCTGCGGACGATCTGGCGGCACCTTGCGGTGATCGAATGCGGTGACGATGTCCTCGTCTTCCGGGCGCCGGTGACGCGGCGCCTTGCATGGTCGGACCTCGGCGAACTGCGGCTGCGCTATTTCAGCACGCGGCGTGACCGTGACCGCGGATGGATGCAGCTGATCCTGAAGGGCGACGGCGTTGCGCTTCGCATCGATTCGACCCTGCCGGGATTCGAGGACATCGTGCGGCGGGCGTTGAAGGCTGCCGCGGCGGCAGATCTCCCGCTCTCGGGCGCAACCCGCCGGAACCTCGAAAGCCTCGGTCTGCCCGCGGGCGGCGGCAATAGCGGTAAGGCAGAACCGACGGGGGAATACGCCGGCCGCTGAATCGCACGCGCCGGCCTACAGGATGGGCCGTTTCGCGCACTCAGATGGTTCGGTGCCGCCGGATTACGAAGACATACGTTGCCAGTGCGAACAGCGCCCAGAACAGCACGCCGTGGGCGAGGGCGGTCTGGGTGCCGTCGGTGGAAAAGGCGGCAACGACCATTCCCGTGATTGCGCCGATGAATTGCTGGACGAAGCCCACCAGGGAAGAGGCTGCCCCGGCCATACGGGGGAAGGGTTGCAATGCGCCGGCAGTCGCCTGCGGAAGGATGAAGGAAAACGCGATCAAACAGAAGAACATGGGGCCGATTATCGCCAGCCAGTGATGCACCCCGGCCCAGGCGAGCGCGACCAGCGCCACCCCGGTGGCCGATGCGCTCGACACGCCGAAACAGAGAAGCCGGTCGGGGCCGTAGCGGTAGACGAGCTGGGCGCTCCCCAGCATCCCGAGCATGGTTCCGAGCATGGTTGCGCCGAGCACGAAGCCGTAGGTTCTCGTGGTTTCGCCGAACGACGTGATGATCACATGGGCGGATGCGGCAAGGAACGAGAACAGCATTCCGTACGAGGCCGATGCGCATGCGGTGTAGGCCCAGAATGGAAGGCTGCGCGAGATCGTCCCGAAATTGCGCAGCATCGGCAGGATGCGGAGCGCATTTCGATCCGGCTCCGCGAGGGTCTCGCGGAAGACCAGCCAGACGAGCAGCGCCACTGTGGTGGTGTAGATCGTTATGAAGACGAAAATCGCATTCCACCCAAACGCGGTGATTAGTTCGGCACCGATGAGCGGGGCCACCAGCGGGGCGATCGCGTGGAAGAACAGCATGATCGCGATGACCCGCACCGCGTCCGACCGGTCGTAGCGGTCCCGGATCGTGGCCCGTGCGACTATGAACCCGCCTGACGCCGCCATGCCGTGCATGAACCTGAAGGCCATCAGCATTTCCACCGAAAGAGCGGCGGCGCAGCCGGCAGTGGCGACGATGTTGATCAGCAGGCTCGCGAGAATGACGGGCTTGCGCCCGAAGCGATCGGACAGCGGACCGTAGACGAGTTGGCCGATGGCGACGCCCAGCATGAAGAGGCTGAGCGTGAACTGGATCGATGTCTGGTCGGTGTCGAACGCCTCCGCCATCGCCGGCATGGCAGGCAAGGTGCCGTCGATTCCGATCGCTGTCCCCGATGTCGTGGTGGCAAGAAGCGCCGCGAAACCGACATGTGCTGGAATCCTCATGATTGCAGCCTGCCGCGCGACGGCCGGATGAAAAAGAGATAGACGGCCAGCACGCCGAACGAGGATGCGCAGATTCCTGCCGCCATCGGCAGCGGCGTTCCGTCATCCAGCATGCCCACAATGGCCGTCATCGCCGCTGCGGCAAGGAACTGGATGAAACCGAGCACGGAGGAAGCCGTTCCTGCCGCGTGCGCGAAAGGAGAAATCGCACCCGTCGCGATCGCGGGATTTATGAAGGCATGGGCCACCAGGACAAGAGTGACCGGACCGGTCAGGGTATAGACATTGGCCAGCCCGGAAACGACGAAAAGGACCATGCCGGTGCCTGCGAGGATGGCGATTCCGCTTCCGATCCAGATCATCCGGTCGAGCCCGAGTCTGTAGACGAATCGCGCGACCACGACCTGGATGACGACATAGGAGATCATCGGTATCGCCAGCGCCACGCCGAATTCGAGGGGGCCGAGTTCGAGATACCGCAGGAAAACCGTTGGCGCGCCGGCAAAATAGGCGAACAGCGAACCGTACAGGAAACAGGCGCATGCGGTGTTCGCCCTGAATGCCCGGTTGCCGAGAATCTGACGGTAGTTGAGCAGCATGGTACGCATGCGGATGCTGCCCGGATTGCGGTTCTGCAGGGTCTCGGGAAGACCGGCGACGACGGTGACAGCAACGATGAGGGCAAATCCTGCCATCGCCACGAAGACGGTCTGCCAACCCCATTCCCGGTCGATCCAGCTGCTGAGCCCGGGAGCGATCGCCGGCATGATGCCGTGAATGCCCATCATCAGCGCAAAGAGCCGCGCACCGGCCTCGTCGTTGAACAGATCTCGAATAACGGCGCGGGCCACAATAATGCCCGAGCAGGCGAAGAATCCCTGCAGGAACCTGAATCCCGTGAGCATCTCGATGCTGGTGGCGGCCGAGCATGCCACGGCGGCGGCAAGATAGGCCAGAAGGCCTCCGACAATGACCGGCTTGCGCCCGAATTTGTCAGACAGGGGGCCGTACACCAGCTGGCCGGCAGCTATCCCGGCCACGACGGCGCTCAGGGTCAACTGCACGGCTGACGATCCGGCGTCGAATTGATCCCCAAGTGCTGGCAGAATGGCAAGAGATCCGTCAACCGACATCGGCAGCAACATGGGAAGCAGACCCAGAATCGCTGCAAGAAGCGCGTACTTACTGCGTGTCATGCAATCGGCCTGTACGCCGGCGCGTTGCCGAAGGGTTCAGGCGGGACCGGACCCGGGGCGCCTGTTCCGGAGAGGGCGCCGAGGTCTGGTCTCGTTGCTGCGCGGTTTTTGATATCCGTTTCGATGTAAATCGAAATCGCGGTACAGTCGTAAGGTACGTATATTCGTCTCTTGTCCCGATTTGAGGTCAATACTGCGTCAATCTGTTGACGTCTAGAATCGGTTCTATACTTGTATAGTGCGAGATTGACGATGGGCATTTCGCGGAGCATCAGGAACGGCGTGCGGCTTCGCTAGATGATGTCGGCTGTTCTACGTCGCCGAATCCGCCGAGATGGATGGGCGAGTGGCCGGGAAACTCGACGACCAAATCAAGACGACCGCCCATGGCTTCGACATAGCTCCGAAGGGTAGAGATCATCAGGTCGCTGCGCTTTTCCATCTTGGCAACGGTTGCTTGGCGGATACCGAGCGTTTCAGCAAGCTGAGCCTGCGTCAACGCCTTGGCTTTGCGCAGCTGCTGGAGAGTCAGACACTCCTGATGCAGCCGCTCGGTCTCTACCTCGATGCGCTCACGGCGGTTAGGGGGGAGCCCGACCGTCTTGGCTTTCAGGGTCGTTGGCATTGGTCTATCCCTCCATCGATCGGGATGATGGTCAAAGCGTTCATCGGCCTTGG
>JAJEBT010000059.1 GCA_022822405.1 Alphaproteobacteria bacterium
CGTCCTCCTCGAACAGCATCGGCGCCAGGCGCCGGCGCATGTGCCATTCGACGTGCAGGGCCAGCATGCACAGGAACACGCGGGCGCGGACATGGTCCTCGGTGCAGACGCATGCGGGGCGAATCCGCAGGTCGCTCTTGATGTTCCGGAACGCTCGCTCCACGCCGGCGAGGCTCTTGTAGGCCTCCACTGCTTCTGCCGCGCCGATCGAGGCGGCGTCCAGGCTGGTGCGGACGATGTAGACGCCGTCGAGCCGCGCCTCGGCGTCGATGCGCTCCTGCCGGCGGCTCCAGTCGATGCGATCGTCGGCGATGCTGATGTCGAAGTGCTTGCCGACCTTCCGGCGGCTGATGTCCCGTCCCACGCGCCGGCCGATGCGCGCCCTGCCCTTCAGCCGTCCCGAGCCGACCGAGGCGGCGATCCTTTCCAGCGCCCGCTCGGTGGACCTGAGCAGGTCCTCGCGCCGGCGCCGCCTTTCCTGCCGCAGGCGGGGGTTCAGGCAGACCATCAGCCGCTCGCCGGGGAAGTCCGGGCCGGCGATCTCCGCCACCGCGTCGGGGGCCAGCGCCTCGGGCTCCAGCGGGGCCGGGGCGCCGCCGGCGCCGCGTCTGAGCAGCTTGCGGATGTCGCCGGTCCTCAGGGCCGAGATCCAGTCGAGCCCGGCCGGCCCGAGATCCTCGCGGATGCGGGCCGAGGTGATCATCCCCCGGTCGCCGACCAGGGCGATCCGGTCGATGCCGAAGCGGTCCCGGATCCTGCCGACCTGCGACGCGATGGTGGACGGGTCGGCCCTGTTTCCCGGAAACACCTCCACCGCCACCGGGCAGCCGTCGGCGGCGCAGAGCAGGCCGAACACGATCTGCCGCTTTCCCTTCTTGCCGTCGCGGCTGTGGCCGAAGGCGGCGAGCGGGCAGCAGGCCCCCTCGAGATAGGAGCTCGACACGTCGTAGAGGATCAGCGCGCCGCCGCCGAGATGCCTGCCCGCCAGGCTCCGCTCGATCCAGGGCTGGCGCTTCAGCAGCCAGTCGAGCATGGCGAGCATCTCGTTGCCGCCGACCGGGCCGAGGCCGAGGAGGGCGCCGAGGCTGCTGGTCGCCGTCTCCGGCGACAGCCGCCGGGCGGTGGCCAGCTTCGAGTCCGGCGACAGGACCCGGGCGGCGACGGCGGCCAGCGCCAGCTGGCGCTGGCGGCTGCGCCTGCGGTGGAGGATGCGCTCGAGGCCGAGATCCCGGGCGGCGCCGAGGACGGCGGCGGCATGGCCGTGCGGCAGCGAGCGCTCGACCTGCATGAGGTCGCCGAGGTCGGCGACGGCGACGGCGCCCTTCAGCACCGCCCGGAAGCCCTCGACGATCTCCGGCGGCAGCTTCGAGAGGTTGGCGACGGTCTTCTTGCGGATCCGCTTTCCTTCGCGCCAGGCCTGTCGCAGGAGAATGGCGGGCTTTCCGGCCTTGTTGGGCACGGACTCGATGTTGAAGGCCATGGCCTGCATCCGTTATGGGAACATGATTCGTCCCTCATGGCAGTCTGCGGCTATGGTGTCAAGCGGAAATTCGGGAAGGAGCTGCACCCCTGCTGCATTTCTTCTGCGCCGCCGCCGGGATGGGTCGGATTCCGCCGCTGCGCCCGTCATGGGAACAGAAATCCCGCTTGCGGACCCGTTTGCCGGGGATTCCTCCTTTCATTTCAAAGAGTTGGATGCAAAATACCCAAATGAAGTTCCGTCTAGCTTTTCGTGACCCGGCCCGACAGGGCGGGCGAGCTGCTTTGGCGACACCTTCCCGCCGAACTGGTGAACAGGCTGGACACCGGCGTCGACCCGGAACCGGTGGAAGAGACCTTCATCGACGGAGACGGCCGGAGCACCCAGTGCAACGCATTGTTCCGCGTGGTCCTCAAGAGCGGCGGCGTGGCAGGGATCTACGTACTGGCGGAGCACAAAAGCTCCGTCGACCCGCTCACTCCGGTCCAGCTGCTCAGGTATGTCTGCAACATCTGGTCAAGCGGGAAGATGCGGCGGGGCGGCTCGGCGCGGCCCCTGCCGCTGATCATCCCGGTGGTGCTCTACCACGGTGAGACGACATGGACAGTTCCGGCGTCGATCACGGACATGATCGATATTCCTGAGGAACTGGTGGAGTTTGCGCCCAAGCTCGGCGATTACCATCTGCGCCATCTGGGCCAGGGCGGCGGCGAGGACTCGCCGGTTGTGTGGCGCGAGTCGGCGGTTCTGGCGATGGCACTGGTGCGCAGGCAGGGGATAGCGCAAGCGGACCTCGACGACATCGCCGCGGGCTTTGACGACGAGGTCTACGGGAAGTATCTTGTTGAGTACGTGCTGCAGACGCTGGATGTGACGGTCGAGCAGATCACGGCGGCGATGCGGCTCAATGCTTCGGAGAAGGCGGACGAGGTCATGATGACACTTGCTGATCAGTGGAAGGCAGAGGGCGAAGCAAGGGGGCTGGCGAAGGGCAAGGCGGAGACCTTGATCCGACTGCTGAAACGCAAGTTCGGGACGGTCCCTGAAGCCAGGCTGGAACAGATAGAGTCGGCGCCACTGGCGGATCTGGAGTTCTGGACAGAGGCTGTACTGGTTGCGCGGACCGTTGACGAGGTATTCGACTTGGCCAATCTCGACTAAGCGCTTTGCCACTTGAGCGTCGTTGTGTTTTGACGCTTCGCAAGATCCAACCAAACGCTTAATCCGAGCAGCGCATAGGTCCTGCGCATCGTCTAGATCAGGCTGCAGCCGTCGCCGAGACGGAGGATGATGTCGGCACGCCAGACATGCTCGGCCAGTGGCTGCGGGCCGAATTCGAGGCGCTCGAGGAGCGTGCGAACCTCGTCGGACGGTACAATCGGCGGTTTGCTGCTTTTGGCCATTCTACTCCCTTTCCGCAGCCGATTGGCGGATGCTGTGAGCCAATGAATCACGGATCGGGGATTAAGG
>JAJEBT010000176.1 GCA_022822405.1 Alphaproteobacteria bacterium
AAGAACGAAGAACGTGTAGCCCGCCTCGTCGCAGTAGCGTCGGACGATGTCGATTTCCTTTCGAATGCCCTCGTGCACTTTCAGCACGTCCGTGTCGGCGCTCCCCGCAAGCTCGGCCATGCGCGCCTCCAGCGGGACGTAGTACGCCTCGTGCGCGTCCCTCGGCATCCGGAAGCTGCAGACAACCCGGTAGCCGGCGGCTTCCGCGCGCGAACGGATCTCCGCTTCGGACCTCATGTCCGGATATTCGACCGCCCAGAACGCGCGGGCTTCTTTCGAAAGGTCGCCGGTCCACCGAACGAAGTCGCTGAACGCCAGGCAACCGCCCGGTCGAAGCCAGGGGCGCCACATGACAAGCGCTCGCTCCATGCCCACGGCGTAGATTGAGCCTTCGGCCCAGATCAGGTCGACACTCCCCGCGGCAACATCGATCTTCGCCATGTCCCCGCACATCGCATGGACGCGGTTCGCGTGGCCTGACTTGCGGGCGCGTTCGGCGATCCGCTCGACGAAGGGCTCATGGATCTCGACCGCTGTAATGCGGGCGTCCGGAAGCGCCTGCGCCAGGGCGAAGGCCGTCCGTCCGTGGCCTGCACCCAGGTCGAGCACGTGTCGAAGGGTATCCCGGCGCGGCACCGCATCCAGAGCGCGCAGCGTCGAAGCATCGTTTCCCGGAGCGCCTTGCGACAGCGGCCCGAATATCTCGTACATGACGTCTTCTATGGACACGACGCACATCCGGCCACCACGGCTTCGGCTCTATCCGTTGCTCCGGCCAGCCACTCGTCCAGCCGCGACCGGCGCCGGCGTCTCGAGGCGTTGCGCACCGCGATGGCGGCTGCCTGCTTCTGGCCACCAGCACCACCAGCCGCCTGCCGCCCGTCACCCCGGAACAGATCAGCTTTCTCTTCAGCATTGCGTAGTGCAGGGTCAGCATCGGGATCACCAAGGTGAAGGAGGGTGCCCGGGCAGATCGGCGTGGCTTCGGGCAGGGCCGAAGCATGGTCCATGATCTGTTTAGGGAGGCCGCGCATGGCTCGATTCGGTTCTCTTGTATGTCAGAAGTGCATTGGTGAAAGCTGTCGTATGGCAATTGCGGGGCGGCGAGGCCAGATACCGGTTCCGCCGCCGGCCTGCGGGTTCCGCCTCGGGCGCCCCCTTGATCAGTGCCGCTTTCGGCCCTTCGACTTGCGGTGACGCCTGGCGGCAGCATCCATGCGTGCCTGCAGACGGCGCGGCCCCATCGGGATGCCGAGCTCGACATTCTCGATGCGACGGAGTTCGTCGCGAAGCCGTGCCGCCTCCTCGAATTCGAGATTGGCGGCGGCTTCCCTCATCCGTTCCTCGAGGTTCGCGATGTGGCTCTCGATATTGTGCCCGATCATGTGCGGAGTCTCGTCGTCCGTTCCGACCGTAAACGAATCCTGGGCGTAGACGCTCTCGAGGACGTCCGCGATGCTCTTCTTCACGCTTTCCGGGGTGATTCCCTGCGCGGCGTTGTAAGCTTCCTGCTTGTTGCGACGGCGGTCGGTCTCCTCGATCGCGTAGCGGAGCGACTCCGTCTCGATGTCGGCATAGAGTATGACTCGGCCGTCGACATTGCGGGCGGCGCGTCCGATTGTCTGGATCAGGGACGTCCGCGAGCGCAGAAAACCCTCCTTGTCCGCGTCGAGGATGGCGACGAGCGCGCACTCGGGAATGTCGAGTCCCTCGCGCAACAGGTTGATGCCGACCAGGATGTCGAAAGCGCCCAGCCGCAGATCGCGGATGATCTCGATGCGCTCCAGCGTGTCGATATCGGAGTGCAGATAGCGGACCCGCAGCCCGGCTTCGTGCATGTATTCCGTCAGGTGTTCCGCCATGCGCTTGGTCAGGGTCGTGACCAGGACCCGCTGCCCGGCCTCGGCGCAGATCCGGCATTCCCGCAACAGATCGTCGACCTGGTTGGCGACCGGACGAACTATGCAGATCGGATCGATCAGCCCGGTCGGGCGGATGACCTGCTCGACGAAGGTTCCGCCGGCCTGTTCCAACTCCCACGGGCCCGGCGTTGCCGAGACATAGATTGTCTGCGGACGCATCGTGTCCCATTCCTCGAACTTGAGGGGTCTGTTGTCGACGCATGAGGGGAGCCGGAAGCCGAACTCGGCGAGCGTCGACTTGCGGTTGAAGTCGCCCCGGAACATCCCCCCGACCTGGGGGATCGTGACGTGGCTCTCGTCCACGATCAGGAGCGCGTTGTCGGGAAGATATTCGAACAGGGTGGGCGGGGGTTCTCCGGCCCCCCGGCCGGTCAGGTAGCGCGAATAGTTCTCGATCCCGGTGCAGTGATCGGTGGTCTCCAACATCTCGAGATCGAACTGCGTGCGCTCGCGCAGCCGCTGTGCCTCGAGCAACTTGCCCTCGGTCTCGAACCATTCCAGCCGCTCCTTCAGCTCGTTGCGGATGTGCTGAATCGCCTGGCGGATTGTCGGCCGCGGCGTCACGTAATGGCTGTTGGCATAGACCACGATTTCCTGAAGCGCGGCGATACGCTCGCCCGTCAGCGGATCGAATTCGCTGATCGCTTCGATCTCATTGCCGAAGAAGGAAAGGCGCCAGGCCCTGTCTTCGTAGTGGGCAGGAAAGATCTCGACCGTATCGCCGCGCACGCGGAAGGTGCCGCGGATGAAGTTCGTGTCATTGCGCCGGTACTGCAGGGCGACGAACTCCCTCGTCAGGTCGCCCATCTCGATGGTCTGTCCCGGATGCAGGGGAATCGTCATTGCCTGGTAGGTCTCGAGCGATCCGATGCCGAAGATGCAGGACACGCTTGCGACGATGATCACGTCGTCCCGTTCGAGCAGCGCACGGGTGGCGGAATGACGCATGCGATCGATCTGCTCGTTGATCGAGGCATCCTTCTCGATGTAGGTGTCTGACCGGGGTACGTAGGCTTCCGGCTGATAGTAGTCGTAATACGAAACGAAATATTCGACGGCGTTGTAGGGGAAGAACGTCTTCATCTCTCCATAAAGCTGGGCGGCAAGGGTCTTGTTGTGCGCCAGAATGAGCGTGGGTCGCGCGTGCTGCTCGATGACATGAGCCATCGTGAAGGTCTTGCCCGAACCTGTCACCCCGAGCAGTACCTGGTCCCGTTCGCCGGCAGTGACGCCGTCAAGGAGTGCCGTAATCGCCTGCGGCTGGTCGCCCGCAGGCCTGAAGTCCGAGACAATCTCGAAGGGACGGGACGCGTCGGAGCGGGGCCGCTCGGCGATGGCTGTATTCATGGCGATGGCACCGTGCGGTGGCTTGGGTCGCTGCAGCCCGGCCATCGTTATACCGGATCAGGCCATCGGGAACCAGATGGAGGTGCAGCCCGGAGTCAGGGGTCCCGGCTCAGCCCCGCAGCCTCCAGCGCGGCGAGATATTGCTGCCACAGCGTCTCCTGCTGCCGGCACAACCGGTGGAGATACCGCCACGAATAGATGCCGGTGTCATGCAGGTCGTCGAAGATGATCCGGATCGCGTAGTTGCCCACTGGCTCGACGGCTGCAATGCCGACATGGCGGCGGCCGGCGACCAGGGTCTTCTGTCCGGGTCCGTGCCCCTGAACCTCCGCCGAGGGGCTCTCGACGCGCAGGAATTCAGCGGGCAGGTCGCATGACGTGCCGTCGTCGAAGGTGATGTTCAGGGTCTTCTCCGCGCGGCGGACCTTGATCTCGGTCGGGCGCGGCACCGCTTCGCCAGCCAACGGGCTTCGTCCCGCCGCCTAGCCCGCGTCGGGGTCGTCGAGCTGGCGCGCCTCGTCGATCAGCATGATCGGAATGCCGTCGCGCACGGGGTAGGCGAGGCCCGCCTGTCGGCTGATCAACTCCTGCGCCGCCTCGTCATAGACGAGAGGTCCCTTGGTCAGCGGACAGACGAGGATCTCGAGAAGTCTGGGGTCTATGGCCGCGGTATCCCGTGTCATCGTGCTGCTGTCTCCGGATCTCCCCTCCGCTCCGCGGCTGCGTACCGGGGCGCGGTGCCCGAGGCTGCGGAAGGTCAGTTCTTCTTCTGCTTCTCGTAGTCCTCGTTGCTCGCCAGGGCCATCTCGAGGAGAGTGGTGAGAATATCGGCGCGATCCGCCAGCGCCTTGGCCTCGAGGAAGGCCTGCTTCTCGCTGGGCTGGAACGGTATCATCATGGCCAGCGAGTTGACAAGGCGTCCGAGCGGCGCCTCCTTGATGGCCTGCCAGTTCGCATCCACCTTGTTCTGAGTGAAATACGCATGCAGGGACTGAAGAATGCGGTCGCGGTCGATGCCGTCGGTCTCCTCCTCACCGATATCGTGGCGATAAGGCGTCCAGTCCGGCCTGACGACACGAAAACCGTCGCGAAGCGGCAGTTCCTCGGCGAGGTCGAACCGGATCACGCCATGCAGCGTGATCAGATAGCGGCCGTCGTCGGTTTCGCTGAACGCGACGATGCGGCCGGCGCAGCCGGTCCTGTAGAGTTCCGGATTGTCCCCGGTGTTGGGGCCGCTCGGCTGAATCATGCCGATCATCCGCGAACCCGCAAGCGCGGCGTCCGTCATGTTCAGATAGCGCGGTTCGAATATGTTCAGCGGCAGGGTGGCGCCGGGCAGAAGCAGCACGCCGGTAAGGGGAAAGACCGGAATCTCCGGCGGCAGATCCTCGAAGGCGGGATCAAACGCGCGGGGCACGGAAACAATTCGCGGTCATGAGAACAGCACCGAGGACATCTTCCGGCGCCCGGCCACCGTCTCCTCGTCAGTCGGCCCCATCGCATCGAAGAACTGGATCAGCTGCTCGCGCGCGGCGCCGTCCTGCCAGTTGCGGTCGATCCTGAGAACCTCAACGAGGTGGTCTATGGCTTCGCTCCGCCGTCCGGCGGCGAACAGGCCGATCGCCAGGTCGAAGCGCGCCTGCGGCTCGCGCGGGGCGGCGGCGGCGGCGGCTTCCAGTGCAGCGAGGTCGCCGACGGACTCGCTCTGGCGTGCGAGGTCCACGGCCGCCCGCGCCGCTGCCACGTCCGGATGGCCGGCTTGATCCTCGGGAATCCCGCCGAGTATCTCCTCGGCCTGATCGGTTTCGCCCTGCGCTGCGAGCGCCCTCGCAAGGCCGGCCCGGGCATCCATATTGTCGGGTGCGTGCTGGACGACCTGGCGGAAGATCTCCGCAGCCACGCCGTAGTCCTCGTCTGCAAGCCGTTCCCGCGCTTGGTCGATCGCGTCGGCGACGGGATCCTGCACATCGGTTCCGGACGCCTCGCAGAGTTTCTTGACGAAGGCCTTGACCTCGCTCTCGGGAAGCGCGCCCTGGAACGCGTCGACCGGCTGGCCGCGAAAGAACCCGAAGACGGTCGGCACCGACTGGATGCCGAGCTGGGCAGCTATGGTCTGGTTGGCGTCGATATCGACCTTGGCCAGCCGCACCGCGCCCTTGGCTTCGACCACTGCCTTCTCGAGCACCGGCGTGAGCTGCTTGCAGGGTCCGCACCAGGTGGCCCAGAAATCGACGATTACCGGCACCTCCATCGAGGCTTCCAGCACGTCGGTCCGGAAGGACTCTACGGTGACGTCCTTGATGAGATCGGCGCCTTCGCCGCCCGCGCCCTCGCCGATAAGAGGTTCCATGCTTCAGACTCCGTGCTGCGGGCGGCCGCGCGCGCCCTGCCGTTCAAGATGGCGTCTTGCCGCGTTCCTGGCAAGTCCCACGGGTGGCTTCATTCGCCGCTTTCCGGAGGTGCGGCAACCGTCGCATCGGCGAGATCGACCACACGCGGCGTATGTCCGCAGCCTTCGATGAACCGGGAGAGGTCCGTCGTCCGGATCGCCGTCGTCCGGTCGTTGACCAGCGGATGGAAGTTGGCGAGTTCCTCGGCCATGACGCTGGCGTCCAGCACGACATTGATGGCGGCCTCGGCATCGTTGATCAGCGCGAACGGCGTAACGGCGCCGGGTTCGATGCCGAGATGCTCCCTGACCCGGTCGGGCCGGGCGAAACTCAGTCGTGCCGATCCGATCACGTCCGCCAGCGCCTTCATGTCGAGGCGCCTGCTCTCGTCGCAGACGACCAGCCACAGGGCGGCCTTCTTGTCCTTGAGAAGCAGTGTCTTGCAGTGCGCCCCGGGAAGCTGTCCGCGGAGCTCGCGGTTCTCCTCGACGGTGAAAACCGGCGCATGGCCGTGGGTGGCGGCCTCGATCCCGAGTTCGGCGAAACGCCGGAATAGATCGTCGGGCGTTGCCGCGCCGGGCATCGTCTGTGTTGCATCTGCCATCGAAACGATCCTCCGTTGCCGGGCGGTGCCCGGCAGCCACCGGATTCCAACCAGCCCCTTGTATGCTCTCCCTAGCCCAAAGAGTTTAACCTTGTTCACAGTTGCAGTAGCGGCTCAACTCTGTGGATAACTGGAGCCCCGACGAACTGCGCGAGGAGTACAATTGCATGGAACTCCCCCCTCCTGTGTCACACACATCAGAAGGGAGGACACGGGGCCAAGCCCCGCGGAGACAGGTCGGTCCGTGGCTGCCTTGGCCTCGGGGCCGTAAGTGAGCCTGGGCGGCCCGTCCCCCTCTGGTTCCCTTGGATCCTGGATGCATGCACGGGTGATACCCGAATCATCGCAAGGAGAGGAGCAGGGGAGCGTGACCACGATAGTCGCAGGAATTGACGTCAGCAAGGTCGCGCTCAGTGTCCATGCCGATGGTGACGATGCTTCTCAAGGAAGGATTGCTTGATCGGGCATACGCGTTCCTGTCGGTGCCAACGGGCTACCATGGTCTGACGGGCGTGCTTGTTCTGCTCGCCTTCCTGTTCATGGTCCAGGTTCGCAATCCCGAGGCGCTGCACCAAGAGGCTCCTGGGGAGAAGGCCATTCCGGGTCTGGACCACTGTCCGGAAGCGAAGACATTGCGGCGCAAAATCCGGGCGCTGGCATCTGACCTGCAGCAGGTTCGGAACCGACAGGACCCGCTGGCGCTGTCGACGGCGGAGAGAAGGATCGCCGATCCGTGCTGCCATAGAACGTTTTGTGATTTCCGAAAAGCGGTATATTTTAGCGGTATTATAACGGAGGGCAGACCGTGTCATCACGAGCAAAGCGGAAGACATCTCTGACGCTCGACGCCGCGCTCCTGGATGAAGCCAAAGACCTTGGCCTGAATATATCGGCTGTGGCAGGTGCGGCCCTGCAGCGCTCCGTTGCGGAAGCCCGCAAGCAACGATGGCTCAAGGACAACGCCGATGCGTTTGCCGCGCAAGCTGCCTGGCACGATGCAAACGGCCATCCGCTCGCTGACATCGTCGCTGCGCCTGGAAAATCCACATGGACAGCCTGAACCGCTTCGACGTCGCCGAGCATGCAGGGGTGCTCATGGTGGTCGTCGAAAGCGAGCTTCTGCCGCCCGACCCCGCTGTGGTCGTGATCCCCCTGCTGCGTGACTACCCCGCAGTGCTGCACCTTAATCCCACAATCGAACATGAAGGGGAGCCGTTTGTGCTCGCCACGCGGCTCATCGCCGCTGTGCGCCGTGGCCGCATCCGGCGCGTGGGCAATGTAGCGCCTCAGGACGACGCGATCACACGCGCGGTCAATGTTCTGATGTCCGGCGTGTGATGCGGATGCATGACCTCGCCAGCGCTTCACGTTTCCAACCCTGCCAAACGCGCCCATGTCGTCGCCAACATCTCTCCGCGGCAAGACGAGTGTGGACGAATTCCGCCAACGCCCCTCTCTGCTTCAACGAAGGGTGATGCTGCGGTGCGGTAATGGTCGGTTCATCGTCAGTTGATCGGCGCACCTGTCGCTGCCCTGTTGCCGGGAAACCCCGACGGGCGAGCGGGAAAGGACCGATGTCCAACGCGCTTTCCGTCGGACGGAACTCCGCTCTCGCGATCGCGTTCTCCGTTGCCCTCGCTTGCGGCAGCGGTTCCGCCGCGGGACTGCTCGGCAAGGTCGAGATCAAGCGCGGCGAGCCGATAGAACTTCGCGCGCTGCTTTCCGGGTCGGTTGTGGCGGGCATCTCGCCTGTCATCGAAATTGCCATCGGCCTGGCGGTCGGGGATTTCGGCCCCGTTCATGGACACCCGGTCTCAGTCCGGACGCTCGACGAGAAGTGTTCGGCTGAAGGTGGACGCGCGGCGGCCGAGGCCGTCGCTGCAGATGCGAGGGTCGTCGGCGTCATCGGGACGCTCTGCTCCGGGGCAGCAGTGGGGGCTTCGCCGATTCTCAGCGCGGCCGGTCTCTCGATGATCTCGCCGTCCAACACTTCGCCCCGGCTCACCTCCGACCTCGCCGGCAACGCCGGTCCAGACCACCACGAGGGCTACTACCGTGTGTCGAACAACGACCTCAAACTGGCGAGCGTTGTCGCCAGGTTCAGCTTCGAAGAGCTCGGGTTGCGCAGGATGGCCACGGTCCACGACGGCGACCCATATTCCAGCACCCTCGCTGAAGCGTTTGCTGGCGCCTTTCGCAGATTTGGCGGCGCCGTTCCGGTCATCGCCCGGATAGCGAAAGGCCAGACCGACATGTCGGCGATTCTCGCCGGGTTGGCTGCCATCAAACCCGACGGCATGTTCTTCCCGCTCTTTCCGAAGGAGACCATGTCCCTGATCAGCCAGGCGGCCAGGCTCAAGGCGCTGGAAGGCGTAAAGGTGATCGGCGGCGCCGCCACGTTGACGACGGCGCTTCTTGCTCTGCCCGAGAGCGAAGGACTCTACTTCACGGGCCCGGATCCGGGAGAGAGCGGGAACATCAACCAGGCGACGGGCAGGAGCGCCGCGAAGGTGTTGGCCGCGTTGGAGGCCACCTTCGGCGGGCCGCCGACATCCGCCTATTGGGCGCACGGCTATGACGCCACGACGCTATTGCTTTCGGCGATCAAGCAGGTTGCGGTCCGCGATGGAGGGACGCTTTCCATTGACCGCGCGGCGCTCCGCGATGCGCTGGATGCCATCGCCGACTTTCAGGGCCTCATCGGCGTGCTGACCTGCGATGACTTCGGAGACTGCGGCACGGGCCGCAGCGTGATCAGTTTGCACGAGGATTCCAGCATCTCGGATCCGTTGCCGCTGCCCGTCGTGTACAGGGGGGCGAGCGCTCCGCGCATGATCCAGGAGTGACGGCGCGAAAGGCGGAGATGCCTTCATGGCGCCAGGCGTTCGCGACGCCTCGCCGGTTCATCAGGTTGCTGCGCCCGGCTTGCGTCCTATCCGGGCGGCCGGATCGGCCAAGCCGTCACGCTGTCCGCGGATCGCGGAGCTTCGTCCAGTCTGGACGCACCGTATCGATCGGGGTAAAGATCGTTGCTTGCGGCGATGCGGGGCGGGACCCGTAGCGCCTTGAGTTCTCCAGCAGTACCGACGAGGAGGCTGCCGCCATGATGAAATTGCCGAAAGAGTTTCTCAGGGGGTCGATTCCGCCCCTGATCACGCCGTTCAGGAACGGTGATATCGATTACGACGCCTATGCCGGGCTGGTCGAATACCAGGTCGACAGCGGTTCGCACGGCATTCTCGTCAACGGCACCACATCCGAGCCGTCCTCGCTGACAGTGGACGAACGCAATCGCGTCGTCGATGTCGCGATAGAGGCATGCTCCGGGCGCCTGCCGGTGGTTGTTGCCACGGGATCGCAGTCGCTGGCCGAAACCCAGGCGCTGACCGCCCATGCCGAGAAGGCGGGCGCTGACGCCCTGCTGATCGTCACGCCCTACTATTCGCGCCCGCCGCAGCGTGGTCTTGTCGAGTATTACAAGGCGCTCGGCAGCCGGACAGCGTTGCCCTGGATGATCTATCACATTCCCGGGCGCGCTGCCGTGTCGGTCACGCTCGATACGCTGCAGCAGGTCTCGACGGCCTGCCCGAACTTCGTCGGCATGAAGCATGCCGTCGACGATCTGGGCTTCGCCACCACATGTCTCGACGCGCTCGGCGCGGATTTCCGTATCTTCGTCGGCCTTGAAGACCTCAGCTATCCGCTGATGGCGGTGGGGGCCTGCGGCCTGATGAACGCGGTCGGCAATCTTCAGCCGAAGAAACTGGTGCGGATGTGCGAAGCGGTGTGGGCGGGCGACCTCAAGAAGGCGCGGAAGCTGCATTACGAACTGTTCGAGATCAACCAGGCGGTCTTCTACGACACCAATCCGATAGCCATCAAGTACATGATGAAGAAGCTCGGAACGATTCCGGAAAACGAGCACCGGTTGCCCATGGTCCCTGCCACCCCGGAACTGGAACAACGCCTCGACGGCGTACTCGAGCGGGCCGGCCTCTCGCCGGAGACGGCCAAGGAAGCCGCCTAGGAACCGCCGTTGCCTGCCCGCAGTCTGCTCCACGGCGTCGCAACAGCCGTACGCCGTATGCGGGTTGCCGGCAGAACCTTCAGCGTCTCCGCCGCACCTCGTCGAGCCAGCCCGCCGGGCAGAGGGTTTCAAGGAGTTGCTCGTCCACGGCC
Organism: Alphaproteobacteria bacterium; assembly: GCA_022822405.1. GTDB lineage: Bacteria > Pseudomonadota > Alphaproteobacteria > MPNO01 > UBA830 > JAJEBT01. The sequence goes on from JAJEBT010000176.1 coordinate 10,443, forward strand.
CTGGCGAGTTGCAGCCCCTCCCTCACCTTGAACTGGGCCGGTGATCCGCTGCCGGCCGCCATGCAGCCCTCGCAGGCCTGAAAGCTCGTGAACGGTGCGGGAGCGCCCGCGACCAGTTCCCGTACCGCTTTCGCCTCGTCGGGCGTCAGGTCGGAGATCGTGTAGCCCTCGGCGAGAAGCCTGGCTGCCGCCTCGTCGTTTTGGGCATGGCGCCGCAGGTTGGTGAGAAATACCTCGAAATACTGCACCGAGCGCTCATGGTGGCGCTCGACGCAGCACCGGGGATAGTTGAGCAGCCGCGCTTCCTGCTCGACGGCGGCGACGCCGGATCCGCACAGTTCCGAAACCTCTCTCGCAGTCCTGCGATCGCGGCAGACATACCGGTGACGCGTATTCGACAAGGTGTCGTGGACATGTTCGCGGAGCCAGTCCGGAAACTGGTCATAGCTTCCGACCCGCCATTGCGGACCCTCGATGATCGCGAAGCCATACCGTTCGGCCATGTCGACGATTGCCGCGTTCCAGTAGGCGCCGCCGTGGTCCCGGGCAAGCATCTGGACGGGCTTGATCCCGGCCTGCACCGCGAGGAAGTCGAGCAGATCCTGGGCCATCGCCTCGGCATCTTCGGGCGCGACCGGTTCGGCGATCGACGCGCGGAGCTTCCTGAGCGTGTTGCGCAGTCTCGGGGTGCTGAGGGATGCCATGGCCTGCATGCGGGTTGCGGCACGGCCCTGTCGGGAATCCGGGATTTTCCGGCCGCGCGCTTGGCTGTATACTCCGGTGAACGAACCATCATAGGGCCTGTTCCGGAACGGCAAAAGCGCCGCCGACCCGTTGACGGAGACGCGGGGCGCCGGCACGGAGCGGCTGGAGACAAGGTCACGACGGTATGGAAGTCGTTCCTCTTTCCGACGCGCTGGGAGCCGAGATCCGGGGTGTCGACCTGTCCCGCCCGCTGGACGAGGCGACGGTTGCGGCCATCGGCAGGGCCTGGGAAGATCACATCGTACTGCTGTTTCGCGGCCAGGAGCTCGCCGAAGACCGGCAGATTGCCTTCGCATCGCGATTCGGGGAGATCGCGGCGCGCTCGCGGCCTCCCGAGCGGCGGCCCGAGGGCGTCGATTACAACGATGCGGTGATGATGGTCTCCAACGTCAAGAGGAACGGCAGGTATGTCGGCTCGCTCCCCGACGGCGAGATGTGGTTCCACCACGACATGTGCTACGACCCGGCACCGTCAAGGGGTACCTTTCTCTACGCGATGCAGCTGCCCTCGACCGGGGGCGACACGCTGTTCGCCAACATGTACCGTGCCTACGAGGCGCTGCCGGAGGGCGTCCGCGACCGGATCAGGGGTCGCCGCGCGCTGCAGATCTATGATTACGCGATGCGCGAGCAGGTCGACATCTCCGGCGATATCGCGAAATACAAGCACCACGTGCAGCCGGTGACGATCTCGCATCCGCTCACCGGACGTCGCGCGCTCTATGTCAACCCGCTGATAACGGCCCGCATCGAGGACATGGCCGAGACAGAGAGCCGGGAACTGCTTGCGGAGCTGTTCCGCTTCACCGAGAATTCCAGTCTCATCTACACCCACAGGTGGCAGGTCGGCGACCTGCTCATGTGGGACAACTGGTCCTCGTGCCATGCGCGGACGGATTTTCCGGCCGGCGAGATCCGCATGCTGCGGCGGTGCGTCATAAAGGGCCAGGCACTGCACGAATAGCGGAGGCCGAGGGAGAACGGGAATGGCACTCACGGTCAGGAAGCTCGCGCCCAATATCGGCGCGGAGATCTGCGACATCGATCTCCAGCAGGACCATGATGCGGAGGTGATCGCCGAGATCAACCGGATATGGCTGGACAGCGTGATCCTGCTGTTCCGCGGCCAGGAACTTACCCCGGAACGCCAGGTGGAGGTGACCGGATGGTTCGGCGAGGTCGGCAATCTCGCGCGGCCGAAGAAGTACCGCACCAGCGGCCACAATGACCTGCCGCCGGGAATGATGCTGATCTCCAACGTGCGCGAGAACGGCAAGCCGATCGGCAACCTGCCGGATGGCGAGATGATGTTCCATCACGACATGATCCACGCCCGGGAGCCGCACAAGGCGACACTGCTCTATGCCGTCGAGATTCCGTCATACGGCGGCAACACGCTGTTTGCGAACGGTTACACCGCCTACGAGACGCTGCCCGACGAGATCCGCGAGCCGCTCGAGGGGAGGCTCGCCTTCCACCACTACAATTACGGGACCCTGCGCAAGGGAGACAACGAGGGCACGCCGGCATTCTCCGAGGCCGAACACCCGGTCTTCCGCACCCATGACGACACCGGCCGCAAGGCGGTCTATGTCAACCGCCTCATGACCGAGGGCGTGGTCGGCATGGACCAGGAGGAGGCCAGCCCCCTGCTCGCGGCGCTGTTCGACCACGCGGAGCGCTCCGAGTTCGTCTACGAGCATGAATGGGCAGTCGGCGATCTGCTGCTGTGGGACAATCGCTGCTCGATGCATGCCCGCCGTGATTTTCCGGGAACCGAACGCCGGCTCATGCGCCGCACCACGGTTATCGGAAACGGCCCGCCGGCCTAGACCCGCCATGGGAAAGCTGCTCTCCGACCGTGAGATCGCCTCCTACCGCGAGGACGGGTGCGTGTTTCCGTTTCGTGCCCACGGTCCCGAGGAGGCCGCCGCCAACTATCGGCGCTACCGGGCACTTGAGGAGGCGACCGGCGCCGAGCCGCAGAGCCGCTACAAGATCAAGGCGCATCTGCCGTTTCCGTGGATGTGGGACATCATCCGCAACCCCGCCATCCTCGATGCCGTCGAGGATCTGATCGGCCCCGACATCATCTGCTGGGGGTCGTCGTTCTTCACCAAGCACGCCAACGACCGCCGGTTCGTGTCCTGGCACCAGGATTCGACCTATTACGGCCTGTCGGAACCGGAGACTGCGACGGCCTGGTATGCGTTCACGGATTCGAACGTCCGCTCCGGCTGCATGAAGTTCATTCCCGGAACCCATCGCAGCGGCATATTGGAGCACGACGAGACCTATGACGGGGACAATCTGCTGATGCGCGGCCAGACGATCCACGGTGTCGACGAGGCGGCGGCGATCGACGTCGAGCTCCGGCCCGGCGAGTTCTCGATCCATCACGAATCCGTCGTCCACGGATCCGGACCCAACGGCGCCGCAGAACCGCGGATCGGGCTTTCAATCCACTACATCGCGCCCCGCATTCGCCAGACGAAGCTCGAGAACGCGACGGCGACGCTGGTCCGGGGCACGGACGCCCACGGCCACTGGCGTGAGGATCCGGAGCCGCGCGAGGATTTCGACCCCGCGTGCCTGGCCGCGCTCGACGCGACCTACGGCGAATACAAATCCGGAGTAGGAAAGGCCGAGATCAGGGCCGAGGGAGGCTAGAATGCCGAACGTACTGACTGACGAACAGGTCGAATGCTGGCGCCGCGACGGCGCGATCTGGCCCATAGACCTGTTGACTCCGGAGGAGGCCGGCGAATACGCGAAGCGCTTCAAGGCGCTCGAAGACTCGATCGACGGCGAGGTCCAGGACCGCTTCCGCATCAAGGCTCACCTGCCGTTCCCGTGGCTCTGGGACCTGATCCGCCATCCGCGCCTCGCGGACGTGGTCGAGGATCTCCTGGGCCCGGACATCGTGTGCTGGGGGTCGTCGTTCTTCACCAAGAAGGCGCACGACCCGCGTTTCGTCTCATGGCACCAGGACACGACCTATTACGGTCTCGAGCCGCCTGAATCGATCACCGCATGGATCGCGTTCACCCGCTCCGACACGGAGAGCGGCTGCATGAGGTTCATTCCCGGCTCGCACGCGGCTGCAACGGTCCTGCCCCACGATGAAACCCACGATGCCGAGAACCTGCTGGCGCGCGGCCAGACGATACACGAGATCGACGAGTCGACGGCGACGGAGATGCCCCTCGAGCCCGGGCAGATGTCGATTCACCACAACATGACGGTTCATTCCTCCGAGCCGAACCGCGCCGACTACGCCCGCATCGGCTTCGCGATTCATCTGGTGTCGGCCGATGTCAGGCAGGTTCATTTCGACGGCGCGCTCGGGATCCGCCTCCGCGGTGAGGACCGCAACGGCAACTGGACCGAGGATCCGCCGCCGGCATATGAGATGGCGCCCGAGAGTCTTGCCGCCGTCGACGAGTACTGGCTGCGCTACAAGAACGCGATGCCGGCGCGCGCGTGAACCCGGTTCCGGCTTGCCCGTGGCCCGGCGACAGAGCGAGACAGGCGAGACAATGAGCAAGGACTCCGGCGCCGGCCCGGCCTTCGACCCGATGGAGATCGAGGCGCAGGCGCGAAACCCCTACCCGCCGCCCCATGACCGTGTGCTGGACGGCCGTGCGAGGCGCGCGCTGGGCGACGCTCGCGGCCTTACCAAGTTCGGCGTGAACCTCACCGAGCTTGCGCCGGGCGCGGTGTCGGCGCTGCGCCACTGGCACACTGCCGAGGACGAGTTCATCTACATCGTTGCCGGCGCCCCGACGCTGGTGACCGACGACGGCGAGCAACTCCTCGGCCCTGGAATGTGCGCGTGCTTCCCGGCCGGCGACGGGAACGGCCATCGGCTCGAGAACCGCTCGGCATCGCCGGTGCGCTATCTCGAGGTCGGCAACCGCTCCGCGGGAGAGGACGTGCACTATCCCGATGCCGACATGGTGATGGAAAAATCGGCCGACGGCACCCGCAGATTCCGTCATTTCGACGGGACGCCCTATTGATCCGACGCGGCCTCGAGGCCATCGCCCGCCGCGCCGCCTGGTTCATGGCCGGGGGGCTGGTGATCGGTTTCGCGCTGCCGGCTGCTGCTGATTTCTTCAGGCCGGCGATCGTCTTCGCGATGCTTGGCCTTCTCACCATCGCCATGATCCGGCTCGACGTCGAGCGCCTGAAGGGCTACGCCCGCCGTCCCGCGATGCTGGCAGTCGTCGTCGTCGCCACCATGGTCGCGGCGCCGCTCCTGATGTGGGGGCTTCTGCGGCCGGCTGGTGTGCCGGAGGGCCTCGAGCAGGGGCTGATACTCATGGCCGCCGCGCCGATGATCAGTTCGGCCATCGCCATCGCCATCATCCTTGAACTCGACGCCGCGCTGGCGGTAGCCGTCATGGTCGCGACCTACGCCGTGACGCCGCTGACGCTTCCCGCCCTCTCGCTCTGGCTCGTCGGGCTCGATCTCGGCGTCGGGTTCCTCGAGCTCTCGGTGCGCCTGTTCGCGATGATCGCGATCCCGGCGGCGCTCGCTTTCGTCGTCCGGAAATGGATTCTCGGCCGGCGCCGGCAGATCGCCTATGCCCACGCAATCGACGGTATCGGCGCCCTTGTCATGGTGGTGTTCTGCGTCGGCATCATGGCCGGCCTGCAGGACTTCGCGTTCGAGCGGGCGGACTACGTGCTGCTGACGCTGGCGGCAGCGTTTGCGGCCAATATCGGCTGCCAGGCCCTGGGTACCCTGGCGTTCCTGCGGCTCGGCCGGCGTGAGGCGCTGACCATCGGCCTGGTGGCCGGCAACACAAATCTCGGGCTGGTCATGGTCACGCTCGCGGACAAGGCTTCGCCGGAGCTGATCGCGTATTTCGTGCTGGGACAGGTGCCGATGTATTTCCTGCCCGTGTTCGCCCTGCCGGTGTACCGGCGCATCATCGCCGCCGGCGGACCAGTCTGATGGTTCTGGGCACACTCGACATGATCGGTCGCCGGGCGACCTGGTTCCTGGCAGGCGGCGTGTTTCTGGGCATCGCCTGGCAGCCGCTCGCGCAAGCGCTGGAGCCGTGGCTCGAAGCGATGATCGTCATGAACCTGTCATTGTCGATGATGCGCATAGAGCCGGCGCGCCTGTTCGCCTACCTCCGCAGGCCGTGGCTAGCAGTGTCGGTGTTCCTGTTCTCGATGATCGTGGCGCCACTGCTCTTGTGGGCGCTCGTCGAGGCAGCCGGTCCTTCGGACGCGCTCGGCGCGGGCATCGTGTTTCATGCCCTGACCACCCCGATCATGTCGGCGCCGGCGCTCTGCATCCTGTTCGGGCTGGATGCCGCGCTCGCATTGATCGTCACCGTGGCGTCCTACGCGCTGGTGCCTCTCACCCTGCCGCCGCTTGCGCTGTGGCTCCTCGGCATCGAGCTCGACGTGACGGTTGTCGAGCTGATGTGGCGGCTCGGGCGGATTGTTGCCGCGAGCTTCGTCATTGCCGCCATCGCGAGAAGCCTGGCCGTCACCAGGAGGGTGGTCGAGGCGCACAGCTCGCGGATCGACGGCATCCTCGTCATCGGCATGGTCGGCGTTGCCGTGTCGCTGATGTCGGGTCTTCCGGGTTATGCCGCAGCGAACCCCGCCCACACGTCGGTCACGACGGCGGCGACCTTCCTCACCAACATCGCGCTTCAGGTCGCCGCGGCTGCTGCCTTCTGGCGTATGGGGAGGAAAACGGCCGTCACCGTAGCGCTGGTGACCGGCAACACGAATGTCGCGCTGGTCTTTGCGGCCGTGTCCGAGAGCGCGTCGTACGATCTTCTGGTGTATTTCGTGGTCGGGCAGTTTCCGATCTATGTCCTGCCTCTAGTCGCCGTGCCCCTTTATCGCCGTGTCATCGCCGCCGGGACGGCGGCCTCGTGAAAAGATTGCGGAGGGTCACTCGGCTCTCTCGCTCCATGAGCGCCGCCAGCGCCAAAGAGCACCTCGCACTGTCCCGAAGCTGTGGCAGGACGCGCCCGCTGGCCACTGTCAACTGCAATTGCCAGTGGCTTGCGGTGTCGGAAGATGGAAATCGAACTGGGGGAGGTGGTCGGCGGCTACTGTCCGGTCGGGCCGGTAGCGGGGTCACGGGCCTGCGGCGGAAAGCGTCCAGTCTTCGCAAACGAGCCCCTCGACGCGTTCGAACTCTCGGCTGTTGGCGGTGACCAGTATCAAATTCCGGGCGCGGGCCTGCCCGGCAATCAGCAGGTCGTAAGGGCCAATCGGAAGGCCCGCCGCTTCGAGTTCGCTGCGCACCGCTCCGGCTGCGCGCGCGTCCCCGGCGTCGAATGGCACGATCTCGAATTCCAGCCGATCCAGCAGCCCGAGATTGTGATCCGCATACCGGCTCTTGTAGGCGCCGTAATAGAGTTCGTAGGCGACCGGGGCGGGCAATCCTATATCGGCGGGAGCTAGGCGGCGCAGGCGCGCCCGCAGCGGCGGCGATGAGTCATTGAGCAGAGCGATGCAGGCATTGGTGTCGAACAGGTAGCGCATCAGTTAAAAACGCTGTCGAGTTCCGTTCGCGAGGGAAGTCCCGGCTGGTTGCGCCCCGTGGCGAAGAAATCACCGGAGAATTCGCCGGCAATGGCGTCAAGCCAAGCCCAATCCGATGCAACGGGTTCGAGAATCACTGCCGCGCCCTGCCTGCGGATGCGGACTTCGGCACCTTCCATCCGGAATTCCTTGGGCAGCCGCACTGCCTGAGAGCGGCCCGACCAGAAAAGCTTGGCCGTTTTGGACATGGAAGTCTCCATAAAAGATATGGCAATAATATATATCATCGAAGGCGCGGCCAGTCAAGACTGAGCCCGGGTATCAAGGTCATTCCCGCCTGTTCGACCAGTTTGCGTCGTGCGCTACCCAGACCGTTCCGGCCATGGCGCATGAGGCTTCCATATTCTGCAGGCTGGTTGTGCGTACCGGGTTGCCGCCTGCGAGTTCCCAGGCCGCGGACGGTCCAGGCTGCTGCGGCACTGCCCATCGGCAGAGCCGGCCTCGGACATCGCGCTGCCGGCCTTCCTCGCGGCCGGCGCTTCTGTACCCGGAACCGCGACCGCGCCGGCGATGGCCGAGCGGAGCTATGCGCCGGAAAGGGGGTGGGTTACACTTAGCGGTGAGGTCGGGGAAAGGGTCGGCCGCGATGTACCGTCCCGGCCTCGGGAAGAGGACAGCGGTATGAGCGGCCTGCGAGGAAACGGGAGCGGCGCCTGAAGCGGCGCGCTCCTGCGCTGGTCGGCAGCGGCCAAGGGCCGACCAATTCATTGCGAGAGGTGACCATGCGGCGATTTGTCTGGATATTCCTGCTCGGCGGCGTCTTCGGAACAGCGTTCGGCGTGGTCGTCGGCTTCTTTGTCTTCCCCTATGTGTTCCCGCCGCCACCGGCGATGGAAACCCTGGCGCCGGAGGATCAGACCGCGGTCGTCGCCCGCGGAACGTTCATTCACGCCGATCCCAACGACCCCATCCATTACGGAAAGGGCCGGGTCACGGTGCGCGAGACCCTGGTCTTTCTCGAAGACGATTTTGAGGTCGGGCCCGGGCCGGCGTTTCACGTCTATCTTGTGCCGCGCGAGAAAATCCGCGATTCCGCTGCCGTCAAAGAAACGATGTTCATCGATCTCGGCAAGCTGCGCGCCTTCAAGGGCAGCCAGAAATATCCGATCCCCGCAGGTGTCGATCTGGCGAAATATTCCAGCGTGGTGATCTGGTGCGTCCAGTTCGGGGTGTTGATCTCGCCGGCCGACCTGGAATTCGGCGCCTGACCTGACGGGCCTTCCGGCTCGGTCCCTGCCTCGACACCGCCGGCGCCCGGATTCGGACCCGCGGCCACAAAAAAGACGGTGGGCACGAAGCCCACCGTCTGTCCGTGAACCCGGACGGATCGCTACTCGGCGGCGATCGCCAGCGTTTCCCGTTCGGCGGCGACCTCGCGGTCGATCATCGCCCGCGCGGCGATCGAGCCCGCGTCCTGGATGGTGTCGATGGTCGGCCTGTCGTCCCAGTTTTCCTGCTGCTTGTTGAAGACCTCCCAGTCCTGGTGGAAGGCTGTGAAGATCTGCTTGTACTGCAGCTCGGTCATTTCCGGGGTGATTGGCTTGCCGTCGATCTGGTAGGCGTTCGACCAGAAGTAGTGGGTCGTGGTCGCGGTCTCCGGGGTGACGAAGTTGAGGTTGTGGAAGCCGAACCCGCCCTTCGGCACGTCGCGGTCGATCTCGGTGAACCCGAACTCTTGGCCCTCGGCGGCGTCGGGCGCGGCGCCGGTGAACAGCCGCACGGCGCCCGGCATCCGGAACTCGATAATCTGCCAGCGGTCGACGATGTCGTCCTCTGTCCAGCCGCCCATCTTCTGGTAGGTCGGCGCCGGGTTCTTGCCGACGGTCCAGCGCGCGACAGTGACCGAATCATCGTCCTTGAGGGTGCGGACCCTCGCCGCCTCGGCAACCGCGACATTGCCGATGGTCGAGCGGTGCACGAAGCCGAGATGGGAGAGGTCGAGCAGGTTGTCGATGATCAGGCGGTAGTCGGACTTGACGTAGAAATAGGTTCCCTTGTCGCCCCAGTCGTCCGCGGTCTTCCACGGATAGGGCACGATCCGGTCCTCGTCGGCGAGGGCGGGATCGCCCATCCAGATCCAGATCCAGTTGTATTTCTGAACCGCGGGATAGGCGCGCACCTGCGCGCCGGGCGGGATCGTCGTCTGGCCCGGCACGTGGACGCATTTGCCGGTGACGTCGAACTGGAGTCCGTGATAGTGGCACGACAGGATATTGCCCTGCACGCTACCCTTTCTGAGCGGCATGCGGCGATGGCAGCAGCGATCCTCGAACGCCACCGGGTCGCCGTCCTCGGTACGCCAGAAAACGATCTTCTCGTTGCAGATCGTGCGTCCGAATGGCTCACGCGTGATCTCGTGCGGCTCCGCGGCCACATACCAGCAGTTCTTGAGGAACATTGGGGGCTCCTTCCGTTCGCGCGGATTCTCACCTGTGAGCGGCGATTATTCGTCATCGTGGCGCTCCAAGTCAATCTCGGCCCGCCCGTCCGGGAGGTTATAATCGGCAGATCGGAGAAACCCGTGAGCCGGAGGGAGGCCGCCATGCAGAACCGCGCGATGTATCCCGAAACCATCCACCCGCCGATCGGCGCCTACGCGCACGCGATCGAGGTCCCGGAATCGGCCAAGACGATGTTCATCGCGGGCCAGATCGGGATCGACGTCGACGGCAACGTGCCCGCGGACTTCGCCGCCCAGGCCGACCTCG
>JAJEBT010000189.1 GCA_022822405.1 Alphaproteobacteria bacterium
GTCGCGCTGCCGGTCGTCTTCGCACCGCTTCGAGTCCTTATCGGTTACAGGTCGGATCAGCACCGGTCGCTGCTGGGATGGCGGCGGGTCCCGTATATCTGGTTCGGCTCCCTGTTGCAGTTCGGCGGCCTTGCGATAATGCCGTTCGCCCTGCTCGTGCTGTCGGGCGATGGGCATGGACCGGCATTTCTGGGCCCGCTGTCCGCCGCGGTCGCTTTCCTGTTAGTGGGCGTCGGATTGCACACGACCCAAACCGCCGGTCTGGCGCTTGCGACCGATCTCGCCGCGCCGCGTGTGCGCCCTCGGGTCGTTGCGCTGCTCTACGTCATGCTGCTCGCCGGCATGATGATCAGCGCGCTCCTGTTCGGCGCGCTGCTCGAAGATTTCAGTCAGAAGAGCTTGATCCAGGTGATTCAGGCCGCCGCGCTGATTACCATCGCCTTCAACACGATTGCCCTCTGGAAGCAGGAGGCACGCGATTCGGCCAGGACCGATCCGAAGCGTGAACGGCCGCCGATCGGCGAACTGTGGCGGAAAATCAGCACGCAGTCCTCCGTCCATCGCTTGCTGCTCGCGGTCGGTTTGGGAACTGCCGCCTTCAGCATGCAGGATATTCTGCTGGAGCCCTATGGCGGCCAGGTTCTGGGCCTTTCCGTAGGTGCGACGACGGCTCTTACCGCCCTTCTGGCCGGAGGCGCCCTGCTCGGTTTCGCGCTGGCGGCACGTGCGCTCAAACGCGGAGGAGACCCGTGCCGAACCGCTGCTGTCGGCGCATTGGTCGGCGTCGTCGCATTTGGTGCCGTCATCATGTCGGCGCCGCTTCAATCCGTGCTCACGTTCCGGTTCGGCACCGTCCTGATCGGTCTGGGCAGCGGCATGTTCGCCGTCGGCACGCTGATCGCGGCGATGGCGATTGCAGGCAGCCGGCACAGCGGCCTCGTCGTCGGCGCGTGGGGCGCGGTTCAGGCCACCTCAGCCGGCGTTGCAATCGCGTTCGGCGGGGCGTTTCGAGACTTCGTTTCGGCTCTCGCGAGTTCCGGCAGCCTCGGCTCGGCGCTGCAGCATCCGTCGACCGGATACGCAGCGAACTATCTCCTCGAAATTGTACTGTTGTTCGCGACGCTGGTGGCGATCGGCCCGCTGGTCCGATACGCCGCCCCGCAATCGAGGCTCCCGGCGGGCCGTATTGGCCTGGCCCAGATGCCGGGCTGAAGCGGTCGAAGAAAGTGAGACTGCGATGACCGTAATCGGCAATATCGATCTGGCATTGATCTCTCTCTATGTCTTTTGGCTCTTTTTTGCGGCGCTGATCTTTTACCTCCGCCGCGAAGACCGGCGCGAAGGATATCCACTGGAGGACGATCGTACCGGCGCGATAGAGAATCCCGGCGTGATCTGGATTCCTCCCGCGAAGACATTCCATCTGCCCGATGGAACGACCCATGAGGCGCCACGCGAAGAAAGGGACAGCTTCGATGTCCCGGGCAAGCCGGTCGCTGCCTGGCCCGGCGCTCCGCTCGAACCGTCGGGCGACCCCATGAAAGGGGGGATCGGCCCGGGCGCATACGCGTTGCGGCGCGACGTTCCGGACGAAGACCTGGAAGGCCGGCCGCGCATCCTTCCGATCAGCAAACTGGACGGGTTTTCCGTCGTCACGCGCGACCCCGATCCGATGGGAATGACGGTCTACGGCGCCGACCGGATCGCCGGGGGAACGGTCAGGGATCTCTGGGTCGACCGTATGGAATCGCTGATTCGGTATCTTGAAATCGAAACGCCTAACGGCCGGTCCGTACTTGTACCGATGCCTTTCGTGCGAATCGACGGTCGGCACAATCGCGCCGAGGTCAACGCCATCGCCGGCGGGCAATTCGAAGATGCACCTGTCCTGAAATCCGGCGACCAAATCACGCGGCTCGAGGAAGAGAAGGTCAGCGCTTACTACGGTGGCGGCCTGCTGTTCAGCAGCCCGAATCGACGCGAGGCCCTGATATGAACAGGCGCACCGATTACGAGCCGGTGAGAGGTTTGCCCGAGCGGCTGCCGCCGGGCGAGCGCCTGCTGTGGCAGTGCGCCCCTGCCTGGAAGACGCTGTGCCGCCGTTTGTTCAGGTTTCCTCTTTTGCTCGCATATTTTGCGGTTCTGGTTGCCTGGCGCGTAGCGTCGTCGCTGGATAGCGGCGCCGGAACGAAGGAAACCGTCGCAACGACATCCAGTCTCATCGCCCTTGCGCTTGTCGCTTTCGGATTGCTGGCATCGATTGCCTGGCTGATCGAGCGGACGACGGTCTACACCATTACAGATAAACGCATCGTCGTCCGTTTCGGCATCGCACTGCCGATGACGATCAATCTGCCGTTCAAGGCGATAACTGCGGCGGAACTGCGCCTCTACGCCGACGGGATGGGCGATATCCCGGTGACGCTGTCGGGGGCGCAGCGAATCGGCCATCTCGTCCTCTGGCCGCACGCGCGGCCTTGGCGCTGGCGGCAGCCGGAACCGATGCTCCGCTGCGTGCCCGATGCTGCAACGATCGCCGAACTGCTCGCCGAGCACCTCACGGCAGCCGCGGAGCCGGCGAAGCGGACAACACCCCGGTCCGGCTTCGCTACTCCGCACGACAACGCCGGCGAGGGCGCCGAAGGAGCTGTCGGACCCAGACCGGTTGCGGCATAGGAGGGAAGATCATGTGCGACGATCACGGCGCGCAAAAGCCGGTGCCCCGCTGGACCCTGCGGGCGATGTTCGGCATGGCGGCACTCTCCATCGTCATAGCCTTCTTGGCGCCAATGGTCGGCGGCAAGCAGAAGGTTGCCACGATCGGGACAACCCCGATCGCGGTTCAGGCGCTCCTGCACTTCGAGGACCGCGCCGCCGGCCGCGTTGCAGTCGTCGAGGCGAGCAGCGGCCAGACGATTGCGACCCTGTTTCCCGGATCTTTCGGCTTTATCCGAACGGTCATGCGAAGCATGGCGCATGCCCGGCTGAAGCTCGGTCGGGATCGTACGCCCCCGTTCCGGATCGCCCGCACCGTCGACCAACGCTTCTTCGTCGACGACCCCGAGACCGGGAAATCGATCTACCTGAACGCCTTCGGGCTCACGAACGCCAAGACTTTCGGCGCGCTGCTCGACGCGGCGGAAACGGTACAGCGTTCGACGACATTCGCGAAATCGGAACGCCGATAGGCTCAACCGCGGAGTACGGATCATGACAACTGCGACGAAAGCCCGGGCCAGCGAAGCGTCGACCGAGCGCGCCAAGCAGCACGCAATCCTCGACCCGCAATTCTACAAGACCGATTACGCGGCGATGGACCGGCTGGATGTGTCGTCCATCCGAAACGAGTGGGACGAGCTGATGGCAGAGTTCGAGCGCGATTCGAACGTCGACCATTTCGATCCGGGACCGGATTTCGAAAGAAGCCTGGAGAGCATTCCCGAGGAGGTGCGGCAGGAGTTCGTCGACTTTCTGATCAGTTCGATCACCTCGGAGTTCTCCGGTTGCATTCTATACGCCAACATCAAGAAGAACGTCGACAATCCGGAGATCGCGAAACTGATGGGCTATATGGCCCGGGACGAATCCCGGCACGCCAATTTCATCAATCGGGCGCTCAAGGGCTTCGACATGGGAGTCGACCTCTCGCGCCTCAGCCGGGAAAAGAAATACAAGCATTTCAAACCCAAATTTATCTTCTACGCGACCTACCTGTCGGAGAAGATCGGTTACGCCCGGTACATTACGATCTTTCGCCAGCTCGAGCGGCATCCGGAAAAGCGCTTCCATCCGATCTATGAGTATTTCGAACGGTGGTGTAACGACGAGTTCCGCCACGGCGAGGCGTTCGCCCTTCTGATGCGGGCAAGTCCGCATTTGACGATGGGTTATAACAAGCTCTGGATCCGCTTCTTTCTGCTTGCCGTCTACGCGACGATGTATGTGCGGGACCACAAGCGTCCGAAACTGCATCGCGCGCTGGGTCTCGATCCGACCGAATACGACTACGCGGTCTTCCGCATCACCTCTGCCTGCTCGGAGCAGATCTTCCCGTTGACTCTGGACATCGACCATCCCGCGTTCCGGGCCGGCCTGGAACGGCTCCGGCGGATATCGGAAGCCGGAGCGGTCGCCAGGCAGCGCCGCGGACCGCTCGGCCATCTGAAACGCGCCGTGCTGATGCTGGCAGGTGGGGCAACCTTCCTCCGGTTGTACCTCCTGCCGACGAAGCGCAACGAACTGCCGGCGCAAGTGCGCATTGCGCCTGCCTGGTAGCCCTACCGGCGAGGCCACGGAAACGAGAACATGCTCGAATACGGCCTACCCTTGCTGTTCGCCGTGACGGTCTGGTGGTTCGGCACCGGCGCCATCCTCTACCTTGTCGGGTTGCCGCGCCGGACCCATCGGACGACTCTCGCTATTGCGACGGTCGTTGCAATCGCCGCTTGCTACGGCTTGGCAACAAGCGCCCAGAATACATCGCTCTCCGCCGCCTATCTCGCGTTCGGATGCAGCGTTGCCATTTGGGGGTGGCACGAGGTCGCTTTCCTGACTGGGACGATCACGGGCCCGAATGTCGATCCGGCGCGTCCGGGATTGGCGGGATGGCGCCGGTTTCTCGAAGCGCTGATGACGATCCTCTATCATGAGCTGGCCATTCTGGCGACGGCCGCTGTCGTCCTCGTATTGACCTGGAATGAGCCCAATCAGACCGGCATGTGGACGTTCATGGTTCTCTGGTGGATGCGCCTGAGCGCGAAGCTGAACTTGTTCCTGGGCGTGCCGAATATACCCGACGAATTCCTGGCGCCGCGCCTGTCCTATCTGAAGAGCTATTTCCGCCGCCGTTCGATGAACGCGCTCTTGCCAGTGTCGGTCGGAGGCTCTGTCGTCGTCACCGTGCTGCTGGTCGGCGCCTCCCTTGTGCCGGAAGCAGGAGGATTTGCAACGGTCTCGGCAATCCTCCTAGCAAGTCTCCTCGGACTGGCCGCGTTGGAACACTGCTTCTTTGTCCTGCCGGTTCCGGTCGCGGAAATCTGGAGTTGGGGTTTGCGTTCGCGCGGAACCTGCGCTCGAAATCCGCTCCGGGTCACGGCTCGGGAAGGCCCGGCCCAGAGACAGTAGAGAAACGAATCGACTCGGAGGATGTACCCGTGAACTACAGCCAGTTCTTTCGGCAGCAGATAGACAACCTGCACCAGGAAGGCCGGTATCGCGTCTTCGCAAATATCGAGCGGCACGCAGGGCATTTTCCCAAAGCGACGCGGCGCATGAACGGAGTCTCAAGCGAAGTGACGGTGTGGTGTTCGAACGACTATCTCGGGATGGGTCAGCATCCCGCCGTTCTGAAAGCGATGCACGACGCGATCGACCGTTGCGGCGCCGGCGCCGGCGGCACGCGCAACATTTCCGGAAACAACCATTTCCATGTCTTGCTGGAGACGGAACTCTGCGATCTCCATGGCAAGGAATCAGCCCTGGTCTTCACTTCGGGATATGTAGCCAACCTCGCGGCGCTCAGCACCCTTGCCGCCAGTCTGCCGGGATGCATCGTGTATTCCGACGAGCTGAACCATGCCTCGATGATCGAGGGGATCCGCCATTCGCGGGCCGAAAAACGCATATTCCGGCATAACGACGCGAACGACCTCGAAAGGCTACTAGCAAAGGCTGACCCGTCCAGGCCGAAACTGATCGCCTTCGAATCGGTGTATTCCATGGACGGAGACGTCGCGCCCATCGCGCAGTATTGCGATCTCGCCGAGAAATATGGTGCGCTGACCTATCTCGACGAAGTGCATGCAGTGGGTCTTTACGGACCGCGCGGCGGCGGCGTCGCGGAGCAGGAAGGCCAGATGAGCCGCATCGACGTCATCGAAGGAACGCTCGCAAAGGCCTTCGGTTGTCTGGGCGGGTATATCGCCGCTTCTGCTGAAATCGTCGACTTTGTCCGCAGCTATGCCTCGGCGTTCATTTTCACGACGGCGCTGCCGCCGTCCGTAGCCGCAGCGGCGGTTACCAGCATCCGTCATCTCAAGGTCAGCCAGGCCGAAAGGGAACGCCACCGGCTTGCGGTCGCCAAGGTCCGCCAGCATTTCTCGGAGTGCGGGATCGTCCATATGGACAATCCCAGCCATATTGTACCGGTCCTGGTCGGCGATCCAGTGCTTTGCAAGAAAATGTCGGACGATCTTCTCGACGATTATGGCATCTATGTCCAGCCGATCAATTTCCCGACTGTGCCGCGCGGCACGGAGCGGCTGCGGATCACGCCTTCGCCGATTCACACAGATTCGGACATAGACCGCCTGGCCGCTTCTCTGTCGGCGGTCTGGAACCGTATGGAACTTCCGAGGGCCGCCTGAGCCGCGAGATTGACGGCGCCGGTATCGCACCAATTTTGCAGCCAATTGGACGCATGGATTGTCATCGGGAAAGTAAAAACTACTTGACAGTTACTTCCGGGCTCGCCACGGAACTGGACAGTGATCGCGGCTGTTCCGCCTTAGTTGGTAAATGATGCGATTGCAGACCCGTGTCGGTGCATTGGCGATGGAGACCAGTCGCATGTACCGACGATCGTACGACGGCCGCCCGCTGCATGCGATCAGACCACCTGTTTCGATCAGAAGGGAATTTTGAGTCGTCCAATGAATGTAACGGTCCCAGACATAACGCTGCGGTTGGACGCGAATGGCGTCATAGAAGATGTCGAGTTGTCGGCGTCGCTTGGCAACCGGAGTGCTGAGGGCTGGATCGGCCGTCCCTGGACAGACACTGTGCTTGCGGACAGCGGCGGCAAGGTCGAACGCATGATCGACGAAGCGCGTCGCAACGGCTACGCGCCGTTTCGGCAGGTCACGCAGGTTTTCTCCGAAGGAACCGAGCTTCCCTTCGAATTCACCGCTATCGACGTTCAGGGCACCGCCGGCCTGATCGCCGTCGGCAAGAGTCTACAGACCGTGGTCGAACTGCAATCCCGCCTCATGACTGCGCAGCGGGCCATGGAGCGGGAATACTGGAAGCTCCGGCACATCGAAACGCGGTACCGGATGTTGTTCGACGCGTCGGGAGAAGCCGTCGTCCTGATCCGGACCCTGGACTTCGAGATCATGGAGATCAATCCGGCTGCGCGGAACCTGCTGGGCCTTGCAGGTACCGGCGAATCCTTCCTCGAAAGAATACCGTTCGCCGAACGAGACGCGGTTCGCACCATGTTTCAGCGGGCCAGCGAACACGGCCAGGCGCCCGCCGTACTTATCCGCGCCGATACGGCCGGTACGCGCTGGATGATAAAGGCGACGTTGATGACGGCCGAAGCCGGTCCGATGTACCTCACGCGCATCGTCGAAGCCGGTAATCGATCCGAGTCGCTCAACGCTGAGCCCGACCGGTTCGTGGACGGCCTTGTGGAGCGTTTGCCCGACGGCTTTGTGGTCATCGGAACCGACGGACGGATCCTCCGGGCAAACGGCGCTTTTCTGGAAATGATCCAGGCAGGTTCCGCCGCGGGATTGATCGGCGCCGATATTCGCACCTGGCTGGGTCGTCCTGGCGCCGATGTGCGGATTCTGCTGGAACATGTCCGGGCGCATCGGGTCGTCGGGCTGTTCCCGACCCAGATTCACGGCCAGCACGGCGCTTCGCGCGATGTCGAAATCTCAGCCGCCGGCGACAGGAACGAGGACCCCGAACAGGTTGCCCTCATGATACGCGACGTCGGACAGCGCCTGCTTGAAGCAGAGAGCCCGTCTGGTGCAGCCATTTCGGCCGGAAGGAATGTCGACGCGATAGGCCGGCGCACGATGCGGGAACTGGTCGACGATGCCGTGGGACAATTGGAACAGCGCTACATCAGTACCGCGCTGAACCTCACCCAGGGAAATCGCTCTGCCGCTGCCGAACTGCTGGGCATAAGCCGTCAGAGCCTTTATTTCAAGCTGGGGCGCTACGGTCTGGAAACGGCGGCTCCGAAGTCGACGAGGGCTATGCGGTCGGTCAAACCTGACGGACTGTAGGCTGGACGGACACCGGGCTATGGACGCGGCCGACCGAGTCGATCCTGCATTCGGCGAAGCGGATCTGTCGAACTGCGAAAAAGAGCAGATTCATCTTGCCGGTTCGATTCAGCCTCACGGCGCTTTGATTGTCGTCGACGAATCCGACGATAACGTCGTCATGGCCAGCGAAAACGCTGGCGCCTTTCTGGGCATTCCAGGCAATACGGCCGGACGGCGCATAAAGGATCTGCCGGGCAATCTGTTCGAGCGCATCGAGCCGCACCTGAAAAAAGTGCTCAATCCTGTATCTTCCGCATTTCGCTGCACTGTCGGCGAGAAGGCAGAGAGCTTCGATGCCACTGTTCATCGGCCAAAAGACAGCGTGTTTGTCGTCGAATTCGAGCCGGTTTTCGAGTGCTTCGACGCAACGGAAGAACTGGAGCGATTTCTGCGGCAAATTCAAGTCGCTTCGTCGCTTCGGGATTTGTGTAACGACGTTGCGGAAATTTACAAGGAAATTACCGAGTTCGATCGTGTCATGGTTTATCGTTTCGACGACGAAGGACATGGCGAGGTATATACGGAACGGAAAGAACCCGATCTGGAATCTTTCGAAGGCAACTGGTATCCGGCATCGGATATTCCACAAATTGCCCGGCGACTCTATCTGTTAAACCGGGTTCGTGTTCTGGCTGACGTAAACTATGAGCCAGTCCGCATAGTACCGCAAGTTTGGCCGATTACGGGTGACCAGCTCGACATGTCGTTGTGCGTGCTGCGAAGCATGTCGCCGATTCACATCCAGTATCTGAAAAATATGGGTGTCGCTAGCACATTGGTAATCTCTGTCATCGTTGACGGTGAGTTGTGGGGGTTGGTCGCCTGCCACAATTACAGCCCGCGGAATGTATCCTATGAGATGCGGACGGTTTGTGCACTGATCGCAGAATCGGTCAGCACCAGAATAGCGGCATTGCAGGGCTTCGATCAGGCAGAAGCGCTGCTGTCTGTCCGCCACCTTGAACAACGTCTCGCCGAGGCTGTCTCACGGGAAGGAGATTGGCGGTCGGCCTTGTTCGGTACCAGCAGCTCTCTGCTCAAGCCGCTGGATGCGTCGGGCGCTGCACTCCTGTATGAAGACAACGTCTTGACGATTGGCGATGTTCCCAGCACCCAGGAAATAAAGCGCCTCGGAGACTGGCTGGACGAACGGCCACGACAGGATGTATTCGCAACTTCCTCGCTCAGCAGGGATCGGGCCGAGTTTGCAAATCTCACCGCGATAGCCAGCGGCCTGCTTGCGACGCCGATATCCGACAACAAGGGCGAGTACCTTATGTGGCTGCGCCCGGAACGGGTGCAAACCGTGACTTGGGGCGGTAATCCGTTGAAGCCGGTCGAATTCGGAGATTCTCCGAACGATTTGTCGCCGCGCCGTTCCTTCGCAAAATGGCACCAGCTTGTCGAAGGGACGTCCGATAGCTGGACGAACAAACACCTGACTGCCGCCAAGTTGATCGCCGCGTCGGTTTCCGACGTGATCGTCCAGTTCCGCGCAGTCCAGATGCTGTTGGCGCAAGATCAACTCAAGACAGTCTCAATACAGCTCGCCGATTCCTTCCAGCCAATCGTTGTTGCAAACGATCAAGGAAAAATCATTCAAACAAACGATTCATTTCTGCGCCTGGCAGGCGCGAGTCCCGGTAAATTTCTTTCGATAAAAGACTTGGAGAGACTGTTCGACGAAAGCGAGTATGTTCAGAAAAAACTCAATGGCTTGATAAAGTACAGGCGCCGTTGGGTCGGCGAAGCGACCATCAAGAGCCTAGATGGTAACTTTACTCCCGTAGTGGTTCGGGCGGATACGGTCTTTGTCGGCGACAGGTTGCTTGGCTATGTGTTTCATTTCACGAATCTAACGCACAGCAGAAAGGCAGAATCAGCGCGCCGTGAATTCCAGAAAACTGTTGGTGCCGATCAGAGATTATCCAATCTTGAATTCGGAGTGTCGTCTTCAATTCTTTACCGGAATTTGTTGACTACGATAATCAGCAACGCCCAACTGGCCGCACTCGAAATCACTGACGATGTCGATGTTGCGAGAATCCCTGAGCGGTTGGATCATATTCGCCGGTCGGCAGAGCGATCTGCCGAACTGCTCGAACATGCAATTTGGCACGCACGGGATGACAAATGACGGAAAGAAGACGATCCAATCTGTAAACATTCTCTTGAAATCGAATCGACTTCTTCTGAAAGAGCAATATTGAGTCTGAATGCTACGACCGCCTCTTCGACCGCGAGGACGTCAACCACCCCGCTTGTACCCGCGAGATCAATACGAGTTCGGTACTCCCTGGCGAAAGCCGGGACATCCGCAATTTTCGGATAGCTGTAGAATTGTAGCGCTTCGTCCGTTATACCGGCTTTCTCTTGCAGAAGTCTGCGAATGATGCGTCCGCCGTTTACGTCGCCGAGATACCGCGTGTAGGCATGTGCCACGATGGCACTGGAACATCGCTCCGCATAGTCGATCTGATCGATGTAGCGTCGGGCGGATGCCAATATCGGAAGGGAATCCCGCCATGACGGTCCGGCGAAGCAGACGAGATCGGCGCCGGCAGGTCCGCGACGATACAATCTCGTTTCTCGAACGCAGGCGATTGCCGGGTCGCGCCGCTGCCTGTCCAACGCCCTTTCGAGGGCGGAATATACGGCGTGCAAATTCCTCAGATAGACCGCATACGCGAAGGGATCCGCCTGGCCGCGCAGAATTCGGCTGACGATGCCGGATCGTTCGGCCTTTGCATGGACGCGCCGGGTCGCGTCCTTCAGCCGATCCGCAAGCATAGACGGTAGAAAAAAAGAGCCATACTCGACGAAACCAGTGCTGCCTGATCGGTCGCCCGAGTGCCATGGGAATATACGTCTCGTGCGACCTTACGTCGAGTATGGCAAGGACTGGCGATCATTATTGGCCGAACAGCGGATTATCGGTCGAGCTCGGGAATTCGCGCTCCTCCGGTGCGAACCCGTGCTGGATTGCCCATTCGTACCAGTTGTCCACAACCGTTCCGGTCAGGATAATTCCGATGCCGCCGGTCAGAGGGCAAAGGACCGCAAACCACCAGGCCCATCGATGGATCGATTCCATCGTTGCGTTGAATCCCATCGTCCAACGCCAGAATAAGGCGGCCCGTTCGGCAGCCGTACCCCGGTCGGTAATTTGTTCGATTTCCCGTTCTCCGCCGAACCGGCTGACGGCCAGGATAGTAGCGCCGTGCATGGCGAACAGCAGGGCCGCGCCATAAAGAAATACGATGGAGAGAGCGTGAAACGGATTGTAGAACAGGTTTCCGTAGGTCAACGAAAATGTATTTGTCCAATCCAGGTGCGTAAAAACACCGAACGGAACCGCTTCGCTCCATTTGCCCATTAACAACGGGCGTATGAAGCCGAGAACTAGATATAACCAGATGGCGGACGCGAAGGCCCAGGCGACATGCGTCCCCATGCCGAGCTCGACGGCCCGGCGATAGGTTCTGATCCACCACAGAATGATCGACATGGTGAGGAAAAAGCCGGCCATGAGCCACCAGCCGCCTTCCGCCAGCGGCGGGAAACTCAAGCCGTACTCTTCGGCCGGCGGATCCAGTGTTAGCCAAGGCAGCAAGCCGATAAACTTGAAAACGTCCCAGTCGACCGAAGCCCACATGTTGAGGCCGATAATCTCGATCGCAATGAACCCGAACAGAAGCGACGCGACACCGGCATGGCCGAGATAGATCGGGCCGATTTGGGCATTGCCGACCTTGCCCAGCCAGTACGAAAATATGCCCTTACCGGTTCGCGGCGAGTTTCCGCGGGGAAGCTTGACGCCCGCCTCAATCGGACCCCTTACCTGGACTTGCGTAAAGATGTTCTGGTATGCCGCCATTCTATTGGCTCCCCTTACCTACTCCCAGATCGGCAGTTCGCGCCAGTAGTTCCACCAGTCGACCCAAGGTTCCGTCCAGAACGGTCCGCTGATCACGATGCAAATTGCGCTCCAGAATCCTGCGTTGAGAGCCAGAAACAGTCCCAAGCGGTGAATTCCCAAGGTGCCAATCGAATAGCCGATCAAATCCTTGAAAAACGTATCTTCGTGTTCCGGCGTCTTCACTTTCTCATTCTTGCCCGGATTAGTCGATGAAAGAACCAGGGCTCCATGCAGGGCAAGAGCCAGACATGTGGTAAAGAAGAACGTAATCGCGACCATATGGGCCGGGTTGTAGTGGAAATTTCCATACTGATAGCCGATCACGGAAACCCAGTCCAAATGGCTGAATATCCCATAGGGGAACGCGTGCGCCCAGGCGCCCAGCAAGACCGGACGAATAACGACAAGAGTAACGTAAGCGAGAATGGCGAAGCTGAATGCAAAAGGTATGTGATATCCCATACCCAGTTTCCGGGCGATCTCCACCTGGCGCAACGCCCAAGAGACGAAGGCGCCGATGGCGCACGCCGTGATGATTTGCCATAAACCGCCTTCTTTGAGAGGTGCAAAGCCGAGACCGTACTTGATGTCCGGCGGATCGATGCTTATTTTCCAGATATTCCATGTCGGTCCGATCGCCGCTCCGTAGACAATCAGCGCGGTTCCCAGCGACGCAAAGATGATGGTCGTGACGCCGAAGAAGCCCACATAAAATGGGCCGACCCAAAAGTCGAACAGGTCGCCGCCGATCAGCGTTCCTCCGCGAATCCGATATTTCCGTTCGAAGCTGAGCAATGCCATCTCGAACCTCTCCGGTATTCAGGCGCCTCGAGCACCTTCTGTTGCCTGACCGGTCAGAACGATTGTGCTCACTTTTGGCACGCAACCGTCCCGACCGGTAGAGAAATGGCTAGAGAAATACCCGCTTCGGTTGCAAAGATTCGGGCTGGTAAAGCGAAGAACTCGCCTCCGTTTTCCGCGGGCCTTCGATCCAGTTGAACCTGTCGGTTCCCAGCAGAATGAAGTGAATGAGCAGTGCGAGAACGAACAGGAATATGAACAACCCGACGAGCATCCGCCGCGGATCGAACATCAACCATAAGCGCCACATTTTCGATCCTCCTGTTAGATGTAAGTGGCGAAGGCATGGAGTTGCGACACGACAAACTGTGCGCTTGAGACGCTGTCAGCCGGGATTGCCGAGTAGCCTTCCACCCCTGGAAACCACGGACGCCATACCCAGGCCAGTATGTGGGCAATGATGGCGATGACCGTGAAGATGATGAAGCTCGACACAAAAATTCTGTGGAATTCCTGCGCTTCGCCTTCAGTGAGTCCCGATAGGGAGCCACTATCTTCTCTTTGAGCCATAGTAGAGGTTCCTCCAGTCCGTTTGACCTTCAGGGCTGTTGCCGGGCAGACGTGCCGCGGCGCGATTCGTTCCGGCCCGCAGGCCGAAACCGACAATTCGTCCGAAACGAATAGGACGAACATTCCAATGTCGCGCCCGAAGGCGCGCCGACGCACTGACGCTGAATGCCGGAACGGACGAACCGACGATGCGAAGTCGGCAAAATCATGCCGCCTCCTGCGCCGTGTCGGTTCGGCTGCGTCGGAAGTTCTCGAGGGTAATGCGCGCTTCGGCATGCTGTCGGGCGTGCCGCTCCGCCGTGTCGCGAAGTTTCTTGGCGGCCGAGATTCGGACCAGCACGGGCTCCAGCTCGACGATCCTTTGTAGTTCCGCATGGGCATCGTCGTCCCAAGGCAATTCCTGGTGCAAACGGGACAGCGTGCCATCGACCGCATCCAGGTCGGTCGAGAGCGGCAGGATGTGAAACAGCGCGTCGAACAGGGCGTTGCAGACTTCCTGGATCAGGTAGGTCGCGCCGGAATAGCCCATGAACGGAGTACCGGTGTGCCGCCGGATCGCAGCGCCCGGAAAGGATGCCGGTATGAAGACCGCGCGGCCGCCGATTTCGCTGAGATACATGCGCTCGTTGTAGCTGCCGAACAGCACGAGCGGCATCTGCTCGCAAATGGCCGATCGAACCGCGTCATTGTCCGGCTTGGCCCCGGCGCAGCGCGAAACGGCGAAACGGCACGGAAGGCCCATATCCTCTTCCAGAAACAGGCGAACCCCACGCGCATAGGTCTCGTTCGCCACGATGCCGAATGTTGCCGTGGCGAAGAAATCCTGGGTCACCGAGCGCCAGAGATCCCATAACGGTTTGATCGTCGAGTGCTTCTCGTTCTCGATGAACGGCTCGGGATCGAGATCAAGCAGCTCGCCGAGCTTGCGAAGAAACGCCGTTGTCGAGTGCAGCCCGATCGGCGCCTGAAGATAAGGCTTGCCTAGGGCTTCGCAGAGCAAGCGGCCATACTCGCGGTACAGGCAGACATTGACATCGGCGTCGACGAGGCGTGGCGTATCGGCCAAATGGCTGCCCAGCGGAAAGACCAAATTGATTTCGGCGCCGATTCCCTCGATCAGCCGCTGGATTTCCGCCAGGTCGGACGGCATGTTGAACATGCCGTAGGCCGGCCCGATGATGTTCACCCGCGGCATCGCATCGGGGGCGCGTTTCTTCGCGGTCGGCATGCGTCCGCGCTTGACGCCATACTCCGCCCAGAGCCAGTTGAGCGCTCGGTCCGCGCTCTGCCACTGATCCTCGTCGATGGTGCGGGGCAGGAACCGTTGAATATTGGTGCCTTCCGGGGTTACGCCACCGCCGATCATTTCGGCAATCGATCCCGTAACCACGACGGCCGGCAGCGCCGGATCGAGCGTCTGGTGCGCCCGCTTCATTGCGCCTTCCGTGCCGGTCTGCCCGAGTTCCTCCTCGGCAAGTCCGGTCACGCATATCGGCAATTCATGGGGCGGAAGCGCGTCCGTATAGTGTAGCACCGAGGTTACAGGAAGGTTTTCGCATCCGACGGGGCCGTCGATGATGACCTGCAGGCCCTTTATCGCGGTGAAGACATACACCGACCCCCAGTAGCCGCCGGCGCGATCGTGATCCTGGATCAGCATCCGACCGCTCCCTCGACCGCGGCGGACTTGACGTCCGCCTCCGGAATTCTTGCGTGTTTGGACGCCGACGGTTTCGGCGGCACGCCGCGCCAGATACCGGCCGTGTCGCCTTCGCCCACGCCCTCGAAGAAGGTGCACATCGCTTCGAATTTCGCTTTGCCGGCAATGGCCCCATTGACGACCTGCGCCAGGGAGCCGGCTCCTGCCGGACCCATCAGGGGCCGCGCCGAAATCAAATTCGTAAAGTAGAGCGCCGGGGTCGCCTTCGCCTTCGCCTTTTGTACGACCGGCGTGGTGCCGATCGCCAGGTCGGGCTCGAACGCTGCCATGGCGGCGAGATCCTGTTCGAGCGAAGCGCGGAACTGGAGATGGACCCCCCTGGTTTCGAGCCACTCTCGATCCGGGTCGGACCAGCTTGTACTGGGGCAGGCGGTCCCGACATACCGGACGTCGGCGCCGCTTTCGACGAGCAACCGTGCGACCAGAAGTTCCGATCCCTCGTATCCGGAAAGTGTTACGCGCCCATCGATCGGCGCGTTCTCCAAAGCGCCGGCTATAACCGGCAGGATTTGGTTCTTGGCCGCCTCAATCTTGGTCCGGCCGACGCCGCACGCCGCGCCTACCGCTTCGAGCCATTCAGCCGTCCCGTCCTGCCCTACAGGCGCCGAGCCGACCACGCTACGGCCTGCCGTTTCAAACTCGCGAATCGCGCTCGCATAAAAGGGGTGGATTGCGGCGACCGCGGCGCAATCCAGCGCCGCATAGAGCTCGCGCCACTCGCGCGTCGGCACGACCGGGCCGGCGGCGAGCTCCATCGGCGCCAGCATCGCCGCGATCCCGACGGGATCGGCCGGGAACATTTCGCCCAGCATTGTCACCGTCGGAAGTCCCGAACCGGCCTGGCGCGGCGCCTGAACCGGACCGCTTTCCGCCTCCGTACGCGCGTAGTTGAGCATCGCCCCGGCAATGACGTCTTTCGCTTCCGCGTGAGTCGGCACACCGAATCCCGGCACGTCGATGCCGATGATGCGGACGCCGTTGATTTCGTTGGGTAGAAGTCGCAGCGGAACGCCCGAGGCTGTCGGCACGCACAGGTTGGTGACGACGATCGCGTCATATTTCTCCGGATCGGCCAGCCCGTAGACGGCGTCCCGGATGTCTTCGAACAGCTTGCCGGTGACCAGCGTTTCGGAATTGAACGGCACATAGCCGACAGAACGGCGCGCACCGTAAAAGTGGGATGTGAAGGTCAGCCCGTAGACGCAACAGGCCGAACCGGAAAGAACGGTCGCTGTCCGCCGCATGCGCAGGCCCACGCGCAGCGACCCGAACGCCGGGCACATGCTCTGCGGCTGGTCGTGCGGCCCGATTTCGTAGTCAGCCGCGTAGCGTTCAAGCAATTCCGAATTGCCGGCCGCCTGTGCCGCTGCCCGCATCGTTTCCGCCCCGGCATGGCATCCGCCTTCCGTCGCGACGTCCGGCGTGCCGATGACGGCAACCTCGCGTTCCCTGTTGTCGGGACTTCTCGAAGCTCTGTCGCTGGCGAGGTAGTCGGTCATCGGAGTTGCCGCCCGCACGTTCACGCGGAATCGTAGATGACTTCGAGGGACGGTTTCTCGGAGACGCCGCCGCCGCACATGTCGGCAAGGGTCGCCGGCTGCAGGACAACGTCCCGGCCGACCTGGTCGCTGGAAAACAGGTTGAGAAGGCTGTCCTGCTCAAGCGGCGCCGGATGCCGGGGCGGCGCTTCGGAGACGTTCGTCGCCAGCTCTCCGAACATTGCGCCCCACTGGCCGCCGGGGTAGCCGATTATCCGATATTTCGCGCTCTTGCGGCGGATATCCTCGTGCGCCGGTATCGATGCAAGGACCGGAATGCCGACCGCTTCGCAGAAAGCCTGCGCTTCGCCGGTACCGTCGTCTTTGTTGACGACCATGCCGGCGACTCCGACATTGCCGCCGAGCTTGCGGAAATACTGCACCGCCGAACAGACATTGTTGGCGACGTAGAGCGACTGGAGGTCGTTCGAGCCGACGACGATCACCTTCTGGCACATGTCGCGAGCGATTGGCAGGCCGAACCCGCCGCACACCACGTCGCCCAGGAAGTCCAGCAGGACGTAATCGAATCCCCAATCGTGAAAGCCGAGTTTTTCCAGCGTTTCGAAACCGTGGATGATGCCGCGGCCGCCGCACCCGCGGCCGACTTCCGGCCCTCCCAGCTCCATCGCGAAAACGCCGTCCCGTACGAAGCAGACGTCTCCGACGGAGACTTCTTCACCTGCGGCTTTCTTGCGCGACGAGGTTTCTATGATCGTCGGACAGGCCTTGCCGCCGAACAGCAGGGATGTCGTATCGCTTTTCGGATCGCAGCCGATCAAGAGAACGCGCTTGCCCTGCTGCGCCATCATGTAAGAGAGGTTGGCGAGCGTGAAGCTCTTGCCGATTCCGCCCTTGCCGTAGATGGCGACGATTTGCGTTTCCCTGGTCGCCGGAGCGAAAGGAACGGGATCGGGCTCTATGGCGGCTTCAGCGCGCAGCCCCTGGACGTAATCGCGGGCGGCATCCGACGGGGCGCTGTCGAGACTGGTCATTGTAAGTTTCTCCAGTCCAGAACCATCTTCAGGCATGCCGGATTGTTGAACGCCGTCTCATAGGCCGCCAGTGCGCCTTCCGGAGCGCTCCGGTGGGTAATCAGGCCATCGAGCGACAGGAATTGCGCACCGAGAAAGGCGTCGACCGCCTGCATGTCAGGCTTCTTCCACTCGGCGCTGACTCGGATCCGCGCTTCACGTATGAAGGCGGGCGGGAAGGCGAAAGAAAGCGGTTTGTCGTAAAAGCCGGCCAGCACGACCTCGCCGCCCGGCGCGAGGCGGGCGATCGAAGCGTCGAGTATCGCTGAATCTCCGCTGGCGTCGAAGATCGCGCGATAGTCCGTGCGCCGGTCTTCGTCGGGATGAACGACACTATAGCCGTCTGCGCCACCCATGCGGCTGGCGGCCCGCTCCCACACGACGGGCGGATCGAAGCCCTTAGCCAACGCGATTCGCGCGAGCAGC
The DNA here is from genome assembly GCA_022822405.1 of Alphaproteobacteria bacterium. Taxonomy (GTDB): domain Bacteria; phylum Pseudomonadota; class Alphaproteobacteria; order MPNO01; family UBA830; genus JAJEBT01. Next base: position 18,069 of record JAJEBT010000189.1, read on the forward strand.
CGTCCGAGAATGCCGTGTCCGACGACGAGGTCCGGAGGGGCCGCGTCCCTGCTGGCCAGGGCATGATGCGCGGTCGCGGCAAGCGCCAGCAGAACGCCGCGTTCTTCCAGACTCTCTTCGATCGGCTCGACACGTTCTGCAGGAACGACAACGCGCGATGCGGCGCCGCCGAATAGCCCGTTGGTTTCGCCGAAACAGCGGGCGCCGGGTACGAATACCCGGTCGCCGATGTTCAGGCCGGCGCTCCGGCAAGTCTCCGCGACGCGGCCGACCGATTCGTATCCCGGAACAAGCGGATAGGCCATGCCCGGAAAGGTCGGCATCCGGCCGGTCCAAAGCAGGCGCTCGGTCCCTGCGCTGATCGCGCTCCATTCTATGTCGACAACGACATCGCCGTCTTGCGGGGGCGTAAGCTCAAGCTGGCTCAGCGCCAGCTTGCCCGGTTCTTCTATGACAACTGCAACCGTCTTCATCCCGGCCCCTGTCCGGCATGGGTACCGCGCCAAGGTTTATGATTGTCACAATAATTGGACAATAAAGACTGTCAATTAAAATTTACTCTAATTGGTCGCTGGCACCGTCGCCTCGACGACCTGCACGAGAACGGGCAGATCGGTCCGGATCAAGCGCGGCCGCACGAATCCGGCCGCCTCGATCATTCGAAAGAGTTCTTCTCTTGTCCTGGGCCGGCCGCTGCCCATGGCTGTCAGATAGAACGCGAAGTAGGCATCGCCGATCGGCTCGGCGCCAGCGCAGCCTGCGAGCGGCTCAGCGAGGATCAGCGAACCGCCGCCGGACAGGCTGCGCCGTGCAGTGCCGAGCAGTTGGAGCGCTTTCGCATCATCGTGATCGTGAACGACCCGGATCAACGTTAAGGCTTCCGCTCCGGCAGGCAGAGCGTCGCGAAAGAAATCGCCGCCCACGATCCGGATCCGGTCGCCAAAAGATGCTTCCGACAATCGAATGCGAGCGCGCTCGACGACGGGCGGCAGGTCGAACAAAATGAACTTTTGTTTGGGGTTCCTGACAGCCGCCGCCTCGACGAACGCGCCGTCGCCACCCCCCAGGTCCATAACGCAATCGAACCTGTCGAAGCTGACGGCATCGAGAATTTGCGTCGAGATCATCTCCTGAGTCGCAGCCATGAGCGTGGTGTAATTCACGACGGATGCTGCAGGCAGCGCACGCGGATTTTCGCATCTTGCGTAGGGCCAGTAACGAGCAACGGCGCAACTGCCGTTTGCTGACCGCAGGAGTTCGACCGGATCGTGCAGGTCAGCGTAGAGGTCGCTGTGATGTTCGACCATCGCTACCAGCGAGGGATTCGCCAGCAGCGTTGCACCGAGGGCCCCGAGACCGAAACGCCCGCCGTCGCGCCGGTCCGCGAGCTTCAGAGAAACCGCGGCGCGCAGCAATCGTTCCGTCGCCTCTTCCGGCAAACCGATCTTCCGCGCCAGTTCTGAACCGGACATCGGCGCTTCGGCGAGAGCGTCGAAGAGATTCAGCCGGACGCAGGCAAGCAGAACCTGGGAATAGACGAACCCGGCGCAAAGATCGAACAGGGCGCGGGCGTTGCCACGGGCTATCGGTCGCGTCATCGGGAACGAGGTCGCCCAGCGCAAGAACCTCCGATTTGTCAAGAGTCGGTCGCGCCAGGTCAGCACCGAGTCACGGATGGACATCCATCTTATCGCGTATCCGAAGAGGTTCAGCGTCCGCTGGATCGGGTTCGGTCATGCCGCCAGACGCTGGATTTCCGGTGGCAGGAATTTGCCCGCCTCCAAGTGAATGGATGCGCGCAGGCCTTCCGCTCCCGGACAGTCCGGTATCGACGCAGCGGCTTGTGCCACCTTGTGTTTCAGACGCGCCTTTGCGCCGAACAATCCCAGTTCCCGAACTGCGCTCGGCCGGTCGAGGGCTTCATCGCGCCCGATCGGCTTGCCGAGATCATACGGATCGCCGACGGCGTCCCGGAGGTCGTCGGCCACCTGATAGGCTTCGCCGAGTATTTCTCCCAAGGTCCGCCACGATTGGCTGCTTGCGCCCGCCGCAGCAGCTCCGGCTTCCGTCGCAGCGGCGAACAGTGCACCCGTCTTGGCACGCTGATACACCTCGAGATCGATCGCAGCCTCGCTTTCCCAAGCCTGGCCCGCAGTTATCCCGTGAACCGCGCCGACCGAACGGGACACTATTCCGATCAGATCGACAATCCGGGCAGGATGAGCCCCGGCGCTTCGCGACAGCGTTTCGAAAGCCAGGACGATCAGGCCATCGCCGGCCAGCACGGCGATCTCCTCGCCGAACGCCTTGTGGACAGAAGGCTTTCCGCGCCGGTAGTCCGCATCGTCGAAACAGGGAAGGTCGTCGTGCACCAGCGAGGCGCAGTGCAGCAGTTCGATTGCCGTTGCCGCAGCATCGGTGATCTCCGGTCGATCGTCGAGGCAGGCCTCAGCGACGGCGTAGCAGAGTCGGGGCCGCACCCGGGCGCCGCCCGGGAAAACAGCGTAGCGCATGGCTTGTGTGAGCTTTGGAGGACTGCTCGGCCCGGCCACCGTGTCGATCGAAGCCTCGATTGCCCGATTGATACGCGCCAACGGTTCCATGATGCCCCGCCTAACTTTCGATGTTGCAGATTTCTCCGTGAGTATGTCATATTTTTTTTACACTAGATAGTGTAATTTATCTGGTACATCGGAGTTTGAGATTTGACGGCTCCTCGCGACCGCGTCGCGATTGTCGGCGCCGGGATCGGCGGATTGGCAGCCGCTACCACACTCGCCTCTGCCGGAATGGCGGTTACCGTTCTGGAAAAGGAAGCCGCGCCCGGCGGGAAAATTCGGCAAATCGCCTTCGGCAATATCGGCATCGACGCGGGACCGACCGTTTTCACGATGCGTTGGATATTCGACGAGATCGCCGCAGCTGCAGGCACGGTGCTGGACGATCTTGTGACCTTGCGCCCGGCCACGGTGCTCGCGCGCCATGCCTGGGATGACACGGGTTATCTCGACCTGTTCGCCGACCGCGACGCGAGCGCCGAGGCGATCCGCGACTTCGCCGGTTCCCGCGAAGCCGACGGCTACCGGAAATTCTGCGAACAGGCCGAACAAACCTACAGGACGCTGGAGCGATCGTTCATCCGCAGCAATCGGCCTTCGCCGATGACTCTGGTCGCGCTGGCCGGCGTATCCGGCATCGCCGACCTGTGGCGCATCTCGCCTTTCGAGACCCTCTGGGCGTTTCTCGGGCGGTATTTTCGGGACATCCGGCTTCGGCAATTGTTCGGCCGCTACGCGACCTATTGCGGCTCGTCGCCCTTCCTGGCGCCGGCAACCCTGATGTTGATCGCCCATGTCGAACAGACCGGCGTCTGGCTCGTCGAAGGCGGAATGCATCGTCTGGCCCGGGCTTTCGCCGGTCTCGCCCGGAGCAAGAGCGCGACGATCCTGTGCAACACCAATGTCGCGGCCATCGAAGCGGATGGCGATGGGGTCATCGGCGTTCGCCTCGACTCCGGCGAAACGATCCCGGCCGGCACGGTAATCGCCAATGCCGACATATCGGCGCTTTCGTCCGGTCGGTTCGGCAAGGCCGTCGGTCGGGCGGTTCCCAGCGTGCCGTTCGAAAACCGGAGCCTCTCGGCAATTACCGTGAATTCGATCGCCGACACCGGAGGCTTCCCCCTCGCGCGGCATACCGTGTTCTTTTCCGGAGATTACGAAGCGGAATTCGACGCGCTGTTCGGCGCAGGCGCCATACCGCAGGAGCCGACGATCTATGTGTGCGCCCAGGATCGAGACGACACCGGAGCGCGACCGGGATCCGGAGCCGAACGCATCTTCTGCCTTGTCAACGCACCGGCGGATGGCGACCGTTGTCTCTACGGCCGAAGGGAGAGAGAGAAATGCGAGTCCAATCTTTACCGTCGGCTCGAGCGCTGCGGACTGACGCTCAGGACGGATCCGGCCCGTACGGCGATAACGACACCTCTGGAATTCCATCGACTGTTTCCCGGGACGGGCGGCGGGCTCTACGGCAGGGCCAGCCACGGGTGGAGCGCGTCGTTTCAGCGGCCGACTGCACGGACGAAAATTCCGGGTCTATATCTGGCAGGGGGCAGCGTGCATCCGGGAGCTGGCGTTCCGATGGCGGCGCTTTCCGGGAAAATGGCGGCCGAGGCGGTTCTGAAGGATTGCGGTTCGATGCGCCGGTCGTCCGCAACGGCTACCGATGGTGGTATGCCGACGCACTGAGCGATGACGGCGAAAATGCGCTGATCGTCATCGCCTTCGTCGGCAGCGCGTTTTCTCCCTACTATCGCAGAGCGCGCTGGCTCGAGCGCGGCGATCCCGATAATCACTGCGCGCTGAACGTTGCGCTTTACGGTCCGCGCGCCGATCGATGGGCTATGACCGAACGGGGCAGATCTGGCGTTTCCAGGACGCCTGCGTCGATCCGGATTGGGCCCAGCTCCCTCGACTGGGACGGTGACGCCCTGACCATCGAAGTCGACGAAATATGCGTGCCGGTGCCCCGCCGGCTGAAGGGACGCATCGTGGTCGAGCCCCTCGCCGATTGCGGCGCCGAGTTTTTCCTTAACCCCTCCGGAAGCCACCGCTGGCGCCCGATCGCCCCGATGTGCCGCGTGACAGTCGAATTGGACCGGCCCGATAGTCGATGGCAGGGCCACGGCTACCTCGACAGCAACTGCGGCGACGCCCCTCTCGAAAACGACTTCCTGGACTGGAACTGGTCGCGGACTCATTCAGGCGATTTTGTGCGCATCCGCTACAACGTCCGGCACAAAAACGGCGCGCGGGACAGCTTGGAGTTGCAATTCGACAAAGAAGGGCGCCATGTCTGCGGATTTCCGGCTCCGGTCCTGGGTCTGCCGCGATCCCCCATCTGGCGGATGTACCGCGAAACGACATCCGACCGGCCCATCCGGGTCGTTCGCACGCTGGAGGATACCCCGTTCTACACCCGGTCAATTCTCGCCGAGACAATGCCGGCCGGCGGATCGCTTGCGGTTCACGAATGCCTGTCATTACAGCGACTTGCATATCCGCTCGTCCAAGCGATGCTGCCGTTCCGGATGCCGAGACGGCGCCGCTGACGAACGGCCAAACCCGAATCAATTCTCCTCCCGGGCCCTGCGTTCCGCCTCGCGGCGGTCTCTGATTGCACGATTGGTACGCCTGATTTCCCAAAGGCCGAGACCGACCGCGCCGCCGAGTACGAGGAGGATTTCGCCGACGAAGATGTAGGTGCCGTCCATCTCCCGCTCCCTCCCTGTCCTGACGGCGCCGGACGCTTCGGCGCATCGCGGCGGATCGCCGGCGCCGATGTCACTCCGGATTTGCAGTCCGTTGTGCCGGTCGGCCTGTCCCGAATCGCGTCAACGCTTTGCCGAGATCGACGATATGCGGCGCGATCGCATCCGGCCTCTCTTCGTGTGCCAGATGACCCAAGTCCGGAAGGAGGCGGAACTCGGCGTGAGGCGCCAGTTCGCCGGCTTCTTGCGAAAAGTGAGGCGGCACCGTTCTGTCCCGCTTGCCGGCGAGTAGCAGCAGGCTCGTCTGTAGCCTGGGCAAATCCCGGGCGAGGGGCTGCAGTTGCCAATTCGCCATCATTTCCAGCGCTGCCCGGACATGGCCGGCGTTTCGCGCCAGGGTCGCATAGCGATCGATGCCCTGCCGATCTATCCGTGAACCGGTTTCTCTGACCAGGCGTTCGACGACCCGCCGGTCCGCCGCCCGAATCGAAAACAGCCAGGGTACGATCAAGGTCCCCGCCAATAGCTTTGCCAGCGGCGAGAATACGGTACCGGCGATGCCTCTCAGCGGCAGCAGCGCCCCGTTCAGCGAAACGATCCAATCGGGCTCTGCGTAACCCTCGAGCGTCATTTGCACGCCGATCGCCGCTCCCGCCGAATGACCGACGATGATTCTCGGGTCGACTTCAAGTTCGGCGCAGAGGTCGGCAACGGCGGTGGCAAATCCCGGCAAGGACATGCGCGAGGAAGCGGGTGCAGACGTGAAGCCGTGACCCGGCAGGTCGGGCGCGACAACGGTGAAGCCGTCCCGCAAGATCGGAAGCAGTCCGGCCCAGGAGTTGGTTGCACTGCCGGTACCGTGAAGCATGAGTAGGCACGGACCGGTCCCGGCGATCTGCACATGCCATCTGATTCGTCCGGCACTGACGAAGCGGCTGGAATCCCGATTGGGCCAGTTCCGTCCGTCGTATTTCCACGATAGCGCGCCGCTCATTGCTGGCTCGCCGCAGACGAAGGCTTCCGTTGCTCGTCGGAGCGCCACGGTCCGCCGGCTCCGATCGACGTATGGATTTTGGCGCTGTCCGCGCGGGGCATGAATACATAGCGGGCGTCCATTTCCCGGGCCAGTGCCTCGGCAAACGGTCTGGCCGTCGGCGAAATGTCGACGAAGACAGCCGCCAGCTCCGCCCGGCGAATCGCCTTCGCTGCCGAGAGAGCGTCGGCTTCGGCCCGGCGCCGGCCCGACGTTCCGTCGAGACCGATGTTGGCCCGCCCGTCGGTCAGTATCACAAGGCGTGCGATATTTCCCTTGGCGCGAACGGCAAGGGCAAGCCGGAGGGCTGCATCGATTCCCGAAGCGAGAGGCGTTCCGCCCCCGCCCGGCAAAGCGCAGAGATTGCGTTTGGCGCGGGCGACAGACGGCGTCGGGGGCAGCAACAAATCGGCGGACGTGCCGCTAAACGCGATCAGCGCAACCTCATCCCGGCGGATATAGCTCTCGGCAAGCAGCAGCTCGACCGCGCCCTTCGCCTCCGCCAGCCGGTGAAGTGCGGCCGAACCGGAAGCGTCGACGACGAATATCGTCGTTGTGCGAATGCGTTGCCGATACCGATTTAACCGAAAGTCGCTGCGCCGGATTCTGATTGCCGGATTCTCAGTGCATTCGGACGGGGGCGTACGCAAACGCTGCCACGGTATGGCGGCACGCAACGTCTCCGCGGCATTCAACCGGTCATCCGGACCCGGGGTTCCGGGCCGGACGCCGGCAGGGCGGCCGCGCGACCCGGAAAGCCGGCTGGACGCCGTACGGCCGGCCTGTCCGATGCGTCGATCTGAAGAGCCCGGTCCGTCCAGCAGCTTCAACAAATGGGCCGGCAGCACAGCCCGAGCAGCCTCGACCATGCGATCGGCCGCAGCGTCTTCGGCATTACCGCCGTTCTCCTCTTGGGCGCCTGTCTCGGGAGTTTGCGCTTCGTCGTTTTCGGGCTCTTCGGATTCTTCGCTGTCCGGTTCTTCTTCCATCGGAATTCGGTTTGCGCGCGGCAGCAGCGTCGTTCGGCAGGCAAAGAGCACATCGTCATCGGCCGGTTCGGCCCTGCCGTGAAGAGCCGCCGCGGCGGTTGCCCAATGGGCGGCCGCGGCAGCGGGCCGAAGCGAGCCGATGCCCAGCGCAGCCGCGACACCGCACACTTGTTCCAGAACGCCGTCTCTGAGCCGGATGCCGGGCAACCTGTTGCGGGCCGCTCTCAACTGCGCAGGCGAGAACGGCATATCCGGCAACTCGCGGAAGGACAGATTGCCAAGATCGACAAATCCGCCGATTCGGTCGCGCAGCTTGAGCGGCAACCCTTCGCCGGGCTCAAAGCCCTCGTCCATTGCGAGAAGGCCGAATCTTGCAGCATGGCTGAGGCTGAGGCCGTCACGTTCGACCTGAATCGATCCGTCGTCGATGGCCGACGCGATCGCAGCGACGGTCCCGGCTGGCAGCCGCTCGGCCATCGGAACAATCAGGGCACCGCCATCGGCATTCGCCAAAATGCCTCTTTGTGCCATCGGTCGACCGGCATCCAGCGTGGCGGCCAGGTCTAGCCCGCCAATGACGCGATCCAGGTGCGCGTAGGGCAGCAGTTTGACAACCGGAAACCCCGGATCGAGGAGACCGTTTAATCCGCCAATGAACCGGTCACGGACCGGGCCTGCCCGGGCGCGGACCAGCAGACCGCCCGCCTCCGCCGGATCGAGCGCAAAAACCGCCGCCGCCATCCAGACATCGTCGCACCGTTCGCCGCCGTCGAGGCGTTCCGGCTTCATTGCCGCCATCGCTCAAGCCCGCGGATAGTGCGCTCGACCTTCATGTTCGCCTAGGGCCCGATTACGTTGGCGACAGCGCGTTCGATCCGCGTGTTCGAACCGGTTTCGTCCATCGGATCGCGGCGCAAACGATGCCGCAGCGCCATGCCAGCGACATCCTTCAGGTGTTCGGGAGTGATTTCCGGCTTATCCTCCAGAGCCGCGGTGGCGCGCGCGGCGCGCATCAGCGTCAACTCCCCGCGCAGGCCGTCCGTACTGAGGGCCAGACAAAGGGCGGCAGCCGTTTCGAGTATCGGGTTCGGTACGGCCACGGAATGCAGCCGCTCCCGGGCCATAAGAATCCGGCGGCGGATTCTCCCGTCCTTTCTCCTGTGCCGCGCAACGAATGCTTCGGGGTCGGCGTCGAAGGCGCTGCGGCGCTTGACGATTTCGATGCGGATTTTCAGATCGGCCGGAGTCTCGATATCCACCGCAAGGCCGAAACGGTCGAGCAGTTGTGGCCGCAGATCGCCTTCTTCCGGATTGCCGGTGCCGACGAGGACAAAGCGCGCCGGGTGGCGCACGCTCAGGCCTTCCCGCTCGACGACATTCTCGCCGGAAGCCGCAACGTCCAATAAAAGGTCGACGAGATGGTCCTCCAGCAGATTGATCTCGTCGATATAGAGGAATCCGCGGTTGGCGCGGGCCAGAAGGCCGGGCTCGAAGGCCTTTTGGCCCAGCGTCAAGGCCTTTTCGAGATCGAGGGCGCCGACGACCCTGTCTTCTGTCGCGCCAAGCGGCAGATCGACGACAGGCACGGGCACCCGTTTTGCTTTCCTCGACTTGCGCGGCAGCGGCGAGGCGCAATGCAGGCATCGTTCGAAGGGTTTTCCGGGGTCGCAGCGATATGGACAGTCGTTGACGACACGTTGCGGCGGAAGAAGAGCGGCAAGCGCCCGAACCAACGTGGACTTTCCCGTGCCGCGGTCGCCGAATATCAGGACGCCGCCGAGCGTCGGATCGACTGCGCAAATCAGGAGCGCGTGCTTGGCGGCTGACTGCCCGGCAATTGCCGAAAACGGGAATGCCATCGAACGATGCATAATTCCTCGCGAGGAACCGGACGAATTCGTCGGTCCGTCAAGCAACGGTCACATACTTTTGTGTACCAAAATCTCGACAATCGGAAAACCGCTGGAACGCGCAAGTCTTCGACGGCTGGCGTTTCGGCCGGGACATCGTGCCGGAACAACCTCGTTGCACCGGTCTGTCGGCCGCCGCCGCGGACAATCAAATGAGCCGCCCGTGTTCAACACCCATTCGGTGACAAGCTGCGGCGACAGGCGGATTGTGCAGCAAGGGGTTTCGCGTCCGCGACTAACCCGGCACCGCTGTCTACCTGCTTCGGGAGGCCCCCGGTTTGCAGCCGGCGGCCGAACGGCCCCGGCTCAGACGTGTTGTCCGCCGATGACCGGTCGGCAATCGTCGGCGCAACTGTTTTGCTGCCGGCCCGGCATTTGACTGAATCCGGTACTTCAGGCGCGGACCTGCTGCTTGCCGGAATACTCGAATGGCACGATGCACCGGAGGCGCCGTATCTCTGAATCGCACGCCTCAGATTCCATGAATGGGCTGCAGCAGACGCGGGATCGCCGTCCGGAATTTCAGCCGCGCATCGGTTACCGCCAGGCAAATGCAGTCTTCCTCCGGCCCGGCGGCCGGGCGGTGCACAACGGCAGTGTCGACGACTTCGACATCGCCTCGCCGGTACCACGACCCCCGGTCGTAGAATGCGCCGGCCAGAACCAGCGTCGCCTCGAATCCGCGATGGCCGTGGTCCGGCACGCTCTTGCCCGCCGGAATTCGAAGCAGCCGCGCCGTCATGCCATAGCGGCCGGATATCAGGGGAACCTGCCGGATGCCGCCGCCGACTGCGCGCCACCGCAGCCCGCCAACATCGCTGCCCGCATAGTCCCGCAGGGGCCGCGGCAGCACAAACGGGCCGGAAGGCGCTGGATAGTCCACCCTGGCAGCGCCAGCGTCGCCTTCGCCTGTCGTCGGGCTTTTCGTCGCGGCGTCGAGCATCGTCTCGTCGGCCGGGGCGCCAGCCTTCTCGCAATCCATCAGCGCACCGCCGACAGTCTCGGCCAGATCGAGATCGGACCGGCAGACCGGGCACAGCGCAAGATGGGTAGCGACGAGCAGCGATGTCGCCTCGTCGAGAGTGCCGGCGCCGTAGGCGAGCAGCAGTTCGTCGCCGACATGATGCTCGATCGTCATCGCGATTCCTCCCGATGCGTGCCGAGTTCGGCGCGCAGGCGGCCGAATGCCAGACGAACGCGGGACTTCACGGTGCCGAGCGGAATTCCCAGCCGGATTGCGATCGCTGCGTAGGTTTCGCCCTCGTAGAAGGACAGGCGCAGGACTTCGCGCTGTTCGTCGCTCAGCGCGGCAAGGGCGGCCCGAACGGCTTTGGAACGCTCCTGCGTGGCGACCGTCTCTTCGCCGTCGGGCGGGGGATCGGGACGAAAAGCCGGGTCTTCGGGATCGAATTCCGGCCGCCGTTCGCGCCGGAACGCATCGATCCTCCGGTTGCGCGCAATCGCGAAGATCCATGCCGCGGCCGTAGCGCGCCGGCTGTCGTATAGTCCCGCCCTGCGCCAGACTGCGGCAAAGGTTTCCTGCAGGACATCGTCGACCCTGCCGGCATCGCCGCCGGCACGCAGCAGGTAGGCCCTGACCCGCGGACCGAAATGGCGAAACAGGTCGGCGAACGCCTGGCGATCCTCCCGTTCTGCGACGGCAAGCAGCCGGGCCGACATGGCGTCGGGCTCGCCGGCTGACGGATACGTCCCGAGGTTCTCGTCCGTTGGCGAACGGTCGGACGATGCCCCAGCCACTGTCCGGAAGGAGCGGCCGCGCGGAAAACCGATCACGTTTCCGGCCTTTTCCATACCCGAATATACGAACCAGGCGCTGCTCCGGATCACCAATTTTTTCTCGCGGTGATCCGTCAGGGCGCTCGCGTCGTATCTTGGATGATGAGATCGGATCGAAATGAACTCCTGACGCGGAGACGCAGGATTGCCATTATCGGCGCAGGCATATCGGGCCTCGGTGCAGCGTGGCTGCTGTCGCGCGTCCACGATGTCGTGCTGTTCGAGTCCGCAGACCGTTTGGGCGGACATGCGCGCACCGTCACGGTCAGAACGAGGGGCCGGGAGGTGCCGGTCGATACCGGATTCATCGTTTTCAACAGGGTCAACTATCCAAACCTCTGTCAGCTGTTCGACCGCCTCGGGGTAGCCGTGCGCAACAGCGACATGTCCTTCGCAGTGTCCGTGGACGGCGGCTCGGTCGAATACGGTTGCCGCAATATCAGGGCTGCGCTGGCACAGCCGGCGAATGCGGCGAAACCGGGCTTCTGGCGCATGTTCCGCGATATCGCCGTCTTCAACCGCACGGCGCTGGCGGACTCGTCGAACGATCCGGACCTGACTTTGGGCAACCTCATCCGCCGCCGGCGCCTCGGTTCCTGGTTCGAGCGATATTATCTGCTGCCGATGAGCGGTGCGATCTGGTCGACGCCGCGCGCCCGGATGCTGAATTTTCCGGCCGGCGTCCTGGCCCGCTTCTTCGCCAATCACGGTCTGCTGTCCTTCACCGGTCATCATCGCTGGTGGACCGTTGCGGGCGGTTCGCGAAACTACATCTCCCGGATGGCGGCGAGCATGAACGCGCAGCTTCGATTGGGCGCAAAGGTCGATGCCGTGACGCGCGGGCCGGACGGGGTCCGCATCAAGACTGCCGGGCAGGAAACGGAATATTTTGACAGCGTCGTATTCGCCTGCCATGCCGACACGGCGCTGGCGATCCTGAAAGATGCCGGGTCGGGCGAGCGGCGCATTCTCAGCCGGGTCCCCTTTCGGCGCAACAGGATCGCGCTCCATACGGACGCCCGGCTGATGCCGCGGCGCAGAGCCTGCTGGTCGAGCTGGGTATATCTGGCGAACTCGCAACCCGACGAGGATCGGGCGTCTGTCACCTACTGGATGAACTCGCTCCAGGGTATCCCGCGCGAAACGCCGTTGTTCGCGACACTCAATCCGTCGATACGGATCGACGAGACCTGCATTCTCGACGAGTATCAGTTCGACCATCCGCAATTCGATTTCGCCGCCATTGCAGCCCAGGCTGCGTTGCCGTCGATCCAGGGCCGCTTGGACACCTGGTATTGCGGGGCGTGGACCGGCAACGGCTTCCACGAGGACGGCCTGGCGAGCGCGGTCCGGGTCGCGGAGAGCTTCGGAGTCTCACCCCCATGGGCGTGACCGGCCCGTCCGTCGTCAGGGCGCAGGTCGTCCACGCCCGGAGCGCACCTGTAAACAACCGCTTTGTCTACGGCGTCGACTATCTGCTGCTCGACGAAGCGCTGCTTTCGGGAAGCCGGAGTTCCCGGCTCTTCTCCTACGGCCGGCCCAATCTCGTTTCCCTGCATTCTTCCGATCACGGAATTGCCGATTGCAACAGCATCGAAGACATTCGACGGCTGGCGCGCGACGCAGGCGTCTGCGGTATCGAGACCGCGCTCCTGCTGACCCACCCGCGCTATTGGGGCTACACATTCAATCCGGTCAGCTTCTGGTTCCTCTTGGGCGACGCGGGCAATCTCCGGGCCGTGCTCGCCGAGGTCCATAACACCTTCGGCGATCGCTACGGCTATCTTTGTACGGGTGAGAACGGCGCTGACATCGAGCGCGACCGCTGGACCTCTGCCCGGAAGCGCTTCCACGTCTCACCCTTCTTCGATATCGCGGGAACATACCGATTTCGCTTCCTGCTGGACGAAGCCCGCATCGCCGTGCGGATCGTCTACGACGACGGAGCGGGCGGCGGGCTCGACACGGCGATCGCCGGGATGCGCCGGCCCTTCACCGACCGGGAACTCGCCCGGGCGCTCCTGCGACGGCCATTCGGCGCTGCGCGGACTACCGCGCTGATCTACTGGCAGGCACTGCGGCTGTGGCGCAAGGGGGTGCCCTACCGGCGCCGTCCACAACCGCCAAGGCAGAGCATCACATGATGCCGCGGTGCGCGCTAACCCTCCCATGCTCCCATGCGCGCAATGTGCGTGCGCTCCAAGCGCAACGGTACTTTTCAAGCGACGGAGGAGACGCAACTTGAAGATTCGGCATTTTCCGGGTTCGGGTCTCCTGTTCGATCTCGGTTCGCAGAGTGTCGAAGCCTATGCAGCCGAGAAGCCGGTTCTGGATCTGCGCAGCTATCTGAGCGGTCCGCTGGCTGCCGCCGGCGTGTTCTTCGGGCTGTCCGGCCGCGCACAACGGCGTTTCGTCGTGGACATGATCGGGAGGTGGAACGGCAACCGGGGAACGCTCGACGAGCGTTTCCGCTTCGCGGACGGTGAAATTGGCGACCGGCTCTGGACCATGACCTTCAGCGACGACGGAACATTCGTCGCCACGGCCCCGGACGTCGAAGGCAAGGCAATCGGACAGCAGGGCGGCAACGCGGCGGCGATGCGCTACCGGCTGCGGGTACACACGGCCAGAGGCGAGATCGTCGTCGGGATGGAGGACTGGTTCTATCTCATGGACGACGGGACGCTCATCAACCGGGCACGCATGTCGAAGTTCGGGTTGAAGGTCGGCGAGCTTGTCGTCTCGTTCCGCAAGTGTTCCGCCGGGGAAACCTCCACCGCACCGGCGGTCTCGCCGTGAGCGTTCTCGCCGGCAAACGATTCTGGCTTGTCGGCGCCAGCGCCGGCATCGGCCGGCAGCTTGCCCTGTGTTTGGCTCGGGAGGGCGCGGCAGTCGTCGCTTCGGCTCGCGACGGCGCTGCACTGGCGGGCGTCGTCGAAGAGATGTTGCCGGTCCTGACGGCAAAGGGCGGCCATGCGGCGGTAGCCTTCGACGTTACCGACAGCGCCTGCACCATCGCGGCATTCGAGAACGTCGGCGAAGTGGACGGTGTCATCTATTGCGCGGGAGCGTACGAGCCGATGTCGGCGCGCCGGCCGGACCTCGGCCTTCTCGAGACGGTCGTCGACGTCAATTTCACCGGCGCTCTGCGAGTCCTGTCGGCGTGCGTACCTGCATTTTGCCGGCGCGGCTCCGGGCATATCCTTCTCGTGGGTTCGCTATCCGGGTATCGCGGACTGCCCAACGCCTGGGGTTACGGCGCAACCAAGGCAGCGCTGAATCATCTTGCCGAGAATCTGCGTTGCGATCTGCGGGGCTCGGGCATCGGGGTCCAGGTTTGCAATCCCGGTTTCGTGGCGACCCGGCTGACCGAAAAGAACGATTTCAGGATGCCGTTCCTAATGGCGCCGGAGGCGGCAGCGGCCCGGATTGTGCGCGGTATGGCGCGAAACCGGTTCGAAATCGCCTTTCCCTTTCTCATGGCTATGGCGCTCAAAATTCTCGCAGTTCTTCCGAAACCGCTTTATTTCGCGCTGCTGGGGTTCTCGACCGGCAGGAAGGGCAAAGCGGCATGACCGGCCCCGGCGCGCCGCGACGGCTGCAGAGCTTCCTGACAACTCTTCACCGCGTCGAACGCGGAACGATCGAGGTCGAACTGTCCGACGGTCGAACATTCCGTGCCGTCGGCGACGAACCGGGTCCGGAGGGCCGGATCGTCATCTGCAACGGAAAATTCTTCGGACGGCTGATGGGCGAGGGCCAACTCGGTTTTGCCGAGATGTTCATGGACGGCTGGTGGACGAGCCCGGATCTCCAGCAACTTCTCGACGCCATAGCGCTGAACAACGACAACATTGCCAAACGATTTCGCGGCGCCACCCTGTTCCGGGCCTGCGAAAGGCTGCGTTATTGGCGCAATGCCAATACCCGGAAAGGTTCGCGGCGGAACGTCGCCCACCATTACGACTTGGGCAATGCGTTCTACCGGCTCTGGCTGGACGAGACCATGACCTACTCGTCGGCGCTCTTCCGGAGCGGGACGGAGAGTCTCGGCGAAGCGCAGCGGAAAAAATATGCTTCGATCTGCGACCGCATCGCGCCTGCACCGGGAGATCGTATCCTGGAAATCGGTTGCGGCTGGGGCGGTTTTGCCGAATACGCTGCCCGCGAACGCGGCGTTCGAGTCACCGGGCTCACCATTTCCCGGCAACAGTGCGACTATGCCCGCAGACGGCTCTACGAAGCGGGTCTGGCCGAGCGCGCGGAGATTGTACTGCGCGATTACCGTGACGAACGGGGAACCTATGACGGCATCGCTTCGATCGAAATGATCGAGGCCGTCGGAGAAAAATACTGGTCGGCGTATTTTTCGGCAGTTTACGACAGGCTTCGACCCGGCGGCGTCGCGGCGCTTCAGGCCATCACGATATCGGATCGCCTTTTTCCGAAATACCGTACCCAAGTCGACTTTTTCCAGAAATACATCTTTCCCGGAGGGATGCTTCCGAGTCCGACGGCGCTGCGCGAACACGCCGAAGCTGCCGGTCTCCAATCGACCGGATCCGTAGCGTTTGCCGAAAGTTATTCGCGTACCCTGCGCGCGTGGCGCCGCCGGTTCAACGCCCGGTGGGAACGGGTCGCCGCCCTCGGCTTCGATGAGCGGTTTCATAGGATGTGGAACTATTATCTCGCCGCCAGCGCCGCCGGCTTCGCAGCGCGAACGACCGATGTCGTCCAGATAGCGTTCCGCAGAACGGCGTAATCGAAACCGATCGCTCCGGACCGGTCGCGGTCAGACCGATTCGTACCGGATCGTACCGGTGCTCAGGCCGCCTGCTGGCGGCGGCGGGCCCGTCGGCCTGCGAAGGCGTGGAAGCGGAGCCTACTGAACACCGACAGGCGATCGACAAAGAGCTTGCCAACCAGATGGTCCATTTCGTGCTGCAGGCACACGGCATCCATTCCGGCGAGATCGATCTCGAAAGCCGCGCCGTTGCAGTCGCAAGCCCTGACCCGGATTTCGGTCGCGCGCCAGACGTTTGCAACGAGGCCGGGCAGGGACAGGCAGCTTTCCTGAACGATGCCCCAAGCGCCCCTGGAAAGGATTTCGGGATTTGTATATGTCCGCGGCACCGATGCACCGCCGGACGGGACGATCACCAGAACCGCGCGGCCGTCGTCGACCTGCGGCGCCGAGAGCGCGAGCGAATCCGTGGCGTCGAGCGTCTCGAGCATGTCGTCGATCAAGCCGCCGAGGTCCGTGTCGAACCTGGTGACGGGCAGTGCCTGCTCGCGAAGGCGCGGATGCGGGTATTCGAGAATTTTGCGCCGCGCCATGCCGACCGCCTAGGCCGTCCGTTCCGTCGAGCCGACCATGTCCGCCTTGTTGTCCGGGACCGCGGATTCATCTGGCCTGCCGGGAAACGTCTTTTCCGGCTCGACGCGGCGGATGAGCGGCAGCGTCGCCGCGATCGTGACCAGAAGCAGCGCGATCTCGAGGCCGTAGACCGCGATATAGCCGGTTGCCGCCCCGGCGACGCCCCAAATCTCCTGGCCGGTGTCGATTGCAGCGTTAACAAGATCGCGCACGGTTCCGCTCAGAGCCATCGCCAGCCCGGCCGCCGTAGCCTGGACCGCGCCCCATGCGCCGAGCGCCAGCCCCGCCTGGTCCTTCGGTGCGAGTTTCATCGTCGCCGTCAGTGTGGCATGCCCGAATACAGCCGCGCCGAATCCGATCAGGAAGTTGCCCAGCAGGAAGGCGCCATCGAGGCCGAACGGCGCCGCTGCGATGATAAGTGCGAACGCGGGCACACCGACGATCGCGCCGTTCAATGTCAGCCGGTAGGGATCGCTGCCGGGTCCGAGAGCATATGAAGCGAAGGCGAACCCCAGCAGGCCGCCAATCGCAAGCAGGGCCGTCAGGGTTGTGGTCGCAGCAACCGACCATTGCAGCACTTGGCCGCCATAGGGTTCGAGCAGCACGTCGGCCATGCCGAAGGCCATGGTTCCGAGGCCGACGATAACCAGGCGTCGCACCGCGTATTCGCCTTGGCAGAAGCGCGTCCAGGATTCGCGGAACGTCGGGTCGGGTCCGAGCGCGCGGGCTCCTCGCGCCCGGCGGCGAGTTTCCTGGCGCCACATTGCGACGACATTCAACACGACGCAGGCGACTGCAGCGCTCTGAATGACTTGCACCAGGCGGTCAGGAGAAAAATCCGCGAGTGCAGCACCGAAGATCAGGGCGCTGGCGATCATGCCGACAAGCAACATGACGTACATGAGCCCGACCACCCTGGGATGGGATTCCGGAGGCGTCAGATCGGTCGCGAGCGCGAGGCCCGCAGTCTGGACGATATGCGCTCCGGCGCCGACGAGCAGGAACGCGAGCGCGGCCGAGGCATGGCCGATCCAGAGCGGCGCTGTGTCGGCGTGTCCCTTTCCGGCCAGGACGAGCAGGGCGAACGGCATGAATGCGAACCCGCCGAACTGCAAAAGCGTCCCTTTCCATATGAAAGGGACGCGCCGCCAACCCAACTCGCAACGGTGGGTGTCGGACTTGTGGCCGACAAGAGCCCGGAACGGCGCAAACAGGAGCGGGAGCGCGATCATCACGCCTACGACCGTCGCCGACACCCCGAGTTCGACGATCATGACCCGGTTGAGGGTCCCGACGAGCAGGACCAGCGTCATGCCGACGGAAATCTGAAACAACGAAAGGCGAAGCAGACGGCCGAGAGGCAGGTCAGGCGTCGCCACGTCCGCGAACGGCATGTATCGCGGACCCAGAGACATCCACGCGCGCATGACGCGCCTGGCGACAAACCTCAAGACGACATCCTCCGCGGCAATCGGATCAGGACCGGGCGGAGGCGTGCGGGGGAGCGACCGCCCCCGTCGGCCGCCGCATTTCATTCAAGCCGGTCGAGCGCCTATCGGCCTCTGATCAGCGTCGCGAAACCGAACAGGCTCGATAAAGGTGCCGGATTTCCGTAAAGCAACGGGAAGCCGAAGCTGGATTCACGGGGCCTCTCGCGCGACGACACGGTCTTCATTCCCAGCAGGGACGAGAGCGGCGCCGGGTTCTCGCTGAGCAACGACATCCCGAAGCTCGATCGCCACCCTTCCTTCGGAGCGGACAGAACCTTCATCCCGAACATCGAGGACAGCGGGGCAGCGCTGCGGCTGAGTAAGCCGAAGCCGAAAACCGCCGAAACGCTCCAGTCGGATCGCAACAGTCCGGTCGACGCCGAGTATTCCGAAAGAACTGGGATGCCGAACAGCAGCACTTCCGACAGCGGTGCGGGAACGTCCGCCCTGAACCGCGAAAGAACGTCGCCGTCGAAGGTTTCGGCGCTCTCCATGATGTCGACGACCGTCTTCCCTCTGCCGAACAGTGCGTCCACCGAAACGATTGAGCGGCCCTGCTCCAGAGTCCGGGTGCAATACTTTGTTATCCGTTCCGGCAGGGCGCCGGACCGGACCGCCGCGCTGACCGCGACGGCCTCTCGACCGCTCTGCTCGCTTGCGAGCAAGATCGTATGGCTGCGGAAGCCGGCTGCCGCAAGCCTGGCTGCAACGTCCGTTGCCCCCTGTTCCGTCGGATAGACACGCAAATACAGTGTCATGGCGGTTCTCCGATGACAAACACAAGCGGCACAAGACCGGGATCAAGCGGCGGCCAAACGCGAAGCTGCGCGCGTGAACGCGTAGCGTCCGACCCCTGCCCGGTCGATCCCGGCCTAGGCCAGATCGCCGGAATCAGCCGCCCTGAATGAACTTGGCGAACCACGTCGAGTTGTCGAGCACCGCAAAGTGAACGATCAGCGAAATGGCCGCCACGGCGCCGAGGAACAGCGGCAGGCCGACGGTCGGCTTGACGACGCACCAGATTCTACCTTGATTCATGGGTCAACTGCCTCTCAGAAGGTCCACGGCGTGAAGATATACGCCAGGATATGGGCGATGAGGGCGATCAGGAAGAACACCCGAGCGCCGTCAATGACGTGCTTGTGCAGCTCCTCCGATTCCCTGATGGTGAGTCCTGTTGGCCAGATCCGGTCGGGATCGTCGATATCGGCCGTTTGAGTCTCGTGGGCCATGGATATTTCTCCTGTCACCGCACTGCTGGCTGGATACGCTCTAGGCACCCGCGATCACGCTAACCGCTGGTCTGCAGACTGTCAACAAATAAAGACAAATCAAAATGTCTAATTTTATTGACATTTTCGGAATGTTTTGGCCCATTCTGTCGAACGCATCGCCGAAGCCCTCGTCACGCGCTACTTGGATTCGACTTGCTTGACATGCTGACCTCGGCAATGTCCGCCGCCACGGCTTAACCGGCAGCGGCGCTAATACCGATAGCCCGAAGCATGATTGAGAGCCGCCAATCGAGCGTTCCGCCCCTTTCGAGCAACCCGCGGCGCGTGTTTGTTCTTGGCGCCACCGGCACCGCAGGCCGCCAAACGGTGCAGGCGCTTTTGGCCCGCGGCCACGACGTGGTGTGTTTCGCGCGTCCCCATATGGACAAACCTGGGGCGCAGAATTGGCCCGGCGGCGCCCGGTCGCCGAATGGTGCGAGCGTTAGGTTCGGTGACGTGTCGGATCCGAATTCTCTTGCGCGAGACGGGTTTCGGGGCGAGCGCTTCGATGCGCTGGTGTCTTGTCTGGCCTCGCGAACCGGCGCGCCCGGGGATGCCTGGGCGATCGACCACAGGGCGCATGCGTCTGCCCTCGCAGCGGCGCGGGAGGCCGGAATTGCGCACATGGTGTTGCTGTCCGCAATCTGCGTCCAGAAACCGCTGCTGGAGTTCCAGCACGCCAAACTCGCCTTCGAAAAGCAATTGTGCGCGTCGGGCGTCACATACTCGATCGTCCGGCCCACCGCCTTCTTCAAATCGCTGTCCGGGCAAATCGAACGGCTGAAGCGAGGAAAGCCGTTCGTTGTTTTCGGCGACGGGACGTTGACATCCTGCAAACCGATCGGCGCCCGCGACGTTGCAGACTATCTCGCCGGGTGTCTCGACGACGAGAGCCGGTATAACCGGATCCTGCCGATCGGCGGACCGGGCGACGCGATCACGCCGCGGGATCAGGGCGAATGTCTGTTTGCGCTGCTGGGCCGCGAACCGCGATATCGGCAGGTGCCGGTGGCGCTGCTGGATGCCATCGCAGCCAGTTTGGGCGTGCTCGGCAGAGTGGCGCCTGCTTTCCGTGAGAAAGCTGAGTTTGCCCGTATTGCGAGATACTATGCCACCGAATCGATGTTGGTCCTCAATCCCGAGACCGGGTGCTACGACGCCGAAGCGACTCCCTCGGTCGGATCCGAAAAGCTATTCGACTACTATGCCCAGACAATTCGGGGCGACGTTTCGGTCGAACGTACAGACCGGACCCTGTTTTGAAAATTGCGTCCATTTCGTAAAGCAGCAAAGAATAGGATTTGTGCCTAGAAATAGGCGGTAGAACCGGCCAAGCTTATCGTCAACGCTGAGTTCAAGATCTAGCAGTAAATTTTGTGTTGATCCGTACAAACGGTCCGTTCTCGACAATCTGGCGCTCGAAAATTACAACGACGTCGTGAAGAGTCCAGGCGCGCCCAAACGTCACTTCACATCCATCACCTGCCGATAACGCGCCTGCTTCTTGCGGTCGCCTCCATCGCGGCCTTGAATCTCTCACTCGGGCTGGCCGTCGCCGAAACACGCGTCGCTTCCGGACAGCCTCCGCCAGCGCCGCTACGCCGCGCCTAGGCACCTTCAGGACCTTCGGTCCGCGCAGCACCGCCGTCGCCTTGTGCGAAATCTCCGTCGAGGTCCAGATTGCTACGAGGTCCGACCGGTCTAGCAGCGGCGCCACAGTCCTTCGGCTGGCGTGGTGTCTTCGGTGACGAACCGCAGGTCGAGCCGGCCGGCGCAGAGCCGTTCCAGCTCGCCGCGCGCCCGGCGACCCGCCCGCCACAGCAGCCTGGTCCAGCCGGCGCGCTCCGTCGCCGCCAGCATGCGCTCCACCGCGCGCCGGTTGTCGCTGCCGCCGCAGGTCTCGCAACAGGCAGCGGAAACGGAGACCGCCTCGCGGGCCTCGCCCGGCGGCGGCCGGCAGGCCGGCTTCCGACAGTGCCGCACGAAAGCCCTGCCCAACACACGATCCACCGCTTCGACCTTGGCCGCGGCGATCCGGGTCTTGCCTAGCCTAGTCAGACCTTCCCGGTAGAGCGTCTCCAGGGCGCGTCGCGCGCCTTCCCCCTCGAAGCCGCGCGACGATAGGAGTTCCGTTATCGGCAGGTCGTCCATGAAAATACTCGCTCGGTGTCGCCTGAGATCCATCGTTAGGCCGGCGGCCGGCAATCCGCAATGCGGGCATATCGGCCCGCCGTTGCGCATCGGGGCAAGCAGGTGCCGTCCGGCCAATACATGAACTCCGCGCCGGACGCACCGGCGCAGCCGGGCCGCCCCCGTCGCGGCATCCTACGTCGACTTACGCGACGCTGACCCAAGCGATGCAGGCTCGCGGGCTGGTGCGCAAGCGCCGGCGCAAGTGGCATGAGAGCGAGGCCAGATCGACGGTCGAAGGCCACGAGGTTCTGAACTACGAGGCGGCCCGCAGCCACGCCCTCTCACACCGACTTCCACCACGCCCGGCGCCGCATACTGACCGCGTCGAGCGTGCGGAAGACGCGATCGATCCGTACCGCATCCCGACCCGCCCCTGCCGCCGCGATCCGTCACGCCAATATTCTCTGGCCCTGCCTCCGGGGCTATTTTGCCTCTTTCCATCGGCATCCTGCGTCGGTTTCCGGACATGGTTCACGCTATCGCGACCCTCCTTATCTTCCAGCTCGCCGGCGAGACCTTGGCGCGGCTCGCCGGGCTGCCGGTTCCCGGGCCGGTCCTCGGCCTGATCCTGCTGCTTCTCGTCTTCGCGCTCCGCGGCGCCGTGCCCGAAGCGCTGCACAGGGTATCCTCCGCCATTCTGCGCCACCTGTCGCTCCTGTTCGTACCGGCCGGGGTCGGGCTGGTGCTCCAGGTCGCCCGCATCCGCGCCGAATGGGAGGCGATCGGCGCCGCGCTGGTCGGCAGCACGGCGCTGACCCTGCTCGTGACCGCCGCAGTCTTCAGGTTGTTGGCGCGCCGTCAGTTGAGAAACGCACCATGACTTCTAGTATGCCTGCCAGATTGGACGACATCTGGGTTTATCTGTCGGCCCAGCCCTTGCTGTGGCTGGCCGCGACGCTGGCCGCCTATCTCCTGGGCGACTGGCTGTACCGGCGGAGCGGCGAGCGGGCCGCGGTCAACGCCGTGGCGATCGCGATCATGCTCCTGATCGGCTTGCTGGAACTCACAGGAACCGGGTACGCACAGTATTTCGAGGGAGCGCAGTTCGTGCACTTCATGCTTGGGCCTGCCGTGGTCGCATTGGCCGTGCCGCTCTACCACAACCGCAAGGCGATCCGGCAGGCGCTCCTGCCGATCGCCGCGGCACTCGCCGCAGGCGCTCTCACCGCGGTCGTTTCGGCCCTCGTCATCGCCCATGCGCTGGGCGCCTCCTCCGAGACCCTGGCCTCGCTGGCGCCGAAGTCGGCAACCGCACCGATCGCCATGGGCGTCGCCGAACGGATCGGCGGCCTGCCGTCGCTGACCGCCGGGCTGGTCATCCTGACCGGCATCCTGGGGGCGGTCTTCGCGACGCCTCTCCTCGGCGCATTCGGCATCAGGGAACCCAAGGCGACCGGTTTCGCCCTCGGGCTGACCTCGCACGGCATCGGCACGGCCCGCGCCTTCCAGGTCGACGAATCCGCCGGCGCCTTCGCCGCCATCGCGCTTGCGTTGACCGGCCTCGCCCTGGCCCTGCTGGCGCCGCCGCTGACGGTCCTGTTCCGCTGATCGAGGGGCAACCGCTGCGCCGCCTGCACCGTTACGGCTACTCTCTACGGGCAAACCAGCGCAAGACCGTACAGCCGACGATACCTGACAGCAGCGAACCCGAAAGCACGCCGATCCGCACCGCCGCCTGGTAATCCGGGTCGTCGAAGGCGAGCGCGCCGATGAACAGGCTCATGGTGAAGCCGATGCCTGCCAGCGCCGACGCGCCGTAGACATGCAGCCAGGTCACCCCCTCGGGCAGCCGGCAGACTCCGATCCGTACGCCGGCCCAGGTCAGGCCGAAGATGCCGATCTGGTTGCCGAAAAACAGCCCCGCGGCGATGCCGAGGGGGATCGGCGACAGGACATCGCCGAGCGAGATGCCGCCCAGATGCACGCCGGCATTGGCAAACGCGAAAACCGGCATGACGAACAGCGCGACGAAACCGTGCAGGCCGTGCTCCGCCCGCAGCAGCGGCGGCGTTGTCGAGGCATCGCCCGTGCGCAGCGGTATGAACAGCGCGACGATCACGCCGGCAAGGGTCGCGTGCACGCCGGATTTGAGCACCGCCACCCACATGACGACGCCGACGAGGATATAGAGCAGCAAGCGGGTTACCCCGACGAGGTTCAGCGCCAGCAGCACCGCTGCGCAGGCGCCGGCGATGGCGAGCGACGTCAGCGACAGGTCAGCCGTATAGAAGACCGCGATGATGAGGATTGCGCCCAGGTCGTCGATCACCGCCAGCGCCAGCAAAAACACCTTCAGCCCCGCCGGAACCCGGCTGCCGAGCAGGGCCAGGATGCCGACGGCGAAGGCGATATCGGTCGCGGCCGGGATCGCCCAGCCGCGCAGCGCCATCGGATCGTCCGCGTTGACGGCGGCGTAGATCAGCGCCGGCGCCACCATGCCCCCGAGCGCGGCGAGCGCCGGCAGCACGGCCTGTCGCCACGAAGACAGGTTGCCCTCCAGCAATTCGCGCTTGATCTCCAGCCCGACCAGCAGGAAGAACAGCGCCATAAGCCCGTCGTTGATCCAGAGCAGCAGCGGCTTCTCCAGCGCCAGCGCGCCGACCTGCACGACCACCGGGATGGTCAGCAGGGCGTCGTAAAGATGGGCGAGCGGCGAATTGTCCAGCGCCAGCGCCGCCGCGGCGGCCAGCATTAACAGCACCCCGCCGGCAGCTTCGTGCTTCAGCAACGCCGACAGGCGGCCGATCCGTGTGGACATCAATGCCATTCCGATGTTGCGGAAACGGCCGGCGGCAGGTCGTGCCTAAGGGCCCGGAAGCCGGTCGTCAGGAGTCTCCCATATAAGGCGCGCGACCGCGCCGTTGAAGGATAGTCCGCGCATGCTGCCAACGCCGCCCGCCGGACCGGGGCATGCGGTGTTCCGCGCCATGACAGGGGCCGGCCGGCTTGCCACACCGGCCGCCGGTGCGGATGCCGCGGCGCCGGCGTATCTGCCGGGTATGGGACGGGCGCAATGCTCAAGGGGCTCTACAACTGGGCAATGGCGAAGGCGGCGCACCCGCACGCCTTCGCGTGGCTCGTCGCCTTCGCCTTCGCCGAGGCGACCTTCTTTCCCCTGCCGGCCGATGTCCTGCTGATCCCGATGATCCTGGCCGTGCGCAGCCGGGCCTGGATCCTGGCCGCGGCGTGCACGGCGGCGTCGGTCGCCGGCGGCTGCGTAGGCTGGGCGATCGGCTTTTACGCCTTCGAGGAAATCGGCCGGCCCCTGCTGGAACTCTACGGCGCGATGGACAAGATGGAAGTCGTCAAGGCGGAGTACGAGAAATACGACGAACTGTTCGTCGCCATCGGCGCGCTCACCCCGGTGCCCTACAAGGTCGTGACCGTATCCAGCGGGTTCTTCCAGATGGATCCGTTCGCCTTCACCGCCGTGTCGCTGATCGGGCGCGGGGTCCGCTTCTTCGCCGTGGCCGGGGCCGTGTACCTGCTGGGTCCGATGGCGGAAAAGCTGGTGCGCCGCAACCTCAGGCTCGCATTCGCGATCTTCCTGGCGTTCTTCGTCGCCGGTATCGTGCTGATCGGATGGGTGCTGTGAAGAAGCCGGCCGGGCTGTACGGAAGCGGCGCACTACCCGGCTTCGGCCGTGTCGGGATTACGCCGCCATACTGAGTAGTTCAATGCGCCGGCCAGCGTCACCCAGACGAGGTAGGGAACGAAGAGTGCGCCCGCAATCCGGTCGACCATCCAAAGACTGGCGAGCGTCGCCGCAACCGCAATCCACAGGCAGACCAGAACCGCCATGGCCGTGCCAATGCGCTTCAATCCGAAGAAAACCGGCGACCAGAGTGCGTTGAGCATCATTTGCAATGCAAAAAACGCCATCGCGTATTGACTGCCTTCGAGAGGCGCCGCCCTGGCGGCGGCGGCGGATATCAGAAGATAAAGCGCTGTCCAGACCGTTGGGAAAACCCAGTCCGGAGGCGTCCAGCGCGGCTTGTTGAGCGTGCGGTACCAATCGCCGGGGCCGAAGAACGCGCCGGTTGAGCCAGCCGCCAAGCAGGTGGCGAGGAAGATCGGGAAAAGCGTCCAGTCCATGCTTGCGCATCCGTAAGCCCGGCGGAATGGAATGCAACGGAACGATTGCCGGATTCGGGGAGAGGGCCTTCCTGCGGCCTCCACGCCGGCAGGTCGGACGCCCTGCTGCCGCGGCCGGGCCGCCGGCACAGAAGACAGTCCGGCCGCTT
>JAJEBT010000065.1 GCA_022822405.1 Alphaproteobacteria bacterium
CCTGAAGTTCACGGCGGAGCTGATCGCGCCGATCGCGCTGGAGAGGGGCCTGCGCTTCGCCATCCGGGAGGGCGGCCGGACCGTCGGCTCCGGGGTCGTCTCGAACATCCTCGACTGAGCGGCGTGACAACGGGCCGGCGCTGGCGGGCCGGCGCAAACGTCGGCGCGTTGCCGGCAGAGCGTGACGTCGTGGATGTTCGGGACTTATGGAAGGGTCGTTCTTGGCGAACGGCCCTTTTGCTTTGCTGCTGCCCGGAATCCCTTGCGGGGCAATCGCATGAGAGAAACACCCGGGACTTGAGGGGACGGCTGTCCACAATCTTTTGGAACATGGCCTTCTGAGGGTAACCCACGAATGCAGGGCGCTTTCCGCTTTCTCGTCTTTGGGTCGGGGCTGGCGCCGCCGATTGTGAACCGGCGGCACTGACGCGAGGTTCAAGCGCCCCGCAGGGTGGGCTGGACCGACCGACACTTGGATTCTCGGATCCGCAATCAAGCGTGGTCGGCCCGCTGTCCCGAACATCTTCCGGATTTTCTGATTGGATGCCGGGTCTGGAACCGGATTACATCGCACGCAGAGGACCGGAGACATGTGCAATTCACACGGGGAGACCGCGGGGATCCACCGTCATTTCTTCCGAGAACGTCTATTGCCGGACCGATCGGGTAGGTTCAGGTAATGACCGCACTGCCACGTCCCCGACATAGGGCTCCATGCCTGAAATCAGGATCGATACTCGGTTGAAGGCGCCGCGGACCGACCGAAGCATCGAACGTCCAGTTCAGAATTCACAAGTACCGCCGATGACGGCAGGATGGCCGACGTGATTCCCCGGTAACGGATCCAGTTGAGGAATGGGCGCCTTGGCAGACATTCCGGCCTTTCATCTCGCCTTCACGGTGCGCGATCTGGACGCGGCCGAAGCCTTCTATGTCACGGTCCTGGGTGCGCGGGCCGTGGCGCGCGACGGGGATTGGCTCGTGCTGGATTTCTACGGCCACAAGCTGACCGCAACCCGCGCCGATACCGCTCCCGAAGATGACCTGGCGTTGCGCCATTTTGGATTGATGCTCACGGTGGAGGATTTTGCGGTGATTTCCGACCGGTTGGTCGCGGCAGGAGCCGACATCGTTCTGCCGGCGGAACTGCGCGATGCCGGAACGCCCCGCGCCTGTTGGGTGATGTTCGTTCGCGACCCAACCGGCAATGGCCTGGAATTCAACGCCTTTCCGGAATCGACCTGGCAGGGGCACTTGTGCTGACAGCCACGGTTCCAACGGTCGATCAGCGGATCGAATAGCCGCCCTCCACCGGCAGGTCGATGCCGGTGACGAAGCTCGCGCGGTCGCTGGCCAGGAACACCGCGGCGTCGGCGATCTCCTCGACGCGCCCAAGCCGCCCGACGGGATGCATCACCCGACCCCAGACGCGCTCGGCCTCCTCCATGTCGCCGCCATAGAGATCGGCCATGCCTTGAGTGGCAATGCCGCCGGGCTGGATGGTGTTGGAACGGATGCCCTTGTCGGCGTAGTCGAGCGCGATGCCCTTCGACAGCATGGTGATCGCACCTTTCGAGGCGCAATAAGCGGTCTGGCCGTGATTGGCGACCCGCGCCATGATCGAGGAGATGTGCACGATCGACCCGCCGCCGGCGGCGATCATCCGCGGGATGCAGTGCTTGGCCATGTTGAAGTGGCCGCCGATATTGACCTGCATGGTCCGTTCCCACACCTCTTCGGCCAGTTCGGCCACCGGCACGCGGGCGGCGAAATAGGCCGCCGAGCAGACCAGGATGCAGGGCGGGCCGAGCCGGTCGGCCACTTGCGCCACCGCAACGGCGCAGGCCGCCGAATCGGAGACATCGAGGGTGACCGCGATCCCGCCGACCCCCGCGGCCACCGTCGCCGCCGCATCGCCGTCGAGATCGAGCACCGCCACCTGCGCGCCTTCCCGCGCGAAGGATTCGCAGATCGCCTGGCCGATTCCGCTGCCGCCGCCGGTGACAATCGCCACCTGGCCGTCCAGGAGCTTTGTGTCCATCCTCTATTCTCCCTTGGCTTTCGAGTCGCCGCGTCAGGACGTGGTGATCGCACGCGTTTCGTCCGGATCGGCATTGCGGGCCTGGCGCGAGAACTGGTTGTAGAAATGCTCGCCGGCAAGGACGGGCGGGTATTTCGGCGGGTTCTCCGGAGACTGGCAGCTTGGCAGGCATTCGACCAGCGTGTCGTAATTCGTCTCATGGAAAAACCCGATCGAAAGCCTCTCGCTACCGAGGCGCGCGTCGGGCGGCGGGTTGACCACGCGGTGCAGGGTGGAGACCCATCGGTCATTCGTCCAGCGCGCCATCAGATCGCCGATATTGATGACGAAGGTGCTTGGCGGGGCCTTGACCGGTGCCCAGTCGCCGGCCTTGGTCATCACTTGCAGCCCGCCGGGCGCGGTATCCGGGCGCAGGATCGTCAGGGTGGTGAAATCGGTATGGGCACCGGCGCGCAGCTGACCGGGTTCCGGCGGCACGGCCTGGTCGGGGTAATACATCGCGCCCAGTATGGCGATGTGCCGGTCGATCTTGTCGTCGAAGAATTCCTCGGGCAGGTCCAGCGCCAGCGCAAACAGCCGCATCATGTCGGCGGCCAGCCCCGTCATCGCGCGATAGTAGCGGGTCCAGACCGTGCCGAATTCGGACGGCCTTCCGGGCCAGCGGTTCGGGGCGAAATGGGCGCGCGCCAGGGTCGAGGTGTAATAGGGCTCGTCCGCCGGCACGTCGACGGGCCCGGCCGAGAACGATTCCTTCAGATCCGGCGGCGTGGCCTCGCCCAGGGTGTCGGCCAGCGCCGCGGCACCATAGCCGATATGGCCGCGCACCACGTCCGGCGCCGGCTGCGCGACTGCGGCTTTCGCGGCGGCGTCGAGGCGGAAGAAGGCTTTCGAGACGTCGTAGATCTCTGAGAATCGCGCCTCGGCGATGCCGTGGCCGTCCAGGAAGAAGAACCCGATCTCGCGGCAGATCCTGTCGATCTGGCGGGCGACGCGGCGCTTGTCGTCGGGATTGCCGTGCAGGAACGGGGCGATGTCGATGAGCGGAACGGTGGACATGGGGCTGGTCCGGTCGAGGGAATACCTGCTGCAGGGTGACAGCCCGCGAGCCCGGGCGCAAACCCGGAAACGACAGCGGCGCGCACGGCGCGGTCGAATCCGTGCTCGGTTTCCTGCGCATCTGCGCTAGACTGGGGCCGACCCCGAAAAGGACGGTCGCGATGGACGATGCGGCAGGATTGGAAGCGAGGGCCGAAGTCCCGAACGTGACGGCGATGCGCCGCTACCGGCTCGATCGGCTCCTGCGCGAGATCGAGGCGCGCGATGTCGCCGGCGCGCTGTTCTTCGATCCGGTCAACATCCGCTACGCCACCGATTGCAGCAACATGCAGGTCTGGATGCTCAACAACCCGGCCCGCTACGTGTTGGTCCTGGCCGGCGGACGTGTGATCCTGTGGGAGTTTCACGGCGCTGAGCACCTGTCGGACGACCTGCCCTTGGTTGCCGAGACCCGGGTCGGGACCCCCTGGTTCCATTTCGCCGCCGGCGATGACGGCCTCCGCAAGGCGCGGGAATTCGCCGGCGAGATCGCCGCCGAGATCCGCGCGCACGGCGACGGCAACCTGCGTCTGGCCGTCGATCGCGTTGACACTACCGGCAGCTTCGCGCTCCTGGCCGAGGGGCTTGCGCTGGAGGACGGGATGGCGCTGGCCGAGGACGCGCGGCTGGTGAAATCCACCGACGAGATCGCCGCCATGCGCCTGGCCGTCGCCGCCTGCGAAGATGGCGTGGCAAGGATGCGCGCCGCGCTCTGGCCCGGGATCACCGAGAATGCGCTGTGGTCGCTCTTGCACCAGGCCAATATCGAGCTTGGCGGGGAGTGGATCATGACGAGGCTCCTGGCCTCAGGTCCGCGCACCAATCCCTGGTATCAGGAATGCGGGTTCAAGGTGCTGGAGAAGGGCGAGATCGTCAGTTTCGACACCGATCTGGTCGGGCCCTATGGCTATGTCTGCGACATCTCGCGGGCCTGGATCTGCGGCGATGTGCGGCCCACCGGGCGTCAGCGGGAGCTTCTTGAGGTCTCCCGCGACCAGATCGAGCACAACCGCGCACTCCTGCGTGCCGGCATCTCCACCACCGAGATATCCCATGCCTCGTTCCGGATGCCGGCGAGATTCGAGGATCAGCAGTATCTCGGCCTGATCCACGGCGTCGGCCTGGGTGACGAGCATCCGGTGGCGGTGCCGGCGAAATTCGTGCATCGCGGCGTGAAGGAGACCGTGCTGGAACCCGGCATGACCGTCAGCCTGGAAAGCTATGTCGGCGAGGTCGGGGGCACCGAGGGTGTGAAGCTGGAGGAACAGGTGCTGATCACCGAGACAGGGTCGGAGCCGCTGTCGACCTACCCCATCGACGAGACCTGGGGCTGAGCGGCGATGCACGCGCTGATCACGGGCGGCACCGTCATCCTCTTGGCCCATGTCGCGCTGGCCTGGTTGACCGACGACCAGGGTCGCCCGGGTGGCGTTGTCGGACCGCGCTTCGCCCGAAGACGCATTGCGCGGATTCCCGGCGGGGCACCGGCCCCGGTTGGCGGTCCTCCGCGGCGAAGTGCGCCGCCGCGCAAGCCGACATCCTGGAGCATGCCGCCGCGCTCTGCCCGATGTCGCAGGATGGCAGCCGGGGATGGAGCGCCACCGGCTGGTTGATCTCGCCAGCGGCGTGTGCAGGGTGACCCCGGGGTGCGAGTTGGTCGAGAACGCGACGCCGAACTTCGTTCGGCTGACCGGCCGGGCCGGCGGCGTCTGGCGCATGCGCTCCACCGCCCGGCCGGGGGCGGAGGTTGCTTGGCCGAAGAAACTCGTCGACGAGGCAGTGATGGCCCGTACAAGCCGCCTGCAGTCGGTGCACATCTGCGGGCAGCCGCCGCCCCTGCAACGAAAGGAGACCACCCGATGCCATCGTCCAAGCTCTCTGGCGTGTTCGCCGCCATCGTCACGCCGCTGACCGCGGCGAAGCGGCCGGATCATGCGCGCTTCCTCGACCATGCACGCTGGCTTCTCGATCACGGCTGCGACGGGCTGAACGTGCTCGGCACGACCGGCGAGGCGACCTCGTTCTCCGCCGAAGATCGCATCGCGCTGATGGAGGCGGCGGCAGAGGCCCTCGACCCTGCACGGCTGATGGTCGGCACCGGCTGCCCCGACCTGCCGACGACGCTCAACCTGACTCGTCGGGCCGGGGCGCTCGGTTTCGGCGCGGCACTGGTGCTGCCGCCCTATTACTACAAGGAGGTCAGCGATGCGGGGATCGAGGCGCATTTCCTGCGCCTGGTCGATGGCGCGGGTGCCGAGGGCCCGCCCATCCACCTGTACAATTTTCCGCAGATGACAGGGCTGACATTCTCCCCCGAACTGGTGGCCCGTCTGGCAGAAGCCACGGGCGGGCGGATCGAGGGGACCAAGGACAGCTCTGGCGACCTGGACTATGCAGCTGAACTGGCCGCGATCCCCGGCCTGTCGGTCTTCCCGAGCGACGAGGCCTCGCTGGCCGAGGCCCGGACGAGGGGGTTCGCCGGCTGCATCTCGGCCAGCACCAATGTCACGTGTGGCGCGGCGGCGCGGTTGTGGCGCGACCCGGGCGATGCCGTGGCTCTGGCCACCTGCCGCGCAACCCGGGCGGCGGTCTCGTCCTGGCCGTTGATTCCGGCGGTGAAGCATTGCGTGGCCAGGATGCACAATGACCCGGCCTATGCTGCCGTCCTGCCGCCGCATGCACCGCTTTCGGCTGAGGCCACGGCCGCGCTCGACGCGCTCGATCTGGAAGTGCCCTCGCGGGTGCCGGCCTGATACCGGTGCCAGAAGTCGGGGGCCGGCGCCACGGCCGACCCCGCGCTGGTTCAGGCCTCGATGGCCATTTCTTCGAAGAAGATGAACTTCGTCGGGTGCATGGTGAAGTTCAGCACGCGGCGGTTGAAGGCGGTGGCCACCTGCACGAAATGGGGCTGCACGATCGGCCCTTCTTCGCGCATGATGGTCATCAATTCGCCCATGACCCGTCGCCGCTCGTCCGGGTCGACGGTGCCACCGATCTCCACCAGCAATTCGTCGAAACGCTCATGCGAGAAACTGCTCTCGTTCCAGGGTGCGCCGGTGCGATAGGCAAGTCCAAGCACCATCGGCCCGAGCGGCCTGTGGCCCCAAGCGGTCAGGCTGAACGGATATTCCGTCCAGCGATCCCAGAATGAAGAGGCCGGAAGGGTCTGAAGCGTCACTCGGATGCCCGCCCGTGCCCAGTCCTGCACCATGACCTGGGCCACGTCGAGTTCCCAGTTGGGCTGCGTCTTGACCACCATTTCCAGGTCAATGCCGTCTGGATAGCCGGCCTCGGCCAGGATCTCGGCGGCCCGTTCGGGGTTGAACTCGAACGGCCCGAGATCCGCCCATTCCGGATGTATCGGCGAGACATGGGTGTGATCACCCGGCCCGGCATTGCCGCGCAGCGCACGCTCGATCACGGACTGGCTGTCGGTGGCGTGGCGCATGGCGAGCATGATCCGCGGATCGTTGAACGGCTCCTGATCGACCTTGCCGCGGGCCACTGCGGTCTGCGCGGTATTGGCGCGGTAGACCTCGATATGCTCGGCCCCGGTGACCATGGGTGCCTGGGATTCCGACAGCTCGTAGATGCCGTCGACCTGGTCGGTCAGAAGGGCCGAGATCGCGGCGGCGGAGTCCTCGCCCAGATCGGTGATCACGATCCGGTCGACATGGCCGCCGCCCGAGAAATGCTCGCCCGCTGCCCGTTCCAGCACCGCCCGTTCGCCGACGGCATGTTCGACCATCGTGTAGGCTCCGGTGCCGTTGGAACCGACGCCGTAGCTGCCGTTCTCCTCGGGGTCGAGCATGCTTAACGGGTAGTGGAACAAGTGCTCGGGCACCGCGGTCTCGGCGACCTTGAGGTTCAGCCGGAGCGTCAGGTCGTCCACCACCTCGATGGCATTGGCATCCCATAGCACCGCCCGGGTGACCGCGTTGCCGTCATCGTCGGTTTCGCCGGTTTCCTCGTTGGTCAGCATGTAGCCCGACATCAGCCCGACCACGGAAGAGCCGGTTTCGGGCCGGAGCGAATGGTCGATGTTCCAGGCCGCGTCCTCGGCCGTGAACGGCCGGCCATTGTGCCAGGTCACTCCGGGGCGGACATGCAGCGTCCAGGTGCGCAGGTCCTCCGACGCCTCCCACCTTTCAAGAAGCCAGGGCCTGGTGAGGTTGTCCTGTGCGGTTCGCGTCAGGTAATCGCAGGCCGGGCGGATCACTGCGGCGCCTTCGCCGAAGGAAATCGCGTGCGGGTTCGAGATGTCCAGCACCCGCATTCCCATTCTCAGGGTTCCGCCGCGCGGCAGGCCGGTATCGGCGCGCGCTGGCATCGGCAGCCCGGCCAGGGAATAAGCGGCGGTCGCCGAAAGGCCCAAAAGCGTCGACTGGCGCAGGAAATCGCGGCGGGACAGTCGTCCTTCACGCATCCATTCAGTCAGTCTGGTCAGTGTAGGGTTTTGCATGTCAATTGTCTCCTTTGCATACGAGGTTGCCCCGCCGGTCGTTGCACGGCGCGGGTGCGGTCGGGGCAGGCCGACGGGCCTGCCGGTATTCGCGCGGCGCTCATCGCCTGCGCGGAAGGAAGAAGACCACGACATCGTGGATGGTACCCCATCGGGTGTGCTGCCATCAACCACTGCGATCGGTCGTTCTCCTTGTTCTCACCGAAAGCGCCGGGCGGATCAGAGCCCCGTCGCCTCGATCTCTTCCTTGCGGCGGGCCACGTAGGCCTCCAGGGCCTCGCTCCGGTCCGCCGGCAGTTCCGGCGGGCTGTACTCCGCCAGCGCCTGTTTCCAGATGCCGGTGGCGCGGTCGGTCGCGGATTGCGCGCCCGCCTTCTCCCAGGTCTCGTAATTGCTCCAATCCGACAGGATCGGGTGGTAAAAGGCGGTCTCGTAGCGTTCCATCGTGTGGGGTTCGCCGAAGAAATGCCCACCGGTCGGCACGTTGGCGATGGCATCGAGCGCCAGCGTGGTCGCATCGACCTGCGGCGGCTGCATCATCTCGGCCATCTGCTGCAGCATCTCCACGTCCAGAACCAGCTTCTCGAACGATGCGGTCAGGCCGCCCTCCAGCCATCCGGCGGCGTGGTAGATCACGTTCGCCCCGCCCAGCACCGCCGCCCAGAGCGCCGTTTGCGTCTCGTACGCCGCCTGCGCGTCTACCGTGTTCGAGGAGTTCGCGTTCGAGGTGCGATAGGGCAGCCCGTAGCGCCGAGCGAGCTGTCCGCTGGCGATATTGGCCTTGGCGTTCTCCGGTGTGCCGAAGGCCGGCGCACCGGTCCGCATGTCCACGTTCGAGGTGAATGCGCCGTAGATCACCGGGGTGCCGGGGCGCACCAGCTGCGTCAGCACCACCCCGAACAACGCCTCGGCATTCTGCTGTGCCAGCGCGGTCGGCAGCGTCACGGCCGTCATCGCGCCCATCAGCGTGAAGGGCGTGACCAGCACAGCCTGGCCGAGTTCGGCAGTGGCGATCAGCCCCCTTGCCATTTCGCCATCGAAGCGCCGCGGCGAGTTGACCGAGATCGGTGCCACGACACCGGGCCGTTCGGCAAGCGCCTCCAGGCTTTCGCCGCGGGCCAGCGCCATCATGGCGATGCCGTCGGTCGCCCGCGCCGGTCCGATGGCGGAGATGTGAAAACACAGATCCGACAGCGTGAGATTGGCGAAATATGTATCCAGGTGGCGGGTCTCGGCCGGCAGATCCAGGGGCGCCACGGCCTGGTTGCCGATCAGGTGGATGATGTTGAAGAACTGGGCAAGACGGATCAGGTCGCGGTAGTCCTCCATGGCCGCCGGCCGCCGGCCGCGTTCGGCGTCGCTGACATTGGGCGGACCGGCGACGAGGCCGAAAACCAGGTCACGGCCGCCGATCTCGATCGCGCGGGCGTGGTTGGACGGAGTCAGCCGAAAGCGCGACGGCGCCTTGGCAACGTACTCCATCATCAGGGCGCGATCGGGGCGCACGGTGCCGGTGTCGCGGTCGACATCGGCACCGGCGGCCGCAAAAAGATCGCGGGCGCGGTCGTCCAGCACTTCAATTCCTAGGGATTCGAGAATTGAAAGGGATGAGTCGTGAATGGCCTCAATCTGGTCGGCGGAATAGAAGGCGACCGGGGGAAAGGTGTTCTCGATCGCCCGCCAGGGGCCCTGTTCCAGCGCCGGCGTGCGTGATCGCCGGGCGCGGGCATTGCGTCTCCTGCGGCGTTGCACGTTCATATTCCGCGATCGGGGCGATAGTCGGGCACCCTTGAAGTCTGGCAGCCCTGCGCCCCGGCAATCCTCCCGATCCGACCAAAGCGGGCGGAAACAGGTCGCATTCGTTCAATCCTTCAACTCGGTCTCGCGCAAACCGTCGGCCAAGAGGTTAAGCCCCAGAACCAGCGACGAAATCGCCGCGCACGGAGAGAGCGTCATGTATGGCGCGAAGGTCGCCATTGAGCGGGCTTCGTTGACCATGCCTCCCCAGTCGGGCTGCGGCGGCGGCAGGCCGAGGCCGAGAAAGCCGAGCACTCCGATGGTGATGGTCACGTAACCCAAGCGCAGGCAGGCATCGACGATCAAAAGCGAAGTGGCGTTCGGCAGAATCTCAACGAACATTATGTAGGTGGCGGTCTCGCCCCTGGTCTCGGCCGAGGCGACGTAGTCGCGGTTGCGCAAGTCGAGCACGATGCTGCGCACGATGCGCATGATCCCCGGTGCGCTTGCGAAAGTGACGGCGAGGATGATGTTGCCGCCCGAGGCGCCGAAGACCGAGATGATGACGACGTAGAGGACCAGGACCGGGAAGGAAAGCACGATGTTGGCGATGGTCGAGACTACGTCGTCGACCCATCCCCTGAGATAGCCCGCCGCCAGGCCCATGGTCACCCCCACCGCATAGGCCGAGAAGGTCGCCGTCACCGCGAAGAACAGCACCCTCCGGGCGCCGAAGATGATCCGCGAAAGGATGTCGCGGCCCAGGTGATCGGTGCCGAGCATGTGCCAGAGCCCGTCCGGCCCGGACTCTCCCGGCCGAACGAAGGGGGTGAACTGTTCCACCGGATCGTAGGGCGCGATCAGTGGCGCAAAGAGGGCCACCACGCACCAGAACACCACCACGGTGCCTCCGATCACCGCGACCGGGCTGGTCAGGACCTTCGGCAGCACCGGGCGGCGGGCCGCGCCTTGGGTTGGAGGGACGGAGATCTCGGTCATGTGAACCGCACCCGGGGATTGAGGAAGCCGTAGCCGATGTCGGCGATGGTCTGAGTGGAGACCGCGACCACCACCGAAACCATGGCGCAGGCCTGCAGCAGCCGGATGTCCTGGGTCAGCGATGCCTCCAGGAGAAGCGCGCCGAAGCCGCGATAGGCAAAGAAGAATTCCACGACGATCACGCCCGACAGAAGCCAGTTGATCTGCAGGATGATAACGGTGAAGGGCGCGATCAGCGCGTTGCGCAGCGCGTGATGGGTGATCACCCGCCGGAACGGCAGGCCGCGCAGCATCGCCGTGCGGATGTAGTTTGAGTGCATCACCTCGGACATCGAGGCGCGCATCATCCGCGCCACATAGCCGAAGCCGAACAGGACCAGAACCATCGTCGGCATCACCAGCTGCATCGGCTCGAATCCTTCCGACATGGTCGAGGTCGCCGGGAACCAGCCAAGCGTCAGCACGAACAAGAAGGCCAGGAACACCGCGCTGGCAAACTCGGGAACCGAGGTGGTCAGGATCGAGATGGTGGAAATGATCCGGTCGATCACGCCGCCCTCGTTCATCCCGGCGATGACGCCGGCGGTGATCGACAGCGGGATCATGATGGCGAAGACCACGGCGGCCAGGATCGCGGTATTGGCCAGACGCGGCCACAAGACATCGGCCACCTGGGCGCGATAGCGGATGGATTCGCCGAAATCACCGCGCGTCACGTCCCAGAGCCAGGTGACGTAACGCAGTGCGGCGGGCTCGTTGTAGCCGTTCGCCTCCAGCCAGATCTCGCGCTGTTCCTGGGTCGAGTAGGGCCCGATCACCTTCACGACGACCGCATCGCCGTTGACCTCCAGAAGCAGGAAGGTCAGGAGTGACACCGCCAGCATGGTGCCAATCAGCATTCCGAGGCGGCGGATGAGGAAGTTCAGCATGTCGCCGCCTGTCTCCTTTGCACTGGCCCCAAACCCTTACCACCTGCGACGAGAACTGCGCGTGCAGATGGTCGCCGGCGGGCACCGGCGGGTATTTCGGCGCCGCATCGTCCCGGCGGCACGAGGGCAGGCATTCGACCACCGCATCGCAGTTGGGCTGGTGGAAGAAGCCGATCGAAAATCGTTCAGAACCGACCGCCAAGTCCGTCGGCGGGTTGACCACCCGGTGCAGCGTAGACACTCAGCGGTCATTCGTCCAGCGCGCCATCATGTCCCCGACATTGAGGAAGAAGGCGCCCGGCGGTGCCTTGACCGGGGGCCAATCGCCCTGGGATGTGCGCACCTGCAAACCGTCCGGCGCACCGTCGGGCTTCAGAATCGTCATGGTGCCGAAATCAGTATGGGCGCCGACGCGCAGCCGGCCCGTCTCCGGCGGCACTTCCTGGTCGGGGCAGTGCATCGCGCCGAGGACAGCGACATGCCGGTCGATGCTGTCGACGAATTGCTCCTCGTCGAGTCCGGGCGCGCAGGCCAAGAGACGCATCATCTCGGCCGAAAGCCGCCCCATTGCATCCCGATACTCCAGGAAGGCATCGCGCCAGCCCTGGGGTGCCCCGGGGCCCGATCGAGAAGGTCTCTTTCAGATCGGGCGGCGTGGTCTCGCCGACCGTGGTGGCCAGCGCCGCCTTGCTCCGGGCGACATAACCGCGGATGATGTCGGACGCGGGCTGCGCCACGCGCGTCTTTTCCGCCGCCTCGCGCCGGAAAAATTCCTTTGAAAGGGCATAGAGACGCTCGTCCAACCCCTGCGGCACCCGGTGGCCGGTGACGCAAAGAAAGCCGATCTCGCGGCAGGTGCGGTCGGTCAATTCGTCGAGTCGCGGCGTACCGCGCCGCTGCCGTCCAGAAACGCCGACAGGTCGATCACCGGAACAACGCCCATGGCCGATCTCCACTCCCGATCCTCTGTCGAAGAGCCTGGGAAGGAATGCCGCGCCCGCGTGCGCCAAACCCGACCGGTCGCCGCACGAATCTGTCGCAAACGGAAGGCACCGGCGCGGCTGCGGGTGTAGCGTTTCGGCGTCGAGGGAGGTGGCGATGGCCCATGATCTGGTGATTTCCGGCGGCCGCGTCGTGACCGGCGCCGGCAGCTTCGACGGCGATGTCGCGGTGCAGGACGGGCGCATCGTCGCGCTCGGTCACGGGCTGGAGGGGCGGGAGCGGGTCGAGGCCGCCGGCCGGCTGGTCCTGCCCGGCGCCGTGGACGGCCACGTCCACATGCGTACCGAGCGCGACACTTTCTGCTACGACGACACCTTCGCCACCGGTTCCGTCGCCGCGGCCTTCGGTGGCACCACCACGATCATCGACCAGATCCAGGCCGAGCCCGACAGGATCCTGGTCGAGGAATTCGACACCCGCATGGCCTTGGCCGAGGGTCAGTGCGCGGTCGATTTCGCCTTTCACATGAACATCCGCTCCTCTGATCCCGCGCGGCTGGCGGAGATCCCCGAGATCGTCGGCCGCGGCATCCCGAGCTTCAAGTGGTTCATGGCGATCCCTGGATGGGCGGTGCCCGACGAGACGCTCCAGCGCGGCATGATCGAGGTCGCCGCCCATGGCGGGTTGAACATCGTCCATGCCGAGAACATGGGCACCATCAAGGCGCTGAGGCAGCGCAAGGCCGAGGCCGGGGACCGCGACATGCGCCGCTTTCCCTCCGCCTATCCCGCGGCCACCGAGGGCGCCGCGTGCGCGCTTGCTCTCGGCATGGCCGAGGCCGCCGGCAGCCGCATCCTCCTGTTCCACCAGACATGTGCA
The DNA here is from genome assembly GCA_022822405.1 of Alphaproteobacteria bacterium. Taxonomy (GTDB): domain Bacteria; phylum Pseudomonadota; class Alphaproteobacteria; order MPNO01; family UBA830; genus JAJEBT01. Next base: position 13,085 of record JAJEBT010000065.1, read on the forward strand.
GAGGGCGTCTCCGCGATCCGGCGGGCGAAGGAGCGCGGCGTTGCGGCCTTCGGCGAGGCCGGATTGGCCTGGCTGACCCATGACGCCTCGATCTACGAGGGCCACCAGGTCGCTGCCCTGCCCTTCCTCCTGACCCCGCCGGTGCGGGGGCCGGAACACAGGGCCGCGCTCTGGCGCGGGCTGCGTCTTGGCGATCTGGACATCGTCTCGACCGATCATGCCGCCGTTCGCATGGTGCCCGAAGACGCCGCACGCGAGATCGCCGCCGGCTTCGGCGTCGATGTCGAGGCCGGCCCCGAGGGGCCGGACACGCCGCGCGACGCCCAGGGCCGTCGGCTGATGCCGGTGCTGCCGCCGGGCAATGTGGAGACCCGCTTTCCGCTGATCCACTCCGAGGGCGTGGCGAAGGGTCGGCTCAGCCTGGAGCGTTGGGTGGAGGTCTGCTGCACCGCGCCCGCCGACCTGTTCGATCTGCCTCGGAAGGGGCGGCTCTTGCCGGGATGCGATGCAGATATCGTGATCTTCGACCCCGCGGTGCAGGTGACCTACGCCACCGAAAAGATGCACTCCAACACCGATTACTCGGTCTGGGACGGATGGGACTGCCAGGGCCGGATCGACATGGTGTTCAGCCGCGGGCGCCGGATCGTCGACGGCGAGGCCTATCTGGGACAGGCCGATCATGGTCGCTACCTGTCCCGCAGCGCACCCTGAGATAGGCGCGCCGTTGGGGTCGCGGGCGATCATCACCGGTGCCGTGCGCGGCGTCGGTCGGGCCATCGTCGAACGCTTCACGGCGGAAGGATCCGCGGTCGCCGGACAGGACCGGGCGGAGATCGCGGGCGGCGTCGCATTCGTCGTCGATCTGGCCGATCGCTCCCCCTTCGTCACTGGCACTGACCAGGTCATCGACGGCGCACTCGGCCTCGGCTGAGCGCTTCACTCGCCTTCTGTCGCCTGTGCCTCCCGTGGCGCGATCACCGGCGGCATCGCGTCCAGCACCGCCTTGGGCAGGTGGCATTTCAGCTGGTGCCCGCCGCCCCTGCTGCGGACCGGCGGCATCTCGGTTTCGCAGATCGGGTGGCCGGCGGTCGCCTGCGCCTCGGCCTTGCGCGGACAGCGGGTCTGGAACGGGCAGCCCGACGGCGGCCGCTCGGCCGAGGGGATTTCGCCCGCCAGCACGATGCGGCGCTTCCCGAACCGGCTGTCGGCGATCGGCACGGCGGACAGAAGCGCTTCGGTATAGGGATGATAGGGCGGCGCGAAGACATCGGTCGTGCGCCCCTGTTCCACCACATGGCCGAGATACATCACCACCACCCAGTCGGCGAGATGGTGGACGATGCTCAGGTCATGGCTGATGAACAGCATTGCGGTACCGCTTTCGGCCTGAATCTCGGTCAGCAACTCGGCCACCGCCGCCTGGACCGAGGCATCGAGCGCCGAGAGCGGTTCGTCGGCGACCACGAATTCCGGATTGCCGGCAAAGGCCCGCGCGATGGCCACCCGCTGCTTCTGCCCGCCGGAGAGCTGCCGCGGCCGGCGCGCGGCGAAATCCCGCGGCAGGCGCACCCGGTCGAACAGCTCCGCGACCGCGGCGCGGCGTTCCCGCGCATTTCCGCCGATGCCGAAGCGCTTCAGCACGCGCTCCACCTGCCTGCCCACGCGCCACTTCGGGTTCAGCGTGTCGAACGGGTTCTGGAACACCATCTGGATCGAGCGGACGATATCAGGATCGCGCCGCCGCACCTCGGTGCCGGCAATGTCGGTTCCGGCGAAACGGATGCTGCCGTCCGTGGCGGTTTCCAGCCCGGTCAAGACCTTGGCCAGAGTCGACTTCCCGCAGCCGGATTCGCCGACCAGTGCCACGGTCTGGCCTTCATGGGCCTCGAAACTGACATCCTCGTTCGCCTTCACGACGGCGCGCCGGGCGGCGAAGATCCCGCCGGATCGGGCATAATGCTTCTGCAATCCCTTGATGCGCATGATCTCCGGCCCGAGGATCGCGTCCTGCGGGACGGCGGCATGGACGTCCTCGCGCGGGACATCGAGCGCCTCGATCCTGAGGCAGCGCGACAGATGTGCATCTGCGCCCCCGACTGCCTGCATGGCGACCGGTCGGGCATTGCACAGCCCGTCCTGGAACAGAGCGCAGCGCGGGCCGAAATTGCAGCCCCGCGGCCGGTCGAAAGGCAAGGGCAACTGCCCGGGGATGGTTCGCAGTGCACGTTCCGACTTGTCGGCATCGGGCACCGGCAAGGCATCCAGAAGGCCTTGGGTATAGGGGTGACGCGGCGCCTCGAACACGCGGTCGACCGGACCGCTTTCCACTGCCTCGCCGGAATACATCACCACCACTCGGTCACAGGCCGCGCGCACCAGGCCCAGATTGTGGCTGATGAACAGGACCGAGACGCCGAACTCGGCCGACAGCGCGCGGACAAGCTCGACGATGCCGGCCTCGACGGTTACGTCAAGCGCGGTGGTCGGCTCGTCCATCAGCAGCAGCTTCGGCCGCCGCAACAGCGCCATGGCGATCACCACGCGCTGCTGCTGCCCTCCCGAGATCTGGTGCGGGTAGCTCATCATGATGCGGTCGGGGTCGGGCAGGCGCACCGTCTCCAGCATCTCGCGCGCCCGTGCCTCGGCCGAGGCCCGGTCTTCGCCGTCGACCACGACCAGCGGCTCGGCCAGTTGCCGCCCGATCCGCATCGAGGGGTTCAGCGACGAGGACGGCTCCTGGTAGACCATGGAGATGTCGCGGCCCCAGATCCGGCGCAGTTCGGCGCGGGGCAGCGTCGCCAGGTCCCGGCCGATGAAGCGGATCGAGCCGCCGGTGATTTGGCCGTTGCCGCCGAGGTAGCGCATGATGGCGAAGGCGACGGTGGATTTGCCGCTGCCGGATTCGCCCACCAGGCCCACCGTCTCGCCCGCCATCACCCGGCAGTCGAAGCCGGCCACGGCGGGGATGTCCACCGCGTGGGTGCTGAAGCTGATCGAGAGGTCGGTGACCTCCAGTACAGGATCAGTGGTCATGCGTCCTCGCCCCCGGGTCCGGTCAATGTCGGGCACCGAACCGGGGTGACGCAAGCACAAACATGTTCGCCACCAACCCAGATCCGTCCGCAATCGACCCCGATGTCGCATTCGGAGCGGACTTGCCCCCTGCCGGGCGGCACCGTCCGAGCAAATCACAATTCCGGAGCACCCCCATGTCCGACACCTCCTATCCGCGCGACCTGATCGGTTACGGCCCCAACCCGCCGCAGGCGGCCTGGCCCGGCGAGGCGCGGGTTTGCCTGTCCATCGCCATCGCCTATGAGGAGGGATCGGAGACCTGCATCCTGCATGGTGACGACCGCTCCGAAGCGGCGCTGGCCGAGGTGGCGGGGTTGGAACCGGTGATCGGGGCGCGCGATCCGAATTCCGAGAGCATCTATGAATACGGCAGCCGCGCCGGCTATTGGCGATTGCACCGCACATTGGCGGACCGCGGCCTTGCCGCGACGGTCTATGCAGTGACGATGGCATTGGAACGCAACCCGGCGGTCGCGGAGGCGGCGATGACGGCCGGGTTCGAAGTGCTTTCCCATGGCCATCGCTGGTTCGACTATTCGAAGATGCCCGAGGCCGAGGAGCGCGCCCATATCGACCGCGCGGTGGAGATCATCGCCAGGCTCTGCGGCCAGCGTCCTCTTGGCTGGTATACCGGACGGCCGAGTCCCAACACCCGTCGCCTGGTCATCGAGGAGGGCGGGTTCCTCTACGACAGCGACAGCTATGCCGACGACCTGCCCTATTGGGACCGCTCCCATGGGCGCCCGCATCTGGTGATCCCGCACCAGTTCGACACCAACGATTCGAAACTCGTCCACACCAACGGGTTCCCCAATGGCGAGGCTTGGGAGCGCTACCTGATCGACGCGTTCGACGTGCTCTGGCGCGAGGGCGCGGTCGCGCCGCGGATGATGACGGTGTCGCTGCATCCCAGGATCGCCGGTCGACCGGGGCGGTCGGCGGGGCTGGAGCGGTTCCTCGACCATGTGCTGGCCCATGACCGGGTCTGGATCCCGCGCCGCGCCGATATCGCGCGGCACTGGATCGCGCGCTTCCCGCCCGGCGGCTAGCACGCCGAAGCCGCTTGACAGTTCTGTCCTCCTCGTGCCGGAGTGACCTGACCGCAAGAGCATTCGGGGACAACCGGGGGTGCCGGAACAGGACGCTGACATCGAACGACTGCGCGCCGGTCTGGCGGCCGGGGGCGCGGGGCTGCGCGTGCTGATCCATGCCAGCGACCCGGGGCCGGGCAATGGCGTGCTGGCGGCGGCCCTGCCGGGGGCCGACCTGATCTGCCATGACAGCTATGACGGGGTCGCGGAGCTTCTGCAAAGGAGCCGGCCGGAGCTTTGCCTGTCCTACCGATTCGGCCACGGCTACCCGCGCGCACCGTTGGTCGAGGGACCACATGCGCCGGCCTACCTGCATGTGGCGGGGACCGGGTTCGATCACCTGCTGCCCTTCGATCCCGACCGTCTGCTGGTCTGCAATTCCGCCGGTTTCCAGGCGCCGGTGATGGCCGACTACGCACTGGCCGCGATCTATGCCATCAACCTGGACCTGGCGCATTTCCACGCGCAACAGGCGCGGCAGGACTGGACCGGGCGGATGCTTCGATGCGCGGAAGGCCAGCACGCGGTGATCCTCGGCACCGGGCCGATCGGCGCGGCGATCGCGCGCAGGCTGACGGCGGCCGGGCTTCAGGTCACCGGGATCAGCCGCTCCGGGCACACCCATCCGGATTTCGCCCGAGTGCAGCCGGCCGAAGGCTTGGCTGCGGCTGCGGCTGCGGCAGATCACCTGGTGATCGCCATCCCGCTGACCGAGGCGACGCGGGGGCTGGTGTCGGCGCACATTCTCGCCGCGCTGCCCTCGGGCGCCGGGGTGGTCAACCTGGCCCGCGGCGGGATCGTGGACGAGGCCGCGCTGCTGGCCCGGTTGCGCGACGGCAACCTGCGCGGTGCGGTGTTTGACGTCTTCGCCACCGAACCGCTGCCGCCCGACGACCCGCTCTGGCACGCGCCGGGCATGATCGTGACGCCGCATTCGGCCTCGCTGTTCGACGGGTGGGAGGCCGCTGCGGCGCGGGTCTTTGCCGACAATCTCGGTCGCTTGGCGCGCGGCGAGGCGCCGCTGAACCGGGTTGATCCGGCACGGGGGTACTGACATGGCGAAGCACGACACCGCCGCACGCCGTGATGGCACCGCCCCCGGCGACACGCCGGATGCGCTCATCTCCGTCGCCTTGTTCGTGGAGCATGAATTCCCGCTGGCACCGCTGTCGATGGTCCTGGAGGCCTTGCGCCTGGCCAACTGGGTCGAGGACCAGCGCGTGTTCCATCACTGGATCGTGTCGACCGACGGACAGCCGCGTGCCTCCTCCTCGGAACAGCCGGCCAATGTCGAACACTCGGTCCGGACCTGCCCGCCAGCCGATATCGTGCTGGTCTGCACCGGGCTGAATTCCGACCAAATCTGCGACTCCGCAGTCCTGAACTGGACGCGCAACTGCCATCGCCGCGGCGGACAGGTCGGCGCGATCTCGGGCGGAGCCTTCGTGCTGGCGCGCGCCGGGCTCCTGCACGGACGCACCGCCTCGGTGCATTGGGAGAGCAGCCGCGCCCTGGCCGAGGCCTTTCCCGATGTCACCGTTTCCGACAACATCTTTGTCATCGACGGCCGCATCATCACCTGCGCCGGCGGCATCTCGACTCTGGACATGATGATGCACCTGATCGAGACCTTCCGCGGCCGCGCCGTCGCCCGCCAGGTGGCCGATGCGCTGATCTACCAGTCGATCCGCCATGGCGGCGCGCCGGCCCGGATCGACCTGCGTCATCGGACGGGTGCCTCCAACAGCGTCCTGTTGCAGGCGATCGAATTGATGGAGCGCAATCTCGAGGAACCGGTGAAACTGTCCGAGATCTCGGCCCGGCTCGGCACCTCCATGCGTCATCTGGAACGACTGTTCGCGCGCAATTTCAACGTCTCGCCGTCAAAATACTACATGCGCCTGCGCCTGAAGGAGGCCAAGGGCCTGTTGTCGCAATCCGACATCCCTGTGGTCGAGGTGGCGCTGCGCTGCGGGTTCCGCAACACCTCGCATTTCGCCCGCCGCTATCGCGAGGTCTACGACGCACCGCCGTCCGAGGCGCGCCGGGCAGCGCGGGCCATGTCGCATTCGGGCGGTCGCCGCGCGGATCGGGGCGGTCGGGCGGGCCAGCGCCGTCTAGGGTGAGCGGCAGGGAGAAAGGAGGCCGAATGGCACAGCGTCTGAGCGGCAAGACCGCGATCGTCACCGGCGCGGCATCGGGCATCGGCCGCGCCATCGCGCTTCTCTTTGCGGAGGAGGGCGCGAAGGTCTGCGTCGCCGATATCCTCACCGATCCCAAGGAGGGCGGCACCCCGACCGAGGAGGAAATCGCTGCCCGCGGCGGCACAGCCATGCGCGTGGAATGCGACATCTCGAGCTGGGCCGATATCGACGCGATGGTCGGGCGCGTGGTGGCGGAATGGGGTCGGCTGGACATCCTGGTCAACAACGCCGCGCACTGGACCACCACGCCCTTGACCGAAACCGCGCCCGAGCAATGGCGCGAGGTGATGGCCGTCAATGCCGACGGCTATTTCATGTGTTCAAAGCGCGCGGTTGAGCAGATGCTGACCCAGAGCGTCGAGGCCGAGGCGCGGGGGCGCATTGTCAACATCACTTCGCAGCACGGCATGATCGGCGCCCCGAATGACATCGCCTACGGCACCGGCAAGGCGGCCTCGGTCTATTTGACCCGCCAGATCGCCACCGATTACGGCCGCCGGCACATCATCTGCAACGCGGTGGCGCCGGGCCGGATCGTCACCGGCAAGCCGGGGGTCAGCATGGACCCCAAGGGGCTGGAGGCTGCCCGTGCGCGCACGCCCTATCCGCGCTTGGGTGAGCCCATGGACGTGGCCTATGCCGCGCTGTTCCTGGCCTCGGACGAGTGCCGCTTCATCTCCGGCGTCAACCTGATGTGCGACGGCGGCTGGTCGGCTAGCTGAAGGGGACGCGATGACACTCCTGATTACCGGCGGCGGCGGTTTCGTGATGTCGAACCTGGCGCTGATGTGGCTGAAGCGCCACGGCGGGGAGCATGTCGTGGTGCTCGATGCCGGGCCGAAGGATGACGCGCTCGACCGGTTCTGGGCACCGGTGGCGGATCGGCTGACCTATATTCGGGGGAGCATCCTTGATGCGGAGCTGCTCGCCCGCATCGGCGCCGAGCACGTGCCGGACCGCATCCTGCACGCCGCCACGGTCACCCTGTTCGCCCCGGAAACGCCGGAGGGAACGGCCATTTCCAATCCCGAGGCCGACGTTCCCGACACGGTGCTGGAGGTCAACATCATGGGCACGGTACGGGTGCTGGAACTGGCGCGCACCTTGCGGGGCCTTAAGGCCTTCGTCAATCTCAGCTCCGGTGGGGTCTACAACGACTACGGGCCCGAACCGCCTGGGCCGATGCCAGAGGACGGGTGGGTCGATCCGCCGGAATTCTACGGCATCTCGAAGTATTCCAGCGAGCTGATCGCGCGCCACTACGGCAAGAGTTTCGGCTTCGATGTGTGTTCCTGTCGGCTCTCCGGCGTCTATGGGCCAATGGATCGCTGGCGGCCCTCGCGCGCCTATGACTGCCCGCCCAAGGTCGCGCTGCACCGGGCGATGGCGGGCGAGGTGATTCGCATCAATGACACCGAAGGCGTCGGCGACCATATCCACGCACAGGACGTGGCCCGGGCGATGATGGCGCTTCTGGAGAAGGAGGGCGGCTTCGATCACCCGGTCTACAACGTCGCCCAAGGCGAGGCTGTGACGCTCGGCCAATTGCTGGAGTTGTGCCGGGAGATCGAGCCGGGCCTGAAATGGGAAATCGCGCCGTCCGCCGCGTGCGACATCGTCGTCGACCCGCGCTTCAAGGGCGGGCGGTGGGGAACCTACGACATCTCGCGCCTGCAGGTCGAGACCGGTTGGGCGCCGATGCCGCTGCGCCAGGCCCTGCGTCATTACGCCGACTTCGTTCGTTCTTTCGGTGCCACGCCGTGAGGTCGAATGGGTGCCGATCCTGTCTGCGAATTGGAACCGAAATGCTGCGCACGGCACCTGCATCATGATCAAGCAGCCAACGCAACATTTCACAGGCAAGGGCCTCACAAGATCATTTTTTCTTGTTTGTTCCAATGATTCGAATATGCGCGTCGCGGCGCGGGGATAATGACGAAATCCAAGTCGGATCATCGCGTTGCTTGACGTTAGCGTGTCAGGCTTCGTGCCATGCACGTTTCACGGCAACTTGGGCCGTTTTCGGGCGGCGGGTGCGGAAGTTGCGCTCGTTGCGGAATAAATCAAGTGCAGGGCATCAACGGAATGTCAGGCGGCGAGCGGCAGTTGAGAACCGGTACCAATTGGCCATGGCCGCAGGGCGGTTTGCTTGAGATTCGGGTCCCTGGCGGCCCGCCAAGCCTTTGCGGGCTTCCCGGAAGCAGACGACGGCGAGGTTGCAGGCGTGGCGCCGCCGACGGATCAGTTCTGTCGGGAACGCGGGATTCTTCCGATGCGCCCCGATCTTTCTCGTGCCCTTGGCCAGGGCGTTTGCCATGGGGAGAGTCGCGGAAGGAAGCATTGTGTGCAGCGAGACGGCGGATGCCGGACCGGCCGGCAGGATTGTCCTGTTCCAGACGCTCGGCGCTTCCTTCCGGACGTTCGACGACGTGCCGGACGACCGGACAGCATGGTCGCGCGGCATGGTCCGGTGCGGCAGCCACCACATGGACCGCCCGTCCGCGCACCGCACATTCCTGAACGGCGACGGGGCCTCGTCGCCCGAAACCGACTCCGAATCCGTCGTCACGGACAGCACGGCCGTCCGGCGGCCGTCGAAGCGAGTTCGCCCTCGGGAGCCGGACAGGGACTCACGTCTCTCGCCGCCTGCACGGCAACGGAGGACGTTGCGGGGTTCGACGGAGACACGGGCTCCGCGATGCCCTCCGTGCATCCGGCGTGACATGGATTACGTCGTGGCCTTCCCGCATCGCGAACATTCGACGTTGCTCCCGTCGGCTTTGGTGTCTTGATTCTTGCATCGATGAGCCGTAATTTCGCCATGCTTTTTTCCCGCAATCAGTTGCAGACGCGGATGAAACTGGATAGAAGCCAGAATGCATCTGCGGGTTGACCAAGGAAAAAAGAACGCTATTGCAGAGTGTTAGAACCGAAGGTGCGGCATAGGGGTGTAGCTCAGTTGGAAGAGCATCGGTCTCCAAAACCGAGGGTCGGGGGTTCGAGCCCCTCCGCCCCTGCCATGTCCGCCAAGTCTCGCAGAATGCTGCGGCCCGTCTCCGCCGGGCCCTGAATTTTCCGCAATCGGTGAATTGGTCAGGGATTGCCGAATGCACCGCAAGCCCCTGTCCTCCGGGTCGGGAGCAGTCATGCGCTTGGCGGCCTTATCCGCCGGAATCACCCTTGATTTGCGGCATGAGAATTTCAGTTTGCCGCGTTGAACGGCCCAAGACACCAGGATTGGAACTTGGGCCTGACGGAACCATCGAGTGCGCGGTTTCTGGTGCGGAAGAGACAGTGTCGCGCGGACTCGGGTCATCGAATCTGCCGCTGCTCCGGGAAGAGCTTTTCCACGACCGTGTTGACCGTGGATTCGATGAACGCGGTCGGCATCGGGGTCACCGGCGGCGCAGGCCGGAAACCGAACCGGACAGGAGGCAACGAACCCGTGCCTGGTGCTTGACCGTGACTCGCTCGCACTGCGCCGGACCGCTCGGACGGAGTGTCCCGGAATTCGGCTATCGGAGCGTCCCGAATGGCTTCGCGGCTTGCCGTGCCCGAAGGGGCGTGGTGTGCGCCGAGCCAAGCATGGGCATGCTGCGCGCATACGAGGTCCGCGGCCTGGGCGTTTCTACGAGGTGCGACCGAGCCGACGCGGATCCGTGTCTCCATGCCTTGGGCCGCGACGCCCGGCGAACGGGAAATCCAGTACTTTGTGAGCCAATAGCCGATGGGTCGCGATTTGTCGGCAATTCCCGGCCAGCGGGTCGTCCGAACGCGAGTCCGATGTCGCCGGCGGTCTGCGAACCGCCCGAACTCTGACCTGAAGCATGGAGCCTCACGAACCAGTGGCGGGTTGAATGGCTGCGTCCTTGGTCGCGGCCGAAACCGAGCTTACCCCGACGGGCTGCCGGTCCGCAGCTTCCGAACCCTGCTCGACGATCTCTCGGGCATGGTGCTGAACCAGCTGCACCTGCCGGGCCACGTCGAATGCCTGCTGTTCCTGGTGACCGCGCCGACCCCGGTCCAGGAACGGGCCTTCCAGCTGCTTGGAGTGATGCCGGACCAGTGCGTTCCCGCAAGGCT
>JAJEBT010000086.1 GCA_022822405.1 Alphaproteobacteria bacterium
GCGGGCCGGCGGGCGCTACTACCCGAAGCTGCAGGTCGCGGTGCCGTTCTCTCCGGTCACCGGGCCGCGCCTCCTGGTCCGGCCGGGCGGGGACGTCGACCGCCTGCGCGCGCTGCTCACCGCGGCCCTCGTCGAACTGGCCAAGCAGCACGAGGTGTCGTCGCTGCACATCACCTTCGCCCGGGAAGAGGAGTGGCGGCTGTTCGGCAGCATGGGGCTTCTCCAGCGTATCGGCCAGCAGTTTCACTGGAAGAACGAGGGTTTCTCGACCTTCGACGACTTCCTCGCCTCGTTGAACTCCCGCAAGCGAAAAATGATCCGCAAGGAACGGGCGGCCGCGAACAGGGATGTCCAGATCGAGATGCTGGCCGGCGACGACCTCAAGCCGCACCACATGGATTCGTTCTACGAATTCTATCTGAACACGGTCGACCGCAAGTGGGCGCACGCCTATCTCAACCGCGATTTCTTTCATCTCCTGAGGGAGCGGCTTGCGGACCGGATGGTTCTGTTCCTGGCGCGCCATGACGGCGATTTCGTCGCCGGGGCGCTCAATCTGCGCGGCGCCGGGACCCTGTACGGGCGCAACTGGGGCTGCGCGGCGCGGTTCAGGATGCTGTATTTCGAATGCTGCTTCTACCGGGCGATCGAATACGCGATCGAGCACGGCCTCGAGACCGTCGAGGCCGGAGCGCAGGGGCCGCACAAGATCAGCAGGGGCTATCTTCCGACGCCGACCTACAGCGCCCACTGGATCCACGATTCGGGGTTTCGCGACGCGGTCGCCGACTTTCTGGAACGCGAGCGCCGGGGCGTCGCGTACGAAATGGAGCAGCTGGCGGACCTGTCGCCGTTCAGGATCACCGACGAACCCCGCGCGGAGTAGGGCCGGCGGCTGAGTCCTCCGCGTCCGCCCAGCTCAGGTGAAGGCGTTGAAAGTGATGTGGGTGTAGGTGTCCTTGACGCCGTCGATCAGCTGGACGTTCTGGGTGACGAAATGCCCGATGTCGGCATCGTCACCGAGCGCGCATTTCATCAGCAGATCGTACTGGCCCGAGATCGAATACACCTCGGAGACGTTCTCTATGGTGTCGGCGGCGGCGGCGGCGACATCGTAGGCCTTGCCGAGTTCGCACTTGACCATGACGAAGATTGTCTGCATCGGGGTTTCGCTCCTTCGCTGCGATTCAAGGCGACGGTCTGCGTGCCGGCTTGAGCAGGAACTCGGGCACGTGGTCGCCGAGGCCAACCACCGGCCCGGCCGGCACTTTCCCTCCCTCGTTCCGGCGTTCCGCTTTCCGTGCGCTCCGGTTCGTGGTCTTGGCGGAGGCTCGCGGCGCCTGGGTCGGCTCCCGCGCGGGCCGGCTGCGCGCGCTGCGCCGCGCTCGGGGCCCGTTCTCGAGAGACTCGCCGGCGATGCCGTCGACGTCGAGGCGCCGGATCGGGTTTCCGAGGAGTTTTTCTATCGCCGCGACATAGGTCCCGTCTTCGGGGGTGGCGAGGGTGTAGGCGCGGCCGTCGCGTCCGGCGCGCCCGGTTCGCCCGATACGGTGAATGTAGTCTTCCGAATGGGTCGGAACGTCGAAGTTGAACACCGCCGGAAGGTCGTCGATGTCGAGGCCGCGCGCGGCGACGTCGCTTGCGACGAGGAGGTCGATTTCACCCTCCTTGAACCGGTCGAGGGTCTGCTGGCGCCGCGCCTGGTCCATGTCGCCATGGAGCGCGGCCGCGCCGAAACCGTGCCTCGTGAGCGACTTGAACAGGATGTCGACGTCGCGTTTGCGGTTGCAGAAGATGAGGGCGGTGCCGACATTCTCGGCTCGGATGATCCGGCGCAGCGCCTCGCGCTTGTCCGACCGGGGCACGATGGTGAGATGCTGGACGACGGTCTCCGCCGCGGAATGCGTGTTCGGGGCGACGGTGATTTCCACGGGATCGGTGAGAAACGCGTCCGACAGGCGGCGGATTTCCGGGGGGATGGTTGCCGAGAAGAACAGCGTCTGGCGCGTGCGCGGCAGAAGCGAGACGATACGCTCGACATCCGGAATGAACCCCATGTCCAGCATCCGGTCGGCTTCGTCGATAACCAGTATCCTGATGTCGGTGAGGAGGATGCCGCCGCGCCCGAAATGGTCGAGAAGCCGGCCCGGCGTGGCGATCAGCACGTCGACCCCCCGGTCCAGCTTGCGCGTCTGGTCGTCGAGCGAGATGCCGCCGATCAGCAGCGCCATGGTCAGCTTGTGATACTTCCCGTAGGTCTCGAAATTTTCCGAAACCTGGGTTGCAAGTTCGCGCGTCGGCGTCAGGATCAGGGATCGTGGCATGCGCGCCCGCGCCCGCCCCCTCGACAGCATGTCGATCATGGGGAGCGTGAACGAGGCCGTCTTGCCGGTTCCGGTCTGGGCGCAGCCGAGTACGTCCCGGCCGCCGAGGATGTGCGGGATGGCCTGTGCCTGGATGGGCGTCGGCTCCGTGTATCCCGCGTCGCTTGTTGCGGAGAGGATTTCCTGGGAAAGTCCCAGATCCGAAAAATTCATGATCACCTTGATGCTATGGAAATATCCGGGCCGGCCGGAATCTTCAGGGCGTTGCCATATTCCGCCTGCCGGGGCGGCACTGTAGCACAGTCCGCGGCTTTTCGATAGCGTCCGGGGAAACCGCAGATGAACTGCAGCCCTTTCATCCGCTGCGCGGCTCCGCGCCCGCCGGCGATCGTCCCCGCGCGTCCCGCGGGGCCGGGTATCACGTGATACCCGAAAACGGCGGCAGCCGGCCGACGCTCGTGCTGCTCCCGGGCCTGCTCTGCAACGAGCGGCTGTGGCGGCCGCAGATCCGCGGGCTGTCCGATATCGCCGAGATCGTCGTCGCCGATCTGTCGCAGGGGACATCGATGGCGGACATGGCCGCGCGGGCCCTGTCCGCGGCGCCCGGCCGGTTTGCGCTGGCAGGGCTTTCGATGGGCGGATACGTGGCCTTTGAGATCATGCGCCGCGCCCCCGAACGCGTGGCCCGCCTCGCGCTTCTCGACACGTCGGCACGCGCCGATTCGGCCGAAACGGCGGTGCGCCGCCGCGATCTCATGGATCTTGCGCGGCGCGGCAGGTTCACGGCCGTCAGCGAGCGTCTCCTTCGGACCTTCGTTCACGAAGACCGTCTCGGCGACGAGGCGCTGGTCGCCAGGATCACCGCGATGACCGGTGAGGCGGGACGGGACGTGTTCCTGCGCCAGCAGCAGGCGATTCGCGCCCGTCCGGACAGCCGTTCCGTCCTACCCCTCATCCGTTGCCCCACCCTGGTGCTCTGCGGGCGCCAGGACCAGCTGACGCCTCTCGGCATGAGCGAGGAAATCGCCGCCCGGATCCCCGGTGCGCGGCTGTCCGTCATCGAGGAGTGCGGACACCTCTCGACCATGGAGCGGCCCGGCGAGGTCACGGCTGAGATGCGCGCGTGGCTGTGTGGAGACTGAGGCGACCGGATGCCGGCGCGCCGCGCTTTCCGGCCCGCTGACGCAAACTCCCCGGAAGCGGTTCAGACGTCCACGTAGTCGACCGTGTCCGCATTCTGCTGGATGAACTGCAGGCGCGCTTCGGGCTTGCGGCCCATGAGGCGCTCGACGAGATCCGCGGTCGCCGACGGCGGGCAGTCGCTGCCGCGCGGCGGGTTCGGCGCGTCGTGTCCGTCGGGGACGACCACCTTGAGGAGCGTCCGCGTCCCGGGATTCATGGTCGTTTCCTTCAGTTGCGCCGGCGGCATTTCGCCGAGTCCCTTGAAGCGGCTGATCTCGACCTTTCCGCGGCCGCTGAAGACGGAGGCCAGCAATTCGTCGCGGTGCGCGTCGTCGCGCGCAAAGACGGTGCGGCCGCCCTGGGAGATGCGATAGAGCGGCGGCATGGCAAGATAGAGGCAGCCCTCGTGGACCAGGTCCGGCATTTCCCTGAAGAAGAACGTCATCAGGAGCGAGGCGATGTGGGCGCCGTCGACGTCGGCATCGGTCATGATGATCACGCGCTCGTAGCGCAGATTCTCGATGGCCAGGGTCTTGCCGTAGCCGCAGCCGAGCGCCTGGACGAGATCCGTGAGTTCCTGGTTCGCGCGCATCTTGTCGGCAGAGGCGCTGGCGACGTTGAGAATCTTTCCCCTGAGCGGCAGAACCGCCTGCGTCTTGCGGTCCCTCGCCTGCTTGGCGGACCCGCCCGCGGAATCGCCCTCGACCAGAAACAGTTCGGTTCCCGCGGCGGTCCCCGAGGCGCAGTCGGCAAGCTTGCCCGGCAGCCGGACCTTCCGGGTCGGGGTCTTGCGGGCCAGCTCCCGGTCCTTGCGCCGCTGCAGCCTTTCCTCGGCCCTTTCGACGACATGGTCGAGAATCTGGTCCGCGGCCCGCGCGTTGCCGGCGAGAAAGTGCTCGAAATGGTCGCGGACGGCGGTCTCCAGCTGCCTGGCGACGCCCGGCGACGACAGCTTCTCCTTGGTCTGCCCCTGGAACTCGGGGTCGCGGATGAAGATCGAGAGCACACCCGCCGATGACGCCGCGGCATCGTCTCCGGTGATGATCGACGCCCGCTTGTTGCCGGCCATCTCTCCGTAGGCCCTGAGGCCGCGGGCAAGAGCGGCGCGAAGGCCCGCCTCATGGGTTCCGCCTTCCGGCGTGGGTATCGTGTTGCAGTAGGACGAGAGCGCGGCATCGCGATCCTCGGGCCAGGCGAGCGCCCATTCGGCCCGGCCGTCGCGGGAGAGCTTGCTTTCGCCGACGAAACGGGTCCCCGCGACGGTCCCGCGGTCGCCGAGCATCGCGGCAAGATAGTCGGAAAGTCCGCCGGGAAAATGAAGCGTCAGCCGCTCCGGAACCTCGTCGCCGGCCGCGATCAGGCGGGGCGCGCACGACCAGCGGATTTCCACGCCCTTGAACAGATATGCCTTGGCCTTCGCCATCGCGAACAGGGCCGCGGGCCGGAAAGCGGCCTTCTCGCCGAAGATCTGGGGGTCGGGTCGGAACCGGATCTGCGTGCCGCGGCGGTTGGTCGCCTTGCCGGCCCGCCGCAGCGGGCCCCTGGCCTTGCCCCTCACATAGCGCTGGCTCCAGAGCGTCCGGTCATAGGCGACTTCGGCCACGAGTTCCGCCGAGAGCGCGTTGACGACCGAGAGGCCGACCCCGTGCAGCCCCCCGGCGATGCCGTAGGCGTCGTTGCCGAACTTGCCGCCCGAGTGCAGGGTCGTCAGGACGACTTCGAGCGCCGACTTGTCCTTGTATTTCGGGTGAGGTTCGACCGGAATGCCGCGGCCGTTGTCGCGGATCCTGACATGTCCGTCCGCCTCGAGTTCGAATTCGATCCAGCTGGCATGTCCCGAAACCGCCTCGTCCATCGCGTTGTCGAGGATCTCGGCGGCGAGATGGTGCAAGGCGTGGCTGTCGGTGCCACCGACATACATGCCGGGCCGCTTGCGGACCGGCTCGAGCCCCTCAAGGACTTCGATGTCCTTGGCGGAATAGTTCCGTCTCTTCGGTGAGGTGGTTGCGAAGAGATCTGCCATGTCGCGGGACGCCAGCGGTGTTGGAAAACGATGTGCACCGGTCCGCCCCCGAAACTGTCGGACGCGGCGGCCGGATCATGTGATTGACGCACGGCACGGGATAATGGGGCAATTCGGGCCGTTTTGGCGAATCACCCGCGGGTTTCCGGCCCGGGGGTGCAGCCGTGCGCCGTGCACGGCCGGCTGCCGCAACGGCGGCACCCGCTGGCCGACCGGTGCATTCAGGCGCGCGGCAAACGACCTGCGGCATGACGCGTTGCAGCGGATGCGGCGTTCGACTACAGTCCACCGCAAGGATCCTGTTCACTTGCACGGAGATCGGTCATGAAATCTGTTCTTGTGCTTGCGGCGGCCGCGCTGGTCGCCCTTTCGGTCCCGGCTATGGCCGGCGACGGCCTCGGCGGTTGCATGGGCTATCATCAGGTCGTGCAGTCGCCGGCTCCGGCGGCTACGGCGGCCGCGCCCTCTGCTCCCGCAATGACGCCGGTGCCAAGCACGACGGCGGCCTCCGAGGACGCCGAGGAAAAGCCTCCGCAGACGGCCAGCACCCGCATCGTGGCGGATCAGCACGGCAGCTGAAAGCTGCGACGACTCCCGCCCGCGCCGGACCCGGACCGGTTCGTTCCCGGTCCGGGCGCCCGCGCGGATGACGCGGCGGCCGCAATCTGATCCGGAGGACTGAACGGGATGGGTTACAGGCTTGCCGTCGTCGGGGCCACGGGCAACGTCGGGCGGGAAATACTCAGCATCCTTGCCGAGCGGGACTTCCCCGCCGATGAGATCCATGCGCTCGCGTCGTCGAGATCCGTCGGCCAGGAGGTCAGTTTCGGAGAAGACCGGTCCCTCGAGGTCCGGGATCTTGCCGAATTCGATTTCGCGGGCGTCGACATCGCAATGTTTTCTCCCGGAAGCCGGGTGTCGGCCGAACATGCGCCGCGCGCGGCTGCGGCCGGCTGCATCGTCATCGACAACACCTCGCATTTCAGGATGGAACCCGACATCCCTCTGGTCGTGCCGGAGGTCAATCCCGAGGACATCGATCTCTGCAGCCAGCGCGGGATCATCGCCAATCCGAACTGCTCGACCATTCAGATGGTGGTTGCGCTCAAGCCGCTTCACGAGCTCGCCCGCATCACGCGGGTCGTGGTCGCCACGTACCAGTCGACCTCGGGAGCGGGCAAGGCGGCCATGGACGAGCTGTTCGAACAGACCCGTGGAATCTATGCCAGCAAGCCTCCGCGACGCGAAGCCTTCACCAAGCAGATCGCGTTCAATGTGATTCCGCACATCGACATATTCATGGATGACGGTTCCACCAAGGAAGAGTGGAAGATGGCCGTCGAGACGAGGAAGATTCTGGATCCGGATATTGCGGTTCATGCGACCTGCGTCCGGGTTCCGGTATTCGTCGGCCATGGCGAGGCCGTGAGTGTCGAGTTCGAAACCCCTGTCGGCGAGACGGAAGCGCGCGACGCGCTCCGCGACGCGCCCGGCGTGATTGTCGTCGATCATCGCGCCGATGAGGGATATGTCACGCCCGAGGAGTGCGCCGGCGAGGACGGGGTCTATGTCAGCCGCATTCGCACCGATCCGACCGTGGCCAGCGGATTGTCCATGTGGGTGGTCTCGGACAACCTCCGCAAGGGCGCCGCACTCAATACGGTGCAGATCGCTGAACTGCTGATCGAGAGGAAACTGGCTGCCGCGGCCTGATCTGCCCCGCGGCCGGCGTTGATTGACTCGGCCCGGTCAACCGCCTACACCTTTGCCACGGTGCCGGGCAACCGGGGGCCCTCGTTGCCAATCAACACCACGGAATGCTGCCCATGGCGAGTCGCGATCGTCCCCTGTCGCCACATCTGCAAGTCTACAAGCCCCAGCTGACATCCGTCCTCTCGATCATGCACCGCATGACCGGGCTTGCTCTCGCCGCAGGCACGCTGATGCTCGTCTGGTGGCTGTTTGCCGCCGGCGCGGGGGCCGGCGCCTATGCCGCCTTTCAGGATTTCGCCGGCTCGGTGCTGGGACGGCTGCTGCTGATGGGCTGGACGTTTTCGCTCTTCTACCACCTGTGCAACGGAATCCGCCATCTGTTCTGGGACGCGGGCAGGGGCTTCGAGCTTCCCGCGGCCTACGCGAGCGGCTGGTTCGTCGTCGGCGCCTCCGTGCTCCTTACCCTCGCTGCCTGGGTATGGGGCTATGCCGCGATGGGTGCGCTGTGACGGTCTCCAGGCGCTCTCCACTGGCGCGCGTGCGCGGGCTCGGGCCGGCCCGGGAAGGGGTGGCCCACTGGTGGGCGCAACGCGTGACCGCAGTCGCCCTGGTGCCGCTGCTCCTGTGGTTTGTGGCGTCGCTCTGCGTCATGACGGGGGCGAGCCAGCAGGAGGTGCGCGCCTGGATCGCCGATCCGGTGGTGTCGGTTCTGCTGGTACTGCTGACCGTGGCGGGTTTCCATCATGCGCAACTCGGGCTCCAGGTCGTTCTCGAAGATTATGTCCACACCGAGTGGCTGAAGATCGCCTCGACGATCCTGACGAAATTCGCGGCCGTCGTGCTGGCGGTCATGGTCATCTTCTCGGTCGTCAGAATCGCGCTGGCCAACTAGGACGCCGGGAAGCCCATGAATACGAATGCCTACGAGATCGTCGATCACACCTATGACGTGGTGGTTCTCGGTGCCGGCGGCGCCGGCCTCCGCGCCACCTTCGGCATGGCGTTGAAGGGCTTGCGCACCGCCTGCATCACGAAGGTCTTCCCGACCCGGAGCCATACCGTGGCGGCGCAGGGCGGGATCTCGGCGGCGCTCGGCAACATGAGCGAGGATGACTGGCGCTGGCACTTCTTCGACACGGTGAAGGGCGCGGACTGGCTCGGCGATCAGGACGCGATCGAGTACATGTGCCGCGAGGCGATCCCCGCGGTCCTCGAACTCGAGCATTACGGGGTGCCGTTCTCGCGCACCGAGTCGGGCAATATCTATCAGCGGCCGTTCGGCGGAATGACGACCCGCTATGGCGAGGGGCCGCCCGCGCAGCGGACGGCAGCCGCTGCCGACCGGACCGGCCACGCGATCCTGCACACGCTGTACCAGCAATCCCTCAGGAACGATGCCGAGTTCTTCGTCGAATATTTCGGCCTCGACCTGATCATGGACGAGCACGGCGCCTGCCGCGGCGTGATGGCGTGGAACCTCGATGACGGCACCATCCATCGGTTCAGGACCAACTTGGTCGTGATCGCCACCGGCGGGTACGGACGGTGCTAC
Organism: Alphaproteobacteria bacterium; assembly: GCA_022822405.1. Classification (GTDB taxonomy): domain Bacteria; phylum Pseudomonadota; class Alphaproteobacteria; order MPNO01; family UBA830; genus JAJEBT01. The sequence goes on from JAJEBT010000086.1 coordinate 8,795, forward strand.
TTCTCATGCACCGGCGCACACACGCAGACCGGCGACGGCAACGCCATGATCCTGCGGGCGGGCCTGCCGTGCGAGGACATGGAATTCATCCAGTTCCACCCCACCGGCATCTATGGCGCGGGCTGCCTGATTACCGAAGGCGTTCGTGGCGAAGGCGGCTATCTGACCAACTCCGAGGGCGAGCGTTTCATGGAGCGCTACGCGCCGAGCGTGAAGGACCTGGCTTCGCGCGACGTCGTGAGCCGCGCCATGACGATGGAAATCCGCGACGGCCGCGGCGTCGGGCCAGACAGCGACCACATCCACCTCCATATCGAGCATCTCGATCCGGAAATCATCGGCGAACGCCTGCCCGGCATATCCGAAACCGCACGCATCTTCGCCGGCGTTGATGTGACGAGGGAGGCGATACCGGTGCTGCCGACGGTTCACTACAACATGGGCGGCGTTCCGACGACCTATCGTGGCGAGGTCGTCAAGCCGGTCAACGGCAGCGCCGAGGAGATCCAGCCGGGGCTGATGGCGATAGGCGAGGCGGCCTGCGTGTCGGTGCATGGCGCCAACCGCCTCGGATCCAATTCGCTGCTCGATCTCGTGGTCTTCGGACGCGCCGCGGCCGAGCGCGCCGCCGAACTGATCGAGCCCGGCCAGCAGCAGCCGGAACTGCCGAAGGATGCCGGAGAAAGGGCGCTGGCCCGTTTCGATTCCAGGCGCCACGCGTCCGGCACCACCACGACCGCCGAGTTGCGTCTCGAGATGCAGCGGACGATGCAGGAGCACTGCGCGGTCTTCCGCACCCATGAACTGATGACCGAGGGCCGGGAGAGACTGTCCAGCATCTGGGCCAAGAACGACGACCTCAGGGTCAACGACCGCTCGCTGATCTGGAATTCCGACCTTGCGGAGACGCTGGAATACGACAACCTTCTCGCCCAGTCCGTGGTCAGCCTCGATTCCGCGATCAACCGCACCGAGAGCCGGGGCGGACACGCGCGCGAGGACTTTCCGGACCGGGATGACGAGAACTGGATGAAGCACACCTATGTCTGGCTCGATGACGATGGCACGACCCGCATCGACTACCGGCCGGTCCATACCAACACGATGAGCAACGACGTCGAACCCGTTCCGCCGAAGGAACGGGTCTACTGAGAGACAGGCGATGGCCCAGTTCACACTGCCCCGAAACTCGAAGGTCCGCGAAGGCAAGACCTGGCCGGCGCCGGACGGCGCCGCACGGCCGCGGCAGTTCCGGATCTATCGATGGAATCCCGACGACGACGGCCCCCCGCAGGTCGACACCTATATGATCGACCTCGACGATTGCGGGCCCATGGTGCTTGACGCGGTGATCAAGATAAAGAGCGAGATCGATTCGACGCTGACCTTTCGCCGCTCCTGCCGCGAGGGCGTGTGCGGCTCCTGCGCAATGAATATCGACGGCACCAACACGCTTGCCTGCACCAAGTATATCGATGACGTGAAGGGCGACGTCAGGGTCTATCCGCTGCCGCACATGGAGGTCGTGAAGGACCTTGTCCCCGACCTCACCGAAGCCTATACCCAGTACCGCTCGATCGAGCCCTGGCTCAAGTCCGAGACCCAGCCGCCGCCGGGCAAGGAACGGCTGCAGTCTCCCGAGGAACGCCGGAAGCTTGACGGTTTGTGGGAGTGCATCCTGTGCTTCTGCTGCACCACCAGCTGTCCCAGCTACTGGTGGAACGGTGACCGGTACTTGGGACCCGCCACCCTGCTGCAGGCCAGCCGCTGGATCGAGGACTCCCGCGACGAGGCGACCGGCGATCGCCTGGACGAGCTCGAGGATCCGTTCCGCCTCTATCGCTGCCACACCATCATGAACTGCACCAAGGCCTGTCCGAAGGGACTCAATCCGGCCGCGGCGATCAGCGGCATCAAGCAGGCGATGGTTCGCCGGCGCTAAACCCGCTGCCGGCAGGCGGGGCCGCCGGGCCGGGGCGGCACGCCCCGGCGCGATGCGCCGGCCAGCACCCAGAGTTGCATATGTCCGCAGGTCCGTTGTCCGCCTATCGCGAGCGCCAGCGCAGGGGCCAGCTGGAGCACGATCCGATTCAGGCCTTGGCTGCGGAAAAGCTCCAGTCTCTCTGGCACGCGCTTGCCGGATACGTTCCCGCCGAACGTACCTCGCGCTGGCGGTCACGGCTCGGTCTGGCGCGGCGTCCTGCCGAGCCGGCGCCGCAGGGCCTCTACATCTACGGGAAGGTGGGGCGCGGCAAGTCGATGCTGATGGACCTGTTCTTCGCCACCGTGGAGGGAAGCCACAAGCGCCGGGTCCATTTTCATGAATTCATGCTCGAAATCCACGATGCGATGCACCGGCTGCGCAAGGGCACCGGCCAGTCGCGCGATCCGCTGCCGCGCATCGCGCACGAAATCGCCGCCGAAACCTGGCTCCTGTGCTTCGACGAATTTCAGGTCGACAACATTGCCGACGCCATGATTCTGGGTCGACTGTTCGAGGCGCTTTTCGACAACGGCGTGGTGGTGGTTGCGACCAGCAATACCCATCCCGACGACCTCTATCGCGACGGGCTCCAGCGGGACCGTCTGCTTCCCTTCATCGCCGTGCTCAAGGGCCGGCTTGATGTCCTCGAACTGGACGCCCGCCAAGATTACCGCCGCAGCCGCCTTGCCGGCACGCCTACCTATCATGTGCCGCTCGACAGGAACGCTGCCACGGCGCTCGATGACGCCTTCGCGGCCCTGACCGACGGCGCCGAGATCAGGCCGGCCGAACTGACGGTGCTGGGCCGGACGCTCCGGATTCCCGCTGCCGCCCGGGGTGTTGCCCGGTTCTCCTTCGACGAGCTCTGCGGGCAACCGCTCGGATCATCGGACTATCTGGCCATCGCCAAGGCGTATCACACTGTCATCCTGTCAGCCGTTCCGGTGCTGACGCTGCCCCAGCGCAATGCGGCCCGACGGCTGGTCACGCTGATCGATGCGCTCTACGAACACCGCGTGATGCTGCTGGCCTCGGCCGCCGCGCCTCCCGATGCGCTCTGTCCCGACTCCCGGATCGCACCGAATTTCGAGCGCACGGCTTCGCGGCTGATCGAGATGCAGAGCGCTGAGTACATCGCCCAGGGAATCGCCGGATGACGCCCGCCCGGAATGTCTGCCTGTCCGCGCCTGCGGCCTTGCGGCCCCGTGAACCGGCGTGCCGGCGGCGGTGTGTCACGGGACGAGATCCGCAAGATGCCTTGGCGGCCGGCCGCGCCGCGGCGACCGCCGTTTGCGATGATCCCGGCAATCCGTTCTTGACCGTTATGGGAAAATCGCTAGTATCGGCGCGCCCAACGGTGCGCAAGATGTCGCAGCATCGGCGGTGTATAGGGATCGGGGCAGGCGTTGCCTGAAAGAGAGCGATACGGAGAGCGGTATGACGTATGTCGTCAACGAGGCGTGCATCAAGTGCAAGTTCATGGATTGTGTCGAGGTCTGCCCGGTAGACTGTTTCTACGAAGGCGAGAACATGCTCGTCATTCATCCCGACGAATGCATCGATTGCGGGGTTTGTGAGCCCGAATGTCCGGTCGAGGCGATTCGCCCCGACATGGACGAGGCGTCTGAGCCGTTCATCGAACTCAACCGCAAGTTTTCCGAAACCTGGCCCAACATCACGCGCAAGGGGGACTCTCCCGCCGACGCCGACGACTGGCGGGACGTGTCCGACAAGTTCGAGCAGCACTTCAGCGAGAATCCGGGCGAGGGATCCTGACCGCGACGGCCGGCTGGCCTACGCGGCGACGCGACCCCCTCCGGGAGACGACGGCTCCTGCGGCGCGTACGCGCCGTTAGGCAGGACTTTCCCACCCTGCCTTCAATTTTGCCGTCTGCTGCTGACTGGAGGTTGCACAGTGCTCCCTTTGGCGGGTTTTCTGGCGGCGTGGCTGCGGCGCGGGTGATCGCAGGCGCCGTTTCCGGTGTCTGGGCGGGTTGT
>JAJEBT010000075.1 GCA_022822405.1 Alphaproteobacteria bacterium
TGGGCCCCGGCTCGGGGGCCGGGGCGACATGGTGGTGTGTTCAGCGGGAGCCCGGAGCGCTCTGACGGAACATGGCAAACCGGACATTTCATGACACATGCGGCCCCGGCCCTTCTGAACGGGCGGCGCCGGCGTATCCGGCGCATGACAAAACATGACAAAGTTAGACTCGCCTTTCCGGACAATCAGGACATACGGGAGTGGAGCAGGGACTGGCGTGCTCCAATAGACCATAACGCATTGTTGCTAAAAAGTTTTTTCTTCTGATTGCGATTCGCCGAATCACCCCGTGAGAGGTCAGGCGGGAGCGGAGCGACCCGCTGATTGCATACCGGGTCGATTGCGGATTGAAGACACATTTGCTATCGTGCCCGCCGTGAATTCCGCAGCGGGAGATTGCAGCCTTGGGCACGGTCAAGCTGAGCAAGAGAACCGTAGACGGCCTGACCGTCGAGCGCGGCAACCGGGTGTTCTGGGACAGCGAGCTGCCGGGTTTCGGCATACGGGTGCACTCCACCGGGCGCAAGGTCTATGTCGCGCAGGCCCGTGTCCCGGGGGGCCTGCCCAAGCGCGGCGTCATCGGCCGGGATGCCGAGATAAGCACCAGGGACGCGCGGCGCAAGGCGGCGGAGATGATCGACCGGATCCGGCGCGGCCTGGAGCCGGCGCCGCCGCCGGAGCCGCCGGAGCCGACGGTGGCGGACCTGGCCGGACGCTACATGACGGCGCATGTCGAAGTGAACTGCCGGCCCGGAACGGTGGAGCAATACCGGTCGTTGCTCGATCTGCACATCCTGCCGGAGCTGGGCGGGCTCAGGCTGTCCGAGGTCAACCGCTCGCACGCCTCGGCGCTGCACTACAGGCTGCGGAACAAGCCCAACCGGGCCAACCACGCCGTGGGTCTGTTGTCGCGGATGTTCAATCTGGCAATCGCCTGGGGCATGACCCCGGCGCGGCCCAACCCCTGCCGGTCGGTGAAGCGCTACAGGCAGCCCGAGTGCGAGCGGTTCCTGAACGATGAGGAATATGCGCGGCTCGGGCGGGTGCTCTCCGAGGCGGAGCCTGAGGGGGGCCTGATGGCGTGGGCGGTCGCGGCCGTCCGGCTGCTGCTGCTCACCGGGTGCCGCAGGAACGAGATTCTGCGGCTGCGGTGGGACGACGTCGACCGCGCGGCGGGCGAGCTGCGCATCCGGGAGTCCAAGACCGGTCCGCGCCGGGTGCCCCTGACGGCGCCGGTGGAGCGGGTGCTGGCGGGCATACCGCGCATCGAGGGCAATCCCTGGGTGATCGCGGGCGGGAGGCGCGGCGAGCCTCTCAAGGACATCAACTCCTACTGGTACCGTCTGCGTGAGCGCGCGGAACTGGATGACCTGCGGCTTCACGATTGCCGGCACAGCTTCGCCTCGCAGGCGCTGGCGATCGGCGAAGGGTTGCCGACGATCGCGCGGCTGCTCGGGCACAAGACGGTGATGACGACCTACCGCTACGCCCATCTCGCGGAGGACAGCGAGAAGGCGTCGGTGGCCAGGGTCGGGGACAGCATCGGCGACGATCTCCTGTCCGCAGGCCCCGGCGGCGAAGACCTGGCGGCGTAGGACAGGGATACAGGCGATGGCGAAGCTCGGGCGGACGACGATCTCGCGCAGCACGGTCGGGCGGCTGAAGGCCGATAGCGACACGGTGTTCTGGGACAGCGAGCTCCAGGGCTTCGGAGTGCGCGTCCATGCGAGCGGACGCAAGAACTATGTGGTGCAGACCCGCGCGGGCGGCCCGCACCCCAAGCGCGTGACGGTCGGGCGCGTCGGGGTCATCACGCCGGAGGAGGCGCGCCGCCGGGCGGCGCAGATCATCTCCCGGATCAAGGCCGGCGAGGCGCCCCTCCCGGAGGCGGTGACGCTGGCGAAGGGGCCGACGGTGGGCGATCTGGTGGAGACCTATCTCAGGGAGGTGGTCGAGGTGCGCCTGAAGCCGACGTCGGCAAAGACCTACCGCAGCTCGATCGACAACCACATCCTGCCGGCGTTCGGGCGGAAGCCGGCGCTGTCGATCGATCATGCGGCGGTGTCGGCGTTCCATCATGCGCTGCGCGAGACGCCGGCGGCGGCCAACCAAGCGGTCGAGGTGCTGTTCCGGATCTACCGTGCCGCCGAGGAGCGCGAGACCATCCCGGAGGGCAGCAACCCCTGCCGGCAGATCGCGATGAACCGGCCGCGCCGCCACGAGCGCTTCCTGACCGACGGGGAGTTCCAGCGTCTCGGATGGGCGCTCGACGAGGCCGAGGAGAAGGGCGGCGCCCGGAAGTATGCCGCGATGGCGGTGCGGCTGCTGCTTCTGACCGGTTGCCGCAAGAACGAGATCGTCTACCTGCACTGGGACCATGTCGACCTGGAGGCGAGCGAGATGCGGCTCCCCGACACCAAGACGGGTCCCCGGACGGTGCAGCTGTCGCCGGCCGCTGTCGAACTGCTGGAGCGCATCCCGCGGGTGGACGGCAACCCCCATGTCATCGCGGGCGCGCGGGGTGCGAAGGCCATGTCGAACCTTCAGGCCCATTGGGCGGTAGTGGACACCATCGGAGGAGGCTTTGTTGTGGCGCGTCGTGTACGCCGGTTCTGGTCGGAGGACGAGAAGCGCCGGATCGTGGCGCAGACCTGGGTGCCGGGGGTTTCGGTGTCCCAGGTGGGACGCCGCTACGACGTCAACGCCAACCTGATCTTCAAGTGGCGTCGCGATTCGCGCTACCGGCCGGCAGGGGATGGCGAGGGCGCGCCCTCCTTCCTGCCTGTCGAGGTGGTTCCCGAGCCGTCGCCGGCGCCCGTGCGCAGGCGGCGGAGGGTGGCGGAATCGGGGAGCGAAGCGGGCGCCGGACGGCGCGGGGCGGAACGTCACCCGTCCGGCATCGGCAGCAGACACTCGGGATAGGGTCGCAGCACCAGGCGCCAGCCGCCCGCGCAGGCCTCGATCTGGATGCCCGGGAGCGCCGCGGGATCGCGGCGCGCGAGGTCCGCGAGCGCGTCCGCGCGGTCGCGATGGACCGGGATCGCCGCGTCCAGCCGGTCCGCCACCGCGAGCCACCAGTCGACGATCTCGCTCACGCGGATCTGGGCGAAGGGCGGCTTGCCGAACGCCACGGCCCCGTCGCCGGCGAACATCCGATCGCCATGGCGGCAGCCCCAGAGCTCCGGATGGCGCTGCGCCCAGCCCTCCAGCGCGGGAGCGTTCACGAAGCCCAGGTCGCGCGCCAGAAGGCGCGCGCCCTCATAATACATCACCGGCTCGGCCTCGCCGTCCGGCCCTGCCGCCATCAGGGTCTCGCCGGGGTCCTCCCGCGGGAACGTCTCGTCATGCCGCCACTCGACCGCCGGATGGTCCATCAGGCGCCCGAGCGCATACCAGCTGCCATGACAGGCGATGGTGCGGCAGCCGTCGCGGCGCACGATGCCCCAGTCCATGGGGACCACGCGGTCGCCGCCCTGGGCGTCGACGGCGCGCCGGATGCGCGCCATGGCGAGGCGGACGGCCTCGGGGGAAGGATGGACGGTCTGCACGGTCGTTCTCCTCGGAAGGTGCGGTCGGGATTGGAACGGGGACAATCGGCGGCGGCGGTCAGTCGGTGCAGAAGCAGTCGGGCGGTCCGCTGTCTTCGTCCTCTGCGGCGGTGTCGAAGAGGTCGCGCCGGGCGAGCGCGGCGGCCCTGAGCTCGGCATAGGTCTCGCCGATGCGGAACCGCTTCATGCTCTCGCAGGCCCGCCCGTCCGGGCCGGTGCGGTTCGCGACCTTCGCCTCCTGTGCGATCCACCAGTCGGCGAGCGACGGGTCCTCGCGGATGAGATGCAGGAGCTTCCCCCGGCCCTTGAGGAAACAGAGGCTGCAGTTTCCGGCATAGCCGGGCAGGCCGAGGTCGAAGGGCTGCTCCTGCCACCAGGCCAGCACGTCGCGCTCGGTCACCCGCGCGTCGGCGAGCGGCAGCGCCGCATGGCCGCCGGTGCGCGCGCCGCAGTTCATCGCCCGCATGCGCCAGACCCGGCGCGGCTCGTCGGCGCGCAGCCCCACCACCGAGTGCCAGCGCTTCAGGCCCAGCCGGTAGCGGGCATAGGATTCGATGCGGTCCCTCTTCAGGAACCCGGTACAAAACCGGATCGTCGGATTCGGCACGAAGCCCTTGCGCGCGATGAGTGCGGCGAAGGGCTCGCCGTCGCGCGACGCGGTGCGGTGGTCGACCAGGCGCGTGCGGTGCGGCGCGTCCCAGTCGTATTCGACCCAGACGATCGGGACGCCCCAGGCGGTGGCGCAGGTGTCGACGAAGTCGAGCGTCTCGGGCCGCTCCATCCCGGTATTGGCGAACACGACCGCGATGTCGTCCGGCAGCCTGCCGCCATGGGCGTCGACGATGTGCTTCAGCAAGTAGCCGCTGGTGCGCCCGCCCGAGAAGCTGACCACGGCGGGACGCGGCACCAGATAGGAATTGCGCCGGCCCGGCGGCGGGCGGCCCGTGCCTGTCATGCGGTGCGTCGGCCCGGACGTTCTTCCGGCGCTGCCCGTGCGGGCGGCGGGAACGTCGGCAATATCTGCGGTCATGGCGGCGGTCTCCCCGGCGGCGGCGCGGAGGCCGTCACGCGGCCCCCGACGAAATCGCCCGGAAGACGCCGGCCTCGACCGCTCGACGCCGCACCGCGGGTCCATGTCGTGCGAAACACCGGGGACGGCGCTCGGGCAGGCCGGGGGCGGGATTGCCGCTGCCGGGATCGAAACGGCGGAGGTTTCGTGCTAACCGTGGGTGCCCGCCTCAGCTATGGTGCGTCGGGCGAACCGGGCGTTTCGGCTACGGGGCAACGCAGGGAGAGAAGGGGTGAACGAGTCGGAGCCTGCGGGCCTTGTGGCCGACCGGGCCGGAGTCGGAGGGTCGGCGGCCGGGGACGCGGTGAATGCCGTGAACGCGGGCGGGTCGCGATGAGCATGACGGCCGATCGAGGCCAAGCGGGGACAGGAGGGGCCGCATGTTGCATTCGGCCGCTTGCGGTACGAAGACACCGCGTGCTGGAGCGGGGACGCCGTGCTGCGAGAAATCAAGCAGGGATAAGGGGTTTATGCAGGGCCGCGGTCTCTGCTACCGCCGAACCAACGAAACAAGCAGATAGGTGATGCGGATAAAGCGAACCTGCTGAGCTCGGTTCGAAAATTGGCTGCCTGACGGGCTCAAGAACCGGGCCGTGCTACCGCTGTCCGTTCGTGCATTCAGCCCTCTCTCACTTGCGATTTGATGGAATATGACGGCCGTCAACGTGCTACATCCCAATTGAAACGGGTGACAGTGCAACTTAATCCGTTGTCAACAACGGAAGATTCGGCTATTTGGACGGTATGGCAGCGGTCCGGTTCACCCAGGTTCAGGCTCGGGAGATTCTAGACCTCCCGGAGGAGACTGTACGTCACTGGCGGCGTATCCTGTCTCCGCTCGCGAAGCGGCCACGACGAACACCTCTATCTCACGGCGACCTGGTCGCATTGGCGGCGATACGCCAAGTTGTTCAAGGCTACGCGATGAGAGTGTCGGCACTTGCGCCGGTGGCCGAGGAGATATTCGGATTCTGCAATAGCAGGTCCTGGCCCGCTCTGCGTGCCTGCTATCTGGAAATTGTGGGGTCGAGCGTTGAGCTAAAGTCAGTCAAGTCGGCACCGGTTTTGGAGGGCGGGGCGGTCATACTCATCCCATTGGCCCCGATCATCGATAAACTAGGCCTAGGACTTCTTGGCGGTGAGCACGACCAATCGGAGTTGAGATTTCCGCCAACTCTGCAGTACGGGGGGAAACCATGACACCTCCGTCGGAACTCTTGCGAGTCCTTGGGGCGACCGGATTTATGCTCGGCGACGAGCCAGCTCCCGGTCTGACGCTGGGCTCCACTGAGCTTCATGACCGGATCGATCTCCGTCCTGACGCCATATGGCGTGATCGGTCTCAGTTGCAAGTTGTTTTCAAATGTGTTCCAGGTGATCCCGCTCAAAGCCAAGTAGCATCTTGGCACCGAGATGTTTGGAACTTGGGCCTGACACCCTTGCTTTGGGTTGTTTCTCCGCAACGGATCTACCTCTATAACGCCTATGCGCGTCCAACGAGTGAAGATGATGCAGAGGCACACCTTCTGCGGCGAGTGCAATTGGTCGACGATGAGCTAACTCAGTTGGACGACTATGCCGGACGTCTGGCAATGACGAGCGGCAGATTCTGGTCAAATGAAGAAAGGCTCAAGAAAGGTGGCCGCGTCGACTCCCAGCTCCTGCGTGACCTTCAGAAGGTGGAGGATCAGCTTTTCTCCGCCGGGCTACCACGCGACATCGCCCAGGGACTCTTGGGCCGCAGCATTTTCGTGCGTTATCTTGCTGATCGGGAAATTGTCGGCCCCGAGATACTGGAAGAACTAGACCTTGCTGACTTGCGCATGGCGCTTCGTGAGCACAATAACGCCTATCGATTGTTCGACTGGGTAAGATCCACATTTAACGGGGATTTGTTCCCCGTTACTTCTGAAGAACGCAATATCGTATCCGATGAACACTTAAGACTAGTTAATGAGACGCTCGCCGGCGTCGATCCGGAGTCCGGGCAACGTTCTTTGTGGGAATATAGATTCGACATTATTCCGATCGAACTTATCAGTTCCATATATGAGCAGTTCGCGCAGGCGTCTGAAGATGAAGAAACGGATGAGGAAGGTCTACACTATACGCCGTTCTCACTCGTTAACCTTGTCCTCGATGAGGTCATGCGCGATCTTCATGCAGGCGCTAGGGTGCTGGACATCACCTGTGGTTCCGGTGTGTTTCTTGTGGAGGCCCTGCGTCGCCTTGTTTCGATGCGAGCTCAGGGTGCGCCTCCAACGCGTGAGCTAATCAGAGATACACTTACCGAGCAAATCTTCGGCGTCGATAAGAATGAAGCTGCTATTCGAGTGGCCTCTTTCAGCTTATACTTGGCGGTGCTTGAGTTGGATCCGGACCCTACTCCACCTGAAGCACTGCGATTTGAACCGCTAATCGGGCGGAATCTATTCATCGGCAGCGCTTTTGATTTTGATCTTCAAGGCGCTGGGCGTCAATTATACGGCAGACGTTTTGATGCCATAGTTGGCAATCCGCCATGGACATATGGAAAAAAGACCCGCAAGACTAACTGGCCGAGTAATCGCATAGCACCGACTTTACCGCCTCGCAGTCAAGATTTTGCTTTTGTATGGAGGTCAATCGACTTTTCGCATCAGAATACCCGTTTTGGCATTGTAATGCGAGCAACACCGTTCTTTTCCCGCGCGGAAAGTAGCATCAAAGCGCGTGTAGCTCTACTTGATGCTCTCAAACCGATAGCGCTCGTCAATCTTTCGGCACTGCGTGATGAACTTTTCCCAACCGCTGATTACCCGGCAGTTGTGCTTTTTGCCCGACTCCATAATTTGAACGAGGACGACCGTCTCCCCATAGTCACTATCCCGTGGTCATCGACATTTTCTCGAACCGGATCCTTTGAGATTGCTGCAAGTGATGTCAGAATCGCGCGACTGGCAGATCTGTCGACAGAGCCGCAACTTCTGAAGGCGACGGCCCTGGGAACGCCTCGGGATCGGCTTCTACTGCGTCGCCTTGAAAGTTCAACAAGTACTCTAGGTTCCTGTCTGAAGGATTGGAATCTCAGTCTGCTTACAGGAGTGCAAACTCTGAGGGGTGATCGTAAAGATGCGTCCCATCTCATTGGGCTGCCTTTTCTGTCGGCCGGTCGTCTCGGACCTCGGATCGACACGGACGCACTGCCCCGCTTTGATAGGACCGAGATTCATCGACCTAGAGCGAAGGAAGCTTTTGTCGGTCCTATCGTTCTGGTGGGCGAGGGCGTGAGTGGTGCTAGGCTCGCGGTTGGTGTAAGTGACCAAGATGTCGTCTATACACGGTCCTTCTATGGAATATCGTTCGGCAGCCGAAAGGAGGACCCCTATCTTCGACTCGGGGGAATTTTGCTGTCCGCGCTAGCAACGTGGCATCTATTGCTTACTGGTTCGGAGTTTGGAATTCACAAGCGGAAAGCGTTACGACACGATATAGCAAGTCTACCGATGCCATCGGTGGACATACTATTGTCGGACGGATCCGCACCAATCTCGCATGCGATGGAATCTTTAACGCAAAACGACTGGCATAGCGAGGAAGACCTGGAGCAACTTGATTCAGCAGTTTTCGATGCATTCGAATTGGAGCCCCAGGAGCGTTTGGTTGTGTTGGACGGAATGGCAAGAGCTCAACGAGAGTACGTACAGTCCCGATACGAGTCTGACATCCCAACTACGGAAAGACATTTGCAGTTGTACGCGAGTGCCTTTCTTGGCGTTATAAACGCGTGGCGAAAGGCTCTTGGTCGGAAGCCATACAGTGCGGAAGTGTTGGTTTTGCGTTCAACCTCACCTCTTCGGGTTATTCGATTTTTTGACGGCGGAGCAGGCGATGTCACGCTTGCAGCGTTTAATGCTGAATTGAACGATGTCCTCCTGCAAATCGGTTCCCGGATCCGATCTCCGATCGCCGAGCATCTTGCTGCTGTCAGAGAACTGCGAGTTCATGCAGAAAACGAACTGCTCATCATCAAGCCTGCAGCGCGACGTTTTTGGACGCAAGCAGCAGGGCTGAACGATGCAGACAGTGCCTTGGGTGATGGTCTGGAGGCGGCGTTCGAATGATCCCGTTTGAAGGCCGGGAGAGTCTGGGCCCACCGCGCTTGCTATCCCGCTCAGACTTGATTCAAGTGATTCTCCGCCTTCAGTTCGAGGGATGGCAATCGGCACTGCTAGATGACCCAGCTCTGAATTCGAGTCGGGACGAGCCGTATATGAACGGACGGCTTTTCCAAGGTATGGTGCGTGTCCGCGCCTCTCTGGGTCTCACTAATATTTTCATCATAGAGAAACCAGGGGTTCGTACGACCGGCGCACCTGCACTGCCGGTTGGGGAACCGGATGTAATATTTCTTTTTGCGGAGTTCGGGGCCAATGAGCCCCATGCTATTATCGAATGCAAACGAGTGAATCCTCTGGAAGACCCCAAACAGTTGCGGGGGGAATACGTCCGATCTGGAATGGATAGGTTTATTAGAGGGTTGTACGGCCCTGGACATGAATTGGATTTCATGGTTGCCTACCTTCTTGAAGGGGACGCGGAATTAGGGGTAGCGGATATCAATGCGTACCTCAACAACGTCGGACGGTCGATCGATAGATTGCAAGAGAGTTCAAACTATACCGATTTCGGTTGCGTCGCTTACAGCGATCACCGTAGAATAGTGGACAATTGCCATATTCGTTTACTTCACAGCTTTCTACTGTTTCCAGTCGGCTGCGCTTGATCTCTCAAGAATAGGGGTCTTTGAGGAGAGGCGATTCGTGGTAATTGAAAGAAGCGTATGATACAAGGTTCATGCAGCACCCGTGGGTACATGCCCGGGAGATGACGGAATGATCTTGGCAAGAATGCCGCAACGCTCAATGATCCACGGGCCGTATAGGCGGAGTGATGGCGAGACATTCACTATTGAATGGACGCTGTATGAAACGCCGGTGGGATACAACTACTGGATAGGGATTTTTGCGGCCAAGCATCAAGAATGGGGGCAGATGGGGTTTCAGGCTATAATTCCCAAAGGGATTGCCAAGTCGGCAGAAGACGCCGAAGCCTTGCTTAAGGGTTCGATCCTCAGTCAGGTAGAGTCGGAATTGACGAAAGTGACTGCAAAAGGACGAGATTTCACTTGGTGTCCGTCAAACGACGGCTGGCACCTTGTTGGCTGAGGCCGTCCGATTGTGCTCGGAACGGGAGGAGAGGTCTATACAGAAGGCGGTAGTGTAGAAGATCCCGGGGCAGTTCGTGCATTACCCATTAGGTCTCAGTGCCGGCACCGTCGTTCGCGTTATCGTATTCGTCAGTGACGCGGACCAGTCTGCATGTATGCTGGAAGTGTACGGGGACCTATGGCATCGTTCCTTGCGACACCGACGTCGGTTGCTTGGGTAGCGCGGAGCGGGAGGATAAGAAATCACTAAACCAAGTGGTTGCCAGAACAATAAACAATGCCAGTCCGATGGCGGCGAAGAAACGGTAGTAGGCCTGCTCCTTTTCAATGATGTGGACGCGATCGGTCAGTGCCTTGTCAACTTTAGAGATCCTTTTGGAGAGGCCGGCAAATGATTGGAGTTCGCCAGAGATAGGGGTCAGTAATCCGGGGTTAATACCTTTGTTGATCGTTCCGTTCTTCTTGAAGGCGGTTTCGCGGTCGAGGCCCGCGTACCAGATCAAGAATATCGGTTGTCCGCACTTGAGCTGGACCGGCACGGGGCCGGCATTGAAAACCGAGAAAGTCAGTTGGCCGTGATAGCCAGGATCGACATGAAATCCGGAAACATTAACCAAACCGTGGAACTTGGTCTTGGCTCGAATGGATATGAAAGCCAGTGCATCAGAGGGGACGGAGACAACCTCCTTGGTGTGCAGGAACGCGAATTGGCCGGGAGGGATCGTGAACCCATCTCCATCGTTGAACTTCCGGATGGCGACTTTATTCGAATCTTTGGTCTGATCGTCGGGCGAAACATAGACTTCTGAACCGATCGACAGAGTGTATGCAGCGCAATCGATACGCTCGGGCGAGAACGGGTCAATCAGTGTCTCAAGTCGCTCAGTTAGGGTTTCTCCGCTCCAGAACAGTCCAGGGCACTTTGGAGTCTCTTGGTCTTCTTGCTGTTCTTCATTATTCATTAACGGGGCTCCTCGGCGTTGGAAGTTCGGTCATGTCTCGACTCAAGGAAGGACGAATCGCATGACGGTTGTGGGACATGGCATTGACATGGTGGAAATCGACGAGATGCGGCGCTGGATCGAGGACCCGCGCGACCCGTTGATTCCGCGCTGCTTTGTGCAGACGGAACTGGATGAGGTCGGCGATGGGGTCAATCGGATTGAGCGGCTGGCGGGGCGGTTCGCCGCCAAGGAAGCGGTGCTCAAGGCAATCGGCACTGGCTTCGGTGCAGGCGTAGCCTTCACCGATGTGATGATACGCCGGTCGCCGGGCGCGCCGCCGGAAGTCCGACTTTCGGGCGGCGCGGCGAAGGCCGCCACGGCGATGGGAGTGAGCGCTTGGAGGCTGAGCATCAGCCATGCGGGCGGCATGGCGATGGCGAGCGCTCTTGCGTTGAGCGGCGAGGTTCAACAGGGTGACTCGTGATCGGCGGGCGGACCGAGAAAGGCAATCTGCCGCATGTCCAGATGGACGTCGATACGGCCGCCGCGCGCGTCCAGCACCGCGCGCCAAACCTTGAAGCCCTGCAGAATGGCTTGCTCCCATTCGCCCGTGGTGCATTGGCGGACTTCCAAATGGGACGTCATGTCTTTGATGGTGCGCAGCAACTGAAAATCGAGAGCAGTCACGCCGTCGAGAAAACGATGGCGACGGGCATAGTCGAACGCGAGTGCAACCACACCCTCTTCGATGACCGCTGCCCGTCCGCCGTCTTCCACTTCGTCGACCAGCGGTTGGCTCTTGCGTTTTCGACGGAGCAACCCCCGAGTAATCGGCGACCAGCCAAGCACGGCGGCGTAGGCAAAGTGAAATACGTCGTGGAAGCGATATCCGTCAGGATCGTAGGCGTTGTCGGTGAGCTGCGCACCGAACGGTTGGCCGTCGATCAGGATCTGAACGTGCTGGCTCTTCCCCTCCTTCTCCTCCACGTCGAATAGCTCGACTTCAAACCGTCGCGGAAGTCGCTCCCCTTCGGGAAGCTCGGCGTCGAAGACAAGGGGCTCGGCGCATTCGCTCGCCCAGCGATCCCTAACCTTGATCAAATTGGCATCAGCGATTTCGGAGAGCGAGAGATCGAATTTGCTGGCAACGTTCGCGATGTACCAAAGAAGGTCACCCAATTCCTCGGACACGCGCTCCTTGAACAAGCGATGCGCCTCGCCGTCGCGCAGGTGTTTCTTGTACTCGCTGAGCAGCTGTCCGGTCTCGCCGGCGAGGCCAAGCATAGGGACGATTAATGAGGCAGCATCGTCTTCGTCGGGCACGCGGTCAGTGCGCAATGCCTCCTTCTGATAGCTGTTGAAATCCATGCGTGGCTCCTTCGGCGTCACGTGGCTGCCGCGGGCTGATACCCGTCGAGGCAGATCTTGTCGTTGAGCTTCCACTTGGGAGGGTAGAAGAGTTCGATGGGTTCCGATGTCGGAACGAACTTCTGTTTGATGCGGACGCGGCCGGTTCTTCCCGCGACTTGCGGATGCACGACGCGCGCGTATTTGTCGACCTCGCAGAACAGGTTCTGGCAGTCGATCAACTGGAGGCGACGACCCCAGAGTGATTGGAAATCCAGGCCGAGGCGTTCGAACTCTCGTTCTTGCAAGTCGGCCATGAGCCGGATGAGCTCCGGTTCATTCAGGCCACCCGGATCTAGGAAGCATTTGCGCAGGCCATCGCGTGCACCTGGGCCGGGCACGACGAAGTCCATTTCGCTAAATTCGGTGAGTTCGCTGTAGTTGATATCGGTAATGAACTGGTAGGCGAGGAAGTCTCCGATCGTTGGATAGGCACGCAGTTTCTCGAAGCCCTCTTGCATCGTGCGGGTCTGGGCCAACCGCTCGGGAAGGCGATCGGCCATCATTCGTTCGAGGAGTAGCAGATGGTTCTGATGCTTGGCTGATCGTCCGAACGCACGGCTACCCGGAGGCATGATGTAGGCAGCGGAATAAATGCGACGACCGGCTTGCCGCGCACCCCTGAGCACAGCGTCATAGGAGGCGAAGCGATAGTCTTCAAAGGTGACGGAGCCGAGCGCGCGTTCGAGGAGTTCCCAAGTCTCAATCTTGTTGAAAATCTTGAACAGCATGATGCGGAAGAACACTTCGGGAGGCGACTTGGACAGGTCGTCTCGATAGATTACATGGCGGATGAGATACTGGCTGACCCGGTCGGACGCGCGGTAGGCATTGGTGAACTTGTAGGTCGCCAGTACGGGGTTTTCCGTCCACGGATGCCTTTCGCCGCGCTGGCGGCGGAAAAACACCGCCTGGCGTTCGGCTGCGAAGCGCCAATAGCTTTCGTAGACCTCAGATGCTTTGGCCGGGGTCAGGTGCTGGAGGACAGTCGGGGCCGGCATTGTCGATGGCGTCGGGGGTTGAACCGCTATGGCGAGTTCCATTTGGAGCGGTTTGTCGGCTGCGCTGGGAAGAGACTTTCGGGGCCGGCCGCGCCGACGTTTCTTGGGGTCTCTGGGCGACCTGGCGCTCAAGGCGTTGCTCCAGCCGCCACAGAGGTGATAGGCGCGCGCGGCGCTGGGGCAGTGGCTTGCGAAACGAGCATCCGAGCGGCCTTGACCAATGGGGTATGTTCTAGCTCGCGCTTGGAGATTCGCTCGAGCTTGGCGACTCCGACCATGACGTTCAGTCGTGCTAGCCGTATGCCCATCTCATGAGCCATGAAGGCGCCGAGCTGGGCCAAGCCCAGATAATTGCCATAGGCTTTGTCGAATATCTGCTGAGTGGCGTAGAACGCGTTGGTGACGAGCCCCGCTGGGGTCGGCTCGAAGCTGACCTGTTGAAGGCAGGGAAAACCGAGTTGCGCGCTACGGACATGGTCGCGGCCCGGATCGAAGGTGGTCGCTTGAAGCATCGATCGGCGTACGCCTTGCCTGGAAGTGAACTGGGACAAGATCCACTCCAGTTGATTGCCGTCGCAGGGACCGCGCCCGTACATCATCAGGCGCTCGAAATACATGCCACGGCCGTTGGCCGTGCGGTTCATCGCCTGCAAGCGCGGAAATGCCTTGCGATAAAGCTCGAATAAGCGGTTCCTGTCGCTACGGGACATCACCCAGTACCGTTGCGGGAAAATCGTGAACGCGACGTTCTCGACCACGTATCGGTCTTTGTGCTTGAGCAGCTGATCGAGTGCTTGGCGCACCGCAGGGTCTTCGACGGCGGTGCCGTCTCGGGCGAAACCGCTCACGCTCAGGATCAACGGCGCGATCTCCGTGCCGGCGTTGTCGAGTACCTGGAGGAGCAGGCGCGCCCAAGCGCGCGACAGGTTTGTGTCGTCGATCAGAGAGGGCGGCGGCGCTACCAGAGACTTGGCCTTACTCATCCGGGTCCTCCTCCAAATGTCGGTATTGAGCGAGCCCGACATAGCCGTACGGTTCGTTTTTCTGGACTGGGGCCACGCGCACGAAGACTGCCCAGTCGCCGGCAGTTGCCTGGAAAATCCCGGGCTTAACCGTCCGAAATAGCCGACCGGTTGGGAGGTCTCGCTCGAAGGCAAGTTGGCCGCCAGTTACCTTAGCGCCGGGCGGCAGCAGGATCAGCGTATCGACCTCTGCGTCCAAGGTGGGCGCGGCGCGGTGGTGATCGGCGACGATCAACGGCTCGGGCGTCAACGCACCCAGAATTTCTACGCGCAAGGCCTTGGGAGACACACGCCCCAGGACGGCGGCGCGGCTGCGCGGAAGCATGTCAACGCCTGCCGAAAGATGGGTCAGAAGTGTCGTATAGCCGACGCCGAAATCGCAGGCGACGGTGAAGATCTGCGCCGGCGTGGCTGTTTTCGGCGTCCAACCCCGGACCGCAAAGGCACGGCGCAGGCCAATGATCGGCATGAGGATGAAGCCGGCGAAGGTGTCGGCCAGGAACTCCTTCGGGTCCTCCCAGGGTTGCGCCTTGGCATCTTCGCGCAACTCGTCGATCGAGGAGCCATGGCCGAATACGTGATGGCCAAGTTCATGCGCACAATTGTAGGTACGCCGCGGCAGTGGCCGTCGCGCTGAGAGATGAATGCGCGGAGGAATACCACGCTGATACATCCCTTCCATGTTGATGTTGTTGAAACGCACCAGGATGCCCAGTGTTTCGCAAAGGCCGTAAACGCAGATCGGTCCCGATTGATCGAGTTTGGCCTTCGCCCGCGTGGCCGCGGCGGCCTGCATGGCTTGAGTCGCGAGGGCGCGGCGGTCGAGGCCGGGTTTGATGATGCGCATTTCGCTCATCAGCGATTGCCTCCTGTCGCGGTGGAGTCGCTGCGCAAGGCCGCCAACAGCCTGAGCAGGTGTTCCAGATCGTCAGGCTTGAGTTTGACGAGTTCACGCGCCGCGAGCTCAAGCCGGGGGTCTTGAGCGTCGAGCGTCTCGGGTGCTTCGCCGAGCACCCAGGCCACGCTGACGTCATATATCTCGGCAAGTCGGGCGAGCTCGTCGGCCGAGACGCGGCGTTTGCCCGCCTCCATCTCAGTGACGGAGGGGCGATGAAGGCCGAGCATCCTGGCAACATGCCCTTGCGACAGGCCGGCGAGCTTGCGAGCTTCCTTCAGGCGCTCGGCAATCTGTGTCCGGTTGGCGGAGCCAAGCTTGGTCATGCTGCAGCGGCTTGCTGTTCGCTGTGCTTCTTGAGCACCTCGGAGACGAAGACCGCTATCTCGTCGATGGAGCGGGGGAGATTGGTCGTCTCGTTAACGAAAATGTTTACGTCGTTCGGGATCGTCGCGCCGATCTCGGCTGCAAGCATGGTGGTTGCGACAGGCCACACCTTGCTGTCGAAGCCTGGTAGGTCCTCGACCGGTATCGTATCGCCAGTCAGGGGCGGGCAGTCGAGGCTGCTGTCCGCCTGGATCTGCCTGAGGACGGCGATGAGCTTCTGTTTCACTGTGGCGGGATCCATGGGGGTCTCCTTCATCCGACTCCTGGTAAGATAATCTTACTACTTCGCTAGGTCAAGCCGGCAGTTTTCTCGACCGGCTATGCAGGTATGCGCGAGTTCGAGTCGAGTGCATGGCTCGGCGTCGCGGAAGGACTGACGCAGTTGGTTTTGGGCCAATCGGACGTCTGCGGGCGCACAAGTGGAAGCCAGCCAAGAGGGCACGGATAGCCGCGCGAGGTCTGGAGGTTGATTCAATCCGCTTGCGAAGCGAAGACACATGCGCTCGCCTAGTGCTGCCCGCGAATCAAAGAACCGAGAAATTCTGCCGGGTTGCGCGTGCCATCGCCGCGTCAGACCGCTTTTCTGACGAAACAAGGGCATGTCGAACCTTCGGGACCAGCGCGCGACCCCCGGTCGGAGACGAGCTGACGCGGTTGGCGAGGGGACCGGGAGCAACCCTCGTACATGATGGTTCGGAGAGAACGATGGCTCTGTGAGATCTTGACCACGCCAACGCGGCGGTGAGCTTCGAGCAGTCGGACATCGTTGGCGTCTGATCGAGGAGGGAGATTTCTCCAGGGTGCGGTCCTCGCTCGGCGCCCGGCCTAGCCATGCGGCATGCGAGGCCGCGCGCGTTGAAGATGCATGTAGGGTGCGCGGCGGCGCCGGCGGGCTTCGCGCGGAGTCGCTTCGCGAAGGCGCGCACGCGCTCAACTCCGGTGGGTTCGCGCGTCCCATGCTTTGCACAGCGGGGACTCCGACGTCATCGCCCGCCTGGCTGCGACCGAGGAAATACGCAGGGTGTCGTAATCGGTCGGGCGTCGTGTTCGCATCCGACCTTGCGCTGGCTTGAAGAAGCGCCATCAAGCATCGAGGTGGCGCGTCCAACGGCTGCCCTGGTGCAAATCCACTGCCGCACTGAGTTGGGCGCCGGATGTCCAGTGGCGGTGGTTGGGGCCGCAGAAGGTCCCGACGTCCGTTCGAGAGCCCGCGCTGGAAGGCTTGCGGATTCGGGACCATGGGACCATTTCCAATTCAACACTCCATAAGGACACCACGTTGTGCCCTGCGGGTGAGGAACCGGCGGTGAGACGATGCAGTACGACAGGGCCGAACTGTTTGAAAGGGCGATTCCACTGATTGCCGAAGACCTGAAGTCAGCCAGGATAGGTCTGGGCATCACGTCCGCTAAAGCAGCCAAGCAGGCCGGAGTTAGTTGGGGCCGATACAGAACACTTGAAACCGGACAAGTGCGAGCGAGCCAGCAAAGTGTAGCAAAGATGGTGGAGGTGGCCAGGAGTCTTGGATTGGCGTCAGTCCGGCTGTCCTATGTGGATATCATCGATCAGTACTTGCGAGCTGGTGTCGCGAAGGACGAACCTCCTACGATCTTTTTCGATGCACTGGACTCGCCAATCACGGAGTTAAGGGCACGGGGCCATTTCATCAGCCCGCATCTTGTGCTGGACTTCCTGGATCGTGAGGGCATCACACCGGTTCTCGATTCCCGAAAACAGATTGACAAAATGATGGTCGAGTTGTGGGTGACTGCGATCTATGCCCTGAGCCTCAGTGATGACTACGAGTACTACGTCAGGCCGATCAGCGATGATCCTCCTGATAGCGAAGTGTTGATCGTGGACCCCAAGAGCAACGGCACGAACGTGAGAAAGGTGGAGATTACCCAGTTTGGCAGGTATTCGGCAGAGCTGACCGACGTCATCGCGAATAAGCTCAGAAAAAGGTATGAAAAGGGCACGGTCCTTTTGGTTCTCGTCGAAGAGGCCCAGGAAATCCTTGCTACGAAGTTGTACAGATTTATTCAGGAGCACAACCCGTACGGGCAGGAGATAGTGATAATTGGAGGAGCCGACGAGGCCGGTGAGTTCAGGGTCTCGCCTTGGTTAGGGGAGGTGATGCCTGCGGCCGGCGAAGTGGCCGGGATAGAACTAACCACCGACATGAGGGAGAAAGACAAGGCTCGTTATAGATTCGACGGAGCCGTGGTGGAGCGTATCCATCCGCAGAAGACCGCAGGGGTACGCAGGACGAGTTTGAGCGGCGAGGGCGTTTGGGGTGGATTGGTCTGGGGCGCGCCGGCCTATGCGGCTAGATCGAGCCTCTGCTCCGGAGCCCAGTTCCATGGAAGGAGTTCGTCGAGCCGGCTCTGCGGGGTTCCTGCGATCCGGCCGAGCACGTCGGCGAGCCAGGCCTGGGGATCGACATCGTTGAGCTTGGCGGTACCGATGAGGGTGTACATGGCGATCGCGCGCAAGCCGCCGCGGTCGGAGCCGGCGAACAGCCAGGAGCGTCTGCCCAGGGCCAGAGGCCTGATTGCGCGCTCCGCGGCGTTGTTCGAGAGGCAGATACGTCCGTCGTCGAGGAACCGGGCGAAGCCGTCCCAGCGCTTCAGCATATAGTCCATGGCCCTGGCCACGGGGGCATGGCGCGACAGCCCGGCACGCTCGGTGCGCATCCAGTCCTCGAGGTCGGCGAGGAGCGGCGCGCTCCGCTCGCGCCGTACCGCGCGGCGGCGCTCAGCGGTCTCGCCGTTGATCCCGCGCTCGATGTCGAACAGCGCATCGATCCGCTTCACCGCCTCCAGCGCCAGCGGCGAGACCGGCGGCGCATGTCTGCTGCGCCTCTTGCCGGCCGCGATGTCGGCGAGCTCGTAGAACTTGCGCCTGGCGTGCCCGAAGCAGGCAGCTTCGGTCACGGGCCCCGGCGATCGGGCGGGCTCGTAGAGCCGGTTATATCCGGCAAAGGCATCGGCCTGCAGAATGCCGGCGTAGCTCCGCAGATGTTCGACCGGATGATCGCCCGAGCGGTTCCGCGAGTAGCGGAACAGGGCCGCCGGCGGGTCCGGCCCGCCGAACGGTCTGTCGTCGCGGACATAGACCCAGGCCCGCCCGGTGGCGCACTTGCCCCTGGCCAGAACCGGCACAGGCGTGTCGTCGCCGTGCAGACGCTCGGCTGCCAGGACATGCGATGCGATCAGGTCGTGCAGCGGACTCAGCGCCACCGTGCAGGCGCCGACCTGGTCGGCCAGGGTCGACAGGCTGAGATCGACGCCTTCGCGCGCATAGCGGTCGCGCTGGCGGTTCAACGGCTGATGCTGCCCGAACTTCTCGAACAGGATCATGGCCAGCAGGTTGGGGCCGGCCCATCCCCGCGGCGTCGGGTGGAACGGCGCCGGCGGCTGGCCGATCTTCTCGCAGTTTCGAGGAGAACCAGCGGACGCTGCTTGAGAACGCCCATATGAAGAAGCGCGCCTCGCGCAAGTCGGGCCGGGGCGGCCGGGTCCTGTTGACCGGTCTGGCCCGCTGCGGGCGCTGCGGGCGCATGATGCGGGTGTTTTACAAGAGCCGATCGGACCATCCTTACCGCTATCAGTGCCGGGGAGGCTCGAACGACCCTGGTCTTTGCATTGGCATCGGCCGGCTGCGCATCGACCGAGCGGTCGCCGCGCGGATCCTG
Organism: Alphaproteobacteria bacterium; assembly: GCA_022822405.1. GTDB lineage: Bacteria > Pseudomonadota > Alphaproteobacteria > MPNO01 > UBA830 > JAJEBT01. Next base: position 19,180 of record JAJEBT010000075.1, read on the forward strand.
GACGCGGTCTCGCCGCACGCGGTGGAAGCGGCGCTTCAGGCAGCCAAGCAGGTCGACCAGGGGCGGTCGAGCGCCGGCGCGCCGTCGAACGCGAGCTTGAGGAGGCCGAATACGAAGCCTCCCTCGCGGCCCGCCGCTACGAGCTGGTCGATCCCGCCAAGCGGAATGTCACGCGGGAGCTGGAGACACGGTGGAACACCGCGCTTGAGCGTGTCGAGCAGATCGAGCAACGCCTGGTCGGGCTCGACGCCGAGCGGGCGTCGCGTCCCGCGATCGATCGGGCGGCGCTAATCGATCTGGCGCGGG
>JAJEBT010000169.1 GCA_022822405.1 Alphaproteobacteria bacterium
CAGGCCGCGGCCGGCTGACCGGACCACGAGAGGGACCAGGAGGGAACAATGCCCAAGGATCACGGAATCGGTGCCAGCTCAAAGCGCCGCGAAGATGTCCGCTTCCTCACGGGGACCGGCAACTACACCGACGACATCCACGTTCACGGCCACGCCCACGTGCACTTCCTGAGATCGGAGGTCGCGCACGGGACCCTGAACTCGGTCGACGTTTCCAGGGCCGAAGCCATGCCCGGCGTCGTCCGGGTCTTCACCGGCGACGACTTCGCCGAGGTCGGCGGCCTGCCCTGCGGCTGGCAGGTGACCGACCGCCACGGCGAACCGATGAAGGAGCCGGGCCATCCGGTGCTTGCCCGGGGCAAGGTGCGCCATGTCGGCGATCCGATCGCCGCTGTGGTGGCGGACACGCCGGCCCAGGCGCGCGACGCCGCCGAGGCGATCGCGGTCGACATCGAGGAACTGCCGGCCGTGATCGACATGAAGGCAGCAGCAGCCGGCGGAGCGCTGGTCCATGACGAGATCGGCACCAACCTCTGCTACGACTGGGGCTTCGTCGAGGAAAACCGCGAGGCGGTCGACGAGGCGATCCGCAACGCCCATCACGTCACCACCCTGGAACTGGCAAACAACCGCCTGGTTCCCAACGCGATGGAACCGCGCGTCGCGATCGGCGACTACAACGCCGCAACTGACGAATCGACACTGTACACGACGTCGCAGAATCCCCATGTCATCCGCCTCCTGATGGGCGCCTTCGTTCTCGGCCTGCCGGAACACAAGCTCCGGGTCGTCGCTCCCGATGTCGGCGGCGGGTTCGGCTCCAAGATCTTTCACTATGCGGAGGAGGCATTCTGCACCTTCGCGGCCCGGACCATCAGGCGGCCGGTGAAGTGGACTGCAAGCCGATCGGAGTCCTTCGTCACCGACGCGCACGGGCGCGACCACGTGACGAAGATCGAGCTCGCGCTCGACGCCGACGGCCGCTTTCTCGCCATCCGCACCGACACCCATGCCAATCTCGGCGCGTATCTCTCGACCTTCGCGCCATCGGTGCCGACCTGGCTGCACGGGACGCTGATGGCCGGCAACTATCTGACGCCGCTGATCTACGTGAACGTCAAGGCGGTCTTCACCAACACGGTGCCGGTCGACGCCTATCGCGGCGCGGGCCGCCCCGAGGCGACCTTCCAGCTCGAGCGGGTGATCGACAAGGCGGCCCGCGAGATGGGGATCAGCCCGGTCGAGATCCGCCGGCGGAACTTCGTCAAGGCCGACCAGTTCCCCTACGCGACACCGGTCGCGCTCGAGTACGATACCGGCGACTACCACGCCACGATGGACAAGCTGGTCGAGATCGCCGATCTCGACGGGTTCGAGGCGCGGCTCAAGGAGTCCAGCGCCCGGGGCAAGCTTCGCGGCCTCGGGGTCAACGCCTATATCGAGGCCTGCGGCATCGCGCCGTCCAATCTCGTCGGCCAACTCGGCGCCCGCGCGGGCCTCTATGAGAGCGCGACGGTGCGGGTCAACGCGACGGGCTCGGTGACGGTGCTCACCGGCTGCCACTCGCACGGCCAAGGCCACGAGACGACGTTCCCGCAGGTGATCTCGGAGATGCTCGGGATCGCGGAGGACCAGGTCAACGTCGTCCACGGCGACACGGCGAACACTCCGATGGGCATGGGCACCTACGGATCGCGGTCGATCGCGGTCGGCGGCGCCGCCATGGTCCGGGCCACGGAGAAGATCATTGCCAAGGCTCGCAAGATTGCCGCTCATCTTCTTGAGGCGGATGAAGCCGACATCGAATTCTCGGACGGCAACTTCACGGTTGCCGGCACCGACCAGTCGGTGGCATGGGGCGATGTCTGCCTGACGGCCTACGTTCCCCACAACTATCCGCTCGAGGAACTCGAGCCGGGGCTGGAAGAGACCGCATTCTACGACCCCGCCAACTTCACCTTCCCCGCCGGCTGCTACGCCTGCGAGGTCGAGGTCGATCCGCAGACCGGCAAGGTCGACATCTGCGCGTTCACCGCCACCGACGATTTCGGCAACATCATCAACCCGATGATCGTCGACGGTCAGGTTCACGGCGGAATCGCCCAGGGGGTCGGCCAAGCGATGCTTGAGAACACGGTCTATGACGACAACGGGCAACTGCTGTCGGGTTCGTTCATGGACTACGCGATGCCGCGGGCCAGGGATCTGCCGCAACTCGTGGTAGACCATTCCTCCAAGACGCCCTGCAGCCACAACTCGCTCGGCGTCAAGGGATGTGGCGAAGCGGGCGCCATTGGCTCGCCTCCGGCAGTGGTCAACGCCGTCATCGACGCGCTGGCCCGTGGCGGCCACTCCGTGGACCATATCGACATGCCGGTCAGCCCCGCTCGGGTCTGGGCAGCCATCGACGGCTAGCACCCGGTACCGCTACCGCGCTGTTCCGGGAGCGGCCATCAAGGAGGTGGAAATGTACGATTTCGAATATGTGCGCCCCAAAACGCTCGCCGACGCCGTCGCGGCCGTGGCCGACGATGGCGCGCAGCCGATCGGCGGTGGCCAGACCCTGATCCCGACGCTGAAGAGCCGGCTGGCCAGCCCCACCCGGCTGGTGTCGCTGTCCGCGATACCGGAACTGCGCGGCGTCTCGACCAGCGCCGACGGCGCCATCCGCATCGGTGGCGCGACAGTCCATGCCGAGGTAGCCCGTGACACGGCCGCATCGTTTCCTGCCCTAGCCAGCCTCGCCGCAAAAATCGGCGATCCGGCAGTCCGCAACATGGGTACCATCGGCGGCAGCCTCGCCAACAACGATCCGTCGGCATGCTATCCGGCGGCCGCCCTGGCTAGCAATGCCACGATCAGAACCAACCGTCGCGAGATTTCCGCTGATGACTTCTTTTGCGGGTTTTTCGAGACGGCTCTCGATTCGGACGAGATCATCACGGAAGTGCTTTTCCCGGTCCCGGATGTGGCTGCCTACCAGAAATTCGAACAACCGGCTTCGCGTTTTGCGCTTGTGGGCGTGTTCGTCGCCAGATTCGGCGACTCGACACGCGTCGCGGTAACCGGTGCTTCGGAGAACGGCGTCTACCGATGGCGGGAAGCGGAAGCCGCGCTCGGGGAGTCTTTTTCCGACGCTTCGCTTGCATCGCTCGATGTCGACGCGGGCAGCATGATCAACGACCTGCACGGCCCGCCGCGCTACCGGGCGCATCTGGTCAAGGTGCTGAGCGGTCGTGCCGTGGCCGCAGCAGGTTCCTGAGCGCACACACACCCGGTCGCCTGGGGCAGACCGGCCGCAAGCGCCGCACGGATCCCTTTCGGATTTCTGGCTCCCGCCCTAGTGGCAGGCCATAAATCCGCGCCAGATAATCGAACCCGTGCCACCAACCGGATACCTGGCCCGAGTGAATTTGCGGCTTTGTCTTCGAACCTACTATCTTCGAATCTGCATGACATTGCGTTAGGCTTAGGTTACTGTCGGTCTTGAGTGTAAAGATCCAATGTGAGCAAACTGCCGTGTCGTCCCAATTCGCACATCAGATGGCGAGGCAGGTGATATCTGACCGACGGCCTCCTACCGGTACCGGCAAGGGAGCAAGACAGCAAACTGCTGCAAAGTGCCGGTCAAGCTGTTCTCCGTAGGTGACTTATGGCTATTCAAAGTCCAGGCGGCCCGGGGGAACTGGTTGTGGAGGGTCTTCCTTCCGCATATGTCGATGGTTATGCCAGGGCGCGTGCCATCGATCCGGAGGCTGCCGACAATTACGTTCGTCATGCGACTATCGGCGATGCCGCACTGGATCCGGTGATGGAAGATGTTTCCTCTCTTCCCCCGGACGAACTTCACGGATTCATCGCAGCGGGCCTCGAACAACACTCTGAAGGCCTGCGTGATGCGCCGGAGAGCTTGCGCGAGTTTTTCCTGAATCTCGAAGATCCTCCCTGGCTCGACCACGAGTCGTTTCGGCCGGGGGTCAGATCTTTCCATGCGCAGGTGGATCTGATGCTCGCCGCATTCGTCACGGGGGTTCTGGTGGAGGGCTTCTCGACCCTTATCGCCAAATCCTTCAGAATCACCGGGCGCGTCGCTGCGACGACGAGGCGCCTCAAGCAGAACAACCGCCAATTGATGGAAATATTCTATCCGGGCGGGTTGCTTCGCGAAAACGACGGATGGAAGACATCCGTGCGGGTGCGCATCGTCCACGCCCGGGTAAGGCATCTGCTGGCAAACTCCGACGAATGGGACCACGAGGCCTGGGGCACGCCGGTCAGCGCAGCAAATTTGGGGCTTGCCATCTCAGTCTTCTCCAAGCGCCTTCTGGACTACACGATGTTGCTGGGCGGCCGTTTCACTGCGGAGGAACATGCCAGCATCTTGAGTGTCTGGCGCTATGCCGGTTATCTCATGGGCATTCCGGAAACCCTGCTCTACACCGACGGCGCATCGGCGGACAAGATATACAAGATAGGGTTCATGTGTGAGCCGCGGCCGGATGCGGATTCGGTAGCCATGGCGAATGCGCTGATCAGCTCCATTCCGAACGTGGCCAATATCTCCGACCCGGCCGAGAAGGAGAAAGTGCTGGCTCTGGCCTACAGGCTCTCGCGCGCGGTCCTCGGAAACGAACTCGCCGACATATATCAATATCCCCAGTCATCGAGGATCGGAACGCTGTTCCTGTTCCGGATGAAACAGCAGATTCTGCGGTTCTTTAAGGCGGATTCCACGATCAGGGCCGGCAATTTCGATCAGATGCTCCAGATTGCCGCATACGAAGATGCGGGCTTGAGCTACAAGCTGCCCAGCCACGCGAAGCAAGCGCTATCGAACCCCTGGTAAGTGATGCCTACGTCACGGTTTGAGGCTGCGGGTCCGATGAAGGGACGCAGGAAAGCTGGTTATCCGGCACAGACATGCCTGCGGCAGGCCCTGTCGCAGGCGCCATGTCGTCGAGACATCTGCCAGGAGTCAAGGCCATGACGACGACGCTGCTCGATCGATATACGTCTCTGATTCTGCGCTATCGATGGCCGGCTCTCCTGTCGGCGACACTGCTGATGCTGGCCTTGGCAGCTGGCGGAGACCTCGTCAAGGTCGCCAACGACTATCGCATCATGTTCGACGAGGACGACAGGCGGCTCAAGGCATTCGATGCGCTCGAGCAGACCTACACCAAATCCAACGTTGCGGTAATCGCCATCGCGCCCGAGAAGGGCTCGGTGTTCACACGTAAAACGCTCGGCGCGATCGAGGACCTCACGGAAGCGGTGTGGAAGACGCCGCATTCGATACGGGTCGATTCCCTTACCAACTATGCACACAGCCGCGCGGATGGTGATGAATTGATCGTCGAGCCCTTGGTGGACGGTGCCGACGCGCTGAGTGATTCGGATCTGGCGCGCATTGAAAAGATTGCGCTTCGCGAGAGCGACATCGTCGGCAGCCTGGTTTCTGCCGATGGGCGCACGGCAGGAGTCGTCGTCAACTTCCTGCTACCCGAAAACCCCGAATCCGAGGTCATCGAGATTACTGATTACCTCGATGCGCTTTTGGATTCGGCCCGGGCCAGCCACCCGGACATCGCATACCACATATCAGGTTTCGTCGTCATTAACCGCGCGTTCTTGGAGACGACGCAAAACGACATCGAGACATTCCTGCCGATCGCGCTTCTTGTCATCACCATCCTCTCAGTCGTTTTTCTGCGTTCGGTCCTGGGCGCTGTTGCCGTCATCGCGGTGCTGTTTTTCTCCGTCGCCAGCACGATGGGATTCGCGGGCTGGGCCGGCATAGTGTTTTCTCCGCCGAACGCCGGCGTACCACTCATTGTGATGACGGTCGCCGTCGCGGATTCCATCCACATAGTGACGAGCGTGCTTCAGGCAATGAGACGCGGTCTGGACAAGACAACAGCAATCGCCGAATCGATCCGAATCAATGCTTCACCGGTGTTCGTGACTTCTCTCACCACCGCGATCGGCTTCCTCAGCCTGAACGCGTCCGACGCACCCCCGTTCCATGTCCTGGGAAACTGTGTCGCGTTCGGCGTCCTGTGCGCCCTTGTCTTCTCTCTGTGGCTGCTGCCGGCATTGCTGGCGATTCTGCCGCTGCGCCCATCCTCGGCCGGGTTCCGGGGAGCCAAGACGCTTGACCGGTTGGCGGATTTCGTCATCGCCCGGCGCAAGATTCTGCTTTGGGCCTTTCCCGCCATGATCATCGTATTGGTAGCAGGCATCCCGCGTATCGAATTGGGCGACAACCTGACACGATTCTTCGACGAGAGCTACGAGATCCGGCGCGATTCGGACTTCATCGTCGCCAATCTGACCGGCCTGGACAAGCTCGAGTATTCCCTCGAAGCGGGCCGCGAGGGCGGAATTACCGACCCGGCATACCTGCGAAAGGTCGATGCCTTCGCTGCATGGTTCCGAAAGCAGCCGCAGGTCACCAATGTTCAGGCCTTTTCGGACCTCATGAAGCGGCTGAACAAGAACCTGCATGGCGACGACCCGGCCTACTACCGGTTGCCGGACGATCCGGAACTCGCCGCGCAATATCTGTTGCTCTACGAACTGTCCTTGCCATTCGGACGCGACCTCAACGACCGCATCAATGTGGGCAAGTCCGCATCGCGAATGGTTGTCACGATCAGCGATGTGACATCCAGAGACATCAGGGAAATCAATAACCGGGCACAGGATTGGCTGCAGGCCAATGCGCCCGATTTTGCTCAGGAAGCATCCGGACTGACTATCATCGTGGCCTATATGACACAGCAGAACATCACGAGCATGTTGACCGGCACGATCACCGCCATGGCGCTGATATCGCTCATCCTCATCGGCCTCTTCAGAAGCGTCACGATCGGCGTTCTTAGTCTTGTTCCCAATTTTGCCCCTGCTCTGATGACCTTCGGGCTGTGGGGATTCCTCGTTGGCCAAGTCGGCATTGCGTCATCGGTGATCATCGCCATTACTTTCGGAATTGTCGTGGACGACACTGTTCACTTCCTGAGCAAGTTTCTGAAGGCACGTCGAGAGGGACACGACGCGCCTGAGGCCGTGCGCTACGCCTTTCGTACTGTCGGTCAAGCGTTGTGCACAACCACGGTGGTCCTGTCGTCCGGCTTTCTGGTGTTCGCTGCCTCGGGATTCGAAGTCAGCTGGGTCCTCGGCGTACTGGTCACAATCACTGCTGCCTTCGCACTGGCTGCCGACTTCCTGTTCCTGCCGGTGTTGCTCATGGCCTTCGACCGCGCACGAACTTGATGCCGCACGCACAAGCGCAAAAAGCTGTTCGGCGACTCGCACGGCATCGTGCCAGCCGGCCGACTGGGAGGCGACCATCCCGGCACGAACGTCCTCACCATTGGCGCGGAAGTGGCTGGATTGACGATACCCGAGAGACGGGGTCGATGGAAAACAGTCTGGTCGGAAAGATCGAGTTGTTCGATTGCATTGCCGTTTACGCCGATATCTTCGACAGCATGCCGGTTGCTGCAACACATGGGTCGCCGCAGAGCACGCTCGGCCATGCTGGCAGCGGGACCTCGGCCGAATGATCCTCGCCAACAGGGATCGATCTCGAAATCCTGAAATTCCACCTCCGAGCAGCGGAGGGTCTTCACGAATGGCGCAGGTTGGATAGTCGGCAAGATCAACCAGTCGCTGCCGATTTCTGTTTCAGACTGTCCAAGTCAGGTTTGATGGCACTCGTGGCGTCACCCTGCCCAGGAGCGGTTGCTGCGCGACGCACACGGTCACGCTTTGCGGAGACGCCGGCCATACATCACGCGACCGTAGAAATTGAACCACTTCCGCGCCTCCGGATCCTCGAACGGATAGTCCGCCCCAAGTTGTCGCGCGGTGACAAGGCCGGATACGAAACAGGTCTCTTGCGCGTTGATCAGGGTGTGGGCGCCGCAATGCCAGATCCGTCGCCGGCCCTGGACGAAACGGAACAGGTGGATCAGGAAGGCTATGTGGGATACGTCGTGCACGATGTGCTGGAACCACTGTCTCATGACGATCTTGCCCTCATCGATCGGACTGATCGGGTTGTACGTCACCAAGCAGGGCTTGTCCGACCGGTTCGCCCAGGGCTGCTGGTTATGCATGATGTAGGTGATTTCGTAATTGTCCGGCCTGGCACCATATTGCTCGATGTAGTTGCTCCGGGTGGAGAGCGGCCGGGTCTCGTTGTTCGGCAGGACCGAGGCGTCCGAGTGCACGATCGTGTGATTGTGCAGCTCGCTCTCGTAACGAATCGAGGAGAGCAACCAGCTCTCCAGAAAGGTCGGCTTGTCGAGGATCATCAGTGTCTGGTTCGCATTGCAGGCGAAGACCACATCGTCGAACGTCTCGGTCTTGCCGTCCTCGTCCTCGACGATGACTTCGGACCGACGCCGATAGACCTTTCGCACCGGACGACCGAGATGGATCTTGTCTCGAAACCCGGCCGATAGCGCTTCGTAGACGCGTCGCGTACCCCGGTCCCAAGTCTGCATCGGCGTCGCGGTCTCGATATCGAAGAACTCCAGATAGCGGGCAAACAGTGACGCCGGCATGTCGAACACGTTGGTTGCCATCAGGAAGTTGACGAACATCGGCTTCAGGATCATGTAGCGGAAATCGCCCGAAAACCTGCCGAGATTGAGAACCGTGCCCATGCTGACATAGTTGTACGGGTTGAGCGCGTTGAGCAGCCGGGACCGCGACCGGTTGAGGCGACCGAATCGCTTTAACCGTCTCAAGAGCTTCTGGAATTTCTCGATTTCGGGTTGCAGTTGCCGCCTTATGTCGGAGTCGAAATCGTGCGCGTAGATACCGCCACCATACCTCACACTGTAGCTGAACCTTGTATCGACCACGTCGATACCGTGTTGTCGCATCAAGAGCAGAACGTGTTGATAGACCGAGGGAATGCATGCCGTGACGGAGATATCGAACGGAATGGCGGTTCCATCGTCCTGCGGCATGTCGGCGGTAACCGCGTTGCCGCCGATCCGGTCGGCTGCTTCAAAGACGCAAAAATCAAACCTGTCGGGATGCCTGTTCAGCGCCCAGGCCACCCCAAGTCCCGATACCCCCGCGCCGATAATCGCAATCCGTCTCGACATCGCTCACTTCCCGCTCAGTCTGGTATCACCTTGCTGCTGGCCTGAAGGCGCTGCAGGCGACGGAGGCGCGCTCGGAAGCGACTGTCCCGCCGCTTGACTGCGATTTCGCAGGCATACGAAAGATCGGCAAGCATCTCTGGGACTCTCGTTTTCGACGAACCGACGCTGGGCATTGTTCCGCCCCTTCTCCGGACTCCCCACCCTTGCGCTTCCAGCCCTCGCCTTAAGGCCGTTCTTTGACCGTCGGCACTTCATCAGCGGTTCGGTTGTGTTCAACTCCGGGATCTCCACCTGACAGGATCAGACCCTGCCATTCCCGACCCGCTCACCACCATGCATCTTGAACACGACAAGACCGGGGTGGTTCGGAGCCTCGGCCTGCATGGCGGCCCAGGGGAACCTACCCATCTCTCAAGCCGAAGCGCCTCGGCGACTGTCTGTTCCAAGCCGCCTCCCACCCTCTTGGCGCATGGCTGCCTATGCGGCGCGGCCGCTTCCCGTCCTTGCCGCGCCGGCAGCGCCTACGGCCGAATCCCTTGTCTCCCAGTCGACCCCCTTGGCATGCAGCGTCGCGCGCGGGGCATCCACGGATCCCGGCCTTGCCTGCTCCATCAGGTCTTCGACCTGCGATCGTTCACGCTCGAATTCCCGAAACGCGGCAAACTGCCCAGCACGGTACTGTTCCGGCCAGACCACCTCCTCGACGCCGTAATAGGCCGCAGCCTGCATCGTGAAATACGGGTTGTAGAGGTGGGTGCGGGCCAGCGCTACGAGATCGGCTCGCCCGGCGGCGATTATGGTGTTTACCTGGTCCCAGGTGAAGATATTGCCGGCGACCACTGTCGGAATACCTGCCTCTATACGGATGCGTTCCGAAAACGGCGTCTGGAACATGCGTCCGTAGACGGGCCTTTCCGCGGGATCGGTCTGCCCGGTGGACACGTTGATCAGGTCACAGCCATGTATGGCGAAAGCACGCGCAAACGCGACCGCGTCCTCGCCCGTCGTGCCCCCTTCCATCCAGTCCGTAGCCGATATCCGGACCGACATCGGGCGCCCTTCCGGCCATACCGCCCTGCAGGCGTCAAAGACCTCAAGCGGATAACGCAGGCGGTTTTCGACGCTGCCGCCATAGTCGTCGGTCCGGCGATTGGTCCAGGGAGACAGGAAGGAGGCAAGCAGGTAGCCGTGCGCGCAATGCAGTTCCAGGTGATCAAATCCGGCAGCAGCAGCCCGTTCGGCTGCGGCGACGAAATCCGCCTTCACCGCATCCATGTCGGTCCGCGACATTTCCCGCGGCACCTGTGAGCCTTCGAGATAGGGAACGGGCGATGCGGAGATGATGTCCCAACCGCCTTCGTCAAGCGGCTGGTCGATGCCGTCCCAGGCGAGCTTTGTCGCACCCTTGCGGCCGGCATGGCCAATTTGAATCGCCAGCCTCGCATCGGTCCGCGCATGCACGAAGGCGGTGATCCGCTCCCAGCCGGCAGCCTGTGCGTCATTCCAGATGCCAGCGCAGCCGAGGGTGATGCGCCCGTCGGCGCTCACGCACGCCATCTCGGTAAAGATCAGGCCCGCACCGCCAATGGCCCGGCTCGCGAGGTGAACGTGGTGCCAGTCGTCGGGCAAACCATCGACCGCACTGTACTGGCACATCGGAGAGACAACCACGCGGTTGGCAAGGCGCATGTCGCGAAGCTGCAGCGGCGCGAACATCGGCGGCATCGGCCTTGCCCCGCCTCCGCCGTGGCGTTCCGCAGCGTCGTTCGAGAACCACTGATCGACCTCGTCGACAAAACCACCGTCACGCAGGCGGAGATTGTCGTAGGTAATCGCCTTCGAGCGTGACAGCAGGCTGAAGGTGAACTGGATCGGATCCATGTCCCGATAACGCTCGACATGCTCGAACCATGACAGCGACACGTCGGCCGCATGCTGGAGGCGCTCAACCTCGCCGCGACGGGTGGCGCTGTAGTCGGCGAGAATATCGGCGACTGTGCCGGGTTTCTGGAAGCATTCGAACAGCGCTATCGCGTCTTCCATCGCCAGTTTCGTACCCGAGCCGATGGAGAAATGCGCGGTATGCGCGGCATCTCCAATCAGCACAAGATTGTCGCGAACCCAGTTCTCGCACCGGATCATCGGGAAGTTGCGCCAGATCGAGCGGTTGGCGATGACCTCGTAGCCGTCAAGGAAGTCCTCGTAGAGTCGGGCAACATACGCCACCGTGTCCGCTTCGGTAGTATCCGCGAGGCCCGCCTTTCGCCAAGTGTCCTCGGTGGTTTCGACAATCCATGTACTCATCTCATCGTTGTACTGGTAGGCGTGCAGATTCCAGATGCCGGCATCGTTTTCACGAAAATCAAACGTGAACGCGTCAAGCGGACGGGTCGTGCCAAGCCATACGAACTTGTTCGGCCGCCAGTCGAAACTCGGCCTGAAATGCTCGGCATAACGGTCGCGAATCCAGGAGTTGATTCCGTTGGCGGCAACTATCAGATCTGCATCGCCCGAGACCTGGTCGAGCGAAGTGATCTCGCGCTCGAACTCGAACTCCACCCCGACCTCGCGGCAGCGGTCCTGAAGCAGGAGAAGCATGTCTTTGCGCGACATGCCGCAGAAGCCATGCCCGCCCGAATCGATTCTCTCCCCCTTGAAGTAGGTGTGAATGCTGTCCCAATGAGCGAACGACCGGTGGATCCGATCATACGAGACGGGATCGTACCCACGAAAATGCCCGAGGGTCTCGGCCGAGAACACGATTCCGAACCCGAACGTGTCGTCGGGTCGGTTCTGCTCGTAAATCCTGATCCGATGTCCGGGATCCGCCTTCTTCATCAGCAGGGCGAAATAAAGACCTGCCGGACCGCCACCGATGACCTCGATCTTCATCTTGCTCTCCGCTTGCCGGAGCGTCGACGCGAAAACGCTCCCAAAATATTATTTTAGGTCTAAAACAATTGCGTTCAAGATGGCGCCTCTACTTCCGGGCCGAATCATCCGCAGCCACGTGTTTTCGCAAAACCGGAGATCCTGCCTGTCAGGGCCGGCCCTGCCGTCGCCGGAATACGCTCTACAGGAAAGGTCTACCTGCCCTTGGTGTCGAAGCCGAACAGGCGCGCCGCATTGTACCCGAGGACATTTCGCTTCGCCTGTTCGTCGAGGAAGGGCAGATCCGTGATCACGGTGGGAAGATCGAAGTCCCAGTGCGGCCAGTCCGAAGCGTAGAGAAGCCGGTTCGGCGCATCGATGGCTTCGAAGGTGGCCTCAAGGAGCTTCATGTTGGTGCGCTCCATGGGCTGGCAGGTGAAATACATCTCGCGGATGTATTCGCTCGGAAGCCGCTTCAAGTTCGGGGCCTCGGATGAGCGCATCAGGTACTCGCTGTCGAGGCGCTGCTGCATGAACGGGATCCAAGCAAGCCCCGATTCTATCCAGACCACCGGCAGGTTTGGAAAACGTTCGGGCAAGCCGTTAATGACCCAGTTCGTGAGATGAACGATGTTGCACAGCACGAAACTCACCGCGTGCATCGAAATGAAACGGTTGAGTTGCCCGACATAGCCTTCATGCTGCCAATTGGGACCGGCATGAAACCCGAGCGCCTTGCCGCTCTCCTCGATCATCCGGTACAGGCGCATGTAACGGTTGTCGTGAACAGCCTTGTAGCGCACCGAGGTCACCATAAATCCGCAGACCTTGGGATGGTCGGCATATTCCTCCACCAGGCGTTCGCAGGCCTGAGGATCCGAGAACGGCAGAAAGAGCATGGAATGAATGCCGTCCTCGGTCGACAGCAGATTCCCAGTCAGCCACCGGTTGTAGCCCTCGGCAACCCCGACTTCCACCTCGACCTCCGGGTGAAGCCCGAGAGACAGCATCGGCGTCGGAAACGTTACCTGGTAGTCAATCGCGAGGCACTCCATCGCGCGGCGAATCAGCACCACGTCGCGATGGGCGCCGTCGTCCGATTCAGCTCTTTCTTCAAGCCCGTGGTCGTGGCTCACGCGTCCGCCGATGTCTTGGTGCTGCGGCCATCCGCTAGCCTGGACGATTCCGGGAAACACGACCCCGTTCTGCTCGAATGACTTCGCGATGTCGCGTACCACTTCGCCGGGTATGCACTCGACCACTTCGGCCCAGGACTGGCGTTCGAAGTGATGGGCGTCGACATCCACGACCAGCCAGTCATCAAGGCCGCGCTCGCGCACGGTACGCCTTGCCCGCGCCAGCGTCTCGCGCGTATCGGAGTCCTTGCGGAGTTGGGTCAGCTCACGCGCCGGTTGCCGGTCGCCTTCCATCAACTCTCCTCCGCGGACACTCCCCGCGCGGACTGCTAATGCACCATCAGCAGCGGAACCTGGGCATTCTGGAGCACATGGCGAGTAACTCCGCCGAGAATGAGCTCGCGCAGCCGGCTGTGTGAATAGGCTCCCATGACGAGCAGATCGGCTTCGAAACCGGAAGCCTCCTCAAGCAGGACTTCCCCGACAGCGCGGTGATCGGGCTCTATCTCGACAACCTCGGTCGAGACATCATGCCAGGACAGGTATTTCGCGATGTCCTGCGGCGCAGGTCCCTGCTTGGCGCCGGTCTTCACCGCAACCACCGTCACAGACCGGCTCGACACAAGAAACGGCAGCGCGGCCGCCACCGCGCGCGCCGCACTAGCGCTCCTGTTCCAGCCGATGACCACGTTCTCTCCGACAGACTGCGGCACGACAGGGGGAGCGATCAGCACCGGTCGCCCCGTTCGGAAAAGCGCCGCCTCCGCGGACATCTCGCCGACTGTCGCTTGGTCCGCATTCGCGGGCCCGACCACGATGAGGTCGTAAGCGCCGCCCCGCGCCGCCACTACCTCCGACGCCGCTCCGCTTGCAGTCGCCCACGACGCGGACGGCATTTCGGCCGGAAGAGTGGTTTCCCGGTTGTCGATCTTGCGGTCCGACAGCATCTCGACAAAACGCTGGCGCGCCAGCGTACACTGGCGCTCCCGGTCTTCCTCGAACTCGCGGGACATCTGTCCGTGGATGGCTTCGAACAGACCCATTGCCCCGGCAGGAATCATGTCGCTGACATCCCCCGAAACGAACAGGCAGTCAGCGTGACCGCCGAACAGCTCCGCGAGAAGAAGCGCAGTTCCGATGGCACTCTCGTCGTGGACGATATCGCCCACCGGCACGAGCATGTTCTTGATCGCCATGGCGCCCTCCCGATCGATCCGGTCTCACCGCAACTATATCACGGCACCGCAGGCGCTCGCCACACTCCGCCACGGGCGGTCTGCAACGTCGGCGCCGCGCCAGTCCGGGCGCGACGGGTGAGTTTGGATTAAGGTAGCGACCATGTTACACAGCACCATACGTTGCTGTCACCACGAAAAGCGGGAGGTTTCCCATGAAATATCTGAATCTTGCCCTCGGCGCGGCAGTCGGCATGGCGCTCGCTGCCTCGGCGTCGGCACAGACCGTCGGCATAGGCTCCACCAAGGGCGGAGCGGTATCGCAGATCACGGCGACAATCTCGAAGGCGGTCTCGGAACATTCCGACGGATTGCAGATGCGCAAACAGACCATGGGCGGGACGCAGCAGTACATCCCGGTCATCAACGCGGGTGAGCTCGAATTCGGAATCTCGAACATTGCCCAGTACCACATGGCGCGGACCGGCACCGGGCTGTCGAAGGGCACCAAGTACGAAAACCTACAGCTCGTAGCCACGATGATGAAGTTCACAGTGAGCCCGGTCGTGCCAATCAAGTCGGGCATCACCAAGACGTCCCAGCTCAAGGGCACGCGGATGGCAACCGGCTTCAAGGGAGCTCCGCTGTTCGTCAACATTCACAACGGCGCGCTTGCCACGGCCGGACTTACAGTGGCCGATATAAAGTCGGTGCCGCAGGTCGGCCTCGTGCAGCACTGGCGCGCGTTCATCGCCGGAAAGATCGACTGGGCGATCGCAGCCGCGGGATCGGGTTTCGTCAAGCAGATGCAGGCAAAGATCGACGGCGGCGTGCGGCACATTTCCATGCCCAACACGCCCGAATCACTCAAGGCAATGCGTAGCTGGTTCCCGAAGACGGAATATAGCATCGTGAAGCCTGCCAAGGGGTTGACGGGCGTGGTCGAACCGACCGTGTTCATCACCTATGACTACCTGCTGTGGACCCACAACAAGGTAAGCGATGACATCGTCTACAAGGTCGCCAAGATCATGCACACTCAGGAGAAGCAGCTCAAGGAGGGCGGCCCGCTGTGGAAGAGCTACGCGGCCAACAAGCGCCTGTCGAAGCCGCACGGCTATCCGTATCATCCCGGCGCGATCAAGTACTACAAGGAAGTCGGCCTCTGGCAGGGCGGCTAGGCCCCAACCGCACGGCTACTGGCCCGGCCGTCCGCCAACCGCGGGCGGCCGGGGCCTCTGCTTGCGCTGGACCGGTTGGTTGAACGCGGTCTCGCCGGTATCGCACGATCCGTGTGCGGTGCCTGCTACCGGCTGGAACATGCCTCAATGAAGCAGCGCGGCACTGCATCAACGGCCGCCGGACCATGAGAGCCGCGCCATCTCGGGCCGGCGATTCCCGGCCGACGCGCCAGGGACGGAGAATCGGGACGTGACCGATACCAACCCCAGCAAGAACGACGCTCCGGAAGAGAGGAAAGGGGCAAGACTGCTCGCCCAGCGCGAGGAAGCTCCCCTGATCGCCCGCATCTCTCTCGGTCTCGGTGCGATCGTCACGATCATCTCCGTCACCTGGGCCATCGACCTGTGGCTGGAACTCGGGTTCGAATGGTTCGACGAGCAGGCAATGATGACGTGCCTGGGCCTCACGCTCGGAATCATCTTCCTGCGTTTCCCGGCGGATGGCTCGAAACGTCGGCTGAGGCTGCCGTGGTATGACGCCGTACTCGCCGTGCTCGGCGTCGCTACCTGTTTCTATATCGTCTACATCTACGGCGATA
This sequence comes from Alphaproteobacteria bacterium, assembly GCA_022822405.1. Taxonomy (GTDB): domain Bacteria; phylum Pseudomonadota; class Alphaproteobacteria; order MPNO01; family UBA830; genus JAJEBT01. The sequence goes on from JAJEBT010000169.1 coordinate 16,088, forward strand.
TTGAGGCGAACCCGTTCATGATGCGTGACACGGCGTTCGTATTCAGCGTCATTCTCCTTCCTCTCGTATGGGAAGCCCTGCGCCGGACTACGGGCTGGAGCCTGACGATCGTGTTCAGCGTCTTCCTCCTCTACGCGTTTATCGGCCATCTGATGCCGGGCATGTTGAAGGGTGTCGAGCAGAACAACATCCGCCTGATAGCAGAACTCGGCACGACGAACGTCGCCCTGCTCGGCCTGCCACTCCAGATCATCGTGCTGACGGTGGTTCTCTTCATCTGGATGGGACAGTTGCTGCTCCACTCGGGGGCCTCCGAATGGTTCACTGATGTCGCCACCGCCGTGATGGGACGCTCGCGCGGCGGATCGGCAAAGATCGCGGTCGTCGCTTCGGGCATGTTCGGTTCGATCTCGGGTTCGGCAGTCTCGAATGTGGCGTCGACCGGGGTCATCACCATCCCGCTCATGCGCCAGGCCGGCTACGACGCCAAGAGCGCCGGCGCCATCGAGGCAGTCGCGTCGACCGGCGGACAGATCATGCCTCCGATCATGGGAGCGGCGGCGTTCCTGATGGCGGAACTGCTGGAGCTCGAATACACCGAAATAATCCTGGCCGCCCTCCTGCCGTCGGCGCTCTACTATCTTGCAGTCTTCGTGCAGGCCGATCTGGAAGCCGCCAAGCAGGGCATCGCGCCAGTCCCGAAGGACCGCATCCCGCCCTTTCTGCGCATCGCCAGACAGGGCTGGTTCTTCCTGCTTCCGTATGTCGTCCTCATATACGTGCTGTTCTGGATGAATCTGCCACCGCAGCAGGCGGCGTTCTGGGCCGCGGTGTCGGTGGTCGTCGTCAGCGTCGTCTTTTCATACAAGAGGCACCGGATATCCCTGAGGCAGCTCTGGGACGCCATTGCCTCATGCGGGCGGGCGTCCGCGGACATCATCGTGATCGGTGCGATGGCCGGCATCATCATCGCCATTCTCGACCGAACCGGTCTCGGACAGGCGCTGACGCTTATCCTTGCCGCCGTCGGCGAGGGGAGCCTCTTCCTGCTGCTCGTGCTGACGGCTGTGGTCTCCATTCTGCTCGGGATGGGGATGCCCACTTCGGCCATTTATCTGCTGCTTGCCACCATGATCGCGCCATCGCTGATCAAGCTCGGCATTCACCCGATCGCCGCCCACATGTTCGTCCTGTATTACGGGCTGATGTCAATGATTACCCCGCCCGTTGCAATAGCCGCCTTCGCGGCGGCGTCTCTGGCTGGTTCCAAACCCATGGAAACAGGAATGACCGCGGTGCGTCTCGGCTGGATCGCCTACGTGATTCCGTTTGTTTTCGTGCTGTCCCCGGCGCTGATCGGGCAGGGCTCCACAACGGAGATCGTGTCGGCGGCGGTGACAGCGATCATCGGCGTCTGGATCGCCTCATGCGGCCTGATCGGCTACATGTTCGGACCGCTGAGTCTGATCGACCGCGTGATTTTCTTCACCGCTGGCATATTGCTCCTGCTTCCTGCCGACGCGATTCCTTACGGGTTTGCCGTCAACGGAGCCGGGCTTGTCCTCGGCGCCATTATCCTTGTCAAGGACTACACCACGCACAGGCGCAAGCCAGCGGTCTGACCGGAACGGACCGTCGCACGGGACCGGATACACCGGTCGGAGTTGCGGAGAGTGTGCGCAGTACGGCGTCCGTCTCCAGTGCCTCGACAACCCATCTCCTGGTCACCTGCCAAGAGCGAGGCGGTCCAAGGCCCACCCGGGGGTCCAGCATGCTTCGCCAAGGACGGAGGCAGGCACCGAACAGCCCGACTCCTGCCTTCTCCAACGGGCGATGCCCCAATGAAAAGGGGCGGTCCGAAGACCGCCCCCTCCAAGTTCCGCAGTTCTGTCCGCCTCAGCTGCCCAGCGGCTTGAACTGATACCGGTATGGCCACTTGTGCCCGGCTTCCTCCATGTACTTCATGTATTTCTCCATGATGGCCGGGCCGTCGATCTTGTAACCCTTCGCAATGTCATGCGCCCGCTCGTTGGGCCAATCCTTGAGCGCCTCGGCCCATTTCGCCTGCTGCGCGACCGGAAGGGTCGACACCTTGGCGCCCGCCTTGCGAAGCTTGTCGAGCCCGATTGCCTCGCTTTTGTAGGCATCGAGCGTAGCTGCAGTCTCGTAGCCCTTTCCGGCATCGTCGATGATCTGCAGCACCTTCGCCGGCAGCGCCTTCCTGGTCTTGTGGTTCATGGTCAGGATGGTCTGAGCCATCGCGCCGAGATTGGTCACCTTGAAGTAGGGTGCCGGCTCGTGAAACTTGAAGCCGAAATAGACGCCCGGGAACATGATGAAGCCCTGCGCCACGCCGGTTGCAAGCGCATTGTATGCCGTGGGCAGCGTCGTCGTCACCGGAATCGCCCCGTAGCGTTCGACCCATGGCAAGTTCGGCCCGGCGGCAATGATTTTCTTGCCCTTGAGCGCGCTCACGTCGGTCCATTCGAACTTGGTGCCGAGCCCGTAATTGTCGAAGCCGGTCATCGCGATGAGCTTCTGGTTGTATTTCTTGTCGAGCATGTCGTAGAGCTCGGGATGCTCGTCCATCACCCGCTGCTTGACCTTGACCTGGCGGCGGATGTCGCCGGTCGTGAACGGGGTGAAGTAATCGAAATTCATCGGTAGCATCTTGGCGCTCTCGAAACACACGCACCAGCCGCCGATGTCGAGAAGCCCCTTTTCCACGGCTTCCAGCGTTTCGTGTACCTTGGCGATCTTGCCGGCATAGGCGTGGATGATCCTCACCTTGTGTTCAGTCTCACCCTCCACACGTTTCTTGATCTCGTCGGCAAGGTAGTGCTCCATGTTGCGAACATAGGGCGTGGGCTTGCTGGGATGACCCGAACCCAGCCGCAAGACGATGGTCTTGGCCTCGGCAACGGCGGAAACGGCAAGCGACGCCGCGACGGCAGCCGCCAGGACAGCTGCGGATCCACGAAGGATTTGCATGACTTACTCCTCAATCGGTTTTCGGGAGGGGCCGGTCTCAGACCGGATGAAGTGCGGGAAGCTATCACAAAGCCGCAAGCGGTCAAGGCAGCCGCGCCGTAGCTCGGATCGCCTCGATCCCGCGCGGCTGCCCGCTCAGGGCCGAGGGCCGCGCCCAACACCCACTGCAGCGTCCTCGCCCGACGGCGCTCAGATGAAGCGCGTAAGCCAGCTCGCAAGCGGCGGAAAGACCCAGATCAGCCCCGCGGTAACCAGCATCAGGATCCAGTAGGGTATCGAGCCCCGGAAAATCTCTGCAAGGGCCACGGTGGAGTCGGGCACCGCCCCCTTTACCACATAGACGACCAGTCCAAACGGCGGGGTCAGAAGTCCAGCCTCTATCAGGAGAATGCCGAAGATTGCGAACGCGAAGCTGTCCATGCCTATCAGCGGCGCAAAAGTCGCGAATATCGGAACGGTCAGCAATATGATGGAGATCGAATCGAGAAGCATTCCGAGAAGAAGCCAGAGAACGATCATCATCAGCGTGAGTTCAAGCGCGCCGAAGCCGAACGAGAGCAGCGCATCCTTGATGATGGTCTGGATGTCGGCGAGGGCGAGAAACCTCGAATACATGCCTGCAGCAACCAGCAGGATCATGATCGGCGCCGAGGTCCGTCCGGCATCGACGACGGCTTCGACGATTCCCCTCAGACGCAGCCCCTTTGCGATCGCGAACAGCATCGCGACGAGTGCGCCGATTCCGGCGGCCTCCGTGGCCGTGAAAGCGCCGCCCCATATTCCGCCAAGCACGATCACGACGATTGCCAGAACACCGCATGCCGAGGCGATCTCTCCGCCTGTCAGGGGTTCTTCCTTGATTTCCGGCGGCGCCGACGGCGCCGTCGCCGGACGAATCAGCACCGCCGCCACGGTGTAGCCGATAAACAGGAGCGAAAGGATGATTCCGGGTATGACGCCGGCGACGAACAGTTTACCGATCGATTGCTCGGTGATGATTCCCCATACGATCAGAAGCACGCTCGGGGGGATCAGCATTCCGAGGCAGGCCGAACCGGCGATCGAACCGAGGGCGAACTCGCGCCTGTAGCGGAACCGGGTCATTTCGGGATAGGCGATGCGGCTGAAGGCCGCAGCCGACGCAATCGAGGTTCCGGTAACCGCGGCGAAGGCGGCGTTACCGGTGACCGTCGCCACTGCCAGACGCCCGGGAATGCGGCGAAGGCAGCGGTTTATCACCTTGTAGAGATCACCGGCGGCGCCGCATTTGGCAACGAAATCTCCCATCAGCACGAAGAGCGGGATCGTTGCGAAGACGTAATGGCGAACGAGCTCGTAGGCCGCGCCGCCGACCTGCGCCGACGCGAGATACCAGTCTTCGAAAATGAAATAGGTGCCGACCATCGCGGTCAGCCCCAGGGCCAGCGCAATGTGAACACCGGCGAATATGGCGATCAGCATGCCACCAAGCGTAAGCGCCATCAGAATATTGAGATCCATCGTTCGGCCCCGTTAATCGCCGTACCTTGCCGTCCGGTCCAAGAAAGGTTTCAGATTCCGTCCGCCCGTTCAGACTGGTCAGCCGCTTCGTCGGTGCCGATTGCCGTGCGAACGAGCAACACCACATAGATCACAGTTATCAGGACCGCGGAAGCGATGATGATGGTGCGAACGGGATAGACGGGCACCTCAAGAGCACCGATACCCTGGTATTCGCCGATCTCCCAACCCTTGACCATGTCGCTCCAGCCGCCAACGGCAATGCCGACGAAGAGTGCCATCCCGAGCGTGTAGGCGACTGCATTCACGACGCGCCGCCATCGCCGTCCCAGATGCTCGAAGACGATGGTCGTCCGCAGCATGCTGCCGGCAAGAATGGCAAGGGGAACCTGGAGAAAAACGATTGCGGGCACCGAATTGGTGACGATCTCGTCGCCGCCGAGGAAAGTGTTGAAGACGCCACGACTGGTCACCTCCACGAAGATGACCAGCGCGATCAGCATCAGCCAACCAGCCGCGATGTAGTTCAACCAGACGCACAACCGTTCGAAGCCGCGAAAAATGAGCCTGTCCTCCTCGCTTGATTCCCGAGTCCCGAACTCGCCTTCCACCTGACGACGGAAGCCCATTCTCTTCATGCTGCCCACACGGGCCCATTGCAGGGCGGCAGCCTGCTCGGGGAAACCCATGGAGGCGAATCGCGACGCGACACGAACATGCGCGTATACCTGATTGTACAGGGCCTGCCGATCGAAACAAGAAGGGCGATATCAGCCGGACAGTTCCGAGGCCATCACGTCAGCCTTGATATCGCTCGCCTCTTCGGCCGCAAAATTCAGTTCGACCTTGACACCGTTGGGATCCGTAAGAAAGAGCTGGAACAGCCCCTGGTCGTCGACCCGTCGGCGGGTGTAGACGACGCCGCGGGCGTCGAGATCGGCCATCATCTCGCGAAGGCCCGTCGCCCGGAAGGCGACGTGATCGACAACGCCCGAACCGTACGTGGCCGTCGACTGCTGACCGAGATATTTCTTGCGGTTGTCGCTCACCGCATCCCCGCCGACGGTGAGATGCAGCACGGGTTCGTCGCCAAGATAGAGCCAACAGACCGGAAATTTGAAGTCCGGGTGCGGCCCCTCCCTCATGCCGAGAATGTCCACGTACCAGTCCCTGGTGGCGTCCATGTCGCCGGTCTGGATCAGGAAGTGTTCAAGATGGGAAAGCGGCATTGCTGCCTCCTTGCATCACCGACGCGGAGCCGGGACCCTACACTGCCGGCCGGCGGGAGAGCAATATCGTTTCGTCCGCTGCGGCACGGTGGCGACCGCGTCTGCGGCGTTTGATTGCAGACGCGGATCGCGACAGTATCCGTCCCGACTAGGCCGAAAAGCACAGTCCACGGGGAGAGAAGCCGATGACCGCCTACTGGCTGGCGCGCGCCAGGATCAATGATTTTGACGAATACATGAAATACGCCAAGCGGGTCCCCGAGATCCTGCGGAAATTCAACGGCAAGATCCTCACGAGGGGCGGGCATCACAGGACCCTGGAGGGTCCGGACCATTTCGAGCGCTTTGTCGTCATCGAATTTCCTTCCATGGAGGATGCGGAAGCCTGCTTCAACTCCGACGAATACCGCGAGGCTGCCGCATTCAGGCGGCGCAACAACGTCGGCGAGAACGAGCTCACGATCGTCCAGGCCGGTGATCTCACGCCGACGTGACGTCACCGTCCGTGACTGTTGCACTCCGCGTGCAGCGGTCTATGTTCAGCCGCACCAACAAGTTCAAGGGAGACCGCACACATGTCCGGACCTGAAATCAGCAAACAGGACATCCTCAACGCCTGCGAAGGCATGCTCCAAAAGCAACTCTATGTCGTCCATACCTTTCCGACCGACGGCCTGGGTCCGGTCATGCAGAATATCGAGCCCCACCTCAAGTTCCAGATAGAGCTCGAGGAAAAGGGGATCATGTTCGGCGCAGGTCCGTTCTGGGATGACGCCGAGGAAAAATGGGAAGGCGAGGGCATGGTCATCATCCGCGCCAGCTCCCTTGCGGAAGCCAAGGACATCGCGGCCAGCGATCCGATGCACAAATCGGGCGCGCGAAGCTACACCGTTCGCCCCTGGCTCCTCAACGAAGGCACGGTCACGGTCAAGGTCCGGTATTCGGACGGCAGTCGCGAACTGCTCTGAAACCCGGCCTTTCCCTCGGGTAACGGCACCGGACACCTGGCACCGGTGCCGTCTTGCTGTTCATCCCGCATAGCGATCCTGCAACCGGGCGCGCAGGATCTTTCCAGCCGCGTTCTTCGGTATCTCGTTCACGAAGATGATGCGACGCGGGCGCTTATGACGGGCAATCCGCCCGGCGCAGTCGTCGAGCAGCGCTTCGGCGGCAATCTTCACCGACGGATCGGCGGCGACTACGGCAGCGACCGGCAGTTCGCCGAACACCGGATCCGATACCGCGAATACCGCGCAGTCATCAATCTCGGGCATTTCCAGCAATACGCGCTCGATTTCGGCTGGATGGATATTGAAACCGCCGGAATTGATCATGTCGCCGCTGCGCCCGACGAGGGTCAACAGGCCAGTTTCGTCGCGGGTGGCCAGATCTCCCGTCCAGCCCCAACCATCGCTGCCACGAAAGAACGCCTGCGTCTGGTCCGGTTCCCCGACATAACCCTGCATGAGGGTCTCGCCTCTGAAACAGAGCTCGCCGATTTCACCGGGCTCCGCTTCGCTGCCGGGGGCAGCATACACGGCGCATTCGATCCTGGGCGAGGGCCGGCCGAGCGCACCGGGATGCCTGTCCCGATCTTCCCTGTAAAGCGTTACCAGTGGGCCGATCTCGGTCATGCCGTAATTCTGTATGAACTCGCACCGCGGCAGCGTTTCCGCCGCCCGTTCGATGAGGCCGGGCGGCGCCGGCGCGCCGCCATAGACAATCTTGCGAAGACCCGACAGGCGGGCCGGCTCGAACGCCTCGTGATCCAGAAGGAGAGCTATCTGGGCCGGCACGAGAAATGTCGCCGTCACCCGGCAACGTTCTGCGGCCGCGAGGAAGGAAGGCACGTCCCACTTCGGCAGGAGAACCTGGGTCGCCGCAACGCATACGCCAGGCTGAAACCATATGAAGCCGCCGGCCGCATGACTCATCGGTGCCGCAACCGCCATCACTTCGCCGGACCCGAGACCGAACCAGTGAACGGCGATCTCGGCCCATGTCAGGCGCGAACGGGCAGTATGGAGCCCTCCCTTCGGAAATCCCGTCGTGCCACCGGTATAGGTTGCCGAAGACGGCGCGTCCGGCGGCTGCTCGCGCCCCGGATCCTCCGGAGCGCCGGCTTCGAGAAACGCGGCGAAGTCATCACGCCCCGTGGAGACGACGGCAAGCCGCCTGCCGGTCGACGATATTGAGTCCGCCAGCTCCGGGTCGCACAGCACGGCGACCGCATCCCCCCTGTCAAGACAATGGGCGATCTCGTCGGGTGCAAGGCGCGCCGACAGGTGAAGCGAAACGCCGCCTGCGCGCGCTATTCCAAAATACGTCACGGCATATTCGAGGCTGTTGTGCGCGATGACCGCCACGCGGTCACCAGGCCCCACACCATGGTCGACCAACGCATTGGCCAGCCTGTTGGCGGCTATGTCGGCTTCGCCATAAGTCAGCTCGCGTCCCTCGCAAATGAACGCGGTCTTCTTCGGGTTGCCGGCAGCGGCAGCCGCAAGGCTCGCACCTATGGTCATGCGGGGACGCCCCTTATCCTGCAATCGCAGTCCGCTACGGCCACGCCGCCGCCTCACAGAGCCTACCGTCCCTCGTTCCCCAAGCCATCGTCGACGACGACATCGAGCAGCGTCGGCCCGTCGCGCCGGGTCGACTCGGCGATGGCAGGCCCGATGTCGTCGGGATCCCCGATTCGCACCGCCGCCACACCCATTGAGCGGGCGAGGCCGGTGAAGTCGATCGGCGGGTCCTTGAACTCCATGCCGGTGTAATCCTCGACGCCGTGGAATGCCTTCAGCCGCTCCCTGATGATGCGGTAACCGCCGTTGTTGGCGATGATGTAGGTGATCGGAAGTTTCGCGTTTGCTGCCGTCCAGAGCGCCTGGATGCTGTACATCGCGCTGCCGTCGCCGACGACGGCGACGACCGGCCGGTCCCTGAGCGCGAGCTGAACTCCTACCGCACCCGCCATCGCAAACCCGATCCCGCCGCTGCCGAGGCCGAAAAGCGCCTTCGCATCGCGGAAGGGATAGAGCGCCGGCAGCGAGCGGCCGCTCAGGATGCCCTCCTCGACGATGACCGCGTCTTCCGGCAGCGCGTCGACGATCCGGAGCATCGCGAGATCCGGGGCGATCACCGCGGCGTCGGGGCGTGCCAGTATCCTGGCGCGGAGGGCCTCGCGCTTCGCGAACCAGTTGGAGGTCCGGAGCGCCGCGAGCGAGGCCGCCGCCTTCTCGGCCCCCTCGGCGCCACGCTTTCTCTCGATCGTAACGGCCAGGGCGCCAAGCGTTTCCTTGACGTCGGCGCGCAAGGCGATCTCCGCCGGATAGTTCTTCCCCATTTCCCAGTCCCGAAGACCGACCTGGACCAGCGCCATGCCTTCAGGCAACGGGTCGGTCTCGCTGAACACGGACATGCGCAGCACGTCCGAACCCATGCAGAACATCAGGTCATAGGGCGAGAGAGTATCGCGGACATCCGGCTGTTCGCGGCTGAGCCCGCCCATGAAGGCGGGGTGCTCGGAGAGAAAATGGGCGCCGTCGCACACCGTCTGCTGATAGACCGGCGCGCCCAGCGCCTCCGCAACCGCCGCCGCTTCTCTCAGCGCGTCCGAGGTCGCGATTTCGTGCCCGGCAAGGAGCACCGGGTGCTTGGCCACGAGGAGCCGGTCCGCGAGTTGATCGAGCGCCGCGTCGCTCGGTCGGCCGGCGGTATCAACCCGGGTGGGCCGGCCGAGCTCGAGCGCGTCCTGCTCGTTCAGGACGTCACCCGGCAGCGAGATGAACACCGGTCCGGTCGGCGGCGTCATCGCGACCTTCGCGGCCCGTCGCACGATGCGCGGCAGGTCCTGGAGCCGGTTGACCTCCACTGCCCATTTCACCAGCGGCTGGGCGATCGGCACCAGCGGCGCGTAAAGCAACGGTTCGGTCAGACCGTGCCCCTGCTCCTGCTGTCCGGCGGTGACGATGATCGGCGAGCCCATCCAGTTGGCGTTGAAGAGCGAACCCATGGCGTTGCCGAGCCCGGGCGCGACATGAACGTTGCAGGCGCTGAGCCCGCCCGAGGCGCGAGAGAAGCCGTCCGCCATCGCCACCACCAGCGCCTCCTGCAGCGCCATGACATAGGTGATTGCCGACCGATCGGGCAACGCGGCCATGATCGGAAGCTCCGTGGTGCCGGGATTGCCGAACAGATGGGTTACGCCTTCGCTCTCGAGCAGCGAGAGAAAGGCCTCCCGGCCGAAGATGGTGTTCAGGGTATCAGGCATGGCGTTTCACGCGGACAAGGAATGACACCCCCTGATGATACAGATTTCCTGATCTGGCGGTAGGCGGGCAAGGCCGCGTCTCTTCGGACCGACGATGAGCGGGCGATCAGAGGCAAGCCGGCGGGCCGGTCCCGGAGACCGCGCAGATTGGCACTGAAACCGAACCGCGATAGCCGGAGACAGCCTGTTGCGTGCTGACCGGATCCCCGCGGGCGGCATGGCCACGGCTGCGGTGATCACGGAAGCGGCGTCGACTTCGACGAGACCGTCATTCCGACCCTGCACACCTGATGGATCGAGGAGGTGTGGAGGCCTCTCGAATTCCGGGACGAAACGATCTCCATATCCGGAATGCCGCGGAATTCCTGGTCGAGCGCGAGGCCAGCATTATCGGCACCGGCGACTTCACCCCGTCGGCCGTGCCGCTACGGCTGAAGGGCCCGGAGGGCTTTCTTGTCCGGGTCGTGCGACAGTCGAAGACTGAAGGGGTTCGGGCTGGTCCGGCTGCCCGGACGTCATTCGGCAGCGGCGGCCCTCGGTTCTGTGACGCGCATGCGCTGGAGCGCACGGCGCGCGAGCGCAACTGCCTCGTCATGACGGCGGTAGTGCAAACCGCGTTCCCGATTGCGCAGGACCGCTGCCTGCTGAGCCTCGATCATGGTCTTGTCTTCCATGAACGCGTCAGCAATATCCTTGTATAACTGCTTCCCGGCAGCCGTTGTGGCCGGACAGTTATGGTTCGCTACCGACCAGAAATAGTGGCAGCTCGTTTCCGATTCCGGTGTCGCGTGATGGAACAGCCGCAATGACACGCCACCGTCCTGATTCCGGTTCTCCGTCGCGTCGCGGCCGACCTCCAGCGCACCGCCCCACTGCAGCACCGAGCCCGGTGCCACATACTCGAAATCTGACCAGCGATCCACGGGACCCTGGAATCCGGCCGCCGCAACGAAGGATGGAGGCGGAGGCGAGGCCATCATCCATCTGATGAATCTGGCGCCGTTCTCGGTCGCAGCCGTCTCGAGCGTTGCATCGACATGCGACTGCGGAAATCCTCCGATAGTGGAACCATGGACATATCCAAGATGCGTCAGGTCCATGAGGTTGTCGATTACGAACATGAAATTCGCGGCGTAGTGGTAGTGACCGAACTGGAATGGCCATTCCTCGCCTGCCTCGTGGAACGGATAGTCGATGATCGCGGACTGATCAGCGAGGCCGGGATCGCCCATCCAGACCCAGACGAAGTGCTGCCGCTCGACGACGGGGAACGAGCGCACCCGGTAAAGCCCCCGATCGTCTTCCTCTCCCGGATTTCCTATGCACGCGCCGTCGCGGCCAAAAACCATGCCGTGATAGCCGCACTGGATACCGTCCCCGACGACGCTGCCAAGGCTGAGCGGCGCAGCACGATGGCAGCACCTGTCTTCGAGAATGGCGGCATCGCCCGAGGCATCGCGGAACAGAACCACATCTTCGCCGAGCAGTCTGCGCGCAAGCGGCGCCTCGGTGACTTCGTGCGACCAGGCGGCGATATACCACGCGTTGTGAACAAGGGGTTCAATCGGACAGTTAGACATCGACGCGCCTCCCCGGCCAGCTTCCAGAACTTGTAGCACGGGTCTTGCCCAACATGGAAACTGCAGCACCCGGCCGCAACGAGATTTTCAGTTGGTTGTGACCCGCTTGAACGGCTTCGGTTCCCTGCCCGACCTGCCGATGGCCGTCCAGACTCAGCCACCGGTCAACAACGAAGCTGCGCGCATCCGGCTTCTCCGCAGCTCGTCAGACCTCCACGCACGCAGGATAGTACGCCAAGCGCACGGCATGCATACGCCGGACCTGATGGTCGAACGCGAACGTGCCGCGTCGCCCGGGACCGGAGTTGCCGGCGGCCTTCCGGCATCGCGCCAAGAAGACGGCTTCATCAGACTCCAGTGACCGCCTTGGAACCGACCCTCCTTCAACACCCAATGATCGCCTGAATACCCCGACCGATGCAGGGCGTTGCCGGTCCGCGTCCAGCCCTGGCCACTTACAATCCTGAGAATTCTCTGCGGACCTTCGTGATAAACCCCTCACACTGTTCACGCGTTGCCCTGTCGAGTCCGTACATGGACAACATCCGAAACGTGACCCTTTCGCCGCAAATCCCGACGATTCCATTCCTGATCTGCCGGCGTACGGGATTGCGCATGTAGAGCTCTGTGATACGCCATGACGAATTCGTGGTCGTCACGACGTGGCAGCTCCGCAGCCTTGCCAGCCGGGGTTCAAGGGCTCGGGTACCCGGATCGACCGCAAAGGCAAGTCCGGGGACGAAGACACGATCGATGAAACCCTTGAGAATTGCCGGCATCCCGAACCACCATTGCGGGAAGACCAGAACGAGGCCGTCGGCGGACGCCAGGCGCCCGCAATACCCGGCGATCTCCGGCGGAGGCTCGTAATCTGGCTTGGCGAATACCGCGCGCTCCCGGCCGGACAAGCACGGATCGAAACCATCCGCATAGAGGTCGACAAGGTCGGCTTCGTGCCCCGCCGTCACAATTCCGTCGATGGCCGCATCGCGCAGCGCCGCCGCGAGGCTGTCGGCCAGCGGATGCGCATGGACGACGAGGAAACGCCGCCCGCCCGTTACTGGATCCTGCGCCACCGTGTACCCTCCGGCCCGTCCTCAAGCATGATGCCGCGCGCCGCCAATTCGTCGCGGATACGGTCTGCGTCGGCGAAGCGCCGTTCGGCGCGCGCGCGCGCGCGCTCCTCGACCATCTCTTTTACCCGCGCAGCGTCCACCTCGTCGGCACCGACAAACCATCGCTCGCAATCCTGTTGCAGGATACCCAGCAACGCTCCCGAAGCGAGAAGCGTTCCCTTGAGGCGCCGCCGCTCCACCGGATCGGTTGCCGTGTTGGCCTGCCGTCCGAGCCGGAACAGGGCCGCAACGGCCCGCGGCGTGTTGATGTCATCGCCGAGCGCCGCAAGAAATTCTCCATCGGGCCGGGAGTGGCCATCGGACTCGACGTCGGACAGGGCCCGAAGCACTCCGTACAGGCGATCGAGCATGTCCCTGGCATGGGCAAGGCTTCCGTCAGACCAGTCCAGAGGCTGCCGGTAATGGGTGTTGAGAAGCGCCATCCGGATCGCCTCGCCGGGCACCCTGTCGAGCATCTCGTGAACCGTCACGACGTTGCCGACGGACTTGGCCATCTTCTCGCGATCGATATTCACAAAACCGTTATGCAGCCAGAAGCGGGCCAGCGGCTGGCCGCCGTGCGCGCAGGTCGATTGCGCGATCTCATTCTCGTGATGCGGAAAGACGAGGTCGCCACCGCCGGCGTGAATATCGATGGTCTCGCCGAGATGTTTCTCGATCATGCATGAGCATTCCAGGTGCCAGCCCGGTCGGCCACGGCCCCAAGGGCTCTCCCAGCCCGGCAGATCCGGCGTCGACGGTTTCCACAGCACGAAATCCGCCGGATCGCGCTTGTAGGGCGCCACCTCGACACGGGCGCCCGCGATCATTTCCTTCCGGTCGCGTCGCGACAACCCGCCATAATCCGCGAAGCGCGGCACATGGAACAGGACATGCCCCTCGGCCGCATAAGCAAAGCCGTCTTCGATCAGCTTCTGTGCCATGGCGATCATTTCGGGAATGTGGTCAGTCGCGTGCGGCTCGATATCCGGCAGTTCCACGCCCAGCGCAGCCATGTCATCGCGGTACAGTCGCTCGTATTTTCCGGTGATCTCGCCGATCGTTACGCCCTGTTTCTGCGCCGCCGCGTTGATCTTGTCGTCAAGGTCCGTAATGTTGCGGGCATAGACCACCTCAGGCCACGTGTGGCGTAGCAGCCGCACCAACACATCGAACATGACGGCGGGACGGGCGTTTCCGATATGGGCATAGGAATAGACCGTGGGACCGCACACATAGACGGTCACACGGCGGGGATCAGCCGGAACGAACGCCTCCTTGCGGCGTGTCAGCGTATTGTAGAGATTGAGGCTCATGGTATGGTGAACATAGGTGCTGGGGAGACGCTGGCAACCAGGGAATCGGATCGGGGTATCGGGTGATGGCAACTAGACTGGGCCTGGACGTGCGGGGATTTGATGCGCCGCTTGGAGCGGAAATCACCGGACTTGATCTCCGCAAACCTCTCGACCGCGAGACCGTGGCGGAAATCCTCGCCGCCTGGTACCGCCACCAGGTGCTGGTTTTCCCAGACCAGGATCTGTCACCGCAGCAGATGGTGGATTTCACCGGCCAGTTCGGCGAGCCCGGCAAGCCCCGCATGCCGTCGCGCACCGTGCGTGACATCCTGCCGAACCTGCCGCCCGAGGTCATGATCGTATCGAACATTCGCGTGGACGGCAAACCCATGGGGCTGCCGCATGACGGGGAGATGTGGTTCCACAGCGACATGTGCTACGTCGAAGTTCCGCACACCGCAACACTCCTCTATGCGGTCGAACTGCCGTCATGGGGCGGCAACACGCTGTTCGCCGACATGTATGCCGCCTATGACAGCCTTCCGGCTTCGCTCCGCAACCGGCTGGAAGATTGCCGGGCGCTTCACATCCATGACTACAAACGCACCGACCGGCCGAGTCTCGATGTCGATTTGGACAAGGTCGGGAACTTTGCCCATCCGGTCTTCATCACCCATCCCGAGACCGGACGAAAGGCGCTCTATGTCAATCGGTTGATGACGGCGCGCATCGAAGGGCTCGATCCGGCGGAAAGCGACGGACTTCTCGAAGAACTCTTTACAGCGTCGGAAGACCGGTCGCTGGTCTACGAACATGTCTGGAAACCGGGCGACCTCGTGATGTGGGACAATCGCTGCATCACCCACGCGCGCACCGATTTTCCGGAGAACGAGCGCCGCCTGCTGCGGCGCACGACCATCGTGGGAACCCAAGCACCCCGCTGAGAACTGCCGCACCGAACCCGGGCAGCAGAGTCAGTTGGCGACCCACTCCCCCTTTCCGCGGCTTTTGAGCATCACGCCCTCGAAGAGTTCTTCCACCGGAATCAGCGACGAGATCAGCCCGCCCTGGTGTGAATAGCTGATCAGGCTTTCCAGATTTCGGCGATTGGCGGCGCCTAGACCGTATTCCCACGGATCGCGCCCGAGCAGTTCCTGCTGCGCCTCCCATTCGTCCATGAACCAGGCGAGCGGCACCGTGCGCGGGTTGGTGAGCCGGCGATAGGCCTCGATCTTGGCCTTTTCGAAGGCAAGCGCCAGATTGCTCACGACCCACGGATGCTGTTCGACGATCTCCCTGCGAAGCGCCGTAACATGCATGATGGGAAATATGCCGGTACGCTCGAAATATGCCCTCTCTTCCGAACGATAATCGCTGAAAAGGCGCGCTACCCGCCGGTCTCCGCGCAGGATCGGAGCAATGATGTCGGGGTGCAGGGCCGCATCCAGTTCGCCCTCGGCCAGCATCTCGGAAATATCGGAGCCCTCGGGCGCGCGCGACAGCCTGAGGCCTGCAGGCGGCTCGAACGGTATATCCTCGTCGAGTTCGGTGACCCAGTCGATCGAGGTCAGATCGACGCCATATTCGTTGGCCAGCAATCCCCGCAGATAGAGCGTTGCCGTCGTCTGATAGGTTTTGAGGCCGACCCGCTTGCCTTCAAGGTCCTTCGGTTTTGAAATCCCGCTTGACGCGTTGACATAGATAAAACCGTGACGGAAGCGACGGTGCAGGAATACCGGTATCGCGGTGAACGGCCGGCCACGGTCCCGAGCCATCAGATAGGACGAACCCGAGAGCTCGCATACATCGAACTCCCGATTGCGGATCATGCGCCAGTGGCGGGAGGACGAGTCCATATCCGTAAGCACGTTGAGCGATATTCCGTCGGCCTCGATCGTGCCTTCCTTGAGAGCGCGTATGATCTCGTAGTCGCCACAAGCCAGAGTCAGTTCGAGTTTGCGTGCCACATCGTCTCCATTTCGCGAGGTCGGACCGGTCGATGGTCAGTTGCGAGCGGGGCGCCGGAACCGCACCCGCCCGGGATCATGTAGTGGTGCGCAGTTCAGCGTCCGGGTTGTCCTCCCGCTGCAGGCGCAGCAATTCGGGATCCGCGTAGAGCGGGCGCGCGGGCTTCGGATTCCCCAGCATGACCTGGAAGAAGCAGTCCTCGTCGCTATCGTTGCGGATGCAGTGGACCTGTCCCGGCGGGTTGTAGACCATGTCCCAGGGCCCGAGCGTCCGCGTGACAACCTCGCCATCCTTCTGCCAAACGACCGTGGGATGTCCCTTGAGGACGAAGAAGACCTCCTCCTCGTCCGGATGGTTGTGCATTGGCTGCTCATGGCCTGGAGGCATCTCCAGTATGCTGAGTGTGAAACTCGCCCCCATCAGCGCGTTTGGGTCGTTGTGATCGATGTTGCCGCTGGTTCCCAGATAGCGGCGCTGGGACCGCGCGAACTTCTTGTCAACCTGGGTTTCGAATCCCCACACCCGCCAACTCGCGTTGCGCGTCGAGAACGTCTTGCAATGCCGGTCAAGGGCGGCCTCAAGCTCGCCATCGGCCCGGTTTTCCTGGATCACGGTTGCCATTTTCCCCTCATTCCGCCGCCTGCGCGGCACCGTAGGTTCTGCGAACATGTTCCACGATGTCGTCAAGAACCATGACATCGGCATATTTGTGATGCATGTCAAACAAATTGACCTTGTGCGAGAGTTCGGAGCGGTCGAACACGCATTCCTCGGCAATCGTGACGTGATAGCCGTTGGAATAGGCATCGACGACCGAGGCGCGCACGCATCCTGAAGTGCTTTCACCGCACACGATCAGGCTGGAGACCCCGGCTCGGACCAGATGCGCGACCAGCGGCGTCGAGTGAAACGCGCTTGCGCGCTCCTTGCGGATGACAACCTCTCCGGGCTCTGGCGCAAACGCTGGATGGATGTCCAGCATGTCCGCGGAAACTCCTTTTTCCGGCTGGCGCCGGGTCGACCGGACGCGCCCTTTCCGGACGGAGCCGGTGACGTGAAACACGGGGAGCCCGGCTTCCCTGCAGGCAGCGAAAAGCCGCTGGATCGGCCCGACCGCTTCCCAGGCGAACCTGCCGCAACTGTTGGGAAATTCCGCAGCCAACTCATGGGGCGCCTTCTCGGGGTCGCCGCGAAACACGAGATTGTACAGATCGATGGCAAGAAGCGCCGGACGCTGACCCACGAAGACTTCACGGCGATAGGGTTCGTAGATCTTCAGAATTTCGGCTGAAACGATGTCCTTCCAGCAGTGGTCTTCAAAATCCCGCGCCATGCCCCACCGTCCCTCGCGTCCCGTTCGGTTTCCCGGCCACAACCGGCGCCGGAAAGAGCGGCATCCCGCCGCAAGCGCCGGATCAAGAATTCAGAGCATGGCCGTTTTCGGGATCTGATGCAACAGGATTGCGGTGATGACAGGCTGCTCAAGAGCAAGGTGGTGATCGGCGTGACCTTCGGCCTTTGCAGCTAGCTGACGAAAGCGACTATCATGCCGTGCCGTTCCAAGATCTTGGGAGACCCTGCAATGAAGATTCTCGACCTGTCGCACATGATGAACCTTCACACACCCGGCTGGGTAGGCTACGCCGGCAACAAGATGTATTACGCCCAGAACCTCCAGACCGGCGGGATCGTCGCCCAGCGCGTCGACACCGCCATGCATGTCGGCACGCACATAGACGGGGCAATGCACGCCTCCGACGTCAAAGGCGACATGTCCTCCTATTCGCTCGACTACCTGGTCGGCCCGGGCGCGGTCGTGGACATCTCGGACAAGATCGACGACTGGGGCCTGATCACCCCGGACATGCTGGAATCGGCTCCGGTCGACATTCACGACAACGACATCCTGATCATCCATACGGGCTTCCACCGTTACTACGAGGGTCGACCACAGCAGGATCTTGAGCGGTATTTCTGTCTGCATCCCGGTGGTGGTCGTGAGCTCATTGAATGGATGTTCGATAAGAAAATCAAATGGTTCGGCGTCGACTGCGGGTCTGGCGACCATGCGATGAACACGTCGATCCGCAAGATGCGCCCCGATCTCCGGGCGCGCTTCGAGGAACAGATCGGGATGACATGCGAGGAGTACTTCGGCGAATACGAGTACACGCATGCACTGTCGGGCCGGAAGATCCGGTCGGATATCTTCATGTTCCACAGCTGGGCTTTCAATGACGGGCTGATTCACGCCGAGAATGTCGGCGGGGATATCGAACTTGCGCTGAACCAGCGCTTCATCATCGGCGCGTTTCCATGGCGTTTCGAAGGCCTCGAGGCCTGCCCGTGCCGGATCATCTGTTTTTCCGACGTGGGCGACTCGGTCGAGACCGTGGGTGCCGTTGCCAAGGCTCTTCGCGACCAGTAACCACGCCGTCGCGGCAACCATGATTACAGCGCGCCAAAACCGCGATGGGTCTCATGTACACCAGCGAAAACGGGGCTTTGCGGAAGCATCCGCCAGTGTTTCGCGTGTCTCGCGGCAGGTCGTAGCCGCAGATCTCGAGACCGCCGAACTCATCTCCAGTCCGGCGAGCGAAGCAGACCCTGGATGCAACCACAACAACCCGGCCCGTGACGAAGCCCCATGCGAACTGCGTGCAGTCAATCGATCCTGAATGTCTGCCGACCACGTCCGGCGCCAACGCGATACCGAACAGGAGCAAGACAAAATGTCCCTTATCATCCGAAACGCGAGGCTCCTGGACAAGGACGGCACATGGGATATCTCCACGGACGGCAGCCTCATTGCCGCAGTCGAACGCAACATTCCCGCCAACGGAGCCGACCAAATCGATGCCGGCGGCCGACTGGTCGCGCCGACCTACGTCAACGGCCATGTCCACCATGACAAGAGCAACCTCGGCGACGTCATGCGTCCGAACAGGACCAACAGTTTCCAGGAATGCCTGGAAATCACCTGGGAACACAAGCGCACATATACCGTCGACGATATCGTGGAGCGCGCCAGCCGGGCCATTGAAGAAGGCATACTGCACGGCGCCACCGTGTTCCGCGTCTTCGCAGATGTCGACTCGATCGGCGGAATGACCCCGCTTGAGGGAATCATCGCGCTGCGCGAGAAATGGGCAGGAATTGTCGAGATCGAAGCGGTCGACTTCCCCCAGGAAGGGATCATCCGTGATGCCGGGACAAAGGACCTGATGCGCGAGGGCATGAAGATTGGCGCCGACATCGTCGGCGGCCTTCCGTGGCATGAACATCTGGACGAGGACGCCCGCGCGCATATCGATTTCTGCTTCGAACTGGCAATGGAATACGACAGGGATATCCACATGCTGGCAGACGATACCGACAACCCGAACAGCCGTTCCCTTGAATATCTTGCAGCCAAGACCCTCCGCGAAGGTTATCAGGGCCGGGTGTCGGCAAGTCACTGCGGAGCCCTGGCCGCCTATGACGAGGTTCACGCGCGGAAAGTCATTGCGCTTGTCGCCGAGGCCGGGGTGTCCGTCTCGACAAATCCGCACATCAGCCTTGTCGCCCAGGGCCGCCACGACACCGGCAACATGCGTCGCGGGGTCACTCGCGCAAAGGATCTCTGGAAAGCCGGCGTCAATGTGTTTTCAGCACAGGATGACGTGAATGATCCATACTATCCGTTCGGCAGAAACGATCAGCAGGAAGTTGCCTCTTTTGTCTGCCACACATGCCACATGACCTACCCGGACGAAATCCGCGCTGTCTTCGACTTCGTGACATGGAATGCAGCAAGGGCTCTGCGTCTGGACGGTTACGGGATCGCGGCCGGCCGGAAAGCGGACATGAATGTGCTGTGCGCATCCACCATCCAGCATGTTCTCAGACTACAGCAGCCTCCGGCATTCGTGATCAAGGCGGGCCGGATTCTCGCAAGGAATAATATCGAGCGCGAGATTCTCGGCGCATGAGCATCGGTCGGCCTGGTTTCACGGAACCCTTGCACCGGCCCGGCGTTCTTACCCGTCCTGTTCCCTCTACCCCGAACCAAGGCTGTCGACCACGCCGGACGAGATTTCGGAAACTGCTCCAGACTCGCGAACTGTCAGCCTCGACATCCTCCGGATCAAGTCCGCCGACCCAGGATCTCGTGCAACCGCATCGGTGAGATCGGCAGCCGTGTCACCGCGCCGGGATCGCCGATCGCCGCGCCCACGGCAGACGCTATGGCGGCACCGGACGCGTTGATTCCGCATTCTCCCGCCCCCTTGACACCCAGCGGATTGGTGCCGCTCGGCGCATCCTCGGTGATGATGAACTCGATGTCCGGAATCTCCTTGGCGGTGGGCCAAAGATAGTCTGCAAATGTAGCGCTGATCGGCTGGCCGTCTTCGGTGTACAGAAACTCCTCGTAGAGAGCGCCGCCGATCCCCTGGGCCATGCCGCCTGCAATCTGCCCCTCGATCAGAGTAGGGTTCACGGCCCGCCCGACATCGTACGCCACCACGATTCGTTCGATATCCAGACCGGCCGTTTCTCCGTCGACGCGGACAACGGCAAGATGGATTCCGTAAGGATAGGTCATGTGCGTGGTCTCGAAGGTCGCTTCGGCCGACAGGACCTCTCCGCCATGATCGTCGAGACGCGAGGCCACAACCTCCGACACACTCATCGACGGCCCGTCTTCGCGACCTTGCGAACCGACGCGGCCGGCTGAGATCGTCAGTTCCGCAGCTGACAGCTGTAGCTTCTCCGAAGCTGTCTCGATCAGCAGCGATCGGAGTTGCGCTGCCGCCTCGGCCGTTGCCGACCCCGTCATGACGGTCACGCGCGAGGCAAAGGCACCCATTCCGCGCGCGATCAGGTCCGTACGGCCGTGGGTGACCGTGACCGAACCATAGTCGACGCCCAGTGCGTCGGCACAGATCTGGGCGATAACCGTTTCGACACCCTGGCCGACCGACGCAACACCAGTGACGATCTCGACCGCCCCGTCGCGACCGATTTCCATGCGCACGTCGTCATAGGGACCCAGACCGCTCTTCTCCACGAAGTAGGCGATCCCCAGACCGACGAGTTCGCCCCGTGCGCGCCGGGCGCTGAGTCGCGCCTGCAACTCTTCGTAGCCGACGTGGTCGAGCAGCCGTTCAAGGAGCTTCGGATAGTCGCCCGAATCGTAGACCAGCGGCGTTCCATGATTCGCAATGCCGCGGTCATACGGCATCATCCGAGCCGGAATCAGGTTTCTCCGCCGCATCTCCACGGGATCGATTCCCATCCGGTCGGCGATCAGGTCGACGAGCCGTTCGCGGGCAAATGTCGATTCGTAGCGTCCCGGCGCCCGGTAGGTACCGCACGGAGTCTTGTTGGTCAGTCGCACGCGCCCCCGCGTGCGATAGGACGGCACCAGGTAGGGACCCGGCAACATTGCCGCCGAGAGATCCGTCACCGTGGCACCATGGGTCCGGATGTAGGCTCCCTGGCTGGTGAAAAACTCGTTTTCCATGGCCCGAATGACTCCGCTGCGGTCGACGGCGGCGCGAAGCCGGTAGACCTGCTCGCGGGAATGGTTAGCTGCGACCAGGTTTTCCATCCGGTCCTCGATCCACTTGACGGGCCGGCGGAAGCGAAGGGCCGCATAGGCGCACAGCACGTCTTCGGGATAGAGTTCACCCCGGACGCCGAAGCCGCCGCCGACATGGCCCTCGAAGAGATGAATCCTGTCCGGATCCAGTCCGAGCATCTCGGCAATCGCCAGGCGGTTGAAATGGGGCACCTTCGCTGCACCGAAGAATTCCAGACGGCCAAGTTCGGAATCGTAGCGGACATTGGCGCCACGCGTCTCCAGCGCAACGCCGGTATGGCGGCCGATCTCGAACTCGAACTCGAACACGTTCTCGGCAGCAGCAAAAGCCGCATCGACGTCCCCGTAGCCCTTCTCGACGATCGCCGGTTCCGTGCTCACCCCGGGAGCGAATTCCCCGGGCGGCGCTGTTGCATCCAGTATCGGGGGGAGAACATCGATTCGCGGCGACACCAGGTCGGCGCCGTCCTCGGCGACATACGAATCGTCAGCAAATACGACAGCGACGGGATCACCCACATATCGCACCCTGTCCTGCGCGAGAACGTGCTGACGACACGCCGGTAGATTCTGGATCTTGTGAAGGCGGAAATCGATCGGCGGCAGATGGGCGACGTCACGACCTGTCCAGACCGCATGTACGCCATCCAGCGCGAGCGCGTCCGTTGTCTCGACCGAAAGGAGAACACCGTGCGCGACCGGTGACCGGACCACCCGCATGTGCAACTGATCCTCGAACGTGTAATCGGCCGCGAAGCTGCCCTCGCCCAGCAGCAATTCGCGATCCTCTAGCCGTTTCACCCTCTGCCCGACAACGCTCATCCGGACTCTCCGTCCAGCACGTCCCGCACCGCCTTGAGGATGTTCAGGTACCCCGTGCAACGGCAAAGATTGGAGGCCATGACCTCCCGCAATTCGTCATCATCGACCGGTGTGCCGCGCTCCACGAGCCAGGTGGCGAGCATCAGCATGCCAGGCGTGCAGAATCCGCACTGCAACGCGTGGTGATCATGAAATGCCTGCTGGAGCGCGCTGTACGCCCCGTTACGGGCCAGCCCCTCGACCGTCCGGATTCTTCGGCCGTCGGCCTGCACCGCAAACATCAGGCACGCACGCACGGGAAGGCCGTCCAGAAGAACCGTGCAGGCACCGCACACCCCGTGCTCACAGCCGATATGCGTGCCCGTCAGGCCGCAGCTGTCGCGAAGCGTATCGACAAGCGTCCGCCGGGCCTCGACCTCCACCTCGTGGTCGACGCCGTTGATGTTGAACGCCAGGGCCAGACGCTCGGCTCCCATGGTCATCCTCCCGCGGCCACCACTGTCCCGGCTGCATCGCCAAGCGCCCGCGCAACCAGGACCCTTGCAAGATCGCGACGGTACGCGGCTGTCGCATGATGATCGTGAAGCGCGTCAACCCCTTCCAGCGCGGCTTCGCCGGCACGGTTGAACAGCGCCTGTGAAACCGCCTGCCCTCTCAACACCGCTTCGGCGGATTCTGAACGGAACGGAGCGGCCCCGACGCCGCCGATGCCGATCCGGGCATCGGCAACGCATCCGTCCTGGACCTGGATGCATGCCACGGCGAGGGCCAGCGCAAAATCTCCGGCGCGACGGCTGAATTCGCGAAACCCGCAACTCCAGCCTTCCTCGAGTACGGGAAGACGGATTTCGCGGACGACCTCGCCGGCCTCAAGCGCAGTGGTCAGCAGAGACAGGAAGAAATCCCGCGCGCCGACCGGTCTCTTGCCAGCGGGTCCCTCGACAAGCACTGTCGCGTCGAGCGTCACGCTGAGGGCGCACCACTCGGACGCCGGATCCGCATGCGCCAGGCTGCCGCCGAAGGTCCCGCGCATGCGGATCGGCACGTGGGCGATGTGGCGGCTCATTTGCGGCAGCAGGCGGCCCAGGGGGCCGTCGCAGACTGGTGAGTCGAACCGGATGTGGCGGGCGAGTGCGCCGATCCTCAACTCGCCGTCCTCGACATCGACGCGGTCCGCATCGCCGATCATATTCAGATCAACGAGAACGGCGGGACGCGCGAGACGAAAATTCATCGCCGGCACCAAGGTCTGTCCGCCTGCCAGCACCCTCGCCTCATCACCGTGCAGCTCCAGTTGCGCGATGGCATTGGACCACGATGCGGCACGGACGTATCGGAACGGCGCCGGCTTCAATGCGTGTCACCATTGGTCTTGTTCATGTCGACATCCCTGGTGGCGGTACCGTTCACCGGTTGCCCGGGTCGCTGCCGGCAGGGGGACCGTCACTGCGCGGTCTGCGCTCCTGCCACGGCCATGCCCGGTTCCCAGGCCCGCCAGCAGCATGGACAGACGCGAATCATATGGGACGACATGGATCAAGCCAAACCGCGTCCTGCAGACCAGCGGCCTGCTCCGGCCAGGCCGAGGCCGAACTCGCATTGCGCGACAGCGCTTCTTCCCCGCGGCAGGAGCGATCGTGGCAACCCGACACCGGGACCGGAACCCTTCCGCTGTGGCGGCTCCACGGACGGCATGTTATCATTATTCGTGCTCTCCGACGCGAGCAAGGATGCTGGCATGAACAGACTGATCGAGACCATGCGCGATGTCGTGATCGCGAACCGCATTCTGGCGCGCGAGGAGGTCGTCGACGCCTACGGCCATGTCAGTATCCGCAATCCGGAAGATCCCGACCGCTACCTTCTCAGCCGGTCGCGCAGCCCGGAACTCGTGACCAGCGACGATGTCATGGAGTTCACGCTCGAGGGCGAGCCGATAGACGACGACCGCACGCCCTACGCCGAACGCCACATCCACGGTGCCATCTACGAAGCACGCCCCGACGTGAACTCGGTGGTGCACAACCATTCCCACGCCGTCATACCCTTCAGTGTCACGCCCAGCCGCCTGCGGGCAATAGCGCATGTCGGCGCCGCCATAGGCAAGGACATTCCGGTCTGGGACATCAGGACCCGATTCGGTGACACCAACCTTCTCGTGGTCAACATGGAACACGGCCGCGATCTTGCCGCCAAGCTTGGTGAAAACACGGTCGTCCTGATGCGTGGACATGGCTGTGCCGTGGCCGGGCGGACAGTCGAAGCCGCGGTCATGACCTCAATCTATCTGCAGGTGAATGCCCGCCTGCTGCAGGACACGATGCGACTGCACGACGAAATCGAGTACCTGTCCGACGGCGAGATCGAGAACTGCTCGCAAACGTTCCTGAGCGATTTCTCGGTCCAGCGAGCATGGGAGTATTTCCGCCGGCGCGCCGGCGCCGATTCCCTGTAGGCCGCCGCGCGGCGCCCGACCACAGCGGCAGGCGCGCCGGAGAACGCCCCGCTAAGCCGGAGCCGGAAGCGGCCACAACAGGCGGTTCGGTCCGGCTTGCCGACCCTATCCGACTGGAACGCCCTAATCATGAATACACTCACAGGCGATCTCGTACGCCCCTTCGCCGGCATCCGCGCAGCGCCCGACAAGGCTGATCAGATCGCGGCGCCACCCTACGACGTCGTGACCACCGACGAGGCGCGCGCCCTCGCCGCCGGCCGCCCGCTCAACTTCCTGCATGTCTCGCGCGCGGAAATCGGCCTGCCGCCAGACACCGACCCCCATTCCGACCGGGTCTATGCAGCCGCAGGGCAGCACATGCGCGATCTGCTGGCTTCAGGCGCCCTGATTCGCGACCCCGAACCCTGCTATTACGCCTATCGCATGACCGGGCAGGCCCGATCCCAGACGGGCATCGTGGTTTCGGCGTCGATCGACGCCTATCGCGCCAACCGCGTCCGCAGGCACGAATTGACCCGTCCCGACAAGGAAAACGACCGCGCCCGCCAGATCGGGGCCGTGAACGCAATTACCGGTCCGGTCCAGCTTGTTCACCGCGCAAATGCGCCGTTGTCAAGCCTGCTTGCGCTCGCGACATCCACCAGCCCGGACGCGGTCAAACCCGATCTCGACGGGATCCGTCACGAACTCTGGGTGATCGACGACCATTCGATGGTGAACGACGTCTCGCGGATCATCAACGGGATGGATGCGCTCTACATCGCCGACGGGCATCACCGCTCCGCAGCAGCAGCCCAGGTTTTCGGTACATCCCGCAAGAGAGGAACGGACCGCCGGGATGACGCGTACCGCGGCTTTCTTGCCGTCAGCTTTCCCGACAACGAGGTGACGATTCTCGACTACAATCGCGTCGTCACCGACCTCGGTGGCCGGTCTGCCGACGAGTTCGTCTCAGTTCTTTCCGAACAGTTCACGATCCGGCCGGCAGAGACGCCAGTCCGGCCCGACAGACCGGCGCAGTTCGGCATGTATCTGGCCGGATGCTGGCATTTTCTGGAACCGAAGGTGGTGGCGGCGAGCGAAGACCCCATCACCGGGCTCGACGTCAGCCGCCTCAGCCACCTGATTCTCGAGCCAGTGCTCGGGATTGGCGACGTGCGCACCGACCCGCGGATCGACTTCGTCGGCGGCGGACGCGGCATCGAAGCCGTTGCCGCGCGCGTCGACTCGGGAGAGATGGCAGTAGGTTTCACGATGTTTCCCACGCGGCTCGACGAGCTGATGGCGGTCGCGGACGCCGGGCTGGTCATGCCTCCTAAATCCACCTGGTTCGACCCCAAGCTCGCGGACGGGCTGATCTCCCAACCACTTGACTGAGGAACAGCCGGTGGGATCCGCCGATCGTTCCGCCGGCACGGTCGCGATCGCCCTCGTCGCGACCACTGCCGTCCAGGCTCTGGTCACGATGGCCACGCTGACGATGTCGATCCTGGCACCGCGAGCAGCGCAAGACGTCGGAATTCCTGCCGAGAATATCGGGTTCTACGCCTCGATCGTCTATGTAGGCGCCATGGTGGGCTCGCTGACCGCGGGTGGTTTCGTGCTTCGCTTCGGTGCCATACGGTTTTCGCAGATCGCCATGCTGACTTGCGCTGTCGGGCTGGTCATTGGCGTTGGCGCGCACTGGAGCCTGCTGCTGGTTTCTGCTCTCGTCTGCGGACTCGGCTACGGCCCGACGACACCGGCAAGCAGCCACATTCTTTCCCGTCACACGCCGCCCCGGTTCCTGTCACTCGTATTCTCCATCAAGCAGACAGGAGTACCGCTCGGCGGCCTGATCGCCGGACTGCTCATCCCGCTGTTCCTCGTGTGGTTCGACTGGCAGGGCGCCATGTGGGCGGTTACCGCCACCGTCCTTCTCGGGCTGATTTTCCTGCAACCGACGCGTCGGCGTTTCGACAGCGGCCTCGAAGCCGGCGCTCCGCTCCTCAGGGGAAACATCATCGGACCCCTGCGCCTCGTGTTCTCGAGACGGGAACTCCGCGTCCTGATAGCCGGATCGTTCCTGTTTGCAGCCCTGCAACAGTGCTACACTTATTTTCTGGTGACATTTCTTCAGACCGAGATCGGCTGGTCCAACCAGAAGGCCGGACTCGCGCTGTCCGTTCTCGGCGCATCCGGGGTGGTCGGCCGCGTCCTGTGGGGCGCCGTCGCCGACGCGACCGGACGCAGCGACACCGTGCTCGCCTTCCTCGCCTTCGGCATGGCCGCAAGCGCGGGGGTTACCGCGGCGATCACGCCCGATTGGAGTGACTGGACCGTTCTCGCCATCTGCGCGGCGTTCGGGCTCACCGGCATCGCATGGAACGGTGTCTATCTTGCCGAAGTGTCGCGACGTGTCGCGCCCGAAGAAGCGGGCCGGGCGACCGGTGGCGGACTCTTCGTCACCTTTTCGGGGGTGGTCATCGGACCGGCGGTCTTCGGTCTGATCACGCAGATCACGGGAGGATTTTCCGCCAGCTATCTCATTCTCGCAGCGGCGACTGCCGCCGCAGGCCTGCCGTTGCTGCGAAAGGGAAAGGCATCATGAATCGCGCGCCGCAGTCCTTATCGATTCCACACTACACTACATGACGGCAACGCGATCGGGATCGGAGCGCACCATGAGCGTCCCTCCCGTTCGCCGTCGCAGGAAACCAGACCGCCGGCGCCCGTCAGTCAGGCAAGCCGGCCGTGACAGTGCTTGAATTTCCGCCCCGAGCCACAGGGGCACGGCGCATTGCGCGGCACCTTGCCCCACGTGCTGACATCCTCGGGATCGATCCAGCGTCCGAGGAGGTCGTTGCGGACCCAGCCCGGAGGTACCTGATCATCCGTGATGCCGGCCGGAAGCGCGGCCGGTGCCGGAGCAAGCGCCGTTCCCGCGCCGGCATGGGCGAAGGCAGGATCCTCGCGGGTCATCGTGCCCTCCGCCGGATCGGCATGCTCAAGTGCCGCAATCTCGTCGGCCGTGATCGAGATCTCGAGACGCGACATCATCGTGGTCACGTCGGAACGCAGGCCCGAGAGCATATCCTCGAACATGTCGAAGGCCTCGCGCTTGTATTCGTTCAGCGGATCCTTCTGGCCGTACGCGCGCAGCCCGATGCCCTGTCGCAGATGGTCGAGCGCCAGCAGATGTTCCTTCCACGCCTGGTCGAGGTGCTGCAGCAATATGCTCTTCTCGGCCAGACGCATGATCGAGGCGCCATAGTTTGCGGTCTTCGCGGCCATGAGGTCCCCGGCCCGCTCGGTGATCCGGGACCGGATTTCCTCGTCGGCTATGCCCTCTTCCGCTGCCCAGTCAGCCACCGGCAGGTCGAGGTTGAGGAGTTCCCTCACGCCGTCGCGCAAGCCGTCGGTATCCCACTGTTCGGCATATGCCTTTTCTGGGATGCACGACGTTACCAGACCGTCGATCACCTGTTCGCGCATGTCGCTGATGGTATCCGACACGTCTTCCGTGACCATGAGGGTCTTGCGCTGCTCGTAGATCACCTTGCGCTGGTCGTTCATCACATCGTCGAACTTCAGGAGATTCTTGCGGATCTCGAAATTGCGCTCCTCGACCTTGCGCTGCGCCTTTTCGATCGCCTTGTTGATCCAGGGATGAACGATCGCCTCGCCGGCCTCGAGTCCGAGGCGCTGGAGCATGTTGTCGATGCGCTCTGATCCGAAGATGCGCATGAGGTCGTCCTCGAGCGACAGGTAGAACTTCGAGCGCCCGGGGTCTCCCTGACGCCCGGACCGGCCGCGCAACTGGTTGTCGATACGCCGCGCCTCGTGGCGTTCAGTACCCATCACGT
This sequence comes from Alphaproteobacteria bacterium, assembly GCA_022822405.1. GTDB lineage: Bacteria > Pseudomonadota > Alphaproteobacteria > MPNO01 > UBA830 > JAJEBT01. The sequence continues at coordinate 44,751 of JAJEBT010000169.1, forward strand.
AGAGCCCGCCGGCATCGAGCACGATCTTCTTTGCGGCCGCCACCTCAGCCTCGATCTCAGTGCGCAGCGCCTCGGCACGACTCTCGCGCGTGGCCGCTGGCAGCTTGGCCAGCTGCTGCTCAACCTCCATATCGACGTTGCCACCAAGCTGGATGTCGGTACCCCGCCCCGCCATGTTGGTCGCGATCGTCACGGTTCCGGGCCGGCCGGCCTGGGCGATTATGTAGGCTTCCTGTTCGTGAAACCGGGCGTTGAGCACGTTGTGCTGGATCTGGTTCTTCGTCAGCAGCTCCGACAGCTGCTCCGAACGCTCGATGGAAATCGTGCCGACGAGAATCGGTTGCTGTCGGCGCTGACATTCCCTGATCTCATCGAGGATGGCCGCGTACTTCTCGTCGGCGGTCCGGTAGACCTCGTCATCCTCGTCGGCGCGAATCATCAGCACATTGGTCGGAATCTCGACCACTTCGAGGCCATAGATGTCGGCGAATTCCGGAGCTTCCGTCATTGCCGTTCCCGTCATGCCGGCAAGTTTGGGATAGAGGCGGAAATAGTTCTGGAACGTGATCGAGGCGAGGGTCTGGTTCTCCCTCTGGACCGAAACCCCCTCCTTGGCCTCGATCGCCTGATGCAGCCCCTCAGAATACCGCCGCCCTTCCATCATCCGGCCGGTGAATTCGTCGATTATGATGATCGAGTCGTCCTTGACGATATATTCGGTGTCCCGCTCGAACAGCTTATGCGCCCTGAGCGCCTGATTGACGTGATGGACCAGCGCGACGTTCGACACGTCATAGAGCGACGCGCCGGCAAGCAGGTCCATCCCTTCCAGGATCTGCTCGACATGTTCCGTTCCCGCCTCGGTCAGCGTCACGGCGCGCTGCTTCTCGTCTTTCTCGTAGTCTTCCGGAGCAAGCTGAGGAATGACCTTGTCGATGGCCATATAAAGGTTCGCCGCATCTTCGACAGCCCCGGAAATGATCAGCGGGGTTCGCGCCTCGTCGATGAAGATGTTGTCGACCTCGTCCACGATTGCATAGTTGAACTCGCGCTGCACCATGTCCTCAAGACTGAATTTCATGTTGTCGCGCAGGTAGTCGAAACCGAATTCGTTGTTGGTTCCATACGTCACATCACTGGCGTAGGCATCGCGGCGGCCGGATTCGCTGAGCCCCTGTGTGATGCAACCCACCGTCAGCCCGAGAAACCGGTAGATTGCCCCCATCCATTCGGCATCGCGCTGCGCAAGATAGTCATTGACGGTAACAACGTGGACGCCACGGCCGGAAAGTGCATTCAGGTAGACCGGCAGCGTCGCGACCAGCGTCTTGCCCTCCCCCGTCTTCATTTCCGAGATCTTGCCCTCGTGCAGCACCGTACCGCCCATCAACTGCACGTCGTAGTGGCGCTGGCCGAGTGTGCGTTTGGCCGCTTCGCGCACCGTCGCGAAGGCTTCGGTCATCAGGTCGTCGAGGTCTTCCCCCGCCGCGAGCCGTTCGCGGAACATGTCGGTTCGCGCGCGCAGGGCGTCGTCCGACAGCTTTTCAAACTCGGGTTCCAGGGCATTGATTTCCGCAACCCCATCCAGAAGCCTCTTGATTTCCCTGTCATTTGCACTGCCAAACAGGCGGCGCGCCAATCCGTCGAGCATGTTCTTTCGCGGCCCCGCGTCCGAAGTTCCGTGCTGTCCATAATGGTGTTGTGCAGCGGCACAGACCATATAGCACACCTGGCCGGAAAAGGACAGTTGCGACGCCCCCTTGCCTGCCGTTTCCTCACCGCACACCACAACGGGAGAATGCCGGTTCGGGCCGCGCAGTGCTGAATCTGTGGCGTCAGTGCACCGCGGCCCGGATCTTGTCTACGGAAACCTGTCATGCTAGTGAATTCTGCCGTGCGGAAGCCGCCGCACCGCCAACTCGTGCTGCGCTTGGCAGTGGAGAACGGTCGCGACTGCCCTTCCTCCCGGCATCGCCGCCCGCCTTGCAGCCTGCGTCGCCGGAACACGGCCCCGCCACATGTCGGAAAGGCATGCATGTCCCTGATTGCGGCCACTGCGGTGACAGCTGCCGTGCCCGGCCCAACGTGAAGAGAAACCCGATGACGACGATTTCGCCTCTGGCGCCGACCGAGTTTCCATCGCTGCCGGCGGTATCCGGTGTCTCCGTTGCCACTGCCTGCAGTGGCGTGCGCTATTCCGGCAAGCCGGATGTCTTCCTGGCGTCGATGATCCCCGGCACGCAGGCAGCCGGCGTTCTCACCCGTTCACAGACCGCTGCCGCCCCGGTCGACTGGTGCCGCAAGGTCCTTCGGCGCGGCCGCGCCAGGGCCCTCATCGTCAACTCCGGCAATGCCAATGCCTTTACCGGCCTCGAGGGGCGTAAGTCCGTCGAGAGAACCGTGGACAAGGTCGCGGACACACTGAACTGTCCGAAATCCCAGGTGTTCGTGGCCTCGACAGGGGTCATCGGAGAGACGCTTCCCGACGACCGCATCCGACGGTCCGTTGCCGGCCTCCACGACACCCTCTCTCCTGACGCCTGGCAGGAAGCGGCAACCGCGATCATGACGACCGATACCTTCCCGAAGGGCGCATGGCGGCGAGCCTCGATCGGGGATACCGAGATCACCCTGACTGGTATCGCGAAGGGCTCCGGCATGATTGCACCGGACATGGCAACCATGCTTGCCTTCATCTTCAGCGACGCGGCGATCTCGGCGACGGTGCTGCAGAACATCCTGTCGCGTGGCATCGACCGGTCCTTCAATTCGATCACGGTGGACGGCGACACCTCGACAAGCGACACCGCTCTCCTGTTTGCCACCGGCGCCGCCGGAAACAGGCCGATCGTTGCCATGAACGATCGCAGGCTCCACGCCTTTCGCACCGCGCTCGACGGTATTCTCGTTGATCTTGCCCACCAGGTCGTCCGTGACGGAGAAGGCGCTAGCAAGTTCGTCAGCGTCAACGTCAGTGGAGCGCGGTCCGCGCGCGCAGCGAAGAGAATCGCCCTTTCGATCGCCAACTCACCACTGGTCAAGACCGCAATTGCCGGCGAAGACGCCAATTGGGGCCGGATCGTGATGGCCGTTGGAAAGTCGGGAGAAAAGGCCGATCGCGACCGCCTCCGCATCAGCATCGGCGGCATTCGCGTGACCGACGGGGGGCGCGCCGTCCCGGACTATGACGAAGCGCCGGTAGCACGTCACATGCGGGGACGTGAGATAGACATCGATGTCGATCTGCAGATCGGCAAGGGCGCGGCCACCGTCTGGACCTGTGATCTCACCCATGGCTACATCTCGATCAATGGGGACTACAGATCTTGACGGGCTCCGCGGGCAGGGCGGCTTCGCAAACCGTGCCGGCGCCGTCCACCCGGAAGTCCGGTCAAACGCTCTTCTCCACTCGTCCTGATGTCTGGCAGCGGCGCGCGCGGTCAGGAACCTGTTGCGGCCCGGCACCCCGAACATGACGGGGCTCCCCATCACGCTCGTCGTTGCGGTCGCGCTGATCGACGTCGATGGCCGCGTGCTGATCAGCCGGCGGCCGCCCGGAAAGCATCTTGCCGGACTGTGGGAATTTCCGGGCGGCAAGGTCGGTCGCACCGAGGTGCCGGAACAGGCGCTGATCCGGGAGCTTCGCGAGGAGCTCGGAATCGAGACGGACGAGAGCTGCATCGCGCCCCTGACATTTGCCTCGCACGCCTATGACGAGTTTCATCTGCTGATGCCGCTCTATGTATGCCGGAAGTGGAAGGGTCGTGCACAACCGATGGAAGGACAGGAGATCAAATGGGTTCGAACCGACCAGATGGCTGCGTACCCGATGCCGCCCGCGGACCGGCCGCTGGTTGCCATGCTTCGCGACTTCCTCTGAAGCTGCCTTCACTCCGTGCCTTCGTCCGAACATGAAAAGACGATGAGGCCCGAGTCCGGTCCCGTTGAACCGGCCCCGGCGGGCCCGGATCCGCATCCGCACCCGGGACCGCCGGCTCGCGCGCAGCGGAGCGACGCATGACCGCCGGTGTCCAGAGCGATTCGCACCGCGGCTGGATCATTGTTGCGATTTCGTTCATCGCGCTCGCCTCCACGTTCGGCGCACGATCTTCCGTCGGCATGGTACTGCCGTCGTGGCGTACAGAACTTGGCTGGACCGGGTCGGAATCAGCAACCGGAGCGGTGCTGGTCCTCGTCATGATGGCTATTGGCTCGCCAGTTGCGGGCAATTTCATGGATCAATACGGCGCGCGGCGGATCTTCAGCGGCGGCCTCGTCGCGCTTGCTCTCGGGATCGGGGGCACAGCCTTCGCCACCCAGCCCTTCCACTACTACATCCTGTTCGGATTGATCGGCGGCATCGGCTGGGCGTCCGTCTCGATCCCGCTCGTGACCGCAGCGGTGTCGCGCTACTTCACACGAATGCGCGGCCTCGCAGTTGGCATCGCGGTATCCGGAGCAAGCGGCGGCCAGCTTCCAGTGCTGTCAGCGCTCGGTATCCTGATCGCCACGGTCGGTTGGCGCGACACCTACCTGATCCTCGCGGCAGTCATGCTGGCGCTCGCCGCCCTCGTCGCCCTGCGGTTCAGGCCCCCCGAAGACGAATCCGCCGGACAGGCGCCCGGCAACAAAACGGGGTCGCTATACGAACGACTTGGCTTCCTGTTCGTCAACCGCACGTTCCTGCTTCTGCTCGCGGCGTTCTTTCTGTGCGGCTTCACAACCGCCGGGATTATCGACGTCTATTTCATTCCCTATGCCATCACCTGCGGCTACAGCCTCGTCGAGGGATCAGCCGCCTACGGCGTCCACGGGATAGGGAACCTTGTCGGCGTCATATTCTTCTCCTGGCTGGCCGACCATGCGCACCGACCACGCCTGCTGGCCGGCATGTTCTTCCTTCGCGCCGCAAGTTTCGGGCTCCTCCTGCTGATCGCCGTGGACATCAGGTTGATGTTCGTGTTCGCGGCCGTGTTCGGCGTGCTGAACTTCGCGACCTTTCCCGTCATTGCGAATATCGTGGTGACCCATATCGGCATCCGCATTCTCGGCCTCACCCTTGGTCTGCTGTTCGGCGGACACTCGCTGGGCGCCGCCATCGGTGTCGCCAGCGGAGGCTGGATATTCGATCTGACAGCGAGATATGACTGGATCTGGTGGATGGCGATCCCGCTGGCGGCGCTTGCCGGCGTGTTCGCGATCCTTGTGCATGAGACCCGCACACCCCGCACCATGGCACGCGCCGCGGCAGCCTGAATTTGCCCACTGTCAGGAGCCGGCAGGCTCCCCTGCGGGCCATTCTTTAGTACCGAGCGCTGCGGCAAGCCGCTGACCGGCAGAGCCCGGCCGCAAAGGCCGAGGCTGCGCGTCGTCGGGCGCCCAGCCGGTCATCCAGATGATCTGGAACGTAGCCGGAATACGCCCGTCCGGACCTCCGTGAACGGCCCGGTAGCGGTCGGCTGCGGCACCGAGCATGTCGCGCCGCAGAAAGTTGCGGCTACGCTGGAGGACGGCATTGGTTTCGCCCATCGCGCGAAGATCGTGCATCAGCGCCAGCAGGTCGGAATAGGTAGCGGTGACGGTGTCGACATCGACAACCGGCAGGGCAAAACCCGCACGCTGCATCAACGCGACGGCATCGGGAGGCGCTGCCATCGGTGATGTGCGCGGACTGGCACCGCCTGTGACCTCGGATTCCGCGCCAAGAAAGGCATCACGCAACTCGATCAGCGTGTCGCCGCCAAGCAGCGCACCGATGAAGAGGCCGTCCGGCCTGAGGCTGCGACGAATTTGAACGAGCGCGCCCGGGACATCGTTGACCCAGTGCAGGACAAGACGGGACAGGACGAGGTCAAACGCGCCATCCGCAAAGGGCAGGAATTCGTCGTCGAATGCCACCGCCGGACAGGCCCTGCGGCGCAACATCCCTTCGGCAAGATCCCCACGAACCAGCAACGCCGACGGCTCATCCACACTGTGTTCCACCGACTCCCCGTGACCCCTGCCGATGTCGAGGACTGCCCGGAAATTCCTGCCGGTATCCCGCAGGCGCTCGGCCATTTGCTCCGCGATCTCTAGGCGCAGGAAATCGTCCACCGCATCCGAAGCAGCCGCACGGCCACGGTGGCGGCGGACTGCGCGGCGATCGAAAATCATCGTGCTGTCGGCCATTGAACGGCCTCCCGGCCCCGTGGCCCGTTTTGCACGGCCGAAGCCGCGTCGCCTCCTCCGGACACGCCGCCGCCATTGGCGAAACGACCGTTTGGTTATACATATACACTAGCACCGCCAGCACAGACCATGCCCAGCTCGGCAATGCTTCAGGCGGGATGACACCGGATTTCTCCACCGGCAAGCAGGGACAACCCGATGGCACACGTCGAGATCTATTCCAGCATGTTCTGCCCGTTCTGTTTTCGCGCCAAACGCCTCCTGTCGGCGAAAGGCGTCACCTTCGATGAGATCGATGTCGACACTGACCCCGGCCGGCGCCGTGAAATGACGGCTCGCGCAGACGGTCGGAAAACTGTGCCACAGATATTCATCGATGGCACCCATGTCGGCGGCTCCGACGATCTCGCCTCCCTCGACCGATCCGGGGGCCTCGACGAACTGCTAGGCCTCGCCGGATAACCGTGATGACTGGCATCCTGCGCCTCGCCTGCGTGCAACTTTGCACCGGAAATGACGTCGCGCGTAATATTGCGGATGCTGAAGACCTCGTGCGCGAAGCAGCCGACACGGGCGCGGATCTGGTCTCGCTTCCGGAGTGTGCCGCGCTCATCGAACCGGACCGTGCGGCCTTTCGCCGCAAGGTTGTTCCCGAGACGGAGCACCCGGCGCTGAGCGCCTTCTCTTCCCTGGCTCGTGAGCTCGGGATCTGGATGCATGTCGGGTCGCTGGCCGTCCGCTGCGGGGACGGCGCCATTGCCAATCGCACGTATCTCATCGATGGCGGCGGGCATGTGGTTGCCAGATACGATAAGATACACATGTTCGATGTCGACTTGGCGAACGGGGAAACCTTCCGCGAATCGGATTCCTACCGACCGGGCACAAAGGCGGTTTTCGCCGATCTCCCGTGGGGCCGGCTCGGGTTGACCATCTGTTACGACGTCCGTTTTCCCACCCTTTACGGGCATCTCGCCCGCTGCGGCGCGCTTTTCATTGCCGTGCCGTCGGCCTTCACCCGGCGAACCGGCAGCGTCCACTGGGAGGTTCTCCTGCGTGCGCGGGCAATCGAGACCGGTTCCTGGATCTTCGCTGCCGCGCAGTGTGGCAGCCATGGCGGCGGGCGCGAAAGTTACGGCCATTCGCTGATTGTGGACCCCTGGGGCGAGGTGCTGGCCGACGGCGGCGAGGATGTCGGCGTTATCGTGGCCGACATCGATCCGGCACGCACCGCCGAAGCGCGCGAGGCGATCCCGGCACTCGCCAACGCCCGCGACTTCACACCTGCGACCGTACAGGAGTGCTAGCAGACGGCCGCGCGCGGTTCAGATTCGGTCGATTGTCTCGGGCCAGCAGCGCCCAGTGCGGCACCACCGAATGGTTTCCGGCCCGCTGGCAAATTACGGATGGTCGCCGCGGGTCACTGGTCAACATGTCGATCGGAAACATGAAATTGCCGCTTGGCAAATGAAGATTTTGTTCTAATCTAGGACACATGATCGTATTTGATGTCACCTGCAAGAACGACCATACCTTCGAGGGCTGGTTCAAGGACAGCGATACCTTTGACCGCCTCGCGTCGAAGGGCGAGATCGCATGCCCGATCTGCAACGATACAAATGTCAGAAAGGGCCTCGTCGCGCCCCGGCTCGGCGGGATGCGCAAGGGCAAGGACAGCATCTCCGCGCCAGAGCCTGCAGAGGCCATGCAGGCAACGGATAACGGCAAGACCGAAGGCGACAAGAAAAAGGCGGATGCCGAAGAGTTCAAGGAATTCCTCTCCACCGTCCGTGAATTGAAGCGGCACGTGGAAGAGAACAGCACCTATGTCGGCGACCGGTTTCCCGAAGAAGCCCGCAAGATTCACTATGGCGAGACCGAGCCGCAGTCGATATACGGCGAAGCCACTCCGAAGGAAGCGGCAGAACTCAACGACGAGGGCATCGAGTTTCACCGCATTCCCTGGCCCGCAAAGCCCGACGCGTAACCGACCAACGAGTCCCCGGGGACGGCCCCCGCGCGATCACCGGCTCAAGCGCTCGGCCGACAGGATGTAGTTGACCGAGACATTGGCGCTCCGCCGCCACTCTCCTGCCAGCGGATCGAACGAGAGACCCGAGAGGTCGGTGACTGCGAAGCCGTTCCGCCGCAATGCACGCGCGAGTTCGGAAGGGCGAACGAACCTGCGCCAGTCATGCGTCCCGCGCGGCAACCAGCGCAAGAGGTACTCGGCAGCGACAATTCCCTCCAGAAATGCCCGCGGCGTCCGGTTCAGCGTCGCCGCAACTATCGCCCCGCCGTCGGCAACCGCGGACGCGCAGCATTCGACGAACAGGTCAACATCCGCAACATGCTCCACAACCTCCATGCATACCACGGCATCGAACTGCTCGCCGGCGTCCCGCATCTCCTCGATGGTGACGCAACGGTAGTCGATATCGACGCCCTCCTCGCGCGCATGCGCCCGTGCAGCGCCGACATTGGCACCCGAGACGTCGATCCCGGTCACTGACGCGCCCATGCGCGCCAACGGCTCCGAAACCAGACCGCCTCCGCATCCGACATCGAGGACCCTGAGACCGGCCAGCGCGTCGAACGAACGGCGGTTCCGGCCGAAGACCTTGCACAGGCGATCCCGAATATATTCGAGGCGGACGGGATTGAACCTGTGTAACGGTGCGAAATCACCGCCGGAATCCCACCATTGACCGGCAAGCGCCGAAAATCGGGCGATCTCCGCCGGATCGACTGTGGTCCGGCCGTCATCGTGTCCGGTTTCCGCCATCGCCCAGTCTCCTTGCCACAAAACCTGCCTGCGAGTATCTATGCGCCCGCACCGCTCGGGGCAAGCGCGGCATTCCCGCACTGTCTCCGAAACACCTGGTTCCCTGCCGGCTTCGCTTCGCCTGCAGGCAGGACCGGACGGATCAGGATCATGGCACGGATCGTACAGAAATTCGGCGGAACCTCGGTTGCCAATCTCGACCGCATCCGTGCGGTCGCCGGACGCATCAAGGAGACCATCGAGGCGGGCGACCAGGTCGCCGTCGTGGTCTCGGCAATGGCCGGCGCAACCGACCAGCTCGTCGCATGGACGAGGGAACTTTCCCCGATCCACGATGCCCGCGAATACGATGTCGTGGTGTCCTCGGGCGAACAGGTCACTGCCGGGCTCGTCGCCCTCGCCCTCCAGGCGGAAGGTGTCGACGCTCGATCATGGCTTGGCTGGCAGATCCCGATCGAAACCGACGATGCTCACGGCCGGGCCCGGATCTCTGCCGTCGATGGCGACGAAATAGTCCGGCGGCTCGGCGGCGGACAGGTCGCGGTCATGGCGGGATTCCAGGGACTTGGCTCCGACGGCCGGGTCACTACGCTGGGGCGTGGCGGCTCCGACACCTCGGCGGTGGCTCTCGCCGCCGCGATCCGCGCCGACCGGTGCGACATCTTCACCGATGTCAACGGCATCTACACGAGCGACCCGCGTATCGTTGCGAAGGCCCGAAAGCTCGATAAGATCACCTATGAGGAGATGCTGGAGTTCGCGTCCTTGGGTGCCAAGGTGCTCCAGCCCCGATCCGTCGAACTCGCAATGAACCACGGGGTGCGCCTGCAGGTTCGTTCGAGCTTCGATGATGCACCCGGAACCCTGGTAGTCGATGAGGAAGAAGTCGTGGAACACGCAGTCGTCAGCGGAATCGCGCACAGCGGCAACGAGGCGAAGATCACGCTGATCCGGGTCCCCGACAGGGTGGGCGTCGCCGCCAGCCTTTTCGGCTCGCTGGCCGCCACCAACATCAATGTCGACATGATCGTCCAGAACGTCTCGGAAGACGGCAACACGACTGATCTCACCTTCACCGTGTCGCAACCCGACATGGAGCGCACACTCCGGTTGGTCGAGGACAAACGGGAAGAACTCGGCTTCGAGCGCGTCGTCGGCGATGCGGACGTCGTGAAGATATCGGTGATCGGGGTAGGCATGCGCAGCCATGCCGGCGTGGCAACGACGATGTTCTCTGCGCTGGCCGAGTGCGGAATTAATATTCAGGTCATTTCGACGTCAGAAATCAAGATCAGCGTCCTCGTTGCCAGCACCTACACGGAGCTGGCCCTTCGGTCGCTCCACAGCGCTTACGGGCTCGACGCGAAATGAGCGCGCCGACGCAGGGCGTCGACGCCGACGCCACGGCCTCGCGAGCCCAGCTGGATGCGCTGTGGAAATCCGGACAGGATTTCCTCGGCGTGCCGCTCGCCATTCTCGGAGGCGCCATGACCTGGGTTTCGGAACGGAACCTCGTTTCGGCCCTATCCAACGCCGGCGGATTCGGCGTCATCGCCTGTGGCGCCATGACTCCCGAAATGCTGGCGGAGGAAATCTCTGAAACCTTCGCGCGCACGGATAGGCCATTCGGCGTCAACCTGATCACCATGCACCCCGAACTCGACCGGCTTATCGAGGTCTGCCTCGAACAGAAGGTCACCCACATTATTCTCGCTGGTGGTCTCCCCGGCGCTCCGAGAATCGCGCAGGTCAAGGACGGCGGCGCGCGGGCCATCTGCTTTGCCGCCACACTCGCAATTGCGCGGCGCCTAGTACGTCAAGGCGCCGACGCCATCATTGTCGAGGGAGCCGAGGCGGGCGGCCATATCGGCCCAGTCTCCACGACGGTTCTCGCGCAGGAAATATTGCCGCATCTTCGCGACGTACCCGTGTTCGTGGCCGGAGGGATCGGGCGCGGTGACGCGATAGTGGCCTATCTCGAGATGGGCGCTGCCGGTTGCCAGCTTGGCACGCGCTTCGTCTGCGCCTGCGAATCCATCGCCCATGACCGTTTCAAGCAGGCCTTCATTCGTGCCGCCGCCCGCGACGCCGTACCGTCCGTCCAGCTAGATCCGGGATTTCCGGTGATTCCTGTCCGAGCACTGCAGAACGCGGCGACCCGCGAATTCCAGGACCTGCAGCGCGATGTCATTGCGGCCTTTCGGCGCGGGGAGATTGCCCAGGAAGAAGCCCAACTCCAAATCGAGCATTTCTGGGCGGGCGCGCTTCGCCGTGCTGCAATCGACGGCGATGTCGAGACCGGTTCGATGATGGCCGGCCAGAGCGTGGGCATGGTGAACGGGATTCAGCCGGTGGCCAATATCCTTGAGGAACTGGTGGATCAGGCGGTAGCGGCCTTGGCTGGCAGAGTGGTACCCGGATCGTCCCACTGACCCCGGGAGGAGATCCGGGCGCCTGCAGAAACCTGACGCGCCGTCGCCCGGATCACGGCCTGCCGCTTCCTCGCGGGGAACATGCTTAAACAGGCCGCACACGATCTCTTCGCGATACCGTCACAGGTACGGAAGAAGGGCTTTTGTTCCTCCAGGTTTCGCATCGATTGGGAGCGTCGGCGCTTACATGATATACTGCAGCGTAGTGCAGTGCCGGTGCCCCAGTGAGCCTCTCCGGGCGTCAGGAAATTCAGAATGAACACTTCAGCGGCAACGGCAACACTCGGTGACGAAGGAGAACTTGACGGCGCCGCAACGATTGGTTCCGAACTTCGGCAACAGCGTGAAACCCGCGGTTACACACTTGCCGATGTCGAGGCCTATCTGCGGATCCGGCATAGCTATCTTGAGGCCATCGAGGCTGGGCAGTTCTCGGATCTGCCGGGAACGACCTATGTCGTGGGTTTTATACGCAGCTATGCACGGTTTCTCGAACTCGACGCAGACGACATTGTCGACCGTGTCCGAGCATGTCAGTCCCAGCAGAAGCAAGTCCCGTACAAGCTTGTGTTGCCAGGACCCGCCAAGTACGGGAAGCTGGCGGTCGTAGCGATCCCGCTCGTGGCCACGGCTGCAGTCGTGCTGGCCATTGCCGGCTGGTATTATTTCTCATCAAACAACCTGTCCATCACGGATCTCGGCGGGATATTCGAGGACAGTTCTTCTGCGGTTCCCGAGGTCACGGGCCCGAGGCCACAAGAGGGCGAATCGAAGACCGCCGATGTCGCGTCGTCAGCTGCCGAGCCCGGCAACAATCCGGTGAGATCCGCGACCAGTTCGCCGGAAACGGCCGGACAAGCTGACGAACGGATTCAGGCGGATGGAACCGGAGCGGCACCCGCCATCGATGCCGGCGAGGCGCAGGTTGCGGCAGTGCCGCCGGATCCTGCTGGCAGTGGGACGACAGCACCACCCGTACCGCAGCCGGCAGACGGTATACCCGCCGCATCGCCCGCCGAGGTCCCGCCGAACACTGCATCGCCTGCCGAAGCCCCATCGGCCACCACGCCACCTGCCGAGGCTCCATCGGCTGCTGCAGCGCCTGCCGAAGCCCCACTGGCCGCTGCACCGCCTGTCGCGGCGCCTGCCGAGGCCCCGCGGGCCGTTGCGTCGACATCGGAACCCGTTGCCCAGCCTGCAGCGCCAGCGGACGAAAGTGCAACATCGCAAGTCCTCTTGCAGGCCACCGGCGAGACCTTCATTGCGCTCAGAACTCCGGACGGAGAGATATTCCTGTCACGACTCCTGCGGGCCGGCGAGATCTACGAGATTCCGCCGGAGAACCCGGCACTGACTCTCGACACCGGAAACGCCGGTGCACTCCAGATCGTTGTCGATGGTAGGGCGCTACCACCGCTCGGCGCAGTCGGCGCCGTAGTTCGGGACATCCCGCTCGATCCCCAGGGACTGCTGGAACGCAACCGGTGATAACATGTCTGCCGGCCGCAGCCGGCGAGTACATCTTGCCATGACCACTCTCAGACCCGTTCGCGGCACCCGCGATCTCCTCCCCGACGATGCGCTGCGCGCGCGGCATGTGATCGAAACCGGGCGGATCATTGCCGACTGCTACGGCTACGACGAAGTTGCGACGCCGATCTTCGAAACAACCGAGGTATTCTCGCGCACTCTCGGAGAGACTTCTGATATCGTCTCGAAAGAGATGTACACCTTCCAGGACAAAGGCGGCGGTTCTCTGACGCTTCGTCCCGAGGGCACTGCCGGCATCGCGCGGGCGCTGATCTCGGGCGGGCTTGGCCAGCATCTTCCGCTCAAGTTCTTTTATTCCGGGCCGATGTTCCGGTACGAACGCCCGCAAAAGGGCCGGCTGCGCCAGTTTCACCAGATTGGCGCAGAATTGCTCGGCGTCGCCGAACCGATAGGTGATGTCGAGGTCATCGCCCTCGGATCGGCCATCCTTGAAGCGCTGGACGTACGCCGGTTAACCACCCTCGAACTCAACACCTTGGGCAACGTCCCGAGCCGAGCCGCCTATCGCGCCGAGCTGGTGGAATATTTCAGAGATCACGAAAACCGATTGTCCCACGACAGCCGCAGGCGGCTCACGCAGAACCCGTTGCGCATCCTCGATTCGAAAGACGAGAACGATCGCGCGATCGTTGCCGGCGCGCCGGATCTCGACGATAGCCTCGACAACGAATCGAAGGAATTTTTCGACGCTGTGCAGTCGGGCCTCCAGGACCTCGGAATCGTCTTCAACCGCAATCCACGGCTGGTTCGTGGTCTTGATTACTACTGCCACACCGCATTCGAGTTCACCACCGATGCCCTGGGCGCCCAGGGCGCGGTACTTGCCGGCGGACGATATGACGGCCTCGTCGCGGCCATGGGCGGTCCCCCGACCCCCGGGGTCGGATGGGCATCGGGCATAGAAAGACTGTCGATGCTCGTCGAGACCGTGCCACGGAGACGCGCGCCGGTTGCCATCGTCCCGATTGGCGAACGTGCGGAAACCGTCGGAATGCGAATGGCGGACCGTTTGCGGAAAGCGGGCTTCAGAATCGAGATCGGGTATCGCGGCCGGATCCGGCAGCGTATGAAGAGGGCGAATGACATCGGCGCGTCGGCGGCCATCCTCCTTGGCGACGACGAACTGGAGGAGAATTCGGCGACCGTCCGGGATCTGCAGTCCGGAGAACAAGCCTCGGTGCCGCTGAACGAACTGGAGACTTTCCTGCGAAAGTACGAATAGGATGCCATGCAGCCATTGTCGGGCAGGAGTTCCAGCGACACATGTCCTGCTGCGGCGGGAAGATCCCGGCATATGGCGCGAGAACCGGCGGGGACCGAAACGTGAGCCTCGAAAAACGATTGGACCAGATCATCGTCCATCACAACAGGCTGTCCGAGCAGCTGTCCGAGGGCGCGGGCGCTGATCCGGAACAGTTTGTCCGCCTATCCAAGGACTACGCGGAACTTTCACCGGTGGTCGCGTGCATAGAGGAGTTGCGTGCAGTCCGGCAGGAGGCCGGCAACCTCGACGCCCTGATTTCCGATCAGGATTCCGATCCCGAAATCGTTGCGATGGCCGCGGACGAACTGCAGCAAATCCATGCTCGTCTGCCCGAGTTGGAACAGAGGCTGCGGATCATGCTGCTGCCGAAGGACGCCGCCGACCGCAAGAGCGCCATTCTGGAGATTCGGGCAGGGACCGGAGGCGACGAAGCCGCGCTGTTCGCGGCCGACCTGCTCCGCATGTACCAGCGTTACGCGGAACGGCGTGGCTGGACCTTCAACATCCTGCACGGATCGGATACCGGGCTCGGCGGCTTCAAGGAAGCCGCTGCGGAAATCGTCGGTGAAGGCGTGTTTGCGCGCATAAAGTTCGAATCGGGCGTTCACCGGGTGCAACGCGTCCCTGACACCGAGTCCGGCGGACGTATCCATACCTCGGCCGCAACCGTCGCCGTGCTGCCGGAAGCCGAGGAGGTCGATGTAGAGATCAATGAATCCGATCTGCGCATCGACACGTTTCGAGCCCAGGGCGCAGGTGGCCAACACGTCAACACCACCGACAGCGCCGTACGGATTACCCACATTCCCACGGGCATCGTGGTCTCGCAGCAGGATGAAAAATCCCAGCACAAGAACCGCAGCAAGGCGCTCAAGATCCTCAGGGCTCGACTGTATGACGCCCAGCGCACAGCGATGGAGGCTGAACGCGCGGCCGAACGTCGGAGCCAAGTCGGCTCCGGCGACCGTTCCGAGCGAATCCGCACCTACAACTTCCCCCAGAGCAGGGTGTCCGATCACCGCATCAACCTGACGCTCCACAAGCTGAATTCGGTACTGGAGGGCGAAGCACTCGACGAGATCATAGATGCGCTGATCGCCGAGGACCAAGCCCGCCGGCTTGCTGCCGAACCATGATCGGCCAGCCGGCGGCAACGTTGGCTACCGCCCTTCGCGATGCCGTCGACAGCTTGACCGCCGTCGGAATTTCCGGTGCGGCCGGCGATGCGCGGATACTGGCCTCCGAAGCGACCGGTCTCAGCCGGGAGGAGATGCTGCGCGTCCCTGACACCCGGCTTTCGCAAGAGGTTCTCCGGCGCTTTGAATTGCTGGTCGCCAAGCGGCGACTGGGCGAACCGGTCTCCAGAATCGTCGGACGGCGGGAATTCTGGGGGCTCGAATTCATGATTACTCCGGCAACTCTCGACCCTCGCCCGGACAGCGAAACCCTGGTCGAAGCGATCCTGAACCGAAAGGAAACGCTTGCGCGGATGCCCCGGATTCTCGATGTCGGCACTGGCAGCGGCTGCCTACTCCTTGCCCTGCTCCATGAACTGCCGGCTGCCACGGGAATCGGAATCGACATCTCTCCAGCAGCCTGCATGGTTGCAGCGGCCAATGCGAGACGCCTGGGTTTTGCCAGCAGGGCAGCATTCGTTTCCGGGAATTGGATTGAGCCGTTGGCAGGACGGTTCGATATTGTCGTTTCCAATCCTCCGTACATTCCATCGTCGGAAATCTCCGCACTTGCACCGGAAGTGCGCGCGCACGATCCCGCCGTCAGCCTGGATGGCGGCCGGGACGGCCTTGAGGGATTCCGGAAGCTCGCGGGTTCCCTGGGATCCCTGCTTCAACCGGACGGCCTCGTCGCCATCGAAATCGGTCATTCGCAACAGCAGGCGGTCGACGATGTCTTCACCGACAACGGCTTCGCCGCCCGAGACCTGTATCATGATCTCT
The DNA here is from genome assembly GCA_022822405.1 of Alphaproteobacteria bacterium. GTDB lineage: Bacteria > Pseudomonadota > Alphaproteobacteria > MPNO01 > UBA830 > JAJEBT01. Next base: position 60,912 of record JAJEBT010000169.1, read on the forward strand.
CCGGACGGCCGCGTGTTCGGCTATATGCTGCGGCGATGTCCATGCAGAACGACGGACACAGCCGACCGGGGCGTTCAACCTGCAGCTCCCGGGCACCTAGCGCACCTGGCAGCGCGTAGTCACTCTGGATCCGCACCTCTCCGTCGCCGGGGGCAGGACGGAAGCACCGCCAGCGATTTCCTTGCCGGAAATACTGTGGTGACCTAGGATCGGCGCGCAATATGGGGAAACGCGCAATGTCGGAACCAGGTGTGCCGCCGGTCGTGGGAGTGTTCGGCGGCAGCGGCGTCTACAATATCGAGGATATCGGCGATGCCACCGTGAAGCGCGTCGATACGCCTTTCGGCGAACCCTCAGGCGAACTGGTCTGCGGCACGATCGGCGGACAGCAAGCCGTGTTCCTGCCGCGTCACGGGCCAGCCCACCAGCTTCCTCCCACCGAGATCAACTACCGCGCCAACATCGACGCCCTGAAGCGCCAGGGCGTCACCGAAATCCTCTCGATCGGCGCGGTGGGCTCGCTCAAGCCGGAATACCCGCCCGGTCATTTCGTGATCGTCGACCAGTTCATCGACCGCACCCATGCCCGCGAAAAGAGCTTCTTCGGTGCCGGCTGCGTGGCTCATGTCTCCATGGCCGATCCCGTGTGCCCCCGGCTCGCCGGCACCGTAGCCGAATCGCTCGCCGATCTCGGCATCCCGCACAGCCTTGGCGGTACCTATGTCGCGATGGAGGGGCCGCAGTTCTCCAGCCGAGCGGAGAGCGAACTTTACCGCTCCTGGGGCTGCGACGTGATCGGCATGACCAACATGCCGGAGGCCAAGCTCGCCCGCGAAGCCGAGATATGCTACGTCAGCGTCGCCATGGTCACAGACTATGACTGCTGGCATCAGGGTCACGAGGATGTGTCCGTGGAAACCATTCTCGAAGTGCTGTACGCCAACGCCGACAAGGCCAAGAGGCTGGTGCAAAATCTCCTGCCGCGCCTTTCGGACCGAAAGACGCGTTGCAGCGCAGGCTGTCACACGGCGCTCGACACCGCCGTCGTCACGCCCCCCGAAGCACGTGACCCGGCGCTGCTGGCAAAGCTGGACGCTGTGGCCGGACGCATCCTCTAGGAATCGATGCAATGGTTTCGGACGACATTCCGATCACCCTCGGAATCGAGGAAGAGTTCTTCCTGATCGATCCCGAGACCCGGGACCTCCTAGCCGACCCCGACCCAAGGATTTTCGAGGAATGCGAACGCACCAGCGGACCGCACACGGTGGTGCACGAAGCCTTGCGTGCGCAGATCGAAACCAACACGAAGGTTTGCGGATCGATCGCCGAGCTGCGAACGGCAGTCGAGGAGACCCGCCGTCTGGTGATCGAGGCAGCGGCGAAGTTTGGCGCCGCGGTGCTCGCCTGCTCGATGCATCCCTTTGCGAGATGGCAAACGCAGATGACAACCCCGAAGCAGCGCTACAGGGAGTTCGAGAACAGCTTCCAGGAGAACATGCGCCGGCTTCTCATCGGCGGCATGCACATTCACGCCGGCTTCGGGGATCCCGATACACGCATCGAGGTGATGACCGCGATCCGCCGCCACCTGCCCTTGCTGCTGGCGGTGTCGACCTCCTCACCTCTCAACGCCGGCCGCACGACTGGCTTCAAGTCCTATCGCCTGAGCATTTTCGGCACGCTCCCGCGCACCGGCTTGCCTGGACCCCTGTCATCGTATGCTGAATACAACCAGCTGATCGAAAACTACCGGGACATGAATTTCATCGCTGACGGCAGCGAACTCTGGTGGGACATACGCCCCTCGCACAAATACCCGACCATCGAAATGCGCATCTGCGACGTCTGTCCGCGGATTGAGGACGCGATCAGCATCGCCGCCCTTTACGTGAGCCTGCTCAGGAACCTCCTGCGACGGGCCCGGGACGGCCGCCTCGAGGCAGAACCGCTGACGGAGCTCATACTCGAAAATCGATGGGTCGCGCAACGTTATGGCGTCCTCGGCTTCCTCGGCGATCTGGCCAGCGGCGGCCGCATCGACATACAGGATTACGCAGAGCACCTGCTGGAGGGTCTTGACGAGGATGCCCGCGCGCTCGGGTGCGACGCCGAGATCGGCCAGATACTCACCGTCATCCGCGAGGGAAGCGCCGCCGACCGCCAGGTGGACCACTACCGGCTGAGGCTTCTCGAGGGCGATTCGGAGGAGGAGGCGTTGCGTTCCGTGGTCGATCTCATGATTGCCGAAACCAGGCACGGAAGCAACGCTGCCGCGTGAAGCATCGCCATTCGCCAGCCGCGCGGAGCAGCATCGATCCGTTTTGCCACCCGCGTCCTCCGGGTTGACGATCGCGGCCCTTACCGTGCACCGCCACTGCAAATCACGATGGACTTTGTGCCGGAGATATGGAATTGTTGTAGAAGCAATATCTACGCTGGCCTCTGCAGGAGACTTCAGATATGACGCGTGAAGCCATTCAACCATTCATTCGCAACGCATGGTATATCGCCGCTTGGTCGGAAGAACTCGATGACGGGCTCCTTGCCCGCACCATCATGAACGAACCGATCGTGCTCTACCGGGATGCCGACGGCACGCCCGGCGGCCTTGAGGACCGTTGCTGCCACCGCGGCGCTCCGCTGACCCATGGCACCATAGTCGAGGCCGGGCTGGAATGCGGCTACCACGGCCTGACTTTTGACACCAAGGGCAACTGCGTCCGCATTCCAGGCCAGAAGAACATCCCGCCACAAGCGCGCGTACGCAGCTATCCTGTGGTCGAACGGGATCAGATCCTGTGGATATGGATGGGCGACCCAGCACGTGCGGACGAAACGCTGATCATTGACTATCCCTATCACGATCAGCCCGGGGAGTGGCCGCACCGGAAGGCGATGTTCCCGATCAAGGCCAACTACATGCTGATGATCGACAACCTGATGGATCTGACCCATCTCGGATACGTGCACCGCCAGACCATAGGCGGGAATCCGGGCCAGCATGTTGCCGCGGACATGGACACCCGGCAAACCGATCACGGAGCCTACTTCATCCGCTGGATGCTGGACCACGATCCGCCGCCGACCTATCGCAAAGGCGGCAAGTTCGAAGGCAAGGTCGATCGCTGGCAAGAATTCGAATATGTCGGACCGAGCATCGTGCTGCAGTGGTCCGGGGCGCTGGATGTCGGCAGGGGTGCACAGGAGGATCGCAACAAGACGGGTTTCCACCTGCGGCTGCTGCATGGCGCAACGCCGGAGACCGAAACCTCGTTCCACTATTTCTGGTCCACCGCCAACGGCTATCGTCAGGACGATCCGCAGGCCACCCAGGAGATGTATGACGAGATCTACCCGACCTTCATCGAGGACAAGGAGATCATGGAAGCCCAGCAGGCGCGGGTGAATCTAGATCCCGAACGCGCACTGGTGGGAATCCATGCCGACAGCGCCCTCTCGCTGGCCCGGCTGTCGCTCGCGAAGCTGATCGAGGAAGACCGCAACATGATGGCGGTGGCGGCCGAATAGCGCCAGCAGCTTCGCTCCGGAACAGCGGCTCGAAATGATCGGGGCGCACCTAGCGGTGCGCCCCGGTTTTCGTTTCAGGCCTGTTCGACCCACGTCATCCTGACAGCCGGGCAACTGCCATCGGCCTCTCTGGAATCAATCACGGGCTTCCGGCATGTCAGCTCGCGTGCTGCGCCATCCACTCCATCGCGCGTGTGTAGGAACGCTCGGTGGCGCCAGGATTGTAGGCATCGCGATCGTCGCAGGTGAAGCCGTGCCCCGCATCGTCGTAGACGTAGAGCGGGCAGTCCTGTAGCGCATTCTTGATTGTCTGCAGGTCGTCGAGGGGAATCGCGGCGTCCTTGTCGCCGAAATGGAATTGGGTCGGGCAGCTGGGCGTCATTTCACCAACCTTGGCAGCTATGCCGCCGCCGTAGAACGGCATTGCGGCCGCAACACCGTCGACCTTGCAGGCCGCAACGTAGGTCGCATAACCGCCGAAGCAGAAGCCGATGACGCTGACCTTTCCGGCCGACGAAACCTCGCGCACCGCAGCGCCGATATCCGCTATGATCCATTCGTCGGTGATCTTCCCACGAATCTCGCGTCCCTTCGCAAAATCGTCCTCATTGTAGGTCAGCTCCACCCCCTTCTCGACGCGGTCGAACAGCGCCGGCGCTATCGAAAGATAGCCTTGCCCGGCAAAATGGTCGGTGGTCCGGCGGATCTGGCCGTTAATGCCGAAGATCTCCTGAATGATGACCAACCCGCCCTTTGCCGGTCCAGAAGGTTCGGACTTGTAGGCATCGAGCTGATGGCCGTCGGCTGCGGAAAGCGAAATCGTCTGTCCCATAGGTCTTCCTTTCGTTCTGGCTGGGGCTGCCGGGCGCACGGGCCGGGCTGACATGGCTGGCCAGCCGCTGGTCGCGACGGCCCGCCGCAATCTAGCAAAACCGGTTACGTATTGAAACGAAAAAGCATCACATCGCCGTCAGCCACCCTGTATTCGCGGCCTTCCTGGCGCATGCGTCCGGCATCCCGGGCGCCCTGCTCGCCGCCGCAGGCGACAAAGTCCTCATAGGACACCGTCTCGGCACAGATGAAGCCGCGCGCGAAGTCGGTGTGGATGTTGCCTGCCGCCTCGCTTGCAGTCGCGCCAAGCGGCAAGGGCCAGGCTCGGGCTTCCTTCGGACCGACCGTGAAATAGGTGATCAGCCCGAGAAGCCGGTAACCGGCATGGACGAAACGCTCCAGTCCGGCCCGCTCGAGACCGAGGCTGGCCAGAAAATCGCCTCTCTCGCGATCGTCTTCGAGCAGCACGATCTCGGCCTCGATGGCAGCGGATATGGTTACGCTGACCGCCCCCTTTGCCGCAGCCATCGTCTCGACCCTCCCCGAAAGGACGTTTCCCGCAATGTCGGCCTCGCCGACATTGCACACGTAGAGCACGGGTTTTGAGGTCAACAGCTGCATCTGGCGATAAAGCACCCGCTCATCGTCAGCGAGGGTCATGTCGCGCGCCGGTCGACCCGCCGCCAGAAGCTCCACGGCACGATCAACCAGCGACAGCATCGCGCGAGCCTCGCCGTCGCCGCCCCGGACCCTGCGCACGAGTCCGTCGCGCCGTCCCTCGAGACTCTGGAGGTCCGCGAGCAGAAGCTCGGTCTCCACGACCTCGGCGTCGGCAACGGGATCAACGCGCCCGGCAACATGGGTGACGCCGTCATCCTCGAAACAGCGCAGTACATGGGCGATGGCATCGACTTCACGGATATGGCCAAGGAACCGGTTGCCGAGCCCCTCGCCGGTGCTAGCGCCTGCAACGAGACCGGCGATGTCGACGAAATCGAACCGTGACGGTACCGCAGCCGCAGATGCCGCAAGCGAAGCAATCCTTGCAAGCCGCGGGTCAGGCACTGGCACCACGCCCTCATTCGGCTCGATCGTGCTGAAGGGATAGTTGGCCGCGCCAGCGGCGGCTGATGCCGTCAACGCGTTGAACAGGGTCGACTTGCCGACATTGGGCAGGCCGACAATGCCGCAACGGAGGCTCACCGAGCAGCCCCCGAGCTGTCGGTCTCGCCGTCTCGTTTGCGCCCCGGCGGCGGCGCCAGCAGGGCGACGCGGGTCATGAAACCAGGATTGTCGCCCGCGACCAGTATCGGCAGGGCCTCGGCAATCGCCGACAGTACGGGAGCCAGCTGCTCGGTCTCGGCGCGGGAAAAATCGGACAGGACGTGGCCGAGCACGCGCCGCCTGTCTCCGGGATGACCGATTCCGACCCGCACCCGCCGGAAATCCGGACCGATATGGGAGATAATGCTGCGGATGCCATTATGGCCGGCGTGCCCTCCACCGCTCTGCACGCGGACCTTTCCCAGCACGAGATCCAACTCGTCATAGACCACGATCACGTCGCGGGCGGCCAGCTTGTAGAAACTCGTGGCGGAACGCACCGCCCTGCCGGAATCGTTCATGAACGTGCGCGGCTTGATAACCAGCACCTTCTCGCCGTCGACGTTGCCGTCGGCGACATAGGCGTGGTGCCGCCCCTTGCGCAGGGACAGCCTGTAGCGGCGGATGATCTCGTCCGCCACCAAAAAGCCGATATTGTGACGCTGACGCGCGTGCTTGGAACCGGGATTACCGAGCCCGGCGACGAGCAGCATGAGCGGGAAACGCGATCCGGCAGGAAACCGGCGCCGTCAGCCGCCGGCAGCCTCCGACGCGTCCTCCGCATCGACCTCGTCCTCGCCCTCGGCGGCAACCGCATCCTCGTCGGTCTCCTCCTCTTCCTCCGTGGGCTCGGCCAGCACAGTCGGCGGCGCGATCGTGGCGACGGTGAAGTCCCGATCGCTGATGACGAACCCGATGCCTTCGGGCAAGGTAATGTCGCTTGCGCGAACCGAGTCGCCGATATCTAGCCCCTCGAGGTCGACGGAAAGATCGGACGGGATTTTGTCGGCCGTACAGTACACCTCGACCTCGTGGCGGACCACGTTCAGGATTCCGCCACGCTTAATGCCGATGCTCTCGCGGTCATTCTCGAAGCCCACGGGCACCGCAACCGCGATCTTCCGGTCGGGATCAAAACGCAGGAAGTCGACATGCATTGGCTGATCCGAAACCGGGTGAAACTGCACCTCGCGAGGCAACACGCGATGTTTCGTCCCATCGATTTCCACGTCGACCAGGCGAATGAAAAAGCGTGGGTCGCTAATGACCTGGGAAAGCACGCGACGTTCGATCGCCATTGCGATCGGCGCTTCGCTGTTGCCGTAGATAATTCCCGGAACGAAGCCGTCCCGGCGCAGGCGGCGCGCCACGCCCTTGCTGCCCGGCTCACGCCGGGTGCTGCTGATCGTCTCGAAATCGACCATGAACCTTCTCCTGGAGAGTCGACGGGACCGACTCGGTGCCCACTGCGCGCCGACGCGCCCTCGGGATCTCTGAATGGCTGGCTGCCTGTCCCGCGCCGCCACTATGGGGCAGAGCGGGCCGCCTTATAGCGCCCCGAAGCCGGCTAGTCAAACAGGCTCGACACCGACCGAGACCCGCTGATGCGATCGATTGCCTCGCCAATCAGGGGTGCGATCGACAACTGCTTGATGTTTCGCGCCACCCGCACGGCCTCCGTGCCCTGGATCGAATCCGTGATCACGAGCGTTTCGAGCGGCGCCGCGGATATCCTGCTGACGGCGCCTCCGGAAAGGACAGCATGGGTGATGTAGGCATGCACCGCCTTGGCGCCCTGCCCGATCAGCGCCTCGGCGGCATTGCAGAGCGTACCGCCAGAATCGACGATATCGTCAATCAGGATACAGGTGCGATCCTTCACGTCGCCGATGATGTGCATGACTTCCGACATGCCGGCCCGCTCCCGCCGCTTGTCGATGATGGCGAGCACCGTGTCGAGGCGGGCGGCAAAGGCCCGTGCGCGCCCGACGCCTCCGACATCCGGCGACACGATGACCAGATCGCCGTTGTCGAAATTCTCGCTGATATCGCGAACGAAAACGGGCGCGGCATAGAGATTGTCGAGCGGAATGTCGAAGAAACCCTGGATCTGCCCGGCATGCAGATCCATGGTCAGCACCCGGTCGGCACCGGCCACGGTGATCAGGTTGGCGACGAGTTTTGCCGATATCGGCGTACGCGGACCCGATTTACGGTCCTGGCGTGCATATCCGGAATAGGGCATGACCGCGGTGATCCGGCTCGCCGATCCCCGGCGGGCGGCGTCGATGGTGACCAGCAGCTCCATGAGGTTGTCATTGGCCGGATAGGAGGTGGACTGGATGATAAAGACATCCTCGCCGCGGATGTTCTCGTGAATTTCGACGAAACATTCCATATCTGAAAAACGCCGGACACTGGCATCGGTAAGCGGCAGATTCAGGTAGGCGGCAATCGCCTCGGCAAGAGGCCGATTGCTGTTGCCCGCGATGATCTTCATTTTTGGCGGTTGTCCCTTATTGTCCCGAAACGGAAATCGCGATCCGCGCCGGTGCAGGAATGCCATCCCGGAGATGCCCACGCGAGGCGCCAGCGGCGGCACAAACTACCAGCGCGCCGGCAAAGTGCAAACATGGCCGGCGCGACCGAAGGCAGCCTGAATACGCGCGCGGCAGCTTCGCCGTCGAACGAGGGCATCATCGGTCTACAGCACACAGCTGACGAGAAGGCCGAGGAACAGGGCCAGCAGGAAGATGATCATGTAGGGCATGACACGGGATCCGCTAGCGCGAAAGCACGATCGCCGACAGGCCGCGGCCATAGCCCCTCTCGCCGCGATGGCAGGCGCGACGGTAACTGAAGAAGAGTGCCTGGTCGGCATAGGTGTCATGGGGCAGCACAGCTACCTCGCCTATCCCGGCGCGTTCGAGCCTGCCGCGGACATAGGCGCGAAGATCGAACAGGTATCGTTCCAGATCCCTGTCAGGCCGGAAATAGCGCGCACTGTGAGCATCGGCACTGACGAAGCGTTCATGAAGTTCCGGTCCCACCTGATAGCTCTCCCCAGCGATGCAGGGTCCGATCGCCGCGACCACGGTTTCCCGCCGCGCCCCCGCCGACACCATTGCCTCCACCGTGTTTTCCACTATGCCCGCAAGCGCGCCCTTCCAGCCGGCATGGGAAGCCCCGATGATTCCGTTCCCGGCGTCCGCAAGCAGGACCGGAACACAATCAGCGGTCAGGATTCCGAGGACAATTCCGGGTCGGTCCGTAACCATGCCGTCCGCCTTTGGCACAGCATCCGGCGAAGCAGGGATGCCTGAGATGCGGATCGCCCGGGCGCTGTGCACCTGATAGAGCGTAACGAGGTTCTCCCCGGTCTGGCCAAGATGCGCCGCCGCGCGCCGGCGGTTCTCGAGCACCAGCGCCAACTCGTCGCACGAACCCATGCCGCAATTGAGCGACGCGTAAAGGCCTTTGCTGACGCCACCCTCACGTGTGAAGAAACCGTGGCGCACGCCGTCAAGCGCGGCAAGCGGGGGTGCCGTCAGCATCACTCAGGCACGGGGTCGAAACCCGGAGGCGGGGGCATCCCGCACGCCGTCGCTGCGATGACCTTGAACAGCGTCCCCATCCCGGCGGGATCGATCAGCCGCGCCGTAGCAGCACGGATATCATCCCGCTGGCGCTGCCGGGGAGCGGATCGGGCAAGCCTGCCGGTGCGGGCCTCGATGCCGAGGCTCCTGAGGAACTGCCGCTGCGTCACCGGGCCGTGCACCACATTTCCGTGTCTCCCAAGACCCCTGGCAATGGCGGAAAAATCGACATGGGCTGTGATGTCGCATTCACCGAGATCGACCAGCGGATCCACGGGCCGGTGATTGCGCACGGCCTGAAGCGTGTCGCCAACAGAGGGTTGATCATGACCGTAATCCACGAACACGACCGCACCGCCGTGGCGCGCCAAGTGGCCCGCCACCGGCGACATGGCCTGCTCCAGAGCCGTGTGCGATTCGAAGACCGTCCCGGCCGGAGAGTCGCGGAGATGCACTGGAACCAGATCGGCATGCTCCCCTGCCGGCTCGCCGGGCAACAGGGCCAAGCGGCCGGCTTCGAGCCCGACCTGCCTTTCCGCCCAGCCCCGTGGCGTGCGCACAAGCTGCTTCGGCGGAAAACAGTCCAGATACTCGTTCGCGATCAGGACCAGCGGAGCCTCGGGCATGTCGGAAAGCCCGCCATGCCAGCGCGGCGAGAGGTGCAAAAGCGTCTTTTCCTGGACCCTTCGCAGGGCCGGACTCTTCTCGATCAGATGGATCTCGGCATGCCGAAGGACGTCGCTCACGGACTCCAGGGCGCGGCAGGCATCCGCCATCAGCGTGCCGCGGCCCGGACCGGCCTCGGCCAGCAGCACACGTTTTGGCCGTCCCATCTGTTCCCAGACGACAGCTACCCAGGCACCGATCAGTTCGCCGAAGATCTGCGAGATTTCGGGAGCAGTAGTGAAATCGCCCACTGCCCCGAACGGATCGCGGGTAGCGTAGTAGCCGTGCCGAGGATGAAGCTGGGCGGACGCAACCAACTCTTCGATGGCGATCGGACCGCTACGGCCGATCTGCTCCCGCACCAACTCCTCAAGCGGCGTCATGTCGCCGCGACAGGCTGAGCAGCCAGAGGCCAGCAAACACGAGCGGAACGCAGAGCCACTGGCCCATTGTCGTGCCAGCCACGAGGAAGCCAAGATGTGCGTCCGGCTGGCGGAAGAACTCGGCGATGATGCGCGCGATGCCGTAGCCGATCAGGAAAATGCCCGATAGCCGGCCGCGCACGGAGAGGCTCCTGGTCCGGACGGCACACCACAGGAGCACCGCAAACAGCACCAGGCCCTCGAGAAAGGCCTCGTAGATCTGGCTGGGGTGGCGCGGCAACGGGCCGGCCTGGGGAAACACCATGCCGAGCGGCGAGTCCGTTACCCGGCCATAGAGCTCGCCGTTGACGAAATTCGCGAGCCGGCCGAGAAACAGGCCGATCGGCACGCCGCAAACGGTGATGTCGCCGAGCGCGATCCAGTCAAATCGGCGCCGACGCGCAAAGAGCCAGAGTGCCGCGATGACACCGACCAGTCCGCCGTGAAAGGACATCCCGCCCTGCCACAAGGCAAACGCGGCGAGCGGATGATCAAGATAGTATCCGGGCTTGTAGAACAGCACGTAACCGAGGCGCCCCCCGACCACGACGCCGATCGTCGCCCAGATCACGAAGTCATCGATGGCTGCCGGGGAGGGGTCACCCGGACGCCGCCGGGCCAGCCACACCATGTAGCGCCACGCAAGCAGGATGCCGACCACATAGGACAGGGCATACCAACGGATCGCAAAGGGGCCGACCTCGACGATGACCGGATCTATGACGGGGTAAGTCAGGGTCAGCATGTCGCCTTCACGGTTTGCGGCAGGCTTCGGGATTGCGCCCGGAGCGCGTCCTTTATAGGTTTCGCCCGTGCCAGCTTCAAGGTAGAGGTACGCAACGCCATTGCCGAGATCGCGGCATACCGCTTCAGCGGGTTCGTCCCGTGCGCCGCAAGGAGGACCGATATGCAAAGTCGTAACAGGATATTTGACGACGCCGCGCGGGTTGCCGGTGGCGCGCTCGAAACCCTCGCCGGGATGCGGCGCGAGATCGAGGACCTGATCCGTCATCGCATCGATATGATCCTGTCGAACCGGGATCTCGTGACCCGGGATGAATTCGACGCGGTGAAGGAGATCGCCGTCAGCGCACAGGCCGAACAGCAACGGCTCGAGGCGCGTGTCGTCGAACTCGAGGAGAAGATTGCCCGGCTGGCCCGGACGTCGGCCCGGCCAGCCCGTCGCACCGCCGCCGGACGCAGGTGAAGGACCGGCGGCCGGCAAGGTCCCGTCGCATCGAGACGGCGGAAACGCGCTTGGCCGATCACCACCGGCGCCCCCCGTTCCACTGCCGCGAGCATACACCAGGGCGTTTTCCACCATATTTTGCGTCCGGGAGGGAAAAAAACACAATTCCCCCTTGCAACACTCTGTCTCCTCTGGCACTCTAAATCTGGTATGCAGCGGCTCGCCACCCTCACGATTTGGTGGGCCAACTACGGAAAACTCGGAAAAAAAACGGGTTTTCCAGGCCGTCGTCGGGGGACGCCAGCATGGCAGAACTGGTCAGGGACTTCCAGGAAACCGACGTCAATCCTCTTGATGTTGTCGAACGATTCGCGACGCGCCAAGACTGGATCTGCGACCGCGCTGGCGAAGCCGAAATCGTCATCGAACTCAGCGCCGAGTGGTGCGGCTACCGGATCTTCGTCTCCCTGCATCCGGAAGCCGAGCTCCTGCTGTTCACGTTCGCGTTCGACACACGGGTGAAGCACCACAAGACGGACAGGCTCTACGTACTGCTGGCGATCATCAACAGGCGCCTCCCCGTGGGGCATTTCGATCTGTGGGCGGAGGAAGAGCTGCCCGTCTTTCGCCATACCGTTCTGCTGCGGGGGCACGAGAACGTCGGAATCGAGCAGTTGGAGGGCATTTTCGAGATCGCTATTGCTGAATGCGAGCGCTACTATCCCGCTTTCCAGTTCGTCGTCTGGGCTGGCAAGTCGCCGCATGAGGCGATCGAGGCGGCGATCCTCGAAACCGTCGGTGAAGCCTGAAGGGCCTGTTGCCATGAAGACAGACTCGCCAATCCTTCTGGTCGGTTGCGGCAAGATGGGAGGCGCGCTGTTGCGCGGCTGGCTGCGCCAGGGCCTTGACCGGACGGACATACATGTGGTCGAACCCGCTGCGGAAGCTGCGGAGGCCGTCGGCGGCGAACTGGGCGTCGCGGTGACCGCTTCGCTGGATCAGGCGCCCGCCGACTTCACGGCGGATACGGTGGTCTTCGCCGTCAAGCCCCAGGGGATGGACGGGATTGTCCCGCACTATCGCGCAATGGCCGAGCGGGGGGCTGTCTGCCTGTCGATCGCAGCGGGCAAGCCGATCGCATTCTTTCAAGCACATCTTGGCAACGACGCCGCCATTGTCCGCGCCATGCCCAACACACCCGCCGCGGTGAGCCGGGGAATCACGGCGGCCTGTGCGAGTGAAACCGTGACCACTGCGCAGCGGAGCGTCTGCCAGCGCCTGCTTGAAGCCGTCGGCGAAACGGTCTGGCTTGAGAATGAAACGCTGATCGATCCGGTCACCGCGGTCTCGGGAAGCGGCCCCGCCTATGTATTCCTGCTCATCGAGACCATGGCTCAAGCCGGAATCGAACAGGGCCTTCCGCCGGATGTCGCGGAGCGACTGGCCCGCGCAACCGTCGCCGGGTCCGGTGAGCTGGCACGGCAGTCGCAAGACACCGCAGACACGCTGCGGCGCAACGTCACCAGCCCCGGCGGCACCACAGCGGCCGCGCTCGAGGTTCTCATGTCCGAAGACGGGCTTGGCGCGCTGATGTCGCGCGCCGTGGAGGCCGCCACAAGGAGATCCCGGGAACTCGCCGGCTAGCAGGAATTCCCTGCGCCGGCCGCGATGGCCATCGGGCGGGTTTTGTCACCGATCCCGCTCAATGGTAAGCTTGGCGCCGTTTGCGGAAGGGAGAGGGTTGATGGCCAAGGAACCTTCCAGGCGCGCTCCGGGAGCCGACCGCATACTCGATGCGGCGTTGCAGCTTGCCGCTGAACTGCCATGGCGCGCCATTTCAATGGAAATGATTGCCGAACGCGCCGGCGCCACCTTGGTGCGGGTGCACAGTTTCTATCCGTCGAAGGCAGCCGTGCTCGGGGCGTTTTTCCGCCGCGTCGACGAACAGGTGCTGAAGGAGCATGATTTTGGCGACCGGGACGAGCCGCCCCGCGAGCGCCTGCTGGACGTGCTTCTCAGGCGTCTGGACGTGCTCGGGCGACACCGCGACGCGATGCGCTCGATCTGGCGCGATACCGCCTGCGATCCGGTTACCCTGCTGTATCTGGCCCCGAGCATGGGCAAGGCCATGGCATGGTCGCTAGAGGCGGCTGGTATCATGGCCTGGGGGCCCGGCGGACTGCTTCGCGTCAAGGGTCTGGCAGCGATCTTCGCCTCCGCACTGCCGGTATGGCTGCGCGACGAGACCCAGGATCTCGGCCCGACGACGGCATATCTCGACCGCAACCTGCGGCGGGCGGAATCGTTCGCCAGAGTGATGTGCCCGTCGCCGAAGCGCGCCGCTGGGAGCTGATCGACACGCCTGACCGCACTGCCGCGGCAAGGCCGCGAACCGTTGGAGTTCGCAACCCACTATGGCACGCGGATCCCGCGCGGAAGGAAGACTGCCCCGATGACGATCGAATTTGGCGATTTTCTCAAAGTTGACATACGGGCGGGCACGGTCATCCGCGCCGAACCATTTCCCGAAGCGCACAGGCCGGCAATCAAGCTGTGGATTGATTTCGGTCCAGCGATCGGGGAAAGGAAGAGTTCGGCGCAGATCACGCGCCATTACACGCCCGAGACCCTGCCCGGACGCAAGGTGGCGGCCGTTGTCAATTTCCCGCCCAAGCAGATCGGCAAGTTCATGTCCGAAGTGCTTGTCGTCGGTTTTCCGGACGAAGACGGAGAGGTCGTGCTGGTCGGCCCGGACCACGATGTGGAGAACGGGGCACGGCTGTTTTGACTCCGGGCCCGACGGGAAACGGCACCGGATTCCGACTGCGGCGATGAAACGATTTCCCATGGCGTTTGGGCTGTAGCGTGAACATCCGGGCGAGGGCCAAGGGAAAGGCGCATCGCACCGGTTCCCTGACTGCCTCCCGCTCGGCATACCGTTTCAGCATCCGGCCGGCTGCGCGGTATCGGGAGTGGTTCACGGGCAACGCCAAGCCGAGGATCACGACACGCCGATCAGGTGTTGCAGCGCGTGCGCAAACAAACGGAATTCTTCCGCTCTCAACGATGTCCGGCGCCATGCCAGTCCGATCTGTCGCGACGCGGGCACAGCAAGTCGCGAGAGCGAGATGTCCGTTTCCGGCGCGATCCCGGCATCGACCGCGAGCCGAGGTACCAGAGTGACGCCGATTCCCGCAGCCACCATCTGCACCAGCGTGTGCAGGCTGCTGGCCTCGAACTGGGCCCGCGCTCTCCGGTCGCCCATCCGGCAAACATCAAGCGCGTGGCCGCGCATGCAGTGGCCTTCCTCAAGGAGCAGCAGGCGTTCACCGGCGAGCGCTTCGAGCGACACCCCGCGTACGCCGGCGAGCGTGTGAGTCCGATCACAGGCAAACAGAAACTCGTCTTCAAGGATGACCTCGATGGTGAGGTCCCCGATATCGTAGGGCAGTGCGATCAGGGCCACGTCCAGCTCCCCGTCTTCTAGCCGGGCGAGTAGCGGCGCCGTCTGATCCTCTCTCAGATAGAGCGTCAGCTCCGGGAATCTCTCCCGGAGCGCCGGCAGGACGCGCGGCAAGTAGAACGGGCCGATCGTCGGGATCACGCCAAGGCGCATCTCCCCCGTCATCGGAGAACGGTCCGCCCCGGCCATTTCCATGATTTCTTCGGCGTCGCGCAACAGCGCCTTTGCTCTATCGGCAATCTGCATGCCGACACGCGTGATCAGCACGCGCCGGTTCGAGCGCTCCGCAACCGCTGTGCCAAGCACCGATTCGAGGTCGCGAATACCCGCACTCAGTGTCGACTGGGTGACGTGACAGCGCTCGGACGCACGGCCAAAGTGCTGTGCATCGGCCAGCGCCACCAGATACTCAAGTTGTTTCATCGTGGGCAAGCGCTTCATCCGGCATCTCCGGGATTGGCTGTTCGTAATATACGATTATTATAATGATTATTTATCGTTGTACACGAAAATTAGCAACTCCTACCCTCATCCTTGCCGCCGTACCGGCTGTCGTCAGACGGAGTGCCTTGGCAGTGAATCAACGTAGTGCAACCCGAGTCTGTGAGGAGACCCGCCATATGGTTGCGGCTTCGTTCTCACGACCCCCGGTCCCATGGCCGACTTGGCCGACGGCGGACACGTGGCGCACCATGTTCAAGCAGCGGGACACAGGACCCGCGATGGTCGTCAACGATTTCGCAGAGCACAACCGCTCTCCACGCGTTGCCGCACGAGGCCCAACTCGACAGACCCCGAAACGCGGTCTCCCGGAACGTCTCAAACCAGCGAACATGCGAAGGAGGAAGTAATGAACGAAAGCAAATGCCCAGTCATGCACGGGGCGCGCGGAAACGCCGCCGGCGGCGGCACGACGAACCGTGACTGGTGGCCAAACCAGTTGAAACTCAATGTGCTCCACCAGCACTCCGCCCTGTCCAACCCGATGGGCGAGGCATTCGACTACGCGGAAGAATTCAAGAGCCTCGACCTTCATGCGGTCAAGAAAGACCTCTTCGAGCTGATGACCGCATCACAGGACTGGTGGCCGGCCGACTACGGTCACTACGGGCCGCTCTTCATCCGCATGGCGTGGCACAGCGCCGGCACCTACCGCACAGGCGATGGCCGAGGCGGCGCGAGGACCGGCACGCAGCGCTTTGCGCCGCTCAACAGCTGGCCCGACAACGGCAATCTCGACAAGGCGCGCATGCTGCTCTGGCCGATCAAGAAAAAGTACGGCAGCAGGATCTCGTGGGCCGATCTCATGATTCTGGCCGGCAACTGTGCGCTCGAATCGATGGGATTCAAGACGTTCGGCTTCGCCGGCGGGCGCGAAGACGTCTGGGAACCCGAAGAGGACATCTACTGGGGCTCCGAGGACGAGTGGCTCGGCGACAAGCGCTATATCGGAGACCGGGAACTCGAGACCCCTCTGGGCGCTGTCCAGATGGGCCTGATCTACGTCAATCCCGAAGGGCCCAACGGCAATCCCGACCCGGTCGCCTCGGGCCGCGACATTCGCGAGACCTTCGGCCGCATGGCCATGGACGACGAGGAGACTGTCGCACTCGTCGCCGGCGGCCACACCTTCGGCAAGGCCCACGGCGCCGGCGACCCGACCGAGGTCGGTCCCGAGCCCGAGGGCGCGCCCATCGAAGCCCAGGGTCTCGGCTGGAAGAGCAGCTTCGGCACTGGCAAGGGCGGCGATACGATCACCAGCGGTATCGAAGGCGCGTGGACTCCCAGCCCGGTGACGTGGGACAACAGCTACTTCGACACCCTGTTCGGCTACGAGTGGGAAGTGACCAAGAGTCCTGCCGGCGCCTGGCAGTGGGTGCCAAGGGATGGCGCCGGAGCGAACACCGTGCCCGATGCCCACGATCCGTCGAAGCGGCACGCGCCCATGATGACCACGGCGGACATGGCCATGCGGATGGATCCCATCTACGAACCGATCTCGCGGCACTTTCACGAGAACCCGGACGCGTTCGCCGACGCGTTCGCCCGGGCATGGTTCAAGCTCACCCACCGCGACATGGGTCCTCGCGCGCGCTATCTCGGCCCGGAGATTCCCGGGGAGGAAATGATCTGGCAGGATCCCATCCCGCCCGTCTCGCACCACTCGATTGACGAGCAGGACATCGCCGTGCTGAAGGCCAGGATCATGGCGTCGGGGCTCTCCATCTCCCAGCTGGTCTCAACCGCCTGGGCGTCAGCGTCGACCTTCCGCGGCTCCGACATGCGGGGCGGAGCGAACGGCGCACGCATCCGCCTCGCGCCGCAGAAGGGCTGGGAGGTCAACCAGCCGGCCCAGCTGGCATCTGTGCTCGAAACTCTCGCAAGCATCCAGCAGGAGTTCAACGACGCACAGACCAACGGAAAAAGTGTATCGCTGGCCGACGTCATCGTTCTGGGCGGGTGCGCGGCTGTCGAGCAGGCCGCGATTGACGCCGGGCACGACGTGACGGTGCCGTACGCACCGGGCCGCGCGGATGCCTCGCAAGAGCAGACCGACGTCGAATCCTTTGCCGTGCTCGAACCGGCCGCGGATGGGTTTCGGAACTACCTCGGTGGCCGGTACACCGCGTCGGCGGAGGAACTGCTGGTCGACCGAGCGCAGCTGCTGGGACTGACGGCACCCGAGATGACGGTTCTCGTCGGTGGGATGCGCGTCCTGAATACGAACTTCGGACACTCCCGCCACGGGGTCTTCACCGAGCGACCGGAAACGCTCACCAACGACTTCTTCGTGAATTTGCTCGACATGGGCACAACGTGGGAGGCGGCTTCTGAATCCGAGGACGTGTTCGAAGGACGCGATCGAACGACCGGCGATCTCAGGTGGACGGGCACCCGAGTCGATCTCATCTTCGGGTCGAATTCCCAGCTTCGGGCGATCGCCGAGGTCTATGGATCCGAGGATTCCGGGCGACGATTCGTGGACGACTTCGTAGCCGCCTGGAACAAGGTGATGAACCTCGACCGGTTCGATCTCGCCTGAACTCGGGAAACGGCGCCCACGGTGGAGGAGCCGGCGCGAACCTTTCCTGGACATGGAAGCGAAGCTTCCGAAGGTAACCTGGGCGGACCCTTGTGGTCCGCCCTTCTCCCTCAATCCTGGAACGAAGTTTCGATGCTCGGAATCTCGATGTTCCAGGCAGGACGGACTTGCGAACGCGGCCGCGGAACCGTTGGGGCGAAGGCTGGAGCAGGTTGGGGGGACGCGCATGCGGCGCGTGTTGTGGCACAGCTGATCGCTTCGTGCCTCACGACATCAATGCGGGATCACGGCCTGTCTCGACACGGGCGTACCCGTCGATGCGCTGATCAAGGCCGAGCGCGAGGGCGAGAAGAGGCGCGCTGGCTGACGGATCAGCCGATGTGGGTGAGAGTTGGCGCAGCACCCGTCTCACGGTACTGTTCCCAAGTAACAGCACCGGAGGAAACAGCGGTACCGCCGGGATCGCGGACCATCATCAAAACCGTTCGAGGAGGTATCGCCATGACGCAGGAAGAGTCGATTCACCGAAGAGATCGCACTAAGAGCGGCTTTCTCGGAGGGGCTCGTGCACTGCACGACGCTGGCGCGGAACCTGGATCGGGAGGACCCACGATGAAACGAAAAGTCGTTGTTTTGTGCCTGGCGCTGCTGTGCCCCCTCATGGTCGTTTCGATCGAGGGCCGTGCAGCGAACAGCCCGGCTTCGCCGCCGGCGGCGCTTGTTGAATGGGAGTCCGGGGAGAGCATCGAGCGCCTTGCCCGCTCATCCCACAAGGCAGATTTTTTCCCGCTCAGCAATCACTTCATCAGCCAGGACAACAGTATCTTCTGCGGCCCCGTCTCTTCAGCGATCGTCTTGAACGCGTTGCGGCTCGGCAAGAAGGGGGGGCTGCCGCGCGACCGGCATTCCATTGCACAGTACGAAATGGCCTGGCTCCCGCCGGGCGCAGACCCGTTCTATGGAAAGTACACGCCCAACAATGTCCTGAACGACCGGAGCAAGACACGGCTCGAGGTGCTGGGCAAGCCCATCCTCATCAACGGCGATGCGAAGAGCGATTTCGGTCTGCAGCTGCACCAGCTCGCACAGGTCCTGAGCAGCCACGGTCTTAAGGTCGTGGCCCGGGTCGTCGATGATGACGCGGACGCTACGGCGATCAAGCGAGAGATCGTCGCCAACCTCGCCTCAAGGGACGATTTCGTGCTGGTCAACTATAAGCGCCGGGCCCTGGGACAGAAGGGCGGCGGTCATATCTCGCCGCTCGGGGCGTATGACGAAGGCAGCGATTCCTTCCTGATCATGGATGTGAACCCCAACCGGGCGCCTTGGGTATGGGTCAGATCCGACCACTTGATTGCGGCGATGCGCACTTTCGATACGGTTGAAAACCGCGGCTATCTTCTGGTTTCGGACGGAGAATAGGGCAAACCAAACTGCACGGCGGGATTTGGCCATCCGCAACCGAAGGAGGCGATGAGGCCGCAGGCGATCCAGCCGGGAGGCTCCTCCCGGGTCATGCCGGGACTTTGGATCGGACGAAACGGCGGTATTGCCACGACTTCCGTCCATGGGAGGCGGTTCCGGGTTCCAGTCGGGCAAGGATTATATCGTGGACGCAGCACAGCATCTCGGGGCGCCACTGGATGAGAGTCCCCTCTCAGGCGGCCTGGCGCCTGGCAAAGCCCGGCCAGATCGGCGGTCGTGACTCACGCCTCCGTGCGCCGCCCCGCCCTTCCGCGGCACGCGCCTTTGTCCGGGATCGCTGTCAGAAGGGGATGCGTACCGTGGCCCGGAGGCCGCCCATCGGCGAGTCGTCCAGAGTCACGTCGCCACCATGCCCGCGGGCGATGTCTCGGGCGATCGAAAGGCCGAGACCGGCACCACCGGTCTCCGGATTTCTTGAGACGTCGAGGCGGTAGAAGGGCTTGAAGACATCCTCGCGCCGATCCGCGGGAATGCCGTCGCCGTCATCTTCCACCACGCACTCGATCTGGGTCCTCCGGTTCCGCACCGAGATGCGGATGTTCCGCGCATGGGTCAGGGCATTTTCCACCAGATTGGTCAGGCATCGCCGAAGCGCGTTCGGCCTCACCAGCATGCGAAGATCCCCGTCGAAGCTGGTCTCGATGCCGCCGCCGCCGGTATCGACGCCGACCGCGATCGCCCGCACGATCTCGCCGATGTCGGCCTCGACAACGTCCTCACCTCCCTCGCCGCGGGCGAAAGCGAGATATTCGTCGACCATGACCTCCATTTCCCGCACATCGGCCTTGAGCGCCTCGACCTCCTCGGACTCGTCGAATAGTTCGAGCTGGAGCTTCATTCTGGTCAGCGGTGTGCGCAGGTCGTGGGAAATGCCCGCCAGCATCTCCGTCCGCTGCGTGAACGCATTCTGGATTCGCTGCTGCATGCGTTCGAAGGCCTGAGCCGCCAGCCGGATCTCGGTTGCACCTGACGCCCTGAAGCCTGGCACCGTGCGCCCCTTGCCAAAACTGTCCACGGCGGCGGCCAGACGCTGGATCGGACGCACCTGATTGCGCATGAAGACGGCGGCAACTCCGAACAGCACGATCGAGGTTCCAACGGTCCACATGATGAAGATGTAGGTGGTCGAGCTAAACAGCCGCTTGCGCGGCACGGAGATCTCCATGACGCCGTCGGAAATCTGGACCTTCAGGCGGACGAGGCGGTCGTGGCTCCATGTGTCGATCTCGAACGGGCGCCGCACCGCCGAACGCATCGCGTTGGCAAGGGTTGCGTTGAGGATACCACCGCCGGAGACCGGAGCCACGTCGCGCAGGACCTCTCCCTTGCGAAAGATGAACGTCATTCCGAGACCATGGGCCGAATCGATCATCCGTTCTGCTCCCAGCGGAGTATCGGCGGCGTTTTTCAGGCTGATGATCAGGCTGATCTCGCTGGCCACGGCGGCGGCAAGCCGGCGCGTGATCGTCGTCCAGTGCCGGTCGTAGAAGATCCAGGCCGATACCAGCTGCACGAGGAGGAGGGGCATGATGATGATCAGGACGGACCTGCCGAAGAAGGATTTCGGCAGGTAGCGCTTGAACGCGCGCAGGACGGGCCTCCCGATCATCGTTCACCCGCCATACGGTCGGGACGCAGGACATAGCCACGCCCGCGAACCGTGTGCAGGTATTTTGGTCTGCGGGGAACCGGCTCGATCTTGCGGCGCAAGCGCGTCACCTGAACGTCGACGTTCCGCTCACTGCCCCTGATGTTGCATTCCCGCAGCAGTTCCTCACGCGATACCGTGTCTCCGGCGCGGCGGGCAAGGACCGACAGGAGCGTCTGTTCTATTGCGGTAAGGTCGATAACAGCCCCGCCACTGGTGAGCTCCTGGCGCGCGAGATCGTAGGCGCAGGAACCCAGACCGATGGCGGCCGGAGGCTCCTGCGCAACGGCGCGCCGAAGGATTGACCGAATGCGCAGCACCAATTCCATGGGCTCGAACGGCTTGGCAAGATAGTCGTCCGCGCCGAGTTCGAGGCCCCTGACGCGGTCTTCCGGCTCTCCCATTGCCGTAAGGAGCAGCACTGGCATGCCTGAATTGCCGCGAACCCACTGCAGGAGGGACAGGCCGTCTTCCCCTTCCATCATTATATCTACCACTGCCAAGTCGAACAGGAGACCTCGCATGCGCCCGCGAGCCTCTTCGGCACTGGCTGCGGTGGTGACGCGAAACCCGTTGCGCTCGAGATTCCTCCGGATCAGGTCGCGGGTGCGCGTATCGTCGTCGACGACGAGGATATGCGATTGGTTTTCCATGGCAGTACGCAGTATATCCTCTTCGCTGGCCATGTTCAGAACTCGCTCGAACTGTGCTATCCGATAAGACGGAGCGTGTCCGACAGGGCGGGTCTTGCCGCCCGCGGTAGCGGAGACGCGTCGGCCCGGCCCGAGCTGACAGCAACGCCCGGGGCCGGGGTTGTCCGTTCGTTCCTGCCGGTCGCAGTCCGGATCGGCTTCTTCATCTCAACAGACGGCGCCGACGGCGCAAGCGAGACAGTGATGACAGGTATTTCCGCGAAACCTGCCCGACGGCCGGACGTCGCCTGCTTCTCCTCCGGGCCCTGCACGAAACGGCCCGGCTGGTCGCCAACAGTCTTCGGCAACGCCTTGGTCGGCCGCTCTCACCGCTCGGCACCGGCGCGTGCCCGACTGGCGGCTGTGATCGACCGCTCGCGGGCGCTCCTCGGCATGCCCTCCGACTACCGCCTCGGCATCGTGCCCGCGTCCGATACCGGTGCTGTGGAAATGGCGCTCTGGTCGCTTCTCGGCGCGCGCGGGGTCGACCTCTTCGCCTGGGAGAGCTTTGGCGCCCAGTGGGTGGCTGACGTCGTGGATCAGTTGCAACTGGAGGATGCGCGCCGGTTCGTGGCCACCTACGGCGAGCTTCCCGATTTCGACCTCTGGGATCCGACCCGTGACATCGTCTTTACCTGGAACGGGACGACATCCGGTGTCAGGGTACCGGACGGCAACTGGATTCCGTCGGCCCGCGAAGGGTTGACCATCTGCGACGCCACATCGGCCGTATTCGCGATGGAGATTCCCTGGGACAAGCTCGATGTCGTCACCTGGTCATGGCAGAAAGTGCTCGGCGGCGAAGCCGCACATGGCATGCTCGCCCTGTCTCCACGGGCGGTGGAACGCCTCGAGAACCATTCGCCGCCGTGGCCGGTGCCGAAGATATTCCGGCTGGCCACAGCCGGAAGACTGATCGAGGGGATTTTCCGAGGCGACACCATCAACACGCCCTCGATGATCTGCGTCGAAGACGCGCTTGACAGCCTCGCCTGGGCCGACGGGATCGGAGGGCTTTCCGCTCTCGTCGGGCGCAGCAAGAGAAATCTCGCAGCAATTGCCGAATGGGTCGGCGCCTGTGACTGGGTCGACTTCCTGGCGGCCGATCCAGCCGTGCGATCATCCACCTCCGTTTGTCTGACCATGACCGATCCCTGGTTCGCATCCCTTGACGCAGATCTGAAGGCCGCTGTCCCACGCCGCATCGACGCGCTCCTCGAATCGGAAGGCGTGGCCTATGACATCAACGGCTATCGCGACGCGCCCCCGGGGCTGCGGATCTGGGCAGGCGCAACCGTGGAGACGTCCGATCTCGAAGCGCTTTTCCCGTGGCTGGAATGGGCGTACACAGTCGTACGGGCGGAGTTCCGGCAAACTGCCGAGGACGCCGCCTGACATTCATCCGGTCCTGTTCCGCCGGGATGCCCTGCGTTCCGCAAGATCCGGTGCGGACGGATAGGGTGTCATCACCAATCTGGAAGGCTTCCACCGATGTCGAGAGTACTCATCGCCGACAGCCTGAGTCCGAAGGCGGTCGAAATCTTTGCGGAAAACGGGATAACCGCTGACGTGGCCACCGGGCTGGAGCCGGCGCAACTGCTTGAGCGAATCGGCAAGTATGACGGCCTGGCCGTCAGATCGGCCACCAAGGTGACTGCAGACGTCATCAATGCCGGCAACCGGTTACGGGTGGTCGGCCGCGCCGGCATCGGTGTGGACAACATCGACATCGACGCCGCGTCGACCCGCGGCATCGTCGTGATGAACGCCCCGTTCGGCAATTCGATCACGACCGCCGAACATGCAATAGCGATGATGTTCGCGCTGGCCCGCCAGATACCGCTTGCCAACCAGTCGACGCATTCGGGAGGATGGGAGAAGGCGCGCTTCATGGGAACCGAGCTGACTGGCAAGGTCCTCGGCATCATCGGCTGCGGCAACATCGGCGCGATTGTCGCCGAACGCGGCCTCGGCCTCAGGATGAAGGTCATTGCCGCTGACCCCTACCTGACGCCGGAACGCGCTGCTTCTCTGGGTGTCGAGAAAGTCACGCTGGATGAGCTGTTCAGACGCGCCGAGGTCATCACTCTGCACACCCCCCTGACCGGGGATACGAGGAACATGCTGGATGCGGAGAGTTTCGCCAAGATGCGCGATGGAGTCCTGATCGTGAACTGCGCGCGCGGCGAACTCGTCGTCGAGAAGGACATGAAGGAGGCAATCGAAAACGGAACGGTGGGAGGGTTCGCAGTCGACGTCTATCCCGAGGAGCCGCCGTCGGACTACAGCCTCTTCGGAATGGAGCAGGTAGTGGCAACGCCGCATCTCGGCGCCGCCACCGTCGAGGCGCAGGAGAAGGTGGCCTTGCAGATCGCGGAACAGATGTCCTCCTATCTCAAGACAGGCGCCGTAGTGAACGCGCTGAACATGCCCTCGATCTCGGCCGAGGAGGCGCCCAGGATCCGGCCCTACATGACGCTGGCGCGTCAGCTCGGAGGTCTCGCCGGCCAGGTCATCGACAGCGGACTGCGGACGGTGACGGTGGAATATGAAGGCCATGCTGCGGAACTGAACATGCGCCCCGTGACCGGCTACCTCCTGGAAGGCCTGCTTTCACCGCTGATCAGCGGCGTCAACATGGTGAACGCGCCGATCCTCGCCCGCGAACGCGGAATCGACGTGTCCGAGACGCGTCATGAACGCTACGGGCAGTTCCAGTCGCTGATCCGCCTCACGTTTCAAACGGAGGAGCGCAGGCATACCGTGGCCGGAACGCTGTTCGGCGACAACCGGCCGCGAATCGTGGAGATCAACGGAATCCCGCTGGAAGCAGAACTGGGACGGAACATGCTCTATTTCGTCAACCACGACAAACCCGGAATCATCGGACGCCTTGGCACGGCCCTGGGCAACGCGGGGGTCAACATTGCGACGTTCCAGCTCGGGCGCACCGAACCGGGCGGCGACGCGCTGGCGCTCATCGAGATCGACGGCGAGCTTCCGGCGGGCATCATCGAGGAACTTCGCCGGCTGCCCGACATCGTGCAGGTGAGGTCGTTGTCCTTCTGAGCCGCGGCCGGCGGCGCGGCAAGGAAGGACCGTCTCATGCAGGCACACGCACCAAAAAGGCCATACCGGCAAGGGGACACGTCATGAACGAGACCGGACGGAAAGCGCTGCTACCCGCCGGATTCCGCGATATCCTTCCGCCCGAAGCCGCCTTCGAGGCTGGTATCCGCGAGACCCTGGCTGCAACCTTCGCGAGCTACGGCTATGAACGCGTGAAGCCGCCGCTCGTCGAGTTCGAGGAAGGCCTGATGAGCGGCGCCGGCGCCGCGATGGCAAACGAGACTTTCCGCCTGATGGATCCGGTATCGCAACGCATGATGGGCGTGCGGACCGACATAACAACGCAACTTGCCCGGATCGCGCTGACCAGACTCGCGGATGCGCCCAGGCCGTTGCGGCTTGTCTATACCGGCGAAGTACTCCGCGTCCGCAGCGCCCAGCTGCGTCCCGAGCGGCAGTTCGCCCAGGCCGGCGCAGAACTGATCGGTGCAGGCAGCGCCATGGCAGACATCGAGATCATCCAGATGGCCGCCGATTCGCTGCGCGAGATCGGCCTTCCCCGTTTGTCGCTGGATCTGACGATACCACCGCTGGTGCCACTCCTCCTCGACGAGACCGGTCTGCCGGAAGCGGAGAGACGGGCTCTGCGCGAGGCACTCGACAGGAAGGATGCCGGCGCCGTTCGCGAGGCTGACACGCCGATCACGGAGACCCTCTGCCTCCTGCTGGAAGGTACTGGTCCCGCCCAACAGGCCCTGACGATCCTGGACAGGCTGACGCTGCCCGCTCCCGCCGCGCAGGAACTGGACCGGCTGCGCACTGTCTTCGACGGTCTCGCCGAACGCAGGTCCGATCTCGACATTACGATCGACCCGGTCGAGAATCGCGGTTTCGAATACCACACCGGGGTCAGTTTCACGTTCTTCTGCAGGAACGAGCGCGGCGAGATTGGCTCGGGCGGACGCTACATGGCATCGATCGGTGACGATGGGGACGGCGAACCCGCAACCGGTTTCACGCTCTACATCGATACCATATTGCGGGTACTGCCCGATCCCCAGAAGCCGGCCAGGATC